>CALYQQ010000014.1 GCA_945288535.1 uncultured Enterobacterales bacterium | reverse complement strand
GTCTAAAAGGGAAAGGTGAACCAGGTACAACGATTACCTTAACCGATGAACAAGGTCATGTGAAACAGAGTGTCCTTGTTGATCAAGACGGTAATTGGACGATGACACCTAATCCACTGGCTAATGGCGAAAGCGGTAAACTAACCGCCACTGATAAAGCAGGTAATACCAGTAGTGAAATTAGCAGTGGTGAAGCGCATACCATTATCCCAACGGCACCAGAGATCAGCAGTAACAATGCATCAGGTCTAAAAGGGAAAGGTGAACCCGGTACAACGATTACCCTAACCGATGAACAAGGCAATGTGAAAGGAAGTGCGCTTGTTGATCAAGACGGTAACTGGGCGATGACACCTAACCCACTGGCTAATGGTGAACGTGGCAAACTAACCGCTACAGATAAAGCGGGTAATGTTAGTAATGATGTTTCTACAGGTGCTGCAGATACACAGGCGCCAGATGTACCAGAAATCGTCAGTAATAATGCATCAGGTCTAAAAGGGAAAGGTGAACCAGGTACAACGATTACCTTAACCGATGAACAAGGCAATGTGAAACAGAGCGCCCTTGTTGATCAAGACGGTAACTGGACGATGACACCTAATCCACTAGCCAATGGTGAAAGCGGTAAACTAACCGCTACAGATAAAGCCGGTAATACCAGTAGTGAGATCAGCAGTGGTGAAGCGCATACTGTTATTCCGAATGCACCGGAGATCAGCAGCAACAATGCATCAGGTCTAAAAGGGAAAGGTGAACCCGGTACAACCATTACCTTAACCGATGAACAAGGCAATGTGAAACAGAGTGCGCTTGTTGATCAAGACGGTAACTGGGCGATGACACCTAATCCGCTGGCTAATGGTGAAAGTGGTAAGTTAACGGTTACCGATAAAGCAGGTAATGTTAGTAATGAAGTTGCTAGTGGTATTGCTGATACGATTGCGCCGGCAGAGCCAGTGTTGATTTCCAATAATAGTTATGGCTTGAGAGGTAAAGCTGAAGCAGGCGCGATTATTACCTTAACTGATGAACAGGGTAACGTGAAGGCAACTAAAGTAGTCGATCAAAATGGCAACTGGGATATTAGTCCAAATCCATTAGCCAATGGTGCAATTGGTAAATTGACTGCAACGGATAGTGCAGGCAACACTAGTAATGTTATGAGTACAGGTATTACGGATACGCAGGCGCCAGATGTACCTGAGATTATTAGTAACAATATCCAAGGTTTGAGAGGTAAAGGTGAACCAGATGCTACTATTACCTTAACTGATGAACAAGGTAATGTGAGAAATGCGGTAATTGTCGATAAAAATGGTAACTGGGTAATGTCGCCAAATCCATTAGTTAATGGTGAAAGCGGCAAACTGACTGCCACTGATGCGGCTGGTAATATCAGTAACGAAGTTAGCAGTGGTGTCGCAAATACTGTGATACCGTCAACTCCGATAGTTAGCAGCAATAATGCAGCTGGCCTGAAAGGTAGTGGTGAGCGCGGCACAACCATTACCTTAACGGATGAACAAGGCAATGTGAAACAGAGTGTCCCTGTTGATCAAGACGGTAACTGGGCGATGACACCTAATCCGCTGGCTAATGGTGAAAGCGGTAAACTAACAGCGACCAATAAAGGCGGTAATGTTAGTGCGGAGACAGTGACGGGCGTCGCACATACAATAATACCTGATGCACCAAATCTGGGCAGTAATAACGCTAATGGTATCAGTGGTACCGGTCAACCAGGCAGTACAGTTATTTTATATGATGATGACGGTAACATTAAAGGGAAAGCTGTCATCTCTGCAGAAGGTAATTGGTCAATTATTCCTAACCCATTTGTTCATGGTCAAAGTGGTAAACTGCATATTATTGATGCAGCAGGTAATGTAAGTGGAGAAACATCAACAGGTGTTACAGATACAATTGCACCACGTCCACCACAAGTTGAAAGTAATAATGCTTATGGTCTTAAAGGTAAAGCAGAAGCAGACTCGACAATTACCGTGACTGATGCTCAAGGTAATGTCCTTGGTACAACGCGCGTTGATAAAGAAGGTAATTGGGTATTTACTACCAATCCATTAGCAAATGGTCAGCGTGGTAAATTGACTGCTACAGATGTGGCCGGTAATATTAGTAGCACAATTGGTACGGGCATTGCTGATACTGTTCCACCTGATGAGCCAAAAGTCGATATTAATAACGGCTCCGGTCTCGAGGGTCGGTGCGAAGCGGGAGCTACTATTACCGTTACTGATGTAGAAGGTCATTTACTTGGAACAACGCAGGTAGGTCAAAATGGTAATTGGGCATTTACATCTAATCCAATTCAACATGGTGAAAAAGGAATAATAACGGCTACAGATGCAGCAGGTAATATTAGTAAATCGATTATTACGAATGAAGCTGATACTATTCCACCTGATGGGCCAAAAATTAGTAGCAATAATAGCTATGGTTTGAAGGGTTCCTGTGAACCCGGTGCAATTATTACGGTTACCGATCTTCAGGGTAATACGTTGGGTACAACACAAGTTGATAAGAATGGTAATTGGGCATTTAATAAAAACCCGTTAATGAATGGTCAACGAGGTAAAGTGACTGCTACAGATGCGGCAGGTAATATCAGTAGTACGACCAATACCGGTGTTACGGATACCGTTCCGCCCGATGCTCCAGTAATTGATAGCAATAATAGCTATGGTCTAAAAGGTAGAAGCGAATTAGGTTCTAGCATTAGTGTCTATGATGAACAGGGTAATATACTTGGCACAACACAAGTTGATGCAAATGGTAATTGGTCATTTAATACTAACCCAATACCGCATGGGAAATATGGTATTGTAACGGCGACAGATGTTTCTGGTAATATTAGTCCTGCTGCTAATACAGGAATCACTGATATCATATTACCTACGAGACCAACGATTACCAGTAATAATAGCTATGGATTAAAAGGTAAAGCAGAACCAGGCTCTACGGTTACCGTGATGGATGAAAAAAATACTGTGCTTGCCTCGACAAAAGTTAATGATGCTGGTAATTGGTCATTTGATACTAATCCATTGTCTCATGGCCAACGTGGCAAACTTACTGCTACTGATAAGGCAGGAAATATTAGTACTATTAGCATGACCGATATTACTGATATTATTGCACCTACGGCACCTCAAATAGACTCTAATGATATTATGGGTATAAAAGGTAAAGGTGAACCGAATACGACCATCACATTAATAGATGAATTAGGCAATATACGTGGTACGACAACCGTTAAAGCAGATGGTAGCTGGGAATTCCCTGCAAATCTATTACCAACCATCTTAAATGGTAGAGTCATTTCTACTGATGCGTCGGGTAATATTAGTTCACCAACCACGATTACTAATCATCCACCAGTTGATAAGCCAAGTGTGAGTGGTTTAACGTCCACTATTGGAATTACCACTGATACTTCACATGGATTAAGTCAATTATCTAAGTATAGTCAAAGCGAAACAGCGACTGACCAAGACCTGGTGACTCGTGATCAAACCGTTGTTATTTCAGGTATGTTAAGTTCAACCTTAGCAAAATTGCTTAATTTACAGATTTCTACTGATAATGGATCAACATGGCAAAATGTCAACGTAAATGGACTGAGATGGACGTATGACTTAGGTGAGGTTACACAAAGCACAACTACAGTATTTCATTTACGTATTTCTGATATATACGGCAATGTTGCTGATGATAGTAGTTTCAACAAAAATGGTTATACAGTTATTATTGACCTGGATGCACCTGAAAATATGAAATTTGCACCAGCGATACCTACTTATACGGATACATCTTCTAATTACGTCTTTACTAGTTCACAATATGGTCGGGTAAAAGCAAATGAAATTGTCTCATTAGTCCAAGATGTGAATAATGATGGTATTTATCAAGAAGGTATTGATAAAGTTATCTCATTTATTAGAGCGAATAATAATGGTGATTGGAATTTATCTACAACCTTGCCTGAAGGACGTTCTTCACTCGGTTTTATTGTCTGGGATCAAGCAGGCAATCATTCGCAATTACAGGAAACAACCGATATTGCAGTAAAAATAACGAATCTTGACTATGTGAATAATAACAAAGCCTGGAATCAAATGACTGATGGATGGTTGGGTGTTAATTCAGCAGCTGTCACATTAAAAGATGGAAATTGGTCATTCTTCCAATCACCAAAGCTCGGCATTAATACCGGCTCAATTTATACTATGGTGAATGAAACCGGCGATAATATGCAATATACCTACCTAGCTCAACCGCAAGGTGTTATTAGTGGGGGGTATAATGGTTTTATGACATCTGCAACATTTGTTGATTTAAATCGCGATGGTTTAGATGATGTGTTAGGTATGAAAAGTGATTTTGTGGGAAGAAATACTTCATTATGGATGCAAAATGAGGATGGTACTTACCAAGGGATAAATCTTAGAGTAAACGAAGAGAATCTTTGGTTCCAACATATAGGAGGTACTATTGCAATTGACTTAACCGGTGATGGCTATGTTGATGCATTTATATCAACCTCTGAAAAAACAAGCTCTTTTAGTTTATTAGAAAATAAAAATGGCACATTATCATTGGTTAATAATACGGGTAAACCAGGGGGAGCAATAAGTGAAGACCTCAGTATTCTTCATGAAGTATCTAGTGTTGATATAGATAATAATGGAACAATTGAACTAGTTGGCCATAGTGATGCTGATCCGGCGGGTAAATCTTATAACTATGATGGTACATCATTAGGTATTTTGTACAATGATGGACTCAAATTTAACAAAATCACTAATTATAATGGAATTTTTCAATCTAATGGTAGTGACGATAGAGGAGATCTGTTGCAGTCAATGGTTTGGGCTGATTTCAATAATGATGGGTATATGGATTTATTCATAGGAACAGGTACCAGTGCCAGATTAGGACGTTCAGAGAATGAAAGTCGTATTTATTTGAATGATGGTAAAGGTGGGTTACTTACCAATAATAGTGATGTGTTATGGTTTGGCGATAACGTAAGTGCGGGAACGTCACTTGCGGTTGATTGGAACTTAGATGGTAAGATGGATGTTATAAAGTTCTCTCGTAGCACGAACCTCTTACAATCTATTTCATTATTCATTAATCCAGGAGAAAACGGCCAATGGGGAAATCAAAAATTATTACCAAACTTTACGGGGTTGAGTTCAATTCTCGGTGCAGTTGCAATTGACTATAACTGGGACGGTGCCATAGATGCGATGATATACAATTCTAACAAAGCGGTATTCATGGAAAACAAGAATATTGTTGCAGATGGAACAAGCTTACATGTTCGCATTGTTGATGCGGAAGGCGTGAATGTATTCTTTGGTAATACCGTCCATCTTTACAATAGCAAAGGTGAGCGTATTGCAAGCCAGGTACTTAACCCTCAATCATCTGGTTCAAATAATAGTACAGGATTACTTCATTTCTATGGATTAGATCCTAATGAAACTTATTCAATTCAAATGTTACGCATCACTAATGGTGTAGCAAATCACGTAGGCAGTGGTGGTAATTTGGGAGGTTATACTGAAAGTACTGTAAATACCCATTGGGGTAATTTGACTACGGGAAAAGCTCATGATGCAGTTGTTCTGATTGCTGAAAATGATAGCGATGTCGTATCAACCACCCAGGTAGGTATAGTTGGTACAGGTTACAATGATACATTTTATGGTTCATTTGGTGATGATACCTATAATGGTGCCGGTGGTTGGCATTATTTGCAAAATGGTCAAAAAGAATGGAATTCTTACGGGCTTGATATAATTGACTATAGTACGTCAAATGCAGCAATGAATGTTGATTTGCAAGCTGGTATCGCTACTGGTATGGGTAATCATAAATTGATCAGCATTGAAGGCATCATCGGTAGTCGTTATGATGATATCTTTACTGATAATGCGGCTGATAATTTATTCCAGGGAAATGGTGGTAACGATATTTACAATCTGTTTAATGGCGGCAATGACACTGTTGTTTATAGGTTATTGAACACATTAGATGCAACAGGTGGTAATGGTAGTGATATTATTAATGGATTCCATATTGGTAATACTCTTACCGATAATAATGCGGACATTTTGAATTTGACAGATTTACTCGACTTTAAAGGATCTATTGCATTTTATATGGACGAAGGCGAGAAGAAACTAAATTATAATTCAAAAGACATTCTGAATTATATTAAAGTTGAGCAAATTGATGGCAATAGTGTCGTGAGCATTGACAGAGATGGTAGTGCAACTAATTTTGATTTTGCTAAATTAGTGACACTTAATGAAGTTGAAACGGACTTAATGACATTATTAATTAATAATCAAATTGTTTAATTAATAATTAATAAATATTGTCCCTTATATATTACGTATAAGGGACGTATTTTTTTTCAAACTATACTACACTTTAAAAGATACATAACACGATATAGATGATTTATTAAACATGGAAGATACACTGTGATTGCTTCTAGTAATGACGTTCTTGACTTCTAATCAATATGGAAATGCATCTTGAACACATTGTGTTAATAACGCACCATTTCATCCATATTTAAAATGTAATTCTAAATCAATATGACGTTTTTAATTATTAAAAACAACGCATTTGCTTATGTATTATTATGTAGCCTGTTATTACCCTATACGGTTATAGCCGCCATAAAAAATAATGGCATTGATAATATGATTAAAGCAAAGCAAATAACACAGACAAAATATCAATGTCAAAGAGCAGATAATAAATCTAAGTCGTCTTTATCGTTATTAAATGCCATTTGTATTGCCATAATACACCATCCCAATTTGAAATCTGTATTATCAGGCTACTATGGTCAGATGGATATGGTTGATGCAGCAAAGGCAGGTTATTATCCCCAAGTAAGTTTAAGTATGCAGGGAAGCCATGTATCTTATAAAGATAGACAATCTGTTGGCCCTAAACTTAGTGCGCAGCAAATGCTTTATGACTTTGGCAAAGTGCGTAGTCAAGTCGACAATGCAAAAAGCGAAGTTGAAAAACAAAAAGCACAGGTATTAGCACAAGTTGATGATATTATTGCACAAACAGGTGACGTCGTTATTGCACTTAAACGATTACAACATGTTGAAGAACAGACAAAACAACTTATCAATAGCATGGCTTATATTGTTAATCTGGCAACATCACGTTCTGACAGTGGCATTGCAACAAAATCTGATACAGTTCAGGCTAAGTCACGTTTGATCGCTGCTGAAGCGACATTATCAAGTGTTCAAACCGAAATTAAAAATGCGCGCGTTCGGATGGAAAAACTATTAGGACGTCAGTATCAAGATAGTACTTTACAACCTATATCTCAGCAACTTTTTAATGATTCTTTATTTCAACTAAAAATTGATCCACAAAAAATCCCTGCCATTATGGCAGCTAAAGCAAATCAAGCTGCTGCACAATCTCAAATTGATGGTGCTGATGCCGAACTTTATCCAACAATTTCATTAGTGGGTTCAAGTGAAAAAACATTGTATGGTGATAACCCTTCTACTGGTCATAATCGTGGTACTTATAATTATATTGGTTTAAATGTTTCACAAAGCTTATTTACTGGAGGAGGACGCACCGCACGCATTCGTTCCGCTAAACAATTTTTAAATTCCGCTAATTTTATCATTGAAAATGCGATGCTGGATTTAAATGAGCAAATTAGATCGTTACGTGAACTTATCGATGGCGCTAAGCAGCAGTTGTCTATTTTGACTATGCGCAAAAAAACGATTAATGAGACGCGCATTTTATATGAAGATCAATATACGCTAGGTACACGGCCATTACTCGATTTACTCAATGCAGAACAAGAAGTTTATCAAGTTGAGTTAGAAGAAATTAATACGCAATATGATCTTTGGCGCTATTACTTGAATTACACCATTGTTAGTGGTAATGCCAGACATCTCTTTAATCTGGAATCAATGATTGATAGTCGTTTAGGAGTGCAAACATGGTAAAGCAATTACCTTATCAACCGTGGCTAACGGCATTCATCATGATAGCCCATCATTATCGTCTAGATTTTTCTGATGAAAATGTCAGGGTTGCTCTTGAGTGGCAAAAAAAGAGTGATAAAGATACATTATTACGCTTAATGGCACGTCAGTTAGGGATGTCACTACGTTTTCAGCCATTTACTGTAAAAGCAATCGATCCATGGCGTTTGCCTCTTATTGTTGAACTTACAGAAGATAAAATAGGTGTTATTACTAAAATAGATAAGCAATCAAGAGTATCCTTATTTATGCCTGATGATGAAGGTTTATCGATTGATTTATCTATGGATGATTTGCAAAAACGTGCAACCCGTGTTGTGATTATTCGGCCGGAATCGACCATCGCCGATGCACGTGTAGATGATTATATAAGACCCTATAAAGAAAATTGGTTTTGGAAAAGTATTATTCAAGGTTGGCGTGGTTATAGTGAAGTTATTCTGGCCTCTTTTTTTGCGAATCTATTGGCTCTTTCAGCCGTCTTATTCTCAATGCAAATTTATGATCGTGTTATACCTGCACAATCCCATGCGACATTATGGGCACTCTTCTTAGGTGTATTACTTGCTATATTATTTGAATTTTTATTAAGAGTATCGCGGACACATATATCAGATATTATTGGTAAACAAGTTGATTTAAGTATTTCTGATACGGTATATGGGAGAGCATTACGATTACGTAATGATGTGAGACCAGCTTCAACGGGTTCATTTATTTCTCAATTACGTGAATTGGATCAATTGAGAGATCTTGTTACGTCAACCACTGTTAATGCCTTGGTTGATATGCCTTTTGTTTTAGTTTTTCTCGTTGTGTTATTTATTATTGGTGGGCCATTAGCGTATGTAGCTACTGCGGCTTTGCCAATTCTTATTTTGCCTGGTGTATTATTACAAAAACCATTAGCAAAGCTTGCACAGTTAGGTATGCGGGAATCAGCAGTACGTAATGCCATTATTATAGAAACGGTTGAAGCTGTTGAAGACATAAAACTATTACGTGCCGAAAACCGTTTCCAAAATCAATGGAACCAAAGTAATAGTGTTCAGGCATCTATTAATATCAAACAAAGACGGCTAATTAGTTTTTTATTAACCTGGACGCAAGAATTACAAACGTTAGTCTATGCATCAATATTACTCATGGGAACATTTCTTGTCATTAAAGGAAGTATTACGACAGGAACATTGGTCGGAAGTTCTATACTCGCGTCACGTATGATAGGTCCCCTTTCACAATGGACCGCAATTTTAACGCGATTGCAGCAGGCAAAGATAGCTTACCAAGGAATTTCTAAATTAATGAAATTGCCTATTGATTATCCAGTAAACGGTAAACCTTTGCATCGACCTGTATTGTTTGGGCACTATGAGCTGGGATCGCTTTTATTACAATATTCAGAAAAAGATAAAGAACCTGCACTAAATATCACATCATTAAAGATTAAAGCTGGTGAGAGGATTGGCATTTTAGGGCGCATGGGAGCAGGTAAATCAACCTTACTACGCTTATTATCAGGTATGGCAAAACCACAAAAAGGTGTAGTTCTCCTGGATGGTACTGATCTTTTTAAAATAGATCAAGCGGATGTTCGTCGTGATGTCAGTTTGTTATCTCAAAATGCACGGTTAGTTTTTGGTTCAATACGTGAAAATTTAATTATGGGGCATCCTCTCGCTACTGATGAGGAAATTATTCAGGCATTACAAATATCGGGCGCTTTATCTATAGTGCAAAAACATCAAGGTATAGATTATATGCTAAAGGAGGGAGGAGCAGGCTTATCAGGTGGTCAAAAACAAGCGCTCCTTCTTGCTAGAACGCTTCTTAAACCAGCCAACGTTTTATTATTAGATGAACCGACTGCGTCAATGGATGATGTAACGGAACATCATGTTGTACAGGCTTTATCTCAATGGCTTAAACAACATACATTAATTATTGCTACACATCGACCTGCCTTATTGCAATTAGTTGATCGTATTATTGTAATAGACAATGGAAAAATTGTGCTAGATGGCGCAAAACAAGTCATTTTGTCAAAATTATCGGCCCAGTCAAATCTTACTTTATAATATGGGGTAAACATGAAAATAGTTCAACAATCTGACTGGGATATTAATCGTAATGCATCCTTATCTTCCAGACGAATAATTTGGATCATTGTTGCTGGGCTTGTTGTGTTCTTTATTTGGGCATCCCAGTTTTATTTGGACGAAGTTTCTTTCGGTACAGGCAAAGTAATAGCCTCCTCAAAAGGACAAATTATTCAGTCATTAGATGGAGGCGTTTTAGCTTCATTGCAAGTAAAAGAAGGACAGTTGGTCCAATCAGGTGAAATTTTAGCACGACTCGATCCCACGCGATTACTGGCTGTTGTTGGCGAAAGTCAGGCAAAATTACAAGCTTTACAAGCAACGGCAGCACGTCTTACCGCTGAAGTAAATAGTACACCTTTGGTTTTTCCAAAGGATATTCAAATGGATTTGGGCTTAATAAAACTTGAAACAGCTTTATATCAATCCCGACGCAATTCATTAGAAGAATCGGTAGTTTCACTAGAAAAACTAGCCGATTTAATTCAGCTGGAACTTAGTATGACGGAACCATTAGTCAAAAAAGGCGCTGCCAGTAGTGTGGAAGTTTTAAGATTACGTCGGCAACTTACCGAGACTAAAGCAAAACGCATTGAAATAGAAAGCCAATATATGGTACGCGCCAGAGAAGAGCTAGCTAAAGTGAATGCCGATATAGAATCGCAACAACAAATCATCTTAGGGCGTAAGGATGCGCTTATGCGATCAGTTATTACTTCACCTGTGAGAGGCATTGTTAAAGATATTATGGTGACCACTATCGGTGGTGTTATTCCGCCTAATGGTAAATTAATGGAAATTATTCCGATTGATGAACGATTACAAATCGAGGCAAAGATATCACCAAGAGATATTGCTTATATCCGCCCCGGACTAAAAGCAACGGTAAAAATTAGTGCTTATGATTATTCAATTTATGGCGGATTAAATGGGGAAGTGGAATTAATTTCACCTGATACAATACAAGATGAGGTTAATCGTGATCTCTATTATTATCGCGTATATATTAAAACAACAACCGATAGCTTGCAAAATAAACAAGGACAAACCTTTGGCATCGTGCCTGGAATGGTTGCGACTGTCGAAATTCATACGGGCAAAAAGACGATATTAGATTATTTATTTAAACCATTTAATAAAGCGAGAGAAGCCTTTAGAGAGAGGTAATAATAAGTCATTCAAGAAAATTATCAATACCCTTCATTTGTTATAATTAGTGCCCTGCTAAATTTTATGTTTATTTAGCAGGGCATTAATTAGGTGTGCTCATCCAATAATCAATATGTTTTTTTAATATCTCGGATCATAATAACGAACTCAGTTTACTGCACCGTAAATAGTTAAAAATGATAAAATAATAATAAAAAAAATGGTCGCTTTTTTAGCTAGTTTGACCGCTATTATTGGCATAAGAACGGGATCGTTATTACGTTTATCTTGCAATGATAATTGGGTTAACGTCGTAATGACCAGGTATTGTGGTGTAGAAAAATCGCTGAGTGACGCGAGCCAAATAGGAAAGGTTTTATCGCTGTTGCCTAGTATTACGTAGGCAATACCTGCTAGTCGACAGGGGAGCCATTCTACAAAAATAAGGATCTTATCAATACCGGATACTTTTCTGGAATAAGGATCATGTTGTTGGGCTAGCCAGGTTTGGTAATTTCGTAAAACAGCGTATACACCAAGTGCAATTGGACCAAGAAAAATAAACCAAAATAGGGGGGAAAGATAATAACGAAAATTAATCCATAAAAGTGCATTTTGTAATTCGGTTAATTGTGCATCTTCTTCATCTGGTAACCCATGAATAAGTGAGAATTCCTCTGACATTTGTTCGATAGCATGCGGATGCGCGTGTGATGCCTTATCAAGGTAAGCACGATAGTGTTTACGAATACTACCAGCACCAATACATAACCAACAGATGACAATGGACAATAATAAGGTGAATAGACCGAAAAGAAGAGGCTTAATTACGTAAAAAAGTAAGCCTAAACCCAATCCCACACTTATCATCAATATAAATGTTTTAGTTAAAGAGGGCTCATTAAGTTTTTTAAAACAAGAATGCATTATTTTTTGTAAAAAAGGATGATGGTGATAGTTAAATAAACGTTCTATTGCCAGTGCAATTAATAAAGAAAATAACATCATAACTATGTCTCATTTAAGAATATTTCTAATCCGGTGCGAAAACGTATCCAATCAAAATGGGCGCCGGGATCGGTTTTTCTACCGGGAGCAATGTCACTATGCCCGGTAATTCTATTTATGGTAATAGGGTATGTCTGCATTAATAAATGCGTCACATGAAGTAATTTACAGTATTGTTGATCTGTAAAAGGTTGATTATCGCTTCCTTCAAGTTCAATACCTATGGAGAAATCATTGCATTTTTTACGACCAGCAAAGCAGGAAACGCCAGCATGCCAGGCGCGTTTATTAAAAGAAACATACTGTATTATTTCACCTTGACGACGAATTAAACAATGAGCAGAAACTTTATATTGATAAATTTGTGCAAAGTAAGGATGTTGATTGGGATCCAACTGTCCAGTAAACAATTGCGTAATATAAGGTCCGCCAAACTGTTCTGGCGGTAGGCTAATATTATGAATAACTAATAGAGAAGGATTTTCATTATCTGGCCTGTCATCATAATAAGGTGACATAATCCGTTGTACATGTGATAACCAGCCATTATTAATCCTCATTGATTACCTCAAAAATATATAAACATAGATGATATTTTATTCGTTCGTCAGATAGTTATGACCGAGCTAATTTATATAATAATCACAATATTTATGTTCCATTTTGTTATTTTTTCTAGTTTATTCTATCAAGCATCGTATTACCAATAATAATGCTAACTTATTAAATACGTGCCTGCTATGTTCAATTCGTGTTTATTTAATAGGAGGTTATATGAAAAAGCGAGCAGGCTTTACTCTTTTTGAACTAATGATTGCCATAGCAGTAATTGCTATTCTATCTACAATTGGTATTCCTGCATATCAGGGATATATCCAAAAAGCAGCGCTTACAGACATGTTACAGTTGACAGCTTCTTATAGAACAGCGATTGAATTATGTTTATTTGAGCATGGTAACCATCATAATTGTAATATGGGTAGCAATAATATTATGCCAACGACATCATCTCGTTATGTTAAAGAGGTTAACGTTGATCAAGGTAAAATAACTATCACGGGACAAAACAGCTTATCAGGACTTACGGTCATTTTAGTGCCACAATTTAATACTAATACGGGCAATATTATTTGGCAGCGTAACTGTAATATTAACAATAATACTACGCTTTATGAGGCGTGTAATACTGTTTTTCGTTTTGCAGATCAGGATTAACTAGATGACAAATAAAGATAAACAGACAAATGCTATTCAAGGTCTCTTATCTGATATCGACGAACAGTTAAGCACCTATTGTATGGCAGAAAACATTATTCCAATAACAATAACATTAGATGTGTTAACCGTTGCAACAGTAGAACCTTTATCAGCACAACAACAGGCTACATTACGTTTTATTAGTCATCGCCAAATAGTGAATGAAATATGGACAAAAAAGGCGTTTGAATCGGCTCAACAAGAAATGGCCCGTTATATGATGCCTATAGCCAATACATCAACTCGCTTGCAAAAGGAAATCGCGCATCAGAATGGTAACTTAATAGATGATGGTTATTTTCAGAATCAACGCCAAGCGAGCAACATGTTAGATAATAAGAGCGAACAGCATGAAGTTGAAACAAAATCAGGGGTCTATAAGCTAAACCACCATAGTAATGAACCCATTATTCATTTTATAAATCAGGTATTGCAACAGGCATTATTAAAAAAAGCCTCTGATATTCATATTGAACCTTTTGGTTCTCGTTATCGAATTCGCCAACGGATTGATGGTGTGTTGTATGATATGGCTTTGCCTTCTTCTTTGGCTTTATCCCGATTGATTGTCAGAATTAAAGTGATGGCTGAATTAGATATTGCTGAAAAACGCTTACCTCAGGATGGTCAGTTAACCCTTTTGGTTGCAGATAAACATTATGCATTAAGAGTCTCTGTCTTGCCAGTTATAGGTGGGGAAAAAATTGTCTTACGAATAATTGAGGCAGCAAAACAATTAATAACAATAGAACAGCTTGGTATGACGATGCAACAACAACAAGATTATCTTACTGCACTCAATTTACCGCAAGGTGTTATTCTGGTAACGGGCCCTACAGGAAGTGGTAAAACAGTAACATTATATAGTGGTATGCAATGGTTAAATCAAGCTTCTCGTAATATCTGTACTATCGAAGATCCTGTCGAAATCAAGCAACAAGGCATTAATCAAACACAAATTAATAATAAAATAGGTCTATCATTCAGTCATACACTACGAGCGTTATTACGGCAAGATCCAGATGTTATTATGGTAGGTGAAATTCGTGATCATGAAACAGCAAATATTGCTATGGAAGCAGGCCAAACAGGACATTTAGTTTTGTCAACATTGCATACCAATTCAACAATAGATACCTTGGTCAGACTCAAGCAGATGGGGATTGCAGATTATTTATTGGTATCAGGACTTAATTTAATTATTTCACAACGATTAGTGCGTCGTTTATGTGCTTATTGTAAAAAGCGCACAACAATAAAATTGGCATCTTATGATAATGCGTCTCGTCTATGCCAGCCATATTGGCAAGAAGTCGGCTGTAATGCTTGTACAGATGGATATCATGGTAGAACCGCTATTTATGAATTATTGCCTATGACGACAGATATCCGGCAAGCATTACTTGAAAATGTCTCGACTCGTCAACTTAAACAACTGGCGTTGCAGTTAGGAATGATGACGTTATATCAATCCGCAATGGAAAAACTTGCTGAAGGAATAACGTCACTAAGCGAAATAGAACGTGTATTAGGGAGAGTGACAAAAGAAATATAGGGATTTTCAATATGATGGAATTCATTTATTCATGGCAAGGTTATGATCAGTTTAGTCAATTACATAAAGGCGATATTGTTAGCCAATCAACACTAGCTGCCCGGCAACAGCTTATGTTACAGGGCATTATACCAATAAAAGTAAAACGGCGTTGTCGATTTTCGTTAAAATACCGTTGGTTGGAGCAGCAAATAATGATCACCCAACAATTGGGCGTAATGTTACAAGCTGGATTCCCTTTGGTAAGTATATTACGGTTATTGGCCCAACAGCATACATCGATGAGCTGGCGTTATATGTTAACGAACATAGCCGATGAATTAACAAAAGGTACGCCATTTTCTGAAGCACTTGAAAAGTTTCCACAACTATTTCGGCAAGATTACCGACAAATTATTGCTACCGGTGAATTAACTGGCGAATTAGCTACGTGTTGCACGCAATTAGCCGAACAACAACAGTCTCTATTAGCATTAAAAAAACGGATTATTAAAGCATTACGCTATCCATTATTTGTTTTTTTCGTTATGTTTATCGTTGTTTTATTAATGGTTACCTATGTTTTACCCGAATTCTCAGAAATTTATCATAGTATGAGTGTTGAATTACCCTGGTTTACACAAAAATTAATCGATTATAGTGCAATCGTTCGGTGTTATGGTGGATATATTTTTATTATAAGCTTTATTATGCTCTATCTTGCACAATATAGTTACAAAAAGTCTTCTCGATGGCGTTATTATCAACACTATTGGTCATTACGAATACCATTTTATGGAGTATTGATTACCACAGGTTGCTTAGCAAGATTATTTAGAATATTGGCGTTAACGCAGCAAGCCGGTATTACTTTAGCTGAAGGATTACGTGTAGCATCACGGGTTATCGATCAGCAGATATATCAGTCACATATTGAACGGCATATGATATGCCTCATGCAGGGCATGCCATTTTATCTGACAATCAGTCAAGATAATTTATTTCCGCCGATGGTAAGTCAATTTATTAGAATAGGTGAGGAATCAGGAACATTAGAGTTGATGCTTATGCGTTTATCTAATTTATTTGAACAACAGACACAAGTATTAGCAGATCAGCTGACACAGACATTACAACCTATCAGTATGATTATTCTCGGTATTATTGTTGGTGGCCTAGTGGTTGCTATCTATTTACCTCTTTTTCAATTAGGCCAAGTTATTCAATAAAAACTGATTATTGTTAATTCTTGAGCTTTACCCGTATGCAAATTATTACATTGACATTACTTTATATAAATGAAATCAACATTAAATAACAATAAGTATGAAATATTGGAATAATTTGCTAAGCATATGTTAATTACCAACAAGAGTTATTATTGTTAATTTTATAAATGCCAACGACAATAAAAATTAATTATAATAAATAATGATTGCACTAATAAATACAACAAAACAAAATAGATAATTAATTAAAACCGTAATTCAGTGAACGGTAAGTGATAAACAGTATTATGCGTATAATTCATACTTCTGATTGGCATTTGGGACAACACTTTTATACAAAAAGCCGAGCAGCGGAGCATCGAGCTTTTTTAACATGGTTAATTAACTGTATTAATGAATACCAAGTCGATGCAGTTATCGTTAGCGGGGATATTTTTGATACGGGTACACCGCCAAGTTATGCTAGAGAACTCTATAATCGATTTATTGTTGATATTCAATCCACTGGTTGTCAATTGATTCTTATTGCAGGTAACCATGATTCGGTAGCGATGCTTAATGAATCCAGTCAGCTGTTGTCATGTTTAAATACTGTGGTGATTACAACACCCTTACAAGATTTAGATTCAGCTATTGTGACATTAAAAAATAAGCAATCGCAGCCCGCAGCATTAGTCGCAGCAATACCTTTTCTTCGGCCCCGCGATTTATTAATAAGTCAGCCTGGTCAGTCTTCATCAGAAAAACAACAGGCATTAATCAATGCAATTAGCGATTACTATCATGATTTATTTCAATTAGCTAAGAAAAAACAAGCTTTAGTAGAATACCATTTACCTGTTATTATGACTGGGCATCTGACAACAGTTGGTGCTTCACAGTCATCATCTGAACGTGAAATCTATATTGGAACACTGGAGGCATTTCCAGCCAGTGCTTTTCCAGAGGCCGATTATATAGCACTTGGGCATATTCATCGGACGCAAAAGGTCACCAGTAATCAGACTATATTTTATAGTGGCTCACCGATTCCATTAAGTTTTGATGAAGTTGGCCAACAAAAAAATGTACTTTTGATTGAGTTTTGTGAAGACACTTCATCATCTCAGCGCATGTTGCCTCAGATCACCCCATTACCAGTTCCATTATTTCAGCCGATGGCACTAATAAAAGGCAATATAGACGAAATTAGCCAACAATTGATGAATTATGACTCGTCATCGCAGCAAATAACACAGTCTATCTGGTTAGATATTGAAGTTAATACATCAGATTATTTACCTGATATTCAAAGAAAAATTGATAGCTTAACAGAAGATTTACCTGTTGAGGTTTTACTTCTTCGGCGCTGTAAAGCTCAACAGCAAATTATGATTGGCAAGGAGGCTAAAGAAACATTAACAGAGCTCAGTGTTGATGAGGTATTTCAACGGCGTCTTGCATTAGAAGAAACAGTGATTTCTTGTGAGCAACAACAGCGATTAAAGACGTTATTTCAGCAAATTGTTGATAATGAGACTATTGGGCAATAAAAAAAGTAATCGAGAGAATAGACCTAAATGAAGATTTTGAGTTTACGATTTAAAAATATTAACTCATTAAAAGGTGAGTGGTATATTGATTTTAGACAATCACCCTTTAGTGAGAATCGATTATTTGCGATTACGGGAGCAACCGGTGCCGGAAAAACAAGCTTACTTGATGCAATTTGTTTAGCGCTTTATCATCAAACGCCGCGTTTAAAAATATCAGCAACCCAAAATCAATTAATGACACATCATACGGCAGAGTCTCTTGCTGAAGTTGAATTTGAAGTAAAGGGGATTTGTTATCGGGCATTTTGGAGTCAGCGTCGGGCAAAAGGGAAAATAAAAGGTAAATTACAATTGCCAAAAGTAGAATTGGCTTACCTGGTCGATGGTACAATACTGACAGATAAAGTTAATGAAAAGGAACGATTAATTGCTGAAATTTCAGGGCTGGATTTCAATCGTTTTACTAAATCCATGTTACTTTCACAAGGGCAATTTGCCGCATTTTTGAATGCGAAACCGGCAGAGCGGGCGGCATTACTGGAAGAGCTTACGGGGACAGATATTTATGGTAAAATATCACAACAAGTATTTCAGGCACATAAGCAAGCAAGGTTAGCATTGGATCAACTTTATGTGCAAAGTAAAGATATTGAATTACTTACAGAAACAATGCGCCAGCAGTTATATCAACAAATTGATCAACTATTACAACAAGAAAAAGTACTGAATTGCCAATTAAAACAATCACAACAACAACAATATTGGTTAACGCGGGATCAACAATTACAACATGATTTTTCAATTGTTTATCAAGAAAAACAGCAAGTTGATGAGGAAATAGAAAAGCATAACTTACAATGGCAAAAACTTGATAGAAGTGAACCTGCTGAAGTATTACGCCCAATTTATGAAAATCTGCTAAGACAGCAGCAAACCTTAAAGCGAACGCAAGATACATTTACTCAACACCAACAAGAACAAAAGTTAAATCAATCGATTTTCTTAGAGCATCAACAGGAGTTACAACAGGCATCAACTGCATTACAACAACATAAGATCCATTATCAGCAGACTGAGGATCTGATAAATGAGGAAATCATACCGTTAGATCACCAATTGGCACAATTAAAGCAGCAATTACAACAACAACAACAGCAGTATACAGAACAACAAGACGCGATTGAACAGCATAACCAACTGATTGATAAACTTAATATTTCTCTAACCAAAAGCATTGAATGTGAAAACGAACTCATTAAATTTTTTGAGGAAAATAAACATTATCATTGTTTGGGCGAGTCTATTGCTGGCTGGCAGCCTCAATTCAATCGACGTCATCAATTATATCAACAAATAGCTTGCGAAAAACATCAATTATCTGAAGAAAATGAACGATACATTGCCATGGAGCAGGTATTATACACAGAGAAACAAAAGTCAGTACAACTTGGTAAGCAGGTAGAAAGTGCTAACCAGCAATGGCAACAGGCCAAGATGGCTTATCAGTCATTAACGCAGGATGTCAATGTGTCACAGTTATTGCAATCACAACAAGAAATAAAGTACCATGCTGATCTATTACAGCAACTTACAAGACTACAGGATATTTGGCTATTAAATGATGGATTAGTGAGTGATATTGATTGCGATAGCGATCGACTAACGCAACAACGTAAACAACTTGAATTACAATATCAGAGCATACGCCAAAAGCGAGAACAGCTAAATCATCAACAAAAACAAGCTGTCTTAACGCCTTTTCAACTACAGTTAAAAGAGGGTGAAGCATGCCCTCTTTGTGGCTCTTGCCAGCATCCTGGGTTACCCCATACAATATGTTCTACAGAATCTACACCTGACGATATTGAGCAACAGGTTGAATTAAATCGACAGCAAGGATGTGATCTTGCTGGCCATATTAAGGCTATTGATGAACAATTAGCAAAATTAGCTGAAAAACGATCTATGCTGCAATCTCAACAGCAGCAACGTGCTAATCAATGGCAACAGCAATGTCAATCACTTGAGCAACAACCTAAATTAAATCAGCTCGGTTCACTAGCAGTCTTTATAACGCAAAATGAGCAACAACAACAAAATATTAATGATCGTCTTTATCATATTGATAAAACAGAGAAATACGTTAGACAAAAATATGATGACCATATGCAACTCAATCTTACTTATCAGCAGGTTAGGCATCAACAAGAATTATCTGAACAAAACTTACAGCGTCAAGCAGAAAAATGCACGCACATTCAACATATTATTGAAGGTTATCTAGCTGAATTACATACTTTAAATAACGATATTGAACATAGTTTGCAACGCGTTGGTTTTACACTTCCCGCACCGGAATTATCAGAAAAATGGTTAATAGAGCGACGTAATGAATGGTTGTCCTGGCAAGAGAAGCAGCAATACAGACAACAACTTGTTGAATTAAGGCATAAACAAGAAATCGATTTAGAACAACATGTCTCGCAGCTACAACATACAAAGGATATATTAGTAACATTAAAAATGACGAGTGATACCCTGCAGACAGATATTGCTCGCTTACAAAAGCGACGAAATCAACGTTTTGGTGATAAAAATGTAATGTATGTTAGAAATATACTTAAGGAAGAACAGAGAAAATTTGAAACAGTGTATGAGCAGGTGTTAAAAAAGAATCAAACCCTACAGCTTTCCTTAAAAAGTAATGAGGGTGAGCTCGCAGCGATTGAAAAGCAATTAAGGATTGATGAATGTCAACTATCTGATATACAGGCTACATTGCAACAGTATCTGATAGAAAAGGGATTTTGTGATTTAACAGCTTTTCTGGACGCATTACTTTCCTTAGAGGAACGTCACTATTTATTAACTTTAAAGCAACAATTGTTTCATCAACAAAAGGATGCTGAAACACGGTTAACACAACTTAATGAACAAATTATACAACATCGGCAATGTCAATTTGCCTGCCTAACAAGTGATATTCCTTCTGAAGATCTTGTAGAAACAATAGCACAAATTCAGGCGGAAATTAAAGATAACACATTACGACAAGGTGAAATTAATGAACAACTTAATGCTGATGCGAAACGCGGTATCAGACACCAAGAATTACTGCAACAAATAAAACAAAATGAACAATGTGTTGCAGATTGGGCGCTACTCAATGAGTTGATTGGCTCAGCCGATGGTAATCGTTTCCGCCGATTTGCTCAAGGATTAACGCTAGATAATTTGGTTTATTTAGCTAATAAACAATTAACACGTTTATATGGACGTTATATTTTACGACGAAAAGCAAGTGATCAATTAGAATTACAAGTGATTGATAGTTGGCAAGCTGAAGCAGTACGTGATACGCATACACTATCAGGTGGTGAAAGTTTTTTAGTAAGTTTATCACTAGCGTTGGCTTTATCGGATTTAGTGAGTCATAAAACTACCATTGATACATTATTCCTTGATGAAGGATTTGGTTCTTTGGATACGCAAACATTAGATATAGCTTTAGATGCGCTGGATAATTTAAATGCCTCTGGTAAAATGATTGGTATCATTAGCCATATTGATGCAATTAAGGAACGGATCCAGGTGCAAATTAAAGTTACCAAGGTGAATGGTTTAGGGTTTAGTCGTCTTGAACGCTGTTTTCAATTAACACATTGATAATAATTTAAATACAATCATATATTGTATATACAATGATATCTATTTTTTAAGTCAAAATAGAGAAATAAACCAGACATATTTAATTAAAATATACTGAATTTATAATATATTTACATAGTGGCTATGTAAGAATGATTATTTAAGAATAGCTATTGATTATAGTACATATTATTTACAGCTATGTTTAATATCTACTATGATGTGGTTTATATTTTATTTATCCCTATTATTTATTATAGGGAATATTGTTATGTAGCTTCATTTAATCTCCTTTTGCAAGTCGTCTTGGTTTATCGGCTCGATCTTGATACGGTTAATAGCTTTGTTAATAGGCCATTATATTTTCTATTTTTTCAAAAAAAGTAATATAAGCCGTTATACTTATTATTTATTGAAGCAATTTAGTGAGTTCAGATGGTCGCTAGATTGCAAGCACATCAATTTAACAATTACACGCTATTGCTAAGTTAGATAATATGACTGATGACACCAGGTATGCCGAATCTAGGCACTTAGTATATAGTTATCCTATTAATGCGCCATTTTTTCATAATTTAAGCATTCTATTCAGCATTAATAAATATATTATTGGTTAGACGATAGTATTATAGAAAATAGATGCTATGTTACATATTTTTCAACTAGATAAGAAAGAAGAGAAAATTATTTAATTAGATATGATGATTAACAATTAAGAGGTTTGTATTTAATTAATAAAATAATCTATACGGCGGTTTCCACTATACTGATTGAAATAATCATTTTTATGAATAAAGTAAATAAATATCCGATAAATAAAATCTATTATAAAAGAGAGATTCAGATTAAATATTATTTAAAATTAATAGTGGTAAAATTATAGTAGTAAAATAGAGTTAAATATGGTTATTATTAGGATAATATTAATGAATCAAATAAAGGTATATTGGTTTTTTCTGACATATTATTTAAATAATTCTTTATGTTTTTAGTTAATTGTAAAGGTTTTATTATTGTTAAACTACGTAGTAGTGCAAATAAGTGAAAGTCATCTTCTGATAATTTACCGTTACATGCTTGTACTGATAAAATTAATGGATCAAGTTGTACTAAATCTTTAGTCAATTTTTGTAATAATTCAGGCGTCTCGTGAAAAAGATGTGTAAATGGACAACCCAGTAGGGTTTCTTTTTTGTGGGTAAAAGCATCACGTGCTGAAGTGGTTTTAAGTTCAGCTAAATCAGCGTTAGCATAACGCGGTAGTAAGAGACGATTAATATAATGAAAAATAGTTGATAACACTGCCTTTATTACTGGATTTATTCTTCCAGTTAAAACGGAAGATCCGGAAAGTGAATCGATATAATTAACAATATCCATACTTTCTGGTAAGTAAGTACCGTCGGTTTTTTGTAATATAGGCACTCCTTTTTTGCCTATCATGTTTATAGGTGTTTTTTCATCATCATAAAGTAATATGACGTGTTCAAACGGAATATGTTTAAGCGCAAAAATCATACGCGCTTTTACCGAAAATGGGCAATGATCATATATAAAAAGTTTCATAGTGGAACTCCATTAATCGCTATAAGCATAGTATGTTTTGTTAATAGTTGTGAACTACTTTTAGTCTCTGTTCGTAAATAAGTATGACTCTTGTAAATAAATCATGTAGTTCTAATATGATTTATCTAATTAATGCCGTATCTAAGAGAAATAAGATGCCCGCCAGTAGTAAGGAGAGTAACTACTGGCGGGAGATTACACATTACTGGGCTGTTAGATTATATAATTTATTATTGTTAGCCATATGATGACATACAATAGATTCATATTTATTATTATGTATACTCACTAGCAACTATCATGATAAACGTGGCCAGCTATGAAATCTATATCAAATCAAATACGGGAGTAGTTAAGTAGATAAAAATATGTTTAAGATTTGGCAATTGACCGTCATATAAATAAGAACATCATGCTCTTAATATATAAAAAGGCGGAATAATATATATACCATCCCTAACATACTACAGTATTGCAATGTATTAGCCACAATAACTAATGCACTGTTTACTTAAGCTTGTGCAGAGTAGTTAATAATGCACTCACTTTCAATTATCCTTAGTTTCCCGCCATTAGTAATGCCTAAATAAATTAACTTATTATGCAAAACTTTACCATCATTTTATCTAAAAATGTTAAAATTGCATACTATCAGAATTCTTTATCAAAATTAAATTCATTTTACAATTTATATTGTTATATTGCTTATTATTAGTAGTAAAGAGATGAAATTTCTTTCTTCAACGTGATTAATATTTGGAATAATTTTTAAAAATATCTTTTTTTTATATGATAGAATTCTTTTTATTAAAATAAGTTTTATATAAAAATTATAAGTATTTTTGTCTTTATTAGTGAAAAGTATTTGTCTATTATCAATAAATAAATACCTTATTTATTTTTAAATAAAATTAATAATAATAACCTAATTTATAATTAATCCTATTATTAATATAGAATAATATTCTATTTTATATAGATAGAATATAAAATAATAAATTAGTAGTTTGAACTATTATAATGAATTAACTTATATCAACTATAATTTATTTGATTACTATTAGTTAATAATCAAATAAATAAATAATTAATAATAGTTTATATGTTGATAAAATACGCAACAATTATATAGACTTTTATATATTACAATGTTATAGTTTATTTGCTATGAAGTGAGAACCAAAAGAGCAGCTTATGCTGCTCTTTTTATTAAATATTAGACTAAGTTAGTTTAGCTAAAATATATCTAATAATATTTTCATGTTTTATGAAAGGCTATATTTATATTTATTTGTATGACTTTCATAAATAAATGTTATTTATTTATTGATAAATTATCGTTGTATTATGTTGTGATTCGAATTTTTATTTAAATCATAATATGATTTATGCAAATTTATTAGATAGTATAACAATTTTTATTTAATAAAAATAATTAAGCTAACCAAAATAAGTTTATTTTTCTCTATTATTTTTTAAATGAGAATAATAACTGCAATCAGTATGTTATTTACATTGACATAAGATGAAGTGTTTAATGAATACGTTATGTTAACGTAATATATACAGTCATATCAATATTATCATTTTGTTTTGTTAACCAATAAGCTGCTTGTTCCATAATAGCCATTTTTAATTAAGGCTTATTAAGCAAAAGTAACAATTTATTAGATAAGGTATATTGCTTATCGATATATAATTTATGGTATAATGTTAAGTTCTTTACTTATCGAACTAATACTTTTAATTATTTGCATTAATTCTCTGCTTAAGAGGCCGATATATTTTTATGTCAAAAAGTTCAACTGATGTTGTTGATCGCTCGCTTTTTATGTTGAGCTGGCCGATCTTTGTTGATTTGCTTTTACATTATTCTACATTGTTTATTAATACTTACATGGTAAGCCAGATATCAAGCAATTATGTTGCTGCAATGGGTACTGGTAATTTGATTTTTGATTTATGTATTACCATTTTTAGTTTTATCAGTATTGGATGCAGCGTTGTTATTGCACAATATTTAGGTGCACGTAACACTGAAAAAGGAAGAATGGCTATTCATATTTCCATCGCATTGAATATGATATTAGGTATTTCTTTTGCGCTATTCCTTTATTTATTTGGTTACCAAGTCTTAATCAAAATGAATACCCCACAAGCATCATTGCCAGATGCGTTTAATTATTTGCATATTCTGGGTATTTGTCTTATTCCTGAAGCAATATCATTAGTACTTGCTGCGAGCATGCGAGTATATGGTAAGGCAAAAGCAGCAATGTTCATTACTTTGATTGTTAATGCAGTGACAATTATAGGTAATTTTTATGTTTTACATGGTAAGCCTGAATTAGGATTAGCAGGGGTTGCCTACGCTACACTAGTTGGTCGATTATTAGGCGTCGTTTTACTTATTTGGTTATTACGTATCGGATTGGGAATACGTTTACAAGTAAGTGGATTATTTAAATGGTCTAAGGAATTATTAAAAAATATTTTGCATATTGGTTTACCCTCGGCAGGCGAAAATTTATTGTGGATCGTACAATATGCAACAGCATTTGCTTTTATTAATTTAATGGGAGTTAAAGAAGCTGCGGGGCAAACACTTTATTTCCAAATTGCACATTTAGTCATGTTATTTGGAAATGCCACCAGTATTGGTAATGAAATTTTTGTAGGTTATTTAGTTGGTGCAAAACGCTTTGATGAAGCGTATAAAAGGACATTTACTAGTTTAAAACTTGGAATGGCTGTTACGCTCATTGTTGTATTACTATGTTGGTTGTTTGATAAGCAAATAATGAATATGCTTACGGAAGATCAAGAAGTTATTTATTTACTGCTTCCTTTATTTTCATTGTCCATTTTTCTTGAGCCTGGTCGAACAATTAATATTGTTATGGTAAATGCGTTACGTGCTTCTGGTGATGCATTTTTTCCTTTTTGTACAGCAATTTTGTTTATGTGGGGAGTGTCAATCCCATTAGGTTATTACTTAGGTATTGTGCAAGGGATGGGACTAATGGGAATATGGATTGGCTTTTTCTGTGATGAATGGTTGCGCGGTTTAACAAATGCCTGGCGATGGCATTCTAAACATTGGCAAACAAAGCGTCTACATATTGAGTGATTATAAAAAGCGATATAGTGAATACATATCGCTTTTTATTTTAACGTCTTAAAAAATTTTTTATTATTATTTTTTATGCTTAACGACAATGAACTCACTATATGTTAACTAAGCTGAAATATTTATTTTGGGTTAATAATTAACAAACTTTGTCGTGATGTTTAATAGATTGCTGCTGATATGATTTTCCCCATTGGAACATTGCATCCAGAACATGTTTTAAACTTTGACCAACTTGTGTCAATGAATACTCTACTTTCGGTGGAATTTCTGCATAGACTTTTCTATTTACTAACCCATTTTCTTCCATAATGCGTAGATGCTGTGTTAATACTTTTTGCGAAATACCATTTAATGATTTCTTTAATTCACCAAAACGCTTAGTACCTGTAAGAAGATCGCGCACAATGAGTGCTTTCCATTTATCGCCCATCAAGGTTAATGTTGTTTCTACAGGACAAAGAGAAAAGCTTTCATTTAATGGTGGCATGAGCAACTCCTTAAAACTCAATAATAGTTACTTTAAGTAGACCATAATACTATTTTAAACTTACTTTACAATTGAAGATTGTATTATTGCAATGATTTTAATTTAACTGTATAGAATAATAATATATAAGGGATCACGAATGAAAATGAGTGTCAGTAATAAAGTAAGCTAATATTTAAAAAACAATATTAAGCCATCATAGTGTAAATAGTATCATACGTAAGTCTAGCTAAATAAATAGATAAAAATGCTAATGTTTCATCAAAACCGTTATTTATCTTAAATTAAACGATATAAACAAAAATAATAATATTTACGTCATTAGTGTAAATGAATCAAATGCTTTACTTATATTATGTATACAACTTATTCCATATTAAGCTAACTCTTTCTTTTTTAGATTCATTTTTGTCATAATATATTCATATTAAGTTGCTATTCTTTGTGAAATACATGCGATATTATTTTACCTTAATAATATATTTTTCCTCTAATAAAATTACAGGTAATGAATATTTACTCCTTATTAATATTCATCTTATTTCCAAAAAGTCAATATTAATGTAATCATTTTAATAATGATGAAAATAATTTCTTTAAATTCAATAATAGTTACCATAAGTAACCTATATAACCATTTGGTACCTACTTTACAATATATACTTATAATATTAAGCTAAATTTAAATTGAATAGCATAAAACAAAGAAATATGAGGAGTCATCAATGAAAATTGCAGTAATTGGCGCTAGTGGTAAAGCTGGACAACTCTTAGTAAAAGAAGCACTTTCAAGAGGGCATAATGTAACGGCCATAATACGTAAGCCTAATCAACAATTAGATAAAAATGCTCATATACTAATCAAAGATTTATTTGATTTAACTTATGATGATCTAAAAGATTATGACGTGATTATTGATGCTTTTGGTACCTGGGCACCAGAATCTTTACCATTACATCAAACAAGTTTAAAGCATTTGGCTGATTTATTAAATAATAAACCTAATCGTTTGCTCGTTGTAGGTGGTGCTGGAAGCCTTTATATTGATCCACAACACACCATGCAACTTATTGACTCGCCAGAATTTCCCAATGCTTTTAAACCCTTGGCATCAAATATGAGTAAAGCCTTTAATTATTTGAAAAAATGTAATGATGTCAAATGGACGTATCTTAGCCCTGCGGCTGATTTTGTAGCGGATGGTAAACGAACCGGGAATTATAAACAAGGTAGTGATGAAGTATTAGTTAATAGCAAAGGCATTAGTCAAATTAGTTATGCTGACTACGCCATTGCTATGATCGACGAAGCTGAAAAAGGCCAACATATTAACAAACGTTTTACTGTTGTGGCTGAATAAGGCTAAACATAAATTTTATTAAATATGCTATCATTAAATTTATCATGTAAAGGAAGTGATAGCTTAATTTATGATCATTTAAATATAATTTTTTTATCCTATCAATACTAGCTTTAGTGTACTTTTTTATTCTTGACTCATCTAAAAAACAGATACAATATTTAATATATTTTTGTTTATTTAATTATTCCCATATAATAAATTATTTATTTACTTCATATAACAATAATAATGCCATCATTAATAATACTTTAAAAAAGTAAGCTATATATAATTATTTTTTACAAAAAAATAGTTAATTTAATAAGAAAAGTTAATTTATCTATGATATCAGTTAAAAAAAATATTTAAAGCGAACACGCAAACCATAGCGATTTTTATTATTATTAAAACCGGCATGAGATAACGAATGATCTCGATTTAATTTTGAATAATAAGCGCCTAAATGAATATTAAAATTATCCATATTCATAATATTATGAATGCGATAAGAAGTATAAATGGTATTAATCTTATATTTGATATTTGTATTTATAGGTGAGGTGGCTGGATTATAACCACTAATATCGTTATTAGCATAGATATAGCCTAAGGTAAATTCTCGCCACAACGCATTAGCACCAGCACTAAAATCATTCTCACCGGTCGCATCAAGGTAAGCAATACTAACATTAGCATCAATTTTATTAAGATTATTTTTATTACCAAACCATGACATCGTTATACCATAACCATTTCGACGTGATTGCTTATGAAATTGATTTGTGACTGGATCAATATAACCATAAGCGTTTTTAACTAAATTGGTCTCCATACCTAGTGCAATAGCAAATTTATCTTGTTTTAAGGCTATAACTGGGCGTGTATATATTGTATTTTTGTTTTTTTTCAATAAATAATCATGATATTTATCATTAACAAATATTTTCGAACCATCGGCGGCTATTGTGTTCAATTCTAAATACCAAGGACCTATCGATTTATTAAACAAAAAATTTCCACCGTTGCTACTACGTCCACGACCTTCTTTTAACATATAAATATAACCAGAGCTATCATCATATTGGGAATCACCGGTATTACCTGAATATTCAACAAACGTATTTTCACCAAGAGGAAACATGTCATAAGCTTCAAAACGGCCAAGTTTTGCTTGCCATAATGTGTTTTCGTTACCGAAAAAGAAAATGGCATCATCTACATTCATATCGCCATTAAGTGATGCTAAAGGTTGAACAGAAAAACCCGAAAAATTTCCAACTTGACTTTTACGTAATCCATCTAACCCAATTAATATACGTCCATTTATTTCCCAACGTTCATTTTTCTTTTCATTAAGCGTATATATTTTGGCATCTTTACTTGCAGCATCAATATTGAATTCAACATCACCGTATAAGGATATTGATCCGGCTGTGGAATCCCACATTATTAATGAAAAAGCAGGATAGGGGAAAAAGCTTATCATTAAAGTAAATATTAAATATTTGTTCATAATTATGCCCTAATGATAATAAAATCAGTTAATGAGATAGTTATTAAACAGATGAGCGGTTACAATTATTATCACAATAATTTAATCCAACTAATAAAATATAAGGACAATGGAAATAATATATAATTACAATTAATTATCTATTATTAAATTAAATAGTTATAAAATAATTTAATTAATAATAATGACTTGTTATAAATATTAATTTTATAATAAAAATATCATATTATTATAGAAAATAAGTTTAATTTATTTTTATAAATCACAAAATTTATACACACTTAGTAATCATAATTTAATTAAATTTTTTATAATTGAAATAACATTAAATAACTTAATTCTTAATCTATTGTATTTGAAGATAATATCTTTACACACTTATAGTGTTAAAAAAATTAAGTTGTATATAAAATCAAACAATATAAAACTATACCTAATAAATTATAACTTGATTTTATTAGTCTATTTTATGTTATCTAATATGATTTATCATAGTTTAACATGAGATAAATAATAATCAATGAATTGATAATGACAAAGGTAAGTTTACTTTTAATTACAAGTAAGTGTTAAATTATATTATTAGTTAACATTTATTAAAAACAAAAGCTATAAAAAATATATAATAAAATAATTAATAAGCTAGTGAATATAAAATACAATTTATTTCAATGAGAGATTTATTATTTATAATAAATTATTTAATAATATATTTATGTTGAGTATCTATATCGTTATATAAAAAACACGTAATAATTATCTATAACAGATATATATTCTTTAAATATCAGCTATAGGGAAGATGAGTTACGAGTTAACTTATAATATATTATCAAAAAATATGCTCATTCTTGTTTATGGTAAAATATTTTAATGATAAGCTTAATTCATATAATTTTGTTTATCAGTAGAAGCGTACGATATCCTAGGAAAAAGATTTTTTAGGTTTATCTCGATGTTATGCGTTATAACTTGCTTATATTCATGTTTATAAGTACATCGATTAGAGAAACAAATTATACGAAATGTGTGCTAAGCAAATTAAGATCTATATTTGATCATTATTTGTCTTATAATAAGGATAATGGTCAGGGATGGATGTGGAGTAACCATCTACCTGAACAATTTTATTAAAATTCACTCCTAATTATTTATTGTATTTTTTCCGATGCTACAATCTACAACTGTTTTTGATGATCTATCCCAGAAAAAGATCAGTAAGCTTTTTTGGCAATATGCTTTACCTGCCATTATTGGTACAGTGGTTAACACACTTTACAATATCATTGATGGTGTTTTTATAGGCCACTGGGTTGGCAAAGATGCGCTGGGCGCATTGGGTATTATTCTACCAGTAATGAATTTGGCTGCCGCAATTGGTATGCTAGTTGGCGTTGGTTCTGCTAGCCAAATTTCAATTAATTTAGGGAAAAAAAACTATCAACAAGCCGAATTCATAGTTGGTACATCATTTATTTTAACGTTGATATTGAGCGGAACCGCCTTAGGTTCTATGCTCTTTTTTCTTAAACCAATTTTGTTTTTTGTAGGAGCAAGTGACGTTACTTACCCTTATGCCCGGGATTTCTTGCAAATCTTCTTACCGGGGAGCTTATTTCTTACATTAAGCTTCAACTTTAGCAATATGATGCGCAGTTGTGGTTATCCAGCTAAAGCGATGATCGTTATATTGATAAGCGTTATTGCGAATATCTTTTTGGCGCCTATCTTTATTTTGTATTTTGGTATGGGGATGCAAGGAGCCGCACTTGCGACTACATTATCTATGGCGATGAGCTTTTGTTTTACTATTTATCATTTTACTAACAAAAATAGCTATATCAGATTGAAAGGTAAAAACATACGATTGCGTTTTGATATTATAAAATCAATTGTGTCTATTGGTTTATCGCCTTTTTTTATGCAAGTAGCTGCGTCAATTGTTGTTGTTATTATTAATACACAGTTACGCCATTATGCTCCATCAGCAGGGATCAGTTCTGATGAAGCTATCGCAGCATTTTCTAATGCGAATCGCTTAGTGCTACTTATAGTAATGCTTGTGATTGGTTTAACGCAGGGTATGCAACCTATTGTAGGGTATAATTATGGTATGCGTGATTATAGACGGGTTAAAGAAACATTATTTTATGTAATTAAAATTGCAACGCTAATTACCACTACAGGCTTTTTACTTGGCCACTATATTCCACATCTTTTGGTGAAAGCTTTTAGCTCAGATGTGGCCTTAATTGCCTTATCCGCCACTGCATTAAGAAACATCACTCTTGCTTATATTGCTGTTGGATTTCAGATTGTAGCATCTAGTTTTTTTCAAAGCATTGGTATGGCCAGTAAATCTATCTTGTTGAGTTTATTAAGGCAATTGCTGTTATTAATTCCAACGATGTTAGTTTTACCGATATTTTACGGTTTAAATGGTATTTGGTACTCATTTCCTATTGCAGATATCATTGCCACATTACTTGCCGCGTATTTATTATTTCATCAATTAATGATTTTTAGAAAAAGAGAACAACGTAATATTTCATAAAATAAAGGAATTACAGATTATTTTATTACGTTATGAATACATTGAGACAAGATGTCGGCGTAATCAGGTTGATGAAAAATAGATAAGTTTATTGACCTAACATACACCTATGATATTTTGTCTTAGTGATTTTTTATTAAAGTGGCAGTTGTATAATAGATATAATTGCTACTTCTTTGTTAATTCCTATTGTTTCGTTATTTTCATGAATATCATTTTGTTTGCCATTCTCTCTCCGTCTATAACACTCTCTTATAGTAATATGCTGTCTATTTTAAATGATGCTTGTTGCTTCTATTGTAACATTTATATATTTATTTAGTGATTAGATAGCAATAAATTTTTTGAAAAAGTGAAGCGAACGCTTGCTCTTTAACCATAACCAATATATTTAATTAAGATATGTAATTATAAGATATGTAGTAAAATTATGATGTTAACGATCTATAATTCTAAATAGTTAACATAATATGATATAACTATTTTTTATTTTTCCTATATAAAAATTAATAGCTATAATTAAGATAAATGAAAAGAATAAAATAAAGAAAACCAGTAGCTTTCATTATATAATATAAATAATGTATTTATATTATATAATTGACTAAAATTAAAAATTAAAAGCTACTTATAAAATATATTATATGGTATTATACTACAATATCATTATAACTTATGAATAATGTAAACTGATACTTGGATAATCAGCTAAATATCAATAAATTAGTTTTATTAATATATAAGTTAAGGTAATACATTTTTATTGTAATTATGATACTGGGATAAAAGTATAATAAATTTGCTATTATCAAAAAATGATATAACTTATTTTTGATACGTTTTATTAGACAGCCACTGACTTTGTTTATTAACAACAGTGGTTTTTTTTTATATCGCTTACCATCAACCCTTATCTCCATATTTAGGCTAAGAAAGTTTAACCCTATTTATTTTTAATAAAATGAATAAATAAACTGATAAGTAGTTAACCTCTTATAATTACTTAGCGTGGATTTAAAAGCTGTATCGATTATAGCTGGCTATCAAACAAAAACTGGTTTGTTTTCGTTTCTGCGGAATAAAGAAAATTAGATGGCGGTGAGAGAGGGATTCGAACCCTCGATACGTTGCCGTATACACACTTTCCAGGCGTGCTCCTTCAGCCACTCGGACATCTCACCATATATATTGATTATACTGTTTAGTAATCAGTGCGTTACTATAGAAATAAGTTACTGCGTGGTCAAGTCCAAATTACATTACAAATTATTAATTGCTTATTATATATGCATTTTATTTATTTACTAATCCAATCATAAGGATAAAGTTAATAAATCAAGCGTATTTTTTATACAAGCATTCAGTAACACTAGAGGATAAAAAGGGAGATTGTTTCTTAGTGGATGAGCAGATGTGTTATAGATGTATTGATCAAGTTTAATGTTATCGTTCGGTTAACTAAATGTTATACATTTATACGTCAAACTTAGGGATCTCCTTGAACTGGGAAAGCAAATCTAATGTTGATTAAAAGTAACTGTCTATTATTTATAGTTGTATAGCTAATGCTTAGGATTATTTATATTTAGTTAAATGAATAGAATTGAACTTAAGTCGTTTTTTAAAATTAAATAGCTAAAATAAATTAATTTCCAGATATGGATTACTGATATCAGTTTAGATTTTGATATAATATTTTAATTGTTACCCATCGTTGCGGATATTTAATAAGGTATCTGCCTATTGTCAGGCATATTTGTTGTCGGATTATTATACCTTATCGTTTTTCCCTTAATGAAGCCAAATAAGAAGTGAGAATCCTATGTATCCTGTTGATTTACATACTCATACTATCGCCAGTACTCATGCTTATAGCACTATTCATGATTATATTACTGTCGCCAAACAAAAAGGTATTAAATTGTTTGCTATGACAGATCATGGTCCTTCTATGCCAGATGCCCCTCATATGTGGCATTTCATTAATTTAGTTGTTCTTCCTCGTATTATTGATGGTATTGGTATTTTACGTGGCATTGAAGCTAATATTTGCAATGAACAAGGTGAAATAGATTGTGATGAACGAATGTTACAACAATTGGATCTTATTATGGCGGGATTCCATGAGCCCGTACTTCAACCACGAGACATTGTTACTAACACGGATACTTTGATCGCAACTATGCGTAGTGGTAAGGTTCATATTATTAGTCATCCCGGTAATCCAAAATATCCCATTGATATCGACGTAATTGTAGAAGCAGCAAAAGAATATGATGTTGCTCTGGAAATAAATGATTCATCTTTTTATCGTTCACGTATAGGAAGTAGTGAAAATTGCAAGAAAATTATAGAAGCGGTAGGTAAAATAGGAGGTATGATTAGTTTAGGTTCGGACTCGCATATTTCTTATACGTTAGCTGATTATTCTCATTGTTTGCCAGTCATTGAGGCAACAAATTTTCCTCAGGATCGTATTTTAAATGTTACGCCGCGTAGGGTACTGGATTTTTTACAGCGTAAAACAGGCAAAGTTATTTCAGAATTTATTGATTTTTAACTCTAATGTCTAATGAATGTTCTGATGATAGATTAAAGAAATTATGATATTAGGAAAACCAAAATTAGCTTATATTCTATTATAAATTTTAGTTATTTTTAGAATAGTATTAGTCGGTTACAGCGTTATTGGCGATACAGGTAATTATTAGCAGAAACGCATATAACTGATGATATCTTTAAATAAAATATACAATTATTACAATAAGTTATGCTAATGAGAACTGTTATTACTACTATAAATAGTTAGGTTATTTTATATGATATGGTATGGCGTAAAACCAAAGAGACAATCTAACCTATATTTATCATAATATAACACGCTGTTCTGACTAAATAATTTTTAACAGAATACGGTATTACTTTATATTAGATGTAAATTGATGAGTAAAAAATAATGAATGAATTTTCTGTACTATGCCGAGTATTGGGGTCTTTGTTTTACCGATACCCTGACGATGCTGTTTTAGCCCCTTTATGGTCAATGATCCGCTCCGGTAAATTACAACAGCAATGGCCACTACAACAAGATACTTTACTAAAACGTTGGCAAAATATGGAGACAATGCAATTGCTAGTCGCTGATTATCATCAGTTATTTATTTCACCTCAAACTGTACCACCGTTTGCTTCACATTGGCATAAAGTAGCTGAGGCAGAATATCGGGCATATTTAACCGAACGAGGTATGGTATTAACAGATAAACCCGCCGATCATTTTGGCCAACTATTACTTGGTGCATCATGGATAGAAGATCAGGCAGCAGAAGATGAAACAGCAGCACAATTGCGATTATTTGACGATTATTTGCTTCCTTGGTATGAAACATTTTTAACAAGAATGGGCGAACAAGCGACAACTTCTTTTTATACTTCACTCGCTATGATTGCACGTGAAGCAATTCCCGCAATGTATGAAGAATTACAATTAAATACTCCAGTGGGTGGGGTTACTGCTCAATGATCCCTTCGGTTTTTAGTTTAACCACGTTATCTTTAAAACGTTATCCACCACAACCAGCAATATCGCCGTTAAAAGCGGCTGATTCTGCTGATGAATATCTACTTGATGCCATAAGTGAACAGCTGATCAACTGTCAGCGCGTCTTAATATTTAATGATAATTTTGGTGCATTAACTTGCGCATTATATCAATGGCAGCCCTACACAGTGAGTGATTCTTTTATTAGTCAATTAGCTTGTCGGCAAAATTTGAAACTAAATGGATTAGCTGAGGCAAACGTATCATTTATTAATTCATTACAACCTTTGCCAGGGTCACCAGAATACGTCATTATAAAAATTCCTAAAATGCTGTCGCTGCTTGAATATCAACTAAAAAAACTTAGACAAGTGTTGACACCAAATTGCACTATTATTGCAGCAGGTAAGGTACAAGATATCCATACTTCAACCTTAGCTTTATTTGAAAAAATTATTGGCCCAACGCACACGAGTTTAGCGAAAAAAAAATCACGGCTTATTTTTTGTCGTTTTGATCCAAATTTATCGGTAATGGCTACAAATGAAAGTATACGTTGGACATTGCCTAATACATCTTATCAGATACATAATCTTGCGAATGTATTTTCGCGGACATCGTTAGATATTGGCGCACGTTTTTTTATCCCTCATCTGCCACATAATTTAACTGGGCATTTGGTTGATTTAGGTTGTGGTAATGGCATTATTGGTTTGATGGCGCTTCAGTTAAATCCATTAGCACAAGTGAGCTTTATTGACGAATCTTACATGGCTGTCGCAAGTAGTCACCAAAATGTAAAATATAATCGGCCAACTGATCTAAACCGTAGTACTTTTAGAGTAAATGATTGCCTTAAGGGAATGAAGAACGCATCATTACAAGCTGTATTATGTAACCCGCCTTTTCATCAAAACAATGCAATAACAGATCATATAGCACGACAAATGTTTAATGATGCTAAGCGTTGTTTACAGCACGGTGGCGAATTACGCATTATTGGTAATCGCCATTTAAATTACCATATACGCCTTAAACAATTATTTGGTAATTGTCAAAGGATTGCATCAAACCATAAATTTGTCGTACTAAAAGCGATTAAATATTAGGTCTATATTGATACATAAGCGAGACAGGATATGCTGAGACTCGCTTAGTTGACGCTTTATTTAATGAGGAATAATGAACTAATGGGTAATGTTATTATTAAAAGTAATTTGTCCATTTTCTACATTGATATATTTTGCTGTTTTTTGTATGACAGCTTCAATAGGATTATTTTTAGCATCAAGTACATAAACGGGCTGGTTATCAAAATAAAATTGCAATAATGAATTTATATAAGGGAGTACTGTTTTATTTGCTATTTTGCCCAGTGATGAATCAAACGTGTAATCATCAAGTGTAATGTCTTTAAGAAAAATAGCACCTTGTTTATTATCAAAATAAGGCTGAGCACTCATCTTTAATTTCATATTCGCTTTTTGATCACCAATAATAGAATTGAGTATTATGGTTGCATCACCTGATAAGGCTACCTTTTTTGAATTGTGTTTACCAATGGTTGCATTAAGATCATTAAACGTAAGTGACGCATTAGCTAATTGAGTTATATCCACTTTTTGTTCAATACCAATACGTTTTTTCAAGTAAGTATTAAAAGCATTTTCCGATAAGGCGTATTGGGAGACCAGATCAGTAATAGTCGAACATCCTACAACAAACATAGCGATCATTAATAATCCACTAAAATAAATATATTTTTTCATAACATTCCTTTTATGCATATGATTACTTTATCGAAAAACCTCAGAATTCTAACAAAAGCATTTAACCATTACTAATAATGTTTATTCGCAACAACTAAAAAATTACTCAATGATGGAGGACATCCGAGATAAAGGTTATACAAGAAATGACATCTGATAATTTGCCTATTTTTTTATTCTAAAGAGGATTAATGCTACTAATTTAGTTTTACTATATAAGTTATTAGAATATCCTGTTTTTTTATATTAAATAAGCAATCAATCAGGTGAAATAATAGGTATAATATACGTAAATTATATTTGACTAAGTTACTTTATACCGGCGATCAACCTTACTTAGTTACTATGGATTATTTGCATTAAGGATGCATCAAATTTGCGTGTCTTGCAGGATTATTTTTAACAAAACACATTAAACGTTTATAGTATCAGTAGTAACATGAATATGTTAAAACGATTTGATCTTGGTTATCCTGGTTAGATAAAAATGACTTATATGTAATGAGTTAGTTATATTTATAAGGAAAAATAAGCATCCTTACATAAAAATAGAGTGTTGTTATGAATTTATTAAAGTCACTTGCTGCCGTCAGCTCAATGACGATGGTTTCGCGAGTATTAGGTTTTGTGCGTGATGCCATTATTGCGCGTATATTTGGTGCGGGTATGATGACCGATGCCTTTTTTGTTGCATTTAAATTGCCAAATTTATTAAGACGTATTTTTGCAGAAGGTGCATTTTCACAAGCATTTGTACCTATTTTAGCTGAATATAAAAGCCAGCAAGGTGATGAAGCAACTAAAACCTTTATAGCTTATATTTCTGGTTTACTTACATTAGTATTAGCATTAGTAAGTGTATTAGGGATTATTGCTGCACCAATCATTATTTGGCTTACTGCACCAGGCTTTACCGACACACCTGATAAATTTGCGATAACCTCGTCATTATTACGTATTACATTCCCTTATATATTTTTTATTTCATTGGCTTCATTAGCCGGTGCGATTTTAAATACTTGGAATCGTTTCTCGGTACCGGCATTTGCGCCGACACTATTAAATATTAGTATGATTTTGTTTTCGCTTTTTGCGACGCCTTATTTTAATCCCCCCGTACTCGCATTAGCTTGGGCTGTTATTGTTGGAGGTATATTACAGTTGTTATATCAATTACCTCATTTAAAAAAAATAGGTATGTTGGTTTTACCTCGTGTAAATTTGCGAGATACAGGAGTATGGCGTGTTCTAAAATTGATGGGACCGGCTATTTTAGGGGTATCTGTTAGTCAAATTTCATTAATTATTAATACTATTTTTGCGTCATTTTTAATATCAGGTTCTGTATCATGGATGTATTATGCTGATCGGTTAATGGAATTACCATCAGGCGTATTAGGTGTAGCTTTAGGCACTATCTTACTACCTTCATTAGCAAAAAGTGTAGCTAACGGCGATAGTGTAGAATATTCCCGTTTAATGGATTGGGGATTACGTTTATCTTTGTTACTGGCATTACCTTGTGCCGTTGCATTAGGTATATTATCTAAACCACTTATTGTTTCACTATTTCAATATGGTCAATTTTCCAGCTATGATGCCTCAATGACACAAAGAGCATTAATTGCATATTCAGTAGGTCTCGCTGGATTAATTATTGTAAAAGTATTAGCGCCTGGTTTTTATTCAAGACAGGATATTAAAACACCTGTCAGAATTGCTATTGCTACCTTAATTTTGACACAATTAATGAATCTACTCTTTATTGTACCACTACAACATGCGGGTTTATCTTTGTCAATTGGACTAGCTGCTTGTATTAATGCTGCTTTATTATTCTGGCAATTGCGCAAGCAAAATATATACAGTCCGCAGCCAGGTTGGTTCTTATTTATAATCAAATTAATTATTGCTGTTGTGGTTATGTCACTCGTACTGTTGTTGATTATGTATATTATTCCTACCTGGGATAGTGGAAACATGGTAATAAGATTATGCAGATTAATGATGATTGTTATTGCTGGAATTATTGCCTATTTTGGTAGTTTATTTATGCTAGGATTTAGAATGGCTAACTTTTCTCGCCATGGAATTTAATATATGGCTTATAGTATTTATGAGATATTGCTATAATAACTTACCCTTAACGGGGTAAGAAAAACACCTTATTATATAAAATATAATAAGGTGTTATAGAGTGGAATATAGTCTTTATCTTGAGAAAACAGATAATAATTTTAGTTAATATTGTTTGTATATTAAAATATATCATTATGTAATTAAATAAAAAATTTTAATTTTCTATAGGAAATAACTATCCTATTTGTGTTATAAAAAATGATTGTTTTACTTGGTGTTTCTCTTTAACTATAATTCATTTTGTTTTATAGATAATTATATTTCTTCATTTAATGTTATTAATAATTTATTATATTCACCTATAATACATTAATTATAACAGTCAGCTTGTTGATGAAAATTAAATATCTTATTGATTATAATAAATATTACTAAATACTATTGTTGGTTATGATGTTTGCTTATCAGTATAATTTTCTTAAATTAATTACGTCTTTTTATTTTAATTAACTGGTAAAATAGTAACTTTACTATTCATATAAAAACTTAATTTATTAAAAAGAAATAAATAAATGGGCGTTTCAACAGTGAGTAACCGTAGTAATGGAATTTATTTCATATGAATTTTATGAGAGATAACATGGACAAGAAAACAATTACTTTGAGTTTTTTTATGGCGATAGTTTCGCCGTCAGTTTACTCGGCAGCTGATAATGGTTCTTTTTATTTAGGTGGAAAAGCAGGCTGGTCGTCTTACCATAATAAAGGTTTTCAAGATCCTTCTCTAAATGTATCCAATAATGAGGTGTCTTCTAATAAAGCGGGATATGGTGGGTATGTTGGATTTCAGGCTCACCCTAATGTGGCGTTTGAGTTAGGCTATGATGATCTTGGTAAAATTAAATATAAAACGCAAAAGCCATCTCAAAATGAAGCAACGTACAAGGTTTCAGGCGTACATCTTACCGCGAAGTTAAGTACAGCAGTTTCGAGTAATGTTGATCTTTATGCTCGAGTAGGTACGATGTCATGGCAAGCTAAGGCCAAAATAAAAAATAATGAATCAATAAAACATAAGGGGGTTTCTCCAGTAGTAGCGGCTGGAGTTGAAGTTGCTATGACAAAGGGATTAGCCGCACGCCTCGATTATCAATGGAGCGAAAATGTTGGTAAAAAAGACAAACTAAAAAATCGTCCAGATAATGGTTTATTAGCCGTTGGTGTTGCATATCGTTTTGGCCAACAAGAACCGTTTGTTGAATCTGATCCTATTGACGAGGTAATATTGCCTGAAGAAGTGATTGTAGCACCTCAACCTGTACCACCGGTAGACAAAGAGGAAGTTGAAGTTCGTGGTCCAATAAAAATTACTAAGAAAAATAAAACAGTGAATCTTCAAACAGAAGTATTGTTTGATTTCAATAAATATACATTGAACCGGCATGGGCGAGAAGTTCTTGAACAATTAATTTTAGAATTAGCCAAATTTGAAATTTTAGATAAAACAGTATTTTTAGTAGGTTATAGTGATCGATTAGGTTCTGATAATTATAATATGAAATTGTCTGAAAAACGTTCTGAAGCAGTAGTAAATTATTTGATAGAGAAAGGAATACCACACGATAAGATTAGTGCTGTAGGGAAAGGAAAAAACAATCCGGTAACGCTAGAGGATTGTGATCCAGAATTAAGTCGAGTAAAACTTATCGAATGTTTATCATTAGATCGTCGAGTCGAAATTGATGTAATGGGTACCCTCGGAGTGTAACATAAAAGATAGCGATGAGATCTTTTAAATCATAATGGTATATCAGTAAGACGTGATTATTTTATAACCTATAAAAAAACCGGTAAAATCATTTACCGGTTTTTTATTAGCCAAACCTGAAAATTACATACGTTCTACGGTTTCAATACCTAATGTAGATAATCCTAATTTTAATGTTTTTGCTGTTAGTGCCGCTAACTTAAGTCTACTTTGTTTCAATTGTAAATTCTCTGCTTTCAAAATAGGACAATCTTGATAGAAACCAGAAAATAACCCCGCAACATCATAAAGATAATTACACATAACATGTGGTGTACCTTCATTAGCAACAGTAGAAAGGGCTTCTTCAAATTGTAATAACCGCGTTACTAACGCTTTTTCTCGTTCATGTCCTAATATAATAGGTCCTGTGAGTTGCTCTTCTGAACAATTAGCGCTACGAAAAATAGAAGCAATTCTGGCATAAGCATATTGCATATAAACGGCTGTATTGCCGTCTAATGATAGCATGTGATCCCATTCAAAAATATAGTCTGTAGTACGATTCTTAGATAAATCCGCATACTTAACGGAACCAATACCTACTACATCAATCACACGTTGACGTTCTTCACCTTGCAGCTCAGGACTTCGACTCTCAATTACACTTTCTGCACGTTGAATAGCTTCATCAAGAAGATCAGCTAATTTTATGGTTCCCCCTGTGCGCGTTTTAAAGGGTTTGCCATCTTTGCCTAACATCATTCCAAACATATGATGTTCTAAACTAACTGTATCTGGCACATATCCTGCTTTACGAACAATTGACCATACTTGCATTAGATGCTGATGTTGACGTGAATCTGTGTAATATAGAATACGATCGGCACCTAAGGTTTCATAACGATACTTAGCACAAGCGATATCTGTCGTTGCATAAAGATAACCTCCATCTTTTTTCTGGATAATGACCCCCATAGATTCACCTTCTTTATTAGTGAACTCATTTAAATATACAACGATGGCTCCTTGATCTTCTACAGCCAGTCCTTTAGCTCGGAGGTCCGCGACAATTTCTGGTAACATTGGATTGTAAAGGCTTTCACCCATAACATCTTTTTCACTTAATGTTACATTTAATCGTTTATAAATGGTTAAATTTTGCGCCATAGTGATATCGACTAATTTGCGCCACATAGATAAACAATAGTCGTCACCACTTTGCAATTTCACAACATAATTACGCGCACGTTCTGCAAATTGGGGATCCTCATCATAATGTTTTTTGGCCTGACGATAAAATGCTTCCAGATCGGCAAGTGCCATATTGTCAGCATGGTTATTTTCCAGCTCTTCCAACATTGCAATTAACATCCCAAATTGTGTACCCCAGTCACCGACATGATTAGCACGAATTACATTATGACCAAAAAATTCGAGGCTACGAACTACGGCATCACCAATGATCGTTGAGCGTAGATGACCTACATGCATTTCCTTAGCAACATTAGGTGCTGAATAATCTACAACAATTGTTTGTGGTGTTACTTTTTCGATACCCAGACGAGGATCAGATAGCACTTTTTCTGCCTGCTGCGCCAACCAATCACTATCTAAATAAATGTTAATAAATCCAGGGCCAGCAATCTCGATTTTTGATGCAATTCCCTGAAGATCAAGATACTTTATTACCTCTTCAGCCAATTTGCGTGGCGGAACACCTACGGCCTTAGCGGCAGCCATAATGCCATTAGCTTGATAATCTCCAAATTGGGGTTTGGTTGATTGCCGAAGGTGTGCCTCACAATTTGCAGGAACGCCTGCTAAAACCATTGCTTGAGATACATGTGTTGAAAGTAAAGCCTGAATATTCACTGAAATACCTTTGTTATTTGTGAAAGGCATACCATATAAACTATGCCATCTTAAAAAATAAACGGTATGATACCTGCCTGAAACATTATTGTCATTTATCGAATAAGGTGTTTTTTATGTCGTCAATAAAAAATATTGTTGAATTAGCTGATTTATACAAAGAGCTGTCTCACTTTAGCTACAAATTAACCATTATGGCAGAATACCTTAATCTTAGTTTAACTGATTTTCATTGTGATCATATTGCAGTACGTTGTAACCAATTTAGTACTGCAGAACGTTGGCGAACTGGTTGGTTGCAATGCGCAAAAATCTTGTCAGAAAATATGATTAATGGTCGTATTATTACTTTATTTGATTTATACCAACCTTTACAGGTGGCTGGATTATTAATTGATTGTGTCGAATTACCTTATCCGGGAAGGAAAAACTATGCGCAAGAAAGTTGGCAGCATATTGAATTAGTTATACCTTGCCAACCGCAACAACTAAATCAAGCTGTTTTAACCCATTTGTCTGATGAAGCATTGGTGAGTACTGATATTCGCTTAGGATTTAGTCAACCCGTAGCAAGGGGTGATACAAAAGCAAATCCAACCTTTTCGATTACCCAAGGTGATATAACAATTAAGTTTCATCCATATTCAATACGGGATATTATAGCTAATAACTAATACTATTTATCACACTTGATAGCACAATAAAATTAATTTAACAAAGAGCTGCTACGGCTTTTTCCATTCTTGTTAATGCCTCAGTTAAAAGTGTGCGTCTGCAACCAAAATTCAATCGGATAAAGTTGTGGTTACCAAAATCAACACCTGCTGATAATCCGACGCCTGCTTCTTCAAAAAAGGTATGGGGATTGTTAACAGGAAGCTCACTAGCATCAATCCAGGCCAAATAAGTTGCCGCAAGGGGTGCCATTTTCAATCCGGGAATGGCGTTAATGCGTTGTAAAACGAATTGATGATTATCACGTAAATAAGCAAGTAATTGCTGTAACCAGCCATCACAGTGTAAATAAGCAGCTTCCGCCGCTACATATGCAAGAATATCAACACTAGGTACAATACCAGTACGGCAATTAATAAATCTTTGTCGTAATATAGCATTGGGGATGACCGCAATAGAGGCACCGAGACCAGCAATATTAAATGTTTTTGATGGTGCCATCAATGTAACTGTTCGTAATGCTGCATCTTCATTCAAACTTGCAATTGGAATATGCTTCGCATGTTTATCTAATAATAATTCACAATGAATTTCATCGGAACAAATGTATAAATTATGACGTTTAGCGAACTCAAGTTGCTCAATTAATTCGTCACGATTAAATACTGTACCACCTGGATTAAGCGGATTACATAACATTAACAGTTTTTCACTGCCATCCATATTGGCTTCTGCTGTAGCCAAATTAAGTAACCAGCGATTATTAGCAAGATTAACAGGAATACTTACTTGTTTTCGGTTCGCCATGTGCGCAGATTTCATAAATGGCGGATAAATAGGAAATGGACAAAGACTACTTTCATTTGATTTTGTTAATGATCGAATTGCAATATTTAAGCCACTGACGAGTCCTGGTAAAAAAACTAACCATTCTGGTTTAATATCCCACTGATATAACATTTTCATTCGGGAAATAAATGCGCTTATTAATCCTTGTGGAGGATAACCATAACCAAATACACCGTAAGCAACGCGTTGTTGTAATGCTTCTATGATTGCTGGAGGTGAACAAAAGTCCATGTCAGCAATCCACAGCGGAATGATATCGCTTCCTGTATATTTATGCCATTTTTCACTATCTGAATTACGTCTATCAATCGGTTGATCAAAATTAAATATTGCCACAGTATCATCCTTTGAATTCTGAACATTATTGGAGTAGATAGGTTAGCAGCTATTTTTTTCCTTAGGCATTAATAAAACTAGACCCAATTATCGTCAATTTGTTATGAAGATAATCGCTAAGTTAACAATAGATTACTTATGAAGCAATCATAATATAAATATTTTTACCCTTAATAGTGAGAAGTCATTAACTAGTTTATTACTTCAACAAAATACTCATCTGATAATTGTGTTGCGATAAGGTGACTAACGTAACTGACTGTCTTTACTTCCCCGACGATTATATAGTGTTAAACTTTTTAAGGCCTCTTTATCAATATCAGTTTGACAAACGATACAATATTTTACACCTTTAAGCGCCTCTCTTCGAGCTAGAGGAATGGCCTCACCACATTTTTCACAAAATAATGCGCTTTTTTCATTACTATTAAGCTGTTTTCTGGCTTTTTTAATTGCATCAGAAATAGAGGTTTCAATTTGTTGATTTACTGCATCGTCTGATGCCCAACCACTAGCCATAATTTTTACCTCCAATTATGTCAACAAGTATATTAAGTATGTCGCTATTTTTGTTTATTTTTCAAGTTGAAGAAAGGATGATATAAGATAACAACATAGTGCTATTTTATAGATGATTCATTTAATAGAGTCTAAAGATAATAACATTATAACAACAGGAAATGATTACAAAAAATAGTCGTTCACTGATCAAAAACGATATATTAAAGCTAGTAACGTTGATTTTACTATTAATTTAGTAAAATCAACTGAATACTAACAGATTAAGTAGGTATTATTAGTTTGACGACGAACGTTATTAAGGTTTTTTAGCAATAATAATAGCACGTAAAGGCGCAGGATAACCCTCGATTGTTTTATGCGGATCGTCATGATCAAGAAAATCCGTTAATGACTCTGTTTGCATCCACGCAGTACGTCGTTGTTCTTCGCTCGTCGTAAATGATAAATCACAAATACGAATATCTATAAAACCACATTTGGCTAACCAATTCGATAGTGCGGATGCCGATGGAATAAAATAGATATTTGACATTTTCGCATAGCGACTACTCGGAACTAATACCTGATGTTCATCACCTTCTATGACTAGTGTTTCTAATACAAGTTCCCCACCAGAAACAAGTTGTGCTTTTAATTGGTAGAGATGATCTAATGGAGAACGGCGATGATAAAGCACGCCCATGGAAAATACGGTATCAAAGGCGGCTAATTCAGGTAGTTGCTCAATACCGAGTGGTAAAAAATGCGCTTGAGGGGGAGCTCCTAATAATTTTTGGATAGCTTGAAATTGACAATAAAATAGCGTTGTTGGATCAATTCCTACGGCTAGACGCGCACCTGCACCAACCATTCGCCATAAATGATAGCCACTACCACAACCGACATCAAGTACTTGTCGGCCTATTAAAGACGAAATATGAGGGAGGAGACGTAACCACTTTAAATCTGACCGCCATTCAGTATCTATATGAATATCATATAAATTATAAGGCCCCTTACGCCAAGGCATTAGCATTTTAAGGCGCATTTCAATCGTGCGTTTTTCGTATTCAGCTAAAGGTTGCTGACTAAATGCGCTTACGCTATGTAACAAATCAATATGTGCAGGTATTAATTTTGGTAAATGATCAATCGCATTAAACCAAGCTTTAGTTTGCGTATTTATCGCTGTTTTTTGCCAAATAGCCAATTGAGCGGGTAATGTTTCTAACCAGTGACCAAGTGACGTATCAGCAATAAGTTGGTAAAATTTAGAAAAACGTAGCATTATTTTTATGTTTCCTACTTTATTGCAATGAGTGATCCAAAATTAACACATTGAAACCACGTATCGATATGAGTAAATCCGGCTTGTTGTATGCGTTGTTTATGTATATCAATCGTGTCTGTTAACATGACATTTTCAAGCATACTTCTTTTTTGGCTGATTTCGAGCTCACTATAACCATTGGCACGTTTGAAATCGAGGTGCATTTCAAAAAGTAAAGGATTAATTTGTTTATCTGCAAAAGAAAATTTTTCTGAAAGTACCAGAATGCCTCCTGGAATTAACCCTTGATAAATGCTATTCAGAAGTTGCTGGCGATCCTTAGGGGGCAAAAACTGCAATGTAAAATTTAAAACAACCATGCTTGCATTAGTGATTTTTATATCACGAATATCCGCCTCATACACTGCGACATCGATATCAGAGCGAAATAATGTCAAATGGCGTTTGCAACGTTCAACCATCGCAGGTGAATTATCTACAGCGATGATCTTGCAGTTATTCACTTGGATATTTCGTCGAATAGAAAGTGTTACAGCCCCTAATGAACAGCCTAAATCGTAGACAGTACTATTTGCTTTAGTAAAACGTTTAGCCAACATACCAATCATCGAAATAATGGTGGAATAACCAGGCACAGAACGTTGGATCATATCGGGAAATACTTCAGCAACTTTTTCATCAAAAGTCCAGTCACCCAAGTTTTGTATTGGTGCAGCAAATAGCTTATCACGGTTTTGCATAACGAATAGAGTTCACTAAGAGTTAACGGCTAATCAAACGAATTAATCTAACAAAAATATTGCGTTATAATTAATTCTTATTGATATATCAATATACTTATATTTTATTGATTTACAATATTATTCTTTTTCTACCTTAGATCATCGACCATGATATTATTAAAAAGTTTATTAATCTAAGGTAAAACAGATACGCTAAAATAATTAAGTTATTTAATACAGTTAATTGATCGCTGTTTTTTGTCTAGTCAGATCTTATCTGAAAACAGGATATCCTATATAATACAGGTTTTTCTTTAAACCTGTATCTGTTAAGTTAGTAATATTATGCCAATTTATGAATATCTATGTGATGCCTGTGGACATCAGTTAGCAAAATTACAAAAACTTAACGATATACCTTTAGTCGAATGTCCTTCATGCCAACAGGCTACATTAAAAAAACAGATGTCAGTTGCTGGTTTTCAGCTAAAAGGCACCGGCTGGTATGCGACTGATTATAAACCGAAACGAGCTAAAGATGATCAGGCTACCTTGATGGCTAGTTGCCCTGTGGCCAGAGCTTGTGGAGCTCAGTGTAATGGAACTACATCAGCTAAATAATAAAGGTACAATTATGCGTAGTGAATATTGTGGGAAGCTGAATACCTCCCATGTGGGTAAAGAAGTCTATTTATGCGGTTGGGTTAACCGTCGTCGTGATTTGGGAGCATTTATCTTTATTGATATGCGCGATCGTGAAGGTATTGTTCAACTCTTCTTTGATCCTAATGAACAGGCTGCATTTAAGTTAGCGGGTGAGTTGCGTAATGAATTTTGTATTCAAATCAACGGAATCGTTCGTGCACGACCTGATAATATGATTAATAAAGAGATGGCTACCGGTGAAGTCGAAGTTTTAGTAAAATCATTAACGATTATAAATCGGGCTGAGGTATTGCCATTGGATTTTAATCAAAATAATAGCGAAGAATTGCGTCTAAAATATCGCTATCTGGATTTACGTCGTCCAGAAATGACTGAGCGTCTTAAAATGCGCGCGCGCATTACTGCGTTTGTGCGTCGCTATATGGACGAAAACGGCTTTTTGGATATTGAAACGCCAATATTGACTAAAGCCACACCAGAGGGTGCGCGTGATTATCTTGTTCCCAGTCGAGTCCATAAAGGGAAGTTTTATGCATTACCGCAATCACCACAACTCTTTAAACAATTGTTAATGATGTCAGGTTTTGACCGTTATTATCAAATTGTTAAATGTTTTCGAGATGAAGACTTACGGGCTGATCGTCAACCTGAATTTACGCAAATTGATATTGAAACGTCTTTTATGACATCGGATCAGATCCGTGAAATGATGGAAAAGATGGTGTGTGACTTATGGAAAAACCTAAAAAATGTTGATTTAGGTCCATTTCCAGTTATGCATTATTCTGATGCAATGCGCCGTTTCGGTTCTGATAAACCTGATTTACGTAATCCTATGGAGCTTGTCGATATTGCCGATTTGGTAAAAGAGATCGAATTTAGTGTATTCGCTAATCCGGCAAAAGATAGTAAAGGACGGGTTGCGGTACTTCGAGTGCCGGGTGGCGCAACATTGACTCGCAAACAGCTAGATGAATACGGTCGGTTTGTTACGATTTATGGTGCGAGCGGTCTTGCTTGGTTAAAAGTCAACGATCTCCATGCTGGACTTGAAGGTGTGCAAAGTCCAATTGCAAAATTCCTTGATGAAGCCATCATAGAAGCCCTACTTAAACGTACTCAAGCAGTAGCGGGAGATATTCTCTTGTTTGGTGCAGGCAGCTATAAAATGGTTAGTGATGCCTTAGGAGCATTGCGCCTAAAAATAGGTAGTGAACTGAAAATTACTGAAGAAAATGCATGGAAACCATTATGGGTAATTGATTTCCCTATGTTTGAAGAAGATGGTGAAGGTGGATTATCAGCAATGCATCATCCATTCACTTCACCTCGGGATTTGACAGTAGAACAACTCGAGTTAGCGCCATTACAAGCTACTGCAAACGCCTATGATATGGTCATAAATGGTTATGAAGTCGGTGGTGGCTCAGTGCGTATCTATAATAATGATATGCAACAAGCAGTATTCCGTATTTTAGGTATTAATGAACAAGAACAACGTGACAAATTTGGTTTCTTGTTGGATGCGTTAAAATATGGCACACCACCGCATGCAGGAATGGCTTTTGGATTAGATCGGTTAGTTATGTTATTAACTGGTACAGATAATATTCGGGATGTTATTGCCTTTCCGAAAACAACGGCAGCTGCATGCTTACTGACAGATGCACCTAGTATGGCCAATGAAGCTGCATTACAAGAGCTAAATATTAGTGTTGTAACTCAAAAATAATGAGTATGACGCAGTATAAACGTCCCGAGTCAGTCCTGGTAATAATTTACTGCCAAACTGAACGACAAGTCTTAATGCTGCAACGTAAAGATGATCCAGATTTTTGGCAGTCAGTAACTGGAAGCTTGGAACAAGATGAAACCCCTTATCAAGCGGCACTAAGAGAAGTTAAAGAAGAAACGGGAATTGATATTATTCAACAGCAGCTCAATTTGGTTGATGCTGATTATAGTGTAATTTTCCAGATTTTTCCTCAATTTCGTTATCGTTATGCGCCTAACGTAACTGAAAATCTGGAACATTGGTTTTTTTTAAATTTATCGGAACCATGTGAGATTTTTCTAACAGAACATCTTACTTATCAATGGTTAAATATGACACAGGCTGCGCAATTAACAAAATCGTGGAATAATCGTCAGGCTATTGAGCTACTATTAACACAGGATTAGGTTAATATAATCGGCGTGTGTAGGTTTATAATAGATAAAAAGACGAATACGTCTTTAATTGGAGAGTTTTATGGCAGGTCATAGTAAGTGGGCCAATACAAAACATCGCAAAGCAGCGCAAGATGCGAAGCGCGGTAAGATTTTCACAAAAATAATTCGTGAATTAGTAACAGCAGCACGAATTGGTGGTGGTGATCCAGGCTCAAACCCACGTTTGCGGGCCGCTATTGACAAAGCATTATCAAATAATATGACGCGTGACACATTAAATCGGGCAATTGCTCGTGGTGTTGGTGGTGAAGATAATAGTAATATGGAAACAATTATCTACGAAGGTTATGGTCCTGGTGGTACGGCTGTAATGGTTGAATGCTTAAGTGATAATCGTAATCGTACCGTATCAGATGTTCGCCATGCATTCACAAAGACCGGTGGAAATTTAGGTACTGATGGTTCTGTTGCCTACTTATTTAGTAAAAAAGGGGTGATCTCTTATCCCGCAGGAACAAATGAAGATGCATTAATGGATGCGGCACTTGAAGCAGGTGCGGAAGACATTATTAATTATGATGATGGTGCTATTGATGTTTATACTTCACCTGAATCTTTTGGTGATATTAAAGATGCGCTGGATAATGCCGGCTTTGTTTCAGAGAGCGCTGAAGTGTCAATGATCCCTTCAACAAAAGCAGAATTAGATGCTGAGACTGCACCTAAACTATTACGCCTTATCGATATGTTAGAAGATTCTGATGATGTTCAAGAAGTCTATCATAACGGTGAAATTTCTGATGACGTTGCTGCGTTATTATAATGACCATTATTCTTGGGGTTGACCCTGGTTCGCGGATCACTGGCTATGGCGTGATCCGCCAATACGGGCGTCAATTAACCTATCTGGGAAGTGGTTGTATCCGTACGGCTGTGGATGATCTTCCGTCTCGTTTACGTCTGATTTATGCAGGTATTAAAGAAGTCATTACTCAGTTTCAACCTGATGAATTTGCTATTGAACAAGTTTTTATGGCACGTAATGCTGATTCAGCCTTAAAGCTAGGACAGGCGCGTGGTGTAGCAATTGTGGCAGCAGTTAATAAGGGGCTTCCCGTATTCGAATATGCCGCCCGACAAGTTAAACAAACTGTAGTCGGTACAGGTGCTGCTGAAAAAGCACAAGTTCAACATATGGTAAAATCATTACTAAATTTATCGGCACATCCTCAGGCTGATGCGGCAGATGCCTTGGCAATTGCAATTACTCATAGCCATTTAAATCAAAATATTCTACGTATAAATAGTGGAAAGTTAAACCTTACTCGAGGTCGTTTACGCTCGGCCAATAAATGATAATATCTTATTGATTTATCGTAGTATGATTGACGTTTATCTTTGGTTGCCAATAGTATGGTAAAAGCGACATTAGTCTATTAGGATTTGATGATATTATAACCAATGCACACTATGCTGCATTGGTTATATTTTTTACCTGTACGATACAATAGATCAAACAATTTAAAACCTATCATACTAAAAAGATAATGATATGAATAATCAAGCAATTATAGTCATTGACTTTACTTACGATTTCATTTCAATTGATGGTAAATTAAACTGTGGTCGCTATGGATTAGCTATTACAGAAACTCTTGTTCAATTAGTCCAAAATTATGACCGTATTGGAAATTATATTGTATTGGCTATTGATTGCCATGAATCAGATGACGTCTATCATCCAGAAAATAAACTTTTTCCAGCGCATAATATAATTAACTTAACAGGCCGAGAACTCTATGGTGACTTAGTGTACTGGTACCAACAATGTCAAGAACAGCAACATATCTATTATATGAATAAGCGACGTTATAGTACCTTTGCCTGAACTGATTTGGATATAAGGTTACGAGAACAAGGTATTAATCAAATTATTGTTTGTGGTGTATGTACAGATATTTGTATATTGCATACATTGGTTGATGCATATAACCTTGGTTATAAGATAACTGTGCCGCTTAACACTGTGGCTAGCATTGTTCCTACGGCGCATACCTGGTCACTAAAACATTTTTCATCTGTTTTAGGCATACAACTTATATAAACTATAATAAGATGGCAGCTGTGCTAACTTAACTTATTAAAAGATGCTACCTTGCTTTTTTCCTTAATTATCTTGTTTACAGTGTAAAAATACGCCTTATTTTTAAATATAAATTTAATAATATTCTGTAAATCTCCATTTCAGTTGTAATATGATATACAATTCTAAAAATTACTGGGTATTTATCCAGCATCAAATAGTATATTTACTCATTATAAGGATGAAACAACGTGATTGGTCGCCTGCGTGGAATTGTGCTTGAAAAGCAACCTCCAGAAATAGTGCTTGACGTAAATGGTATCGGTTATGAAATTTACATGCCAATGACCTGTTTTTATGAATTACCCGAATTGGGTGAAGAAATGATATTATTTACTCATTTTGTGGTTCGTGAAGATGCTCAATTATTATATGGTTTTACCAGTAAACAGGCGAGAGCAATGTTCCGTGAACTGATTAAAGTTAATGGCGTAGGACCTAAACTCGCTTTAGCGATTTTATCAGGAATGTCAGCGCAGCAGTTTATACATGCAGTGGCGCAACAAGAAGTGGCGCGCTTAACAAAATTACCCGGTGTCGGTAAAAAAACCGCTGAACGTCTTATTGTCGAAATGAAAGATCGTTTTAAAAACATGCAAGGCGATTTATTGAGTACAGATAGTCAATCAATACTACAATCAGATGCAATGGCAGATTATACCGATAATAATGCAGAGACAGAAGCTATAGCCGCATTGATTGCATTAGGCTATAAATCACAAGATGCGAGCCGTATGATAAAAAATGTGTTTAAAGAGGGTGATAGTAGTGAAAGTCTGATTAGAAATGCCTTACGGTCCGCATTGTGATAAGGAGTAATATGTATGATTGAAGCTGATCGCTTGATTTCTCCTATAGCGAGTAGTGATGATGAATCAATTGACCGAGCCATTCGACCTAAACGGTTGGAAGAATATATAGGTCAGCCTCATGTTCGCCAACAAATGGAAATCTTTATTCAGGCTGCACGTCAGCGAAGTGATGCCCTAGACCATTTATTGATATTTGGTCCGCCAGGATTAGGTAAAACGACATTAGCTAATATTGTTGCAAATGAAATGGGTGTAAATATACGGACAACATCTGGCCCAGTGTTAGAAAAAGCCGGTGATTTAGCCGCCATGCTGACGAATCTTGAACCACATGATATTTTGTTTATTGATGAGATCCACCGTTTATCGCCAGCAGTAGAAGAAGTCCTTTATCCTGCAATGGAAGATTACCAGCTGGATATCATGATTGGTGAAGGGCCTGCAGCACGTTCTATTAAAATTGACTTACCGCCATTTACCTTGATTGGTGCTACAACACGTGCAGGTTCACTTACATCACCTTTGCGCGATCGTTTTGGTATTGTACAGCGATTAGAGTTTTATCAAGTTACTGATTTAGAATATATAGTTAAACGAAGTGCACGTTGTATGGGACTTAATTTATCAGAAGAAGGGGCTCATCATGTTGCTCGTCGTTCACGTGGAACGCCACGTATAGCTAATCGCCTTTTACGGCGCGTCCGGGATTTTGCAGAAGTTAAATCTAATGGGATTATTGATGCGAATATTGCTGTCCAAGCACTAGATATGCTAGATGTAGATAACCAAGGTTTTGATTTTATGGATCGCAAATTATTACTGGCTATTATTGATAAATTTAGTGGAGGTCCAGTAGGTCTGGATAATCTGGCGGCAGCGATTGGTGAGGAGCGTGACACCATAGAGGATGTTCTTGAACCTTACCTTATACAACAAGGGTTTATTCAGCGAACACCAAGAGGACGTATGGCTACACCGCATGCGTATCGTCATTTTGGCATTGTTGATTCAGAGATACGTTAATATTTGATAAATGTAATATTACCACTGTCGCTAATTATTAACAAAACTTTGCCTGCGCCTACCTTTGACTAACAGACTAATTAGGACACAAGTTTCAGGGACAATTATTTAAGTCTTCTTCAAATAAAATAATAAGGTATTGATAAGGTACCTTATTATTATAAGAAGTTTGTAACCTAATTAATTATACAATCCTAGATTATTTTTTGCATAGGCTTCAAAGTCAGTACAACCGCCAATATGTTTTTCATCAATAAAGATTTGAGGAACGGTTTCGACTGGTTTACCAATGGTTTTTTCCAAATCGGCTTTGGTAATACCTTCCGCATGAATATCTACATAATTATATGAAAAATCATCACGTTCTTGGGTTAATTTTTCAGCTAACTCTTTAGCTCGTGTACAATAAGGACAACCAGGACGGCCAAAAATAACAACGAACATACTTTACTCCTGCCTACTTTTTACGACTAATAAATAAGATAACTATGCCTTGCTTTTTTTATAAAGCCAAGTAGTCATAGCCTGTTGGTGTAATCATCTCTAACTATCATTCTACAGCAATAATCGCTTCACAGAGATAAGCCATATTATCGAGTGTCATACCTGCGACATTAATACGTCCCGATTCGACTGCATAAATCGCATATTCATCACGTAAACGTAATATTTGATCTTTAGTTAAGCCACTAAATGAAAACATACCATTTTGACGAGCAATAAAACTATAGTCATGTTTGGCATTTTTATCCTGTAGTGTGCTAACAAAAAGTTGGCGCATACGATGAATACGCTGACGCATTACTGTTAATTCTTCTTCCCAAATAGAGCGTAAGGTTACATTACCTAAAATAGTCGCGACAATGGCTCCGCCATGGATTGGCGGATTAGAGTAATTTGCCCTAATAGAGGCTTTGAGTTGACTAAATACAGCATCAGCAGTGCGACTATCAGCGGCAACAAGCGTACAGGCACCGACACGTTCACCATATAAGCCAAAATTCTTAGAATAAGAACTAGCAATTATGATTTCTTGATTTTTTTCAGCAAAAATGCGTAGTCCCTGTGCATCTTCTTCAAGACCACTAGCAAAACCTTGATAGGCGAAATCAAAAAAAGGTAACCAACCGCGTTCGGCTGCCATATCAGCAAGAATACGCCATTGTTCAATAGTGGGGTCAATACCCGTTGGATTATGGCAGCACCCATGGAATAAAATAACGTCACCTGTTTTAGCATGCTCTAAATCAGCTAGCATAGCATCAAAATCAAGCGTATGCTCAGCAGCATTATAATAACGATATTGTTTAGTTTCTAATCCTGCTGCTTTAAATGTATTAAAGTGATTGGGCCAAGTTGGATTACTGATCCAAACGGTTCTCACTGATGTTTGTTTTGCTAAAAAATCTGCAGCAACACGTAAAGCACCTGTTCCACCAGGTGTTTGAGCCGTTCTTGCTCGGCTATTTTTGATAATGTCACTATTAGTACCGAATAATAAAACTTGGGTCCCTGTTGCATATTCAGCAATACCTTCAATGCTTAAATAGTTTTTGTTTGGAACATTTTCAAGTAAATAGTGTTCCGTTTTTTTGACACTATCTAATAAAGGAATTTGGCCATTCTCATCTTTATAAACACCAATTCCCAAATTAATTTTATGGGGACGTGGATCAGAAAGAAATAGTTCGCCTAATCCTAAAATTGGATCTGCTGGGGCTGCAACAATTTTTTCAAACATAGTAGATATCTTCCATTTTAATGAGGTAATCATCTTTGCCTAGATTAGTCTAGCTCCCTATGTTTGGCAATGGGTACTGGCAAAAAACGGTGCTGTTTATTGAAAAAGATGATCTTATAATAATAAATTAGAGAAACCAAGCTAAAAAACAGTTTGTTATCAATAAGATACTTTTTATATTGGTAAATAAAAATACACTTAATTACTGTCACTTATTTCATTAAAGTAAAAATACCCCCAGATTTTCCTGGGGGGATAGTGATTAGAAGTTTGCATTGCGTGGCGAGCGAGGGAATGGGATCACATCACGGATATTTTGCACACCGGTGATATAAGAAACTAACCGTTCAAATCCCAAACCAAATCCTGAATGAGGTACGGTACCATAACGGCGTAGATCGCGATACCACCAATAATCTTCTTTTTTCAGGCCCATTTCTTCCATACGGCGATCTAATACATCTAAACGCTCTTCACGCTGTGAACCACCAATGATTTCACCAATGCCTGGGGCAAGAACATCCATCGCAGCAACTGTTTTACCATCTTCATTAATACGCATATAAAAAGCTTTAATGTCTTTAGGATAGTTTTTTACAACGACAGGTGCTTTAAAATGCTGTTCCGCTAAATAACGCTCATGTTCTGATGACATATCAATCCCCCAGCTAACGGGATTTTCAAATGTTTTACCGCATTTTTCTAAGATAGCAATAGCATCAGTATAATCTATTTGTACAAAATCACTGCTAATAAAATTTTGTAGACGGCTAATAGCTTCTTTATCAACACGTTCAGCGAAGAACGCCATATCATCAGCACGTTGTTCTAGTACGATTTTAAAAGTATATTTAAGTAAGTCTTCAGCCAACTGAGCAATATCATCTAATTCGGCAAAAGCAATTTCAGGTTCAACCATCCAAAATTCAGCAAGGTGGCGACTAGTATTAGAATTTTCAGCACGGAATGTTGGGCCAAAAGTGTATATTTTAGACAGGGCACAAGCATATGTTTCACCATTTAACTGACCGGATACAGTTAAAAACGCTTCTTTACCAAAAAAGTCTTCATTGAAATCAATATTACCTTGTTTTGTGCGAGGGAGGTTGGTTAAATCTAATGTTGATACTCGAAACATCTCACCTGCACCTTCTGTATCAGATGCAGTAATAAGTGGAGTTGATACCCAAAAATAGCCACGTTCATTAAAGAAGCTATGAATAGCCTGAGCAACAGTATGACGAACACGCGCAACAGCACCAATTAAATTGGTACGCGGGCGCAAATGTGCAACTTCACGTAAGAATTCAACACTATGACGTTTTGCTGCCATAGGATAGGTATCAGGATCATCAACCCAGCCAACAACATGAACGGCATAGGCCTGTATTTCAAACTCTTGTCCTTTGCCTTGTGAAGGAATTAGTTTTCCGGTAACTTCAACTGAACAGCCTGCGGTAAGACGTAATATTTCGCTTTGATAATTATCCAAGGTATTTTGGATCACAGCCTGTATTGGATTGAAACAAGAACCGTCATAAACGGCAAGGAAAGATATACCCGCTTTGGAATCCCTGCGGGTTCGAACCCAACCGCGTATGGTTACTTCACTATTAACCGCAACGCGGCCTTGTAGTATATCTGCTACAGGCGCAATACTCATAGACGTCTCTCTTATCTAAAATCAGGTTTATAATTTTGAATGTTATGATCATTTAATGAATGTTCACTTTTAAAATGTAGGCAATCGTTAAATTACTTACCTTAACAATAAACATCATACTTGTTCTATATCTTACTTAATGTTGAGCAACTGACAAGTAAAAAAGTAGATCGCATTAATGAGAAAATACGTACACCTTTTAGCTTAAAAGTATTTGCTTACCTCAAAAGAGGTTACATAATGACTAATCATTACCCACGAACTGTTTATTATAACTAGGTAGATTAAAGGCTTTACGCAAATTGTGGACAAATCTAATGTCTTGACACATTGTTTTTCCTGGGCTATCTGAAATTTTAGCAACGGGCTTGTTATTGCACGTTACCAATTTAATTACGATATTAAGTGGTTTGATGCCAGGAATATCACAGGTTAATTGGGTACCAATACCAAATACTAATTTTACTTTTTGATGAAAATATTTATAAAGTTCTAATGCTTTTAATAAATCTAAACTATCTGAGAAAATAAGTGTTTTTTTTCGAGGATCAATTCCCAATTTTTGATAATGTGCTAGTGCTTTTTCTCCCCATTCAATAGGATCTCCAGAGTCATGGCGTAATCCGACATAACGTTCTGCAAATGACGCATTGAAATCAAGAAGAAATGCATTCATGGCAATACAATCAGTTAATGCAATTCCGAGCTGGTTTGGATATTCATCTAACCAGCATTGAAGGGCTTCACGTTGGCTGTTTGCTAGTTCAGGGCTAATTTGCTGAAAAGCCTGAAACCATTCGTGTGCTTGCGTGCCTACTGGTGACAGATTGAATTGCTGAGCAAGCAGATAATTACTGGTGCCACAAAAATAATGAGGGATCGTTTGTTGTAGCGTTTTAACAATTTCACGATGAACATTAAAAGAGTAGCGACGTCGCGTACCAAAATCAACTAACTGGAATTGGCTCATATCCAGATCGCGACTTAAATAGTCAAATTGCTCCAGTTTATTATAAAGGTGATTTACAGCATCAGACATATTAAGATAAGGTGTTCTATAGCGATGAACAATTTCACTCATCATTGCCAATAAGGGAACTTCCCACAAAATAATATCTAGCCATAATCCATTAAATTGAAGATAGAGTTGACCATTATCATTTATTACAGTCACTTGTTCAGGCTGAAAACGATAATTTTTCAACCAGTCAAGATAATCGGTTTTAAAAAACGGAAGTGAGGCTAAATAACAATATTCCTGATCTGTTAAGCGAATATTACGCATTAATGCTATTTGTTGCTTAATTTCTTCTGCAAATTGGCCTAATTCATCTTTATTACGGCAGCGAAATTCAGCACTGGCTAATACATTAGGATGATGATGAAAAACAGCTTGTTGCATATGAAATTTATAAGCATCTGTATCAAGTAATGATGTTAGTATTGGACTAGCATTCTTAATCATAATAATGTCAGTGGTTACACACCGGATAAAACTTTTGATTTAAGAAGTATAACTCGTTTGATGGATTAATGAAGAGCAATAATACAATTTCGCAGAATTAGCTGTAATAATTTAAAAAAATAGGCATGCTTAATACGCTAAAAATAGATGTTCATTCACAATAGACAACGCTATTATTAGTTAAATATGGTTATAGCTAGCAAAGAAAGAATAGAAATTAACGGCAATGCCATTTATTCATTTATTTGGTTTAGGATTTCGATATTGTTATTCCTATAAGTAGGCAGACTATAACGCAAAGGTTTTTTTATATTTAATCACCATTGCTTTTATTAAATATGATTTCAGGATCTCAAAGAACTATGACTCAACATCCACAAGCAAAATATCGTCATGATTATCGTACCCCCGACTACACAATTACTGATATTGATTTGAATTTTGAACTTGATCCTACCAAAACCGCTGTAACGGCAATTAGCCATATTGTTCGGCTCACTGATCAGAATGTTCCCTTAGTTCTTAATGGGGAAGGTATAACATTATGCTCTATTGCCATTGATGGTCAGATTTGTACAGATTATCAAATAACTAAAGAAAATCTTATCATCAATACATTACCGGAGAAAAAAACTTTTGTATTAACCATTGTTAATACGATTGCACCCGCTGAAAATAGCGCGCTTGAGGGCTTGTATCAATCAGGTAATGCCCTTTGTACACAATGTGAAGCAGAGGGTTTTCGACGGATTACTTATTACCTTGATCGGCCCGATGTGTTAGCACGTTTTAAGACACGAATTGCAGCAGATAAAGATCGTTATCCTTATTTACTATCAAACGGTAATTGCATTGAAAGCGGTCATACTGATAATGGTCGTCATTGGGTTCAATGGCAAGATCCTTTTCCAAAACCGTGTTATTTATTTGCGTTAGTTGCTGGTGATTTTGATGTTTTACGCGATTCTTTCATTACGCGTTCTGGTCGCATGGTTAAACTCGAATTATTTGTTGATCGCGGTAATCTAGATCGTGCTAATTGGGCTATGGCTAGTTTAAAAAGAGCGATGAAATGGGATGAAGAACGTTTTGGCCTTGAGTATGATTTAGATATTTATATGGTTGTTGCTGTTGATTTCTTCAATATGGGAGCAATGGAAAATAAAGGATTAAATATTTTTAATTCTAAATATGTGCTAGCAAAAGAACAAACCGCAACAGATCAAGATTATCTTAATATTGAATCTGTTATTGGTCATGAATATTTTCATAATTGGACAGGGAATAGAGTGACTTGTCGTGACTGGTTTCAATTAAGTCTTAAAGAAGGGTTAACTGTTTTTCGTGATCAAGAATTTAGTTCAGATTTAGGCTCTCGAGCTGTAAATCGTATTGATGCTGTAAGAGTCATGCGCGGAGCACAATTTGCTGAAGATGCTAGCCCCATGGCGCACCCAATACGTCCCGATAAAGTTATTGAAATGAATAATTTCTATACTTTAACTGTCTATGAAAAAGGGGCAGAAGTTATTCGAATGATGCATACCTTATTAGGTGAAGCAGCTTTCCAAGCAGGGATGCGCCTTTATTTCGAACGCTTTGATGGTAAAGCTGTGACATGTGATGATTTTGTTCAGGCAATGGAAGACGCTTCAGGTAAGGATTTAAGGCAATTCCAACGTTGGTATAGTCAATCGGGGACACCTATTGTAACTGTTACTGATCATTATGATGCACAGAAAAAGCAATATACATTGCATGTTCGTCAACAAACTCCATCAACAGCAGATCAAGCTGAAAAACAGGCACTTCATATTCCTCTCGATATTGAATTATATGCACCATCAGGCAAGATAATTCCTTTATTTTCAGGTGATCAACCACTTCATCATGTACTCAATATTTTGCAATCTGAACAATCTTTTGTTTTTGATCATGTTGAACATCCTCCGATAATTGCTTTATTACAATCCTTTTCTGCACCAGTAAAATTAAATTACCCTTATACGGACCAACAGCTTACCTTCTTAATACAACATGCTCGAAGCGAATTTACCCGTTGGGATGCTGCTCAAATGTTGTTAGCGAAATACATCAAATTAAATTTTTCATATTATGAACAAGGCAAAACTATTTCTTTGCCAGAACACGTTATTGATGCATTTCGCGCTGTATTATTGTCAGACTCATTGGATCCAGGGTTAGTTGCTCAAATATTAACATTGCCAAGTGAAATAGAAATGGCCGAATTATTTGATACTATCAATCCTGAGGCTAATCATGTTATTGCCAGTACGTTACACCGTATTTTTGCAACGGAAATGGCGGATGAATTTTTAGCAGTTTATCGAGCGAATCGGTTATCTATCTATCGGATTGAACATGCTGATATAGGTCGTCGAGCATTATGTAATATCTGTTTACGCTATTTGGCCTATGGAGAAGCAGATTTAGCTAATACGCTGATTACTAAGCATTACCAACAGGCAAATAATATGACCGATACGATTGCTGCATTAACAGCTGCAAGTCAAGCTGAGCTGTCTTGCCGAGATCAATTATTGAAAGATTATGATGATCGCTGGTATCAAGATGGATTAGTGATGGATAAGTGGTTTCGTATTCAAGCAACACGAAGTGATGCTAATGCATTGATAACGGTTAAACAATTGCTTAATCATAGAAGTTTTAGTCTGTCTAACCCTAATCGAACCTACTCGCTTATTGGTGCATTTGCTATGAGTAACCCATATCATTTTCATGCTAAAGATGGCAGTGGTTATCGTTTTCTTGGCGACATACTTACAAAATTAAATCAGCAAAATCCACAAGTTGCAGCAAGACTTGTGGATCCATTAATTCGGTTAAAACGTTATGACAACGAACGGCAGGTGTTAATGCGCCAGGTATTAGAACAATTACTGGCATTAGACAATTTAGCTAATGATCTCTACGAGAAGATATCAAAAGCACTTGCTATTTAATGATCGCATAACAACGCATAATAATTCAGTTTTATTGAGTTATTATGCTGTAATAAGTGATGTTATTTTTTTGAATAAAAAGATCATTAAGTGCTATAAGAGCTAAAAAGACAGGCTATACCAGTTAATATAGTTAAGATTAATAATTAACTTTCGTCATCAATCATTAACAATTAATTGTTCGTATTATTGATGACGAATAGTTATATGAGTTTATTCCATTTAACGTAATAGGTTAACCTATGGATGGCTGAGTAATACGAGTTATTAACCCATTAATAAACAATATTCTACTAGCTATCATAAAGATGATATCGTGCAATTCGTCAATGGCTATATTCTACTATAGCGCGTAGTTATTTATAACAACCAGTACATCCAAGATCACTAAACTAGTTATTATCTTTTATAAGTTCCGCTGTTTTATTCGCTAAATCGTCTAATTTAAGTTGGCGATAAGCATTTTTCATTAATGGTAGGGCTTGACGAGTAGCCTCGACATCAGGGAAATAACGTAACATTTGTTCAACTCGATTGATTACAGCTACATAGGCTTGACGTTTTGTATAAAATTTAACAATAGATAAATCATAATTTGCCAGACGATTCTTTAAAAAAATCATACGCTGTTTACTATCATTTGCGTATTGACTGTTAGGAAAATTTTTTAAGACATGCTCAAAATCAGAGAAAGCAGCTTTAGCAAATTGCGGATCACGATCATCACGGTTTATACCAAAAAAGTTTTGAAAACTATTTGTGTCTAGCCCGATATTGGTCAATCCTCGCATGTATAACACATAGTCAAGATCCGGGTGTGTTGGATTTAGGCGTAAAAAACGATCAATAGAGGCCATAGCTAAGGCATATTCACCTGTTTTATAATATGCATAAATAAGCGAAAGTTGTACTTGTTGTGAATAAGAGCCATAAGGATAGCGATTATCAAGTGATTCAAATGCAGTAATCGCAGAATTATAGTTACCTTCTTGTAATTTTTGAGTGGCTTCCTCATAAAGTTTGATAACTGGCTTTTCGGTTTGTTCGTTATTCGAACTGCTACATCCCACCAGTGCGACTATAACAAGAGTCGCTAGCATGTATTTCATACGCTTCATGACGTTTTAATTATCCTTACAGTAAGTTATCTGAGATACTATTTGATAATATCGCGACTAATTTAGCGTAATAATATATTATTTTAAATAGTTATGCTCAGAAAACATAAATTAATTAAAGATACTACCTATGTCACAACACTTACAACTTGATTCAACAATTGAACATCATCAACTTGGTCAGCGATTAGATCAAGCATTAGCTGAGTTATTTCCAGATTATTCACGTTCACGTATTAAAGAGTGGATTTTGAAAGGACAAGTCACTATCGATGGTAAAATAGCCGATAAACCTAAAGAAAAAGTCATGGGAGGAGAAACTGTTAAGATCGATACGATTATTGAAGAAGATATTCGCTGGGTACCTCAAAATATTTCTTTAAATATTGTTTATGAAGACGATCATATTTTAATTATTGATAAACCAAGAGATTTAGTTGTACATCCTGGTGCAGGTAATCCAGATGGTACATTATTAAATGCATTATTATACCATTATCCTACTATTGCTGATGTACCTCGTGCAGGTATTGTTCATCGATTGGATAAAGATACAACTGGATTAATGGTCGTCGCAAAAACAATTCCGGCGCAAACGTATTTAGTTGAATCACTACAACGTCGTGAGATCACTCGAGAATACGAAGCAATAGTCATCGGTACTATGACGGCAGGCGGAACAGTTGATCAACCAATATCGCGACATAATACTAAACGCACACATATGGCAGTACATCCGATGGGAAAACCCGCGGTCACGCATTATCGTGTACTAGAACATTTTCGTGCACATACCCGTTTACGCTTACGTTTAGAAACAGGAAGAACACATCAGATCCGTGTTCACATGGCCCATATTACTCATCCATTAATTGGTGATCCTTTATATAGTGGCCGGCCTCGACCACCGAAAAAAGCATCACAACACTTATTAGATACGTTACGCCAATTTGATCGCCAGGCACTGCATGCCGTAATGTTACGTCTTCAACATCCAATAACCGGTGAAATCATGGAGTGGCATTCAGAAATAGCCGAGGATATACAACAACTCCTATATGTGCTACGTGAAGACACTAAACAATTTAATCATGAAATGGATTGGTTATGATAACAACAATTACACCTGATTGGCCTATGGTTGCTCAGGTAAAAGCTTATACGACAACACGCTATGGTGGTGTAAGTTTACCACCTTACGATAGTTTTAATCTGGCGACGCATGTCGGTGATGATCTGCAACATGTATTACGCAATCGGCAACGATTGCGTCATCTATTAGCTCTTCCTTCTGAGCCGGTATGGTTATCACAAACACATAGTACACAAGTCATTAAGCTTCCTTTGACTGATAACCTTATACCAGAGGCTGATGCTGCTTATACACAACAACGACATCAAATTTGTGCCGTAATGACAGCCGATTGTTTACCTGTATTATTTTATTCAAGTAGTGGCGAAATTGCTGCTGCTCATGCAGGTTGGCGAGGATTGAGCGAAGGGATATTGGAAAATACATTGGCCTATTTTCAGGCTGAGCGTCAAGATATTATAGCTTGGCTTGGTCCTGCTATTGGCCCTGAAGCATTCGAAGTCGGTGATGATGTACGGCAGCAATTTATACAACATGATCCAAATGCTAAACAGGCATTTATAGCTAATGGCCGGGATAAGTTTTTGACGAATATCTATCTTTTGGCACGACAACGATTAAAGCAGGCTGGTTTAAACAAAATTTATGGTGGCCGTTATTGTACAATGAAGGATCCCCACTTGTTTTTTTCTTATCGCCGGCAGAAACAGACAGGGCGAATGGTAAGTTTAATTTGGCTTGAATAATCATTATATTTTGTCAATAAATTATTACCAGACTTTTGTTACCATTGACACTTAAAAAACTAGTCTTTTATTCGAGTATACATGAATCATGCGTAGTGCGTAATCCTTATTTTTACTTTTTATTGCTTTCAGATTCATATAAGAAAAAATGATTGTTTGTATGAATTAATGTTAATAATCTAACTTTTGCTGTTTACTTGCTAATACTAAAGCTTGCCAACGGCGATGATATAATAATCGACATCGATAAGTCATTAATTGACTATATCGCTTAAATAACCAACTTTGTTGCCGTTGGATTTTAATCTTACGAACCCCTTCCAAAATAATAGTGTTATTAAAACTATTTTTTTCTGAATCCGTCATGGTAAGTGAAAGATTATAACCAACAACACGTGCAACTAAATCATAGAAAAGAGGCCTTAATGTCTGAATATTATTGATGTTATGCTCAGATAGACGTTGGACAATAAAAGGCATTATTTTTTCACATGGTAAATCAAGAAACGCATCGGCTAAAATGCAACAGATTAATTCTTCTCTACAAAGTTTTTTATGCATATCAGATATATCTCATTTATTAACATAATATTGCTGATCGGGTATCAATAGTTAATTAATGATCTTTATTTATTCGATACTTTATTAATGAGATGCGTATACTAAAAAGCTCGTTTTTTAAGTAGTTACTTATCAAAAGATAAGATAATTAGTAATAAACGACTCATTAAGAAAAATAATCCAGATCGTTAATACGCGTGCTTACATAATTAGCATTACTATTATTATGATGAGTAATTAGCAAGCATAATTTATTAATTAATTTGACAATTTATGACTCGATAGTTTGAGCATAAGCGCTGTTCGTTAACGTATTTTATAAGGTTGGCGTTTAAATTACCTAAATATGGATGTCATAGCCAGTTACAGTTGCTTAAATAATGCATTACTTGAATTCAAATTGATCACCCATATTTTAATAAACAATAAAAGACTTATTCTCGAATTTATATGGAGGAGTTATGCGTCTGGATAGATTAACCAGTAAATTTCAACTGGCTTTAGCAGAAGCACAATCATTAGCGTTAGGTAATGATAATCAATTTATAGAACCGCTCCACCTAATGAAATCGCTATTGGATCAGGATGGCGGCACAGTACGACCGTTATTGGTTTCAATGCAGATAAATGTAAACCAGCTTCAACAATATCTTAATGAAGCATTAAATAGACTTGCCAAAGTTGAAGGTATTGGTGGCGATGTTCAACCCTCAAATGATCTTATTAAAACGTTAAATTTAAGTGATAAATTAGCGCAAAAACGAGGGGATAAATTTATATCATCAGAAATATTTGTTGAAGCAGCCTTAGAAAGTCGGCAGTCATTAGGGGATATTTTACGGAAAGTAGGGATAACATCAGCTAATTTAAGTAAAGCGATTGAACAAATTCGTGGAGGAAATAGCGTGAATGATGCACATGCAGAAGATCAGCGTCAGGCGTTAGAAAAATATACGATCAATATGACTGAACGGGCAGAACAAGGAAAGCTCGATCCTGTTATTGGCCGAGATGAAGAGATCCGCCGGACTATACAAGTATTACAACGTAGAACCAAAAATAATCCGGTTTTAATTGGTGAGCCAGGTGTTGGAAAAACCGCAATTGTTGAAGGACTTGCTCAGCGTATTGTAAATGGTGAAGTTCCCGAAGGTTTGAAAAATAAGCAGGTTTTAGCACTTGATATGGGAGCATTAATTGCAGGTGCAAAATACCGTGGGGAATTTGAAGAAAGACTAAAAGGCGTATTAAATGACTTAGCAAAACAAGAAGGTAATGTCATTCTATTTATAGACGAATTACATACAATGGTCGGTGCTGGAAAGGGTGATGGTGCTATGGATGCAGGAAATATGTTAAAACCTGCCTTAGCTCGGGGAGAGTTACATTGTGTTGGCGCAACAACACTCGATGAATATCGACAATATATTGAGAAAGATGCCGCGTTGGAACGTCGTTTCCAAAAAGTTTATGTTGCTGAACCTAGTGTGACCGATACGATTGCTATTTTACGAGGTTTGAAAGAACGTTATGAGTTACATCACCATGTTCAAATTACTGATCCAGCGATTGTTGCTGCAGCGACGTTGTCTCATCGTTATATAAGTGATCGTCAATTACCCGATAAAGCAATAGATTTAATTGATGAAGCTGCATCAAGTATTCGTATGCAAATGGATTCAAAACCTGAAGCGTTAGATAGATTAGATCGACGTATTATTCAATTGAAACTTGAACAACAAGCGTTAAAAAAAGAATCCGATGATGCCAGCAAAAAACGGCTGGAAATGTTAAATGATGAACTAAAAGAAAAAGAAAAAAAATATGCAGAACTTGATGAAGAATGGAAAGCAGAGAAAGCTGCTGTCTCAGGCACACAATCAATAAAGGAACAACTCGAAAACGCGAAAACACTTCTTGAGCAAGCTCGTCGTGTGGGTGATTTGACTAAAATGTCAGAGTTACAATATGGCAAAATTCCTGAACTAGAAAAACAGCTGGCTAAGGCAACCGCTAGTGAAGGTAACGATATGAAGCTGTTACGTAATCGAGTCACAGATAATGAAATAGCAGAAGTTCTGTCAAAAGCAACAGGTATTCCTGTTTCCAGAATGCTGGAAGGTGAAAGAGAAAAGTTATTGCATATGGAAGATACATTGCATCAACACGTAGTTGGGCAAAAGGAGGCTGTCGATGCAGTTGCTAATGCTATTCGTCGTAGCCGGGCTGGATTATCCGATCCAAATCGACCGATTGGTTCTTTCCTCTTTTTAGGGCCAACAGGGGTTGGTAAAACAGAACTTTGTAAAGCGCTGGCAAATTTTATGTTTGATAGTAGCGAAGCAATGATACGTATTGATATGTCTGAATTTATGGAAAAACATTCAGTTTCTCGTTTAGTTGGTGCTCCTCCAGGTTATGTTGGCTATGAAGAAGGAGGTTATTTGACTGAAGCAGTTCGTCGCCGTCCTTATTCGGTGATTTTACTCGACGAAGTTGAGAAAGCACATCCCGATGTATTTAATATATTATTACAAGTTCTTGATGATGGTCGATTAACGGATGGTCAGGGACGGACTGTTGATTTTCGTAATACTGTTGTTATTATGACCTCTAATTTAGGATCGGATCAGATTCAAACTAATTTTGGTCATCTTGACTACGGTAGTATGAAAGAATTGCTTATGGCAACAGTAAGTCAACACTTTAGACCAGAGTTTATCAATCGTATTGATGAAATTGTTGTATTCCATCCACTTGGACAAAGTCAGATAAAATCAATAGCCACAATTCAGTTAAATCGTCTTTATCAACGGTTAGAAGAAAAAGGCTATCAGGTAACAACTTCTGATGCAGCATTAGAACTCATTGCAAAAGAAGGCTATGATCCGGTATATGGCGCGCGGCCTTTAAGACGTGCTATTCAACAGGAAATAGAAAATCCGTTAGCGCAGGAAATATTATCAGGTAAATTAATACCTGGTAAACCGATAACGCTAGATGTCGTTGACAACAAAATCTGCGCTATTCAATAAATAGATAATATTATCTGCGTGAGTTATTAGGGTCAGGTGTAATAAGGGGATTATTACACCTGATTTTTATGGTGATTATCTAGTTAATATATATGTTTCCGTATCTTGTTACTAATATAGATAAGGGCATAGGAATGATTAATCATGTAAGGATTATTATCAATAAGATCATTTTTTATTCGCATCATAAGAAAGGATTTTAGTATTTTCATTATTATAGATTTAATGATGAAACAAAGTACAACATTATCTATTGATCAACGGGCACAATCTAAGAATGATCAAGAGAATATTAGTCTCTTTCTAAATATTTTTTACATAATAACGTTATTTCTTCGTAGTACGTCAATTTTATTTGTATATCTATTGTATTCTTTTGTTTATATCCTAGGTAATATGAATAACGTACTTTTAATCAATAGCTTTTTAGCTCTTTAGTGTAATTAATTTATATTACTACTATTTTTAAGTTAATTAGACCTATTTAGGAAGTATTCTACACTTTACATTATAACTGTATAAAATCATTAACATCAGTAGATTATGCTAATAAATTGAATTAAAAACAAATAATTCAATATGAATATCTAATATCTAATATCTAATATTAATATTGTGAACAACATCATATTAAAGTAAATAAGTATTATTCACTTTAATATCAGAAAGAATTTCCTTTGTTATTTTTCAAAAATAGAGGCTAATCAATTCTTATATTTCTATCATTTATTTACTGTCAAAAGAAATAATAATTTATAAAACAAATAGTTAATTATATAAAATGACTTTTTGTTTTAAAGCATCGTGTTATTAATCCAACTTAACTAAAAATTAATTCAATAAAAATATATTAAAAATAATTAATTTTTTTATTTTAACTAATGCTATTTATTAATAAACACGGACATATGCTATTTAAAATAGGTTATTTTTCGCATTTATTAGTTAATTATTTAAGCTATATAGTCTAATGACTTGGTTAACTTGCAGTTAATAGTATTTAACCAATGGAAGTAATAAATTTTATAAAATATAATATATTAACATTTTGTTTGATTTTATTATTTTTTGGTTAAGGATTTTGTTTTTTTTAAGTCTATAGAATTTAATTATTATTCTTTTATTAATTGACATAATAATCATTTAATTAATATAATGCTGTTGAGCCTACAAGAATAAGTAACTTATTCTTAATAATGTATATAATTTAATAATAAAATTGGAATTACAATTTTTTAGTAAAATATAATTTTATGTATAAGTTATATATAATATAAAATTTGTATTATATGAAAATATTTTCATTGTTTTTATTTTTAACATTCTAAATATTAGTAATATGACAGCATAATATAATAAATAATTATTTGATTATAAGTAATATATTTAGATTTCTTTTAAATAAGTAAAATGAATATATAACTGATTAATCATAATAAATATATACTTGAATAATAATAGGATTTAATATGAAAAAGCATTTTATTTCTGCATTAGTTGTATCTGCATTAGCATCATCTGTTGCTTCAGCTAACACAGGTGAGGTTCGTTTCATTGGTTCAGTAACAAGTGAAACTTGTAAATTTACCACTCAAGTAAATGGTGCGGTAAAAGATACTATTGATTTAGGAACCATGAGCGAAAAAGATACTCAAGGTAAACCAGTTGCTTTCAGTTTAGTTCCTGATGATGCTAAATGTCTAAATAAAACTAATGGTGTTGTAGGTTGGCAAAGTTCAGGCTTCTCAACCACTGGTCTTGCTAACATGAACGGAACAGCAAAAAATGTTTCTATTCAATTAAAAGCACTTAACTCAAATCCAATTAATAGCTTAGTAACAAGCAATAATCAAAATGTTACCTTTGGTGGCGATGGAAACTCAACTGCTATCAACACATTAGACTTTGAAGCGAATATGGTCGTTAATCCTGGTCAAAAAGCTGAAGTTGGTAGTGTTTTAGCTGTAGCTACTTACGCTGTCGCTTATAAATAAACTATTTAACTAGATAAAAAGGCTATACATCTTTTTATAGTGTAGCCTTTTCTCCTTATACTAGATAATTAATAGCATATTATGCGTATAAATATTAAAGCAAGTATATGTCTCGCGCTCTTAGGGATTACTGTACATGCAAATAGCTCTGAGCTTAACTTAAACTTCCTACATGGTGAAGCAAAGCATAATTTGCCTGATATTTTGCAAAATAATTCTAAATATCCAACAGGAAAATATTTAGTTGATGTTACATTTAATAAAGAATTTGTAGGACGTCGTGTACTTACAGTTACATCACAAGATAAAGATCAAATCTGCTTTTCAAAAGAATGGTTAGAAGAATTATCTTTGCCCATAAAATATGATAGCTTAATGACATATTGGGATAGTCAACGAGCATGTTACGTACTGGAAAAACATTCTGGTGTTCAAATAGAATTTGACACAAATGAACAAGTATTATCTATAAGCATACCGCAGATTTTATTGAGAGACCCCTTACTCTATGACAATTGGGACTATGGTATTTCTGGTTTACGTCTAGCATATAATACAAATATTAGTAAGTCCCATGATGGTAAAACAGAGCTGTATGGTAATATTGATGCAAATCTGAATGTGGGTAAATGGGTATTATCTAGTCGAGCGAGTGGATTTAAAGGTGATGGTTTTAACTTTTCTGAAGCCATTGCATCACGTGCTATAGGATCAGTTCGTGGTACCTTTTCTGCAGGTAAAAGTATTGCTAGCGGTACACTTTTACCCAGCATTAGTTATTATGGTATGGCTCTAACATCGAGCAGAAACATGATCCCTTGGCAAAAAAGAGGTTATGCTCCCATAATTTCTGGTGTTGCTCATACAAATGCCAGGATCACTATCAAACAAGGTGAGCTTGTTTTATCTTCACAAATTGTACCCCCAGGGGCTTATGCTTTAAATAATATATCACCTGTAGGTAACGGTAATATTACTGTTATTGTTGAGGAAGAAGATGGTTCAAAAAGTATTAGAACCTATCCAGTAACGACGATGCCAACATTGTTACGTACAGGTGATTTTAACTATAATTTTGTTATTGGTAGTCGAGTCAACAGCGACGGCACTAAAAATGGTGATAGAAAACCATTTGCTATGGCATCAATAGATTATGGGTACGCAATGTATACCATGAATCTAGCCACAGTTTTACATAGTAAATATCAGAATGTGGGAATTGGTATTACAAAAGATTTAGGCGTTCTTGGTGCTGTAGCGAGTAGTTTAAATATTTCAAATGCATCACTAAAGTACCGCGATAAGTTTGATATAAATAATAAAGACTCACAAACAGGTGTGAGTTTTACAGCAAAATATGCTAAAGGATTAACAAATAGCACCAATTTACAATTATTAACTTATCAATATACTGGCAAAGAATATATTGATTTTAATACATTTGATTCATCAAAAAAATATGACAATAACAGCCGTAAAAGTCGTTATGAGGCTATTATAACACAAAGTTTTAACACCGCATTTGTTAACTTTTCATTATGGCGTCAGGACTACCGTGATAAATCAGGACAAGATATTGGTGCGAATATTTCCTATACAACTTCTATCAATGATATTTCATTATCTTTAGCATCTAGTTATACGAAATATCATTACAGCGATAAAGATGATTATAGTTTATCAATGAGTGTGAGTATTCCTTTCTCAATCTTTGATAATCGGCAATTTTCTACAAATAGTATAAGTTATTCTCGCACCGGAAAAACAATATTAAATTCAGGTGTTTCTGGAAATATAAACGATCGAGTAAATTACAGCCTGAACGCTGGATACAGTGAAAATAATAAAAGTATCTCTAGCTACGTAGGTATGGCATTTGATGGCGTACAAACAGGAGCAACTATTACTAAAAGTAATAACACAATGTCAGCTTCAATGAGTGCATCAGGTTCTGTCATGGTTACACAACCTACTGGTATTTTATTTTCTCGAGAGCAGAATTCGACTGTAGCAATAATAAAAGTAAATGATATACCTAATATCAGTTTTAATCGTTCGTCAACGACAAATAGTCGAGGTAATACTGCAATTTATGTTTCACCTTATAGTAAAAATGATATAAAAATTGATACAGAACAAGTCCCTGATAATATAGAATTACTTGATTCTATATATAATGTTGTGCCAACTGAAAAAGCAATAATTTATCGTGAATATAAATATATTGTTGTAAATCGTTATATATTACGTCCAGTTTTAGCTGAGGGTAAGCAATTACCTATAGGAAGTATTGCGAAAACAGAAGATGGTTCTGAGGTCGGCTTTATTTCTACTGGTGGTATTTTATTAATAAATGTAATTGATAATGCACAACGTATTAGTATCATTAGTGCTCTTGGCGATGAATGTCATTTCAGCTTAGAGGGTATTTCGCCTGGTGAAAATAAAATTAAGGAAGTAGACTGTGAGTAAAAGAATAATCATTCAATTTGTTATATTTTGTTATACCTTGATAAGCGTACCTGCAATGGCAAGCTTGACTTTAAATGGTACGCGTTTTATTTATAATGAAAAGAATAAAAACATTGCAGTTGAAATAAAAAATACATCTAAATCATTATATGGTGGCCAAATATGGATTGATAATACCATACAACCAAGTCATCAAGTTTATTTTGTTCCTACACCGACTTTCTTTAAAGTAGGTGCTGGCAAGAAACAACTTATTAGAATAATGAATGTTAATAATGCATTACCAGCCAATAAAGAATCATTATTTTGGTTAAATGTACAGGAAATCCCACCAGCGCCATCAGCTGATGAAGGCAATGTATTAGCATTGGCACTAAATACCCAAGTAAAATTAATTTATCGTCCTCAAGCTCTTGGACAAGGACGTGAAAATGCAGAAGAACAGGTGATTTTATCAGGTAATATATTGAAAAATCCGACACCTTATTATTTTGCAATAGTAGGAATTTTTAATGGTGATAAACCTGTTACTTTATCCGATAAAGTTAAAAAGCAGATTGGCCAGATGGCACCTTTTTCAGAAATTAATTTAGAAAAAGCAATAAAAGGTAAAATATCGATTCAAGCAATTGATGATTATGGTGCTTTTCGTACATATAAACTAAACTAATTTAGTTATAGTGTAAGTGATAAAAAATAAGTAGCAAAATCTCAGTTAGTCTAAATTAATTTGCTACTTTATTTTTTGATAATACGTTCTATCTAATATGCGACCACCTTATATAAAAAATAAAAAAGTTTTTTACATTATAATGAAATATAGATTTAATTTATGTGTAGTAATTAAAAAACCATAAGTAAAATAGTTAGTTTTTTTGATATTTATATAAACCATAAAAATTGATAAGTTAATTTGTCTTTCTAATTAAATAATATAATGCTTTATTTATAATAAAATATTTTATTGTGTTATGCATATGATGATTATAATAAATTTTAATTAGCTTTGTGGAGTATACATTAAGATAATCGCATATTAATAATTAGTTAATTAGTTAATTAGTTAATTAGTTAATTAGTTAATTAGTTAATTAGTATTTAAGCATATAAATTTTTTATTTACTAAATGTGCTAATCAACATATTATTTTTTAAAAATAGCCTAACTAACTTAGTAAAAAGAATAGATATTTTAGTCGTAGATAGTTGTTTTTAGAGAGACTAAACACTGTAGAAAGTATAACAATTAAAATTTTTATTTGAGGATGAAAGTGACTATGCGTAAAAAATATTTATTAGTCATGACAATATTTTTGTGGTTTATAACATTATCAACTCGTGCTGATTATGCGCCACCATCATCCACAGAAGCAACAATAAATAGTAAAATTTCAATGAATGTTATTGCACCAAGTTGCTCAACGATTCAGATTAAAAATATTTTGTTTGGTACAGTGGGGGCTATAGAAGTTAAAGAAGGATCACGGATAGAACCATTTTTTATAAGAATTAAATGTGAAACGCATAATTCAAGTAGTTTATATCTTACTCTTAATCCCAGACATCCACATGAATTAGGTAATAGTGGATATATTAGTTCAAATGTTAGTGACATTGCTTTTCAAATTACTTGGAACTCAACAAATATAGATGACAGCATAAAATGGGGGCAGCCTGTTATAATGGGGCATGAATATTCATTTGATAAAATTATTAATGGTTTTAATGAATTCCATTTTAATATTCAGTTAGTTAGTTGGCCATTGAATACATTACCCGCACTAAATAATGATGGGCGTAGATCTATTGAAACATCTTTAAATGTTATATTACGCTATTTATAAAGTAATTAAAAATATGAAAATACAATACTCTGTTATAATTTTTGTTATTTATGCACTATTTAATTATAGTTTTGCTGATACAGATTTAATCACTAAAGATACGGACTTTGTAACTAAAGAGTCAGTAATTAGTATTCAAGCAACTATACAAGAATATACATGTACTGTTACTAATGAAAATGATTTAACTAAAACGATTAATTTTGATTCTTTTACTGAAAAAGAGTTGATTGCTGGAAAAGTAACATCTAAAAAAATGAAATTTAGAGTTGTTTGTGGTAATTCTTCATTTTCTTGGATGAATGTAACAATGATACCAGGACCTTTTGGTTATTATAATGATGACACATTATTAACTGATAATGAAGCAATTGGCATAAATATACGATCTGATGATATTGATATTGTCATAAATGATGAAGCTTTTTCTGGGACAGAAATTCATCGTAATTTTGATTCAGAAATTTCTCTTGAATTTACACCAGTATATATTCCAGGAAAAGAAGTAAAAACCGGCGTATTTGAGTCGTCAATGATTATCGAATTGAAATATTACTAATATTTACTAGTTAACTACTTAAATTTTCTCTATCATAAATGAAAATTAAAAAATAACATTAAAGTATTATTTATTATATAGATTAAACTTTTATATATAACTTATAATACTAATACAATATTATTATTTAAATATATAGCAAATTATAAATAAATTATTTTTTAATGTGTGTTTATTAAATTTAATTTAGAAAACCAATATTAGTTTTATAGTAAAAAAGAACATATAATTAATAAAAATAATTTATTAACAATAAGTTATTAAAATTGTAGAAAATAGTATAAGATTATTAATTACAGTAGCTTAATTAATTAAAAATAATGATCATTATTTTATTACATTTTTAGTTTATTAATAATGAGTTGAAAAACATTTTTTAAATAATATTATCTGTTTATGATGTTCGTAAGTTTAAATTTAGTTGAAATTATTTACACTAAATTATTTATTCTATAATTTATTTTAGTAAATAAAATTTGATTTATCAGAATAAATTAATTTTAACTTAAACAGTAAACACAACATTAGTCAAAAATACTTAATTAAATTAATTGGTTAGTATTTAACTAACAAATTGTTAAAATTTAATAGCTACTATTTATTGAATGATTATATAATTATTCTAATTAACTATTTAATTTAAACAAAAATAACTAATATAAATAACTGTAATTAAATTATTACAATAATATTACATATTTTGTTATTTATATGTATTAGTATGTTATAGCTATATTATTTCATACTTTAATTAAGTCATTTATGATTATATTTATATATTATTTTAAATTATCAAGCTGTTACTATTATTTACCGATATAAAATTATTACTATTATCTTATTAATTAAAGTAGTAAATCTTAGGAAAGATAGATAAAGTAGTATAATTGCATTAATTCAAATTAATTGTATTGTTATTAATTGGTTAACTTATTAATAAAAGGTTATTAATAGGTGGATATTACAGACTTTGTTTAAATACGTATGTTAATATAATTATCAATAGATAATATGGTATATTATCAATATATATAGATGAAATTATAAGTTTTTTGATATAACATTATCATTTAATAATGAGATAAATGTGATTATAAAAGCTCCAATAGCTATAGGTTTGCAGTCTATTATAATAATGTTCTTATTTTAAGAAAGAAATAACCTGAGATATAATTATAATGAATAAATTATTAAGTTTTTCGCTAGGGGTCTATTTTACCATAACACTTTTCCCCGGTAATGCTGAAGCCGCTCCCCGGTGTCAAAATCCTGGACTTACCATTACTTATTCAATACCAGAACTTATTGAAATAAATAGTATAGATGATATAAAAGAGCGTAAATTTACTTTTCAACCTACTGCTATAACTGGTCGTTGTAGAAATAGAGTAGCGAACACACCTTTACATATTGTTGATACTATTCAAGGTATTAAGTTGCCTGGTTCTAAAGATAGTTGTAACAAGGATTACACTTATTCACCTAAAAGTATTTATCCAAACCATATATTTGCTGTAGTAAATAATTATCAAACATGTGGTGTAATACCGATAGCAGTAGATAATACAGGTGTTATAGGATGGGCTACTCCTAGTATCTCACAAGTGACCAGCGAATTAGGTGATACATTACGTGGTGAATTTGTATTTAATAACTATCCTAAAAAACCTGGTATAACCTATGCGGATACAAACTTTATATTCCCCTCTAAACAATTTTATTCAATACAAGGACAAGATTTTTCTACATTAGAACGCGAAACTGTAAACATTTCTATTCCTGATAGGATAAAAATAATTTACCGGGCATCTTGTTCTGCATCCGTTAATGATGTCGATTTTGGTCGACAAAAATCAACGGAAATTTTTAATAATAAGATAGCACCTAAGCAAATAAAGATTCAGTTAGAATGTCAACCTCTAACACCGCATTATACTGTATCATTAATACCTGAAAATGGTGTTCATGAGACGTTAAAAGGTGTAATAAAGACAGCGGATAATGATACAGTTGGCTATAAATTGACCTGGGCCGATAATACGCTACAGCAGGCTAATAATGCTGTGGAATTTAATCGAGTATTAATGCCAACAAGTATACCAGAAGTAGAAAAAACAATTATTCCTATTGATATTCATCCTGTCGCGCTCGTTAATCGGATGGATCAGATAAAATCAGGCGCAGCAACAACAACGATAACAATCAAACTCACATATAATTAAGTTAGTAGTAAGAGTAACGTGGAATTTTATACATAATAAATAATATAAATTAAAGAGAGTCCCCTTAGTGATGTGATTATGTTGGGAAATATTTGTCTTAATACATCATAAGATAATATAACACTATAAATATACTCATATTGCTTATATATACTTTGGGAGCTAATGATATAGCTAATTTTTTTCTTAATGAATAGGCTATTTGTATCTAATAAGTTAATAAAATTAATTTAAATATTAACTATGTATAAAACAGCAAAAACGTGGCATTTTTATGCCACGTAGATAACGAATATATAATATAGAAAATGATAAGTTTATTGTTTCTTTTCTACCATGACCTGTTGCCATTCAATTAAACCATATATAGCATTAAACATATAAATACTATATTGAGCAACGACAATCGGATTATGCGTATAAATATTTAACCCGATAGATAAAACATTTAAGATGATCCATAGGCTCCAGTTAGTAGAATAACGTTGTATCATGAGAAATTGAGCAACGACCCCAAGCGCAAAGCAAAAGTTATTAATTGTTTGTTGATAAGGATCATTTATCACATCGAAAATATGCGTAAGATAAACATTAAGTAGGGATGCTAAAATAATAAATATGATAGTATAAACAAAATGGAGTTCTTTTAAAGAACGAACCTCTACCTGATGATGACTATTTTGGTGTTTTTTCCAACTGACTAAACCAAAAATATGTGTTATGAAATAGTAAATAGAAGGTAAAGCAGCACCAATATTACCACCTAAATAATTACCGCCTCCTTCACCAAAAGCAGCACACATACCAAAAATATTCCCACTGTTACGCCCTTTAGCTAATAACATAACACAAATTAGACCACAAATAGCACCCGCAAAGGATAGAGTATAACGCCAGTTGAAGTTATCAACGGGATTCGTTGAGAGAAATGTTAATGTTACAATAAGAATACATAAATAAGGATAAAATCGATTTCGACCAATCGTTAATATACAGCGATTCATTTTTGCTTCCTAAGCTTGTTTTGATAACAATTGCTGAACTAATTCGATACAACGTAAAAAACGTTCATCATAATCAGCAGATTCAATCCGAACAAACGTAATATTATTTTTCTTTAACATCTGTTCAAGCAGTTGTTGAAACTCTTTACGTTGGTGAGTATTACCTAAATGACGTAGCCCATCAGCGACCCATGGTGTATTATTTTCGAGTAATATCACTAAATCAAAGTGATATTCATTGATCATCGCTTGTACAAAAGGGTGTTCTTTGCCTTCATATTTCTTGCAAAATGCCTGTGTAGTAACAAAATCTGTATCAATAAAGGCCACTTTATTGGCATGTTTTACTGCAAAATCAATATATTGTGCCTGACCAAGGGCTATTTTGTCGTAATCAGAAAATTGCAATGCCATTTCATCGCCGCCTAACTGCTCGAAGACATATTCTCGACCATATTCCCAGGCACTGGTAGTATTGAACAGATTGGCAAGTTTATTCACCAAAGTGGATTTACCACTTGATTCTCCCCCTAATATAGCAACTTTTCGAACAAAAAAGGGTTTAACTTCAGTGGGAATATATTTCCAATGTTGCCATGGGGCTTGTCTAATTGCCGTACCACTGATATTCATAAATGAACGATCTGGGTCAATAAGGATCGTTTCTAAATTTAATAATTTTCTATATAGGGGAGCATCTTGTGGCTCACTAGAAAAAACATACTGGGGTTGAATATTTTTGTCTTTTAATAATTGTGTAACACGTTCACTCCAGGCTTCCCAACCATGAGGGTAGGGCGGAAGACCATCTTCACAAAGTTCATGAATATTAATATTCTTTTGATATTTAAATGTTTGTAATAGCCAACGTAAACGATCATGTCGTGTCGGTTGTTGTGACATAGCACTTTCTTTAAATAACTGATGATCACGTTCTGTTTCATGGCACATAATGACATGAAGTTCGTCAATTTGACTAATAGCTCGCTGAATAAGATAGATATGTCCGGTATGTAAAGGATAAAATTTGCCAAAAATAACACCAATAGTTTTGTTTGGCGTAGGAGAAGTGATATTTAAAAAACGATGTAATGCTTCAATTTTTAAGGTACCAGGATTTTTTATTTTATTATTGAGTAACTGACTTAAATATCCTTTCGTCATACCAGTACCGTCTGCAACAGATTGCAGAGAAATCTTTTGATTGCGAATGGCGACCTTAATATAATTATAATCAGACATAAAACACCTTTCTATGTTTAATATATTGAACATTTTATACATCCATTTGATTAAAAGTTCAATATATTAAACAAAAAATTATTTGATATCCTACATAATAAATACTGTATGTTAGCCAAATAAATATTATTTAATATCCATAAATCACTTATAGAATCTTATAATTTGAAGTATGTATGACAAGTATCAAATAAAAAAATAGATATAATTGATTACTAAGTAGCAGAAGATAATTGAAACATTAACCTGGCCTATTATAAAGAAAATGATGATAATTGATAATGATCATCATCAAATATCTTAAGTACCCATCCTTGCTGATGCCAATCGCCGAGTACAATACGTGTAGCAGTTTGACTAGATGAATTGATTTGATGTATCGCAGGTTTATGTGTATGCCCATGGATCATAAGTTGACATTTCGTCTTTTCCAATGTTAATAGCACTGCATTTTGATTAACATCCATAATTTCCGCTGACTTATACTGATTATCTTGCTGGCTACGATTGCGCAATTTATTAGCAATAGTTCGCCGTAATTGCAGTGGTAGCCAAGAAAATAATTTGCGCAAAAAGCGATTATGCATATGCTGGCGAAAACGTAAATAAGCCTGATCATCAGTACAAAGAATATCACCATGCAAAATAACGATGTCATGTTGATAAGGCCGAATTACCTGTAATTCAGGTAATAAGATTAAACCACTCTGTTTGGCAAATTGCTGACCAAGCAAAAAATCACGATTACCATGAATAAAATAACAAGGAACCCCCTGTTGTTTCAGAGCAAGTAATTCATTTGCAATAGTGATATGTAGGGATGAAGGGTCATCATCACCAATCCATACTTCAAATAAATCGCCTAAGATATATAATGCATCAGCATTACGAGCTTCATTATGCAAAAACTTAATGAAACCCGCAGTAATTGCGGGTTGATGTTCATCTAAATGTAAATCAGCGATAAATAATGTTGTCATCGGCAAATATTTATTACAAATAGGTAAGTATATTAGACAAACTTATTCGGTAGATACAGTGACATTTTCAATAATAATATCATCTACTGGAACATCTTCATGCATACCATTACGGCCGGTTTTGACAGCTTTAATTTTATCGACAATATCCATTCCTTCGACGACCTCGCCAAATACACAATAGCCCCAACCATTGATATCTTCAGAACGGAAATTTAAAAAATCATTATCTACGACATTAATAAAAAACTGGGCAGTTGCTGAGTGCGGGTCCATCGTACGCGCCATTGCTAATGTACCGCGTTTATTTTTTATATCATTATTAGCTTCGTTTTTTATTGGTGATTTAGTTGTTTTTTGCTTCATGCCAGGCTCAAATCCGCCACCTTGGATCATAAACCCATTTATCACCCGGTGAAAAATTGTATTGTTATAAAAGCCTTCTTTACAATATGTTAAGAAATTTTCAACAGTAGCAGGTGCTTTTTCAGCAAATGTATTGATAACAATATCACCATGATTTGTATGAAACGTAACCATATTTAATATTTCCTCGGTTATATACAATAAACAATCAGCTATTGTAACCTAATCATAACATTAACGCTGCAGATTTTATGCTACGTTGCTATCATTGGATTAATAAATAATATCGCGTATGTGCTAAAGCCAGTACAACATTATATTGTTATTCTTTAATTGCTCCATAGCGATCATTGAATATTATTCTATGAGGGTGCTATTATTCGTAGCATAATTAATAAAGTATATGAAAACGAGTATGATAATTTCTGGTGATTTCAGACATCAATCTCATCAAGAGACTTCATACAGATAGCGACATTCATTTAAAAGCCAGTAAACTGATTTTATTCTACGCTCTATAAGTGTAGGATAACTATCCATGACAGGACGCAGTATGCTAAAAATTTATAACACATTAAGCAGACGGAAAGAGGTATTTACCCCTATTAAAAAGGGCGAAATAGGTATGTATGTCTGTGGGATCACCATCTATGATTTAAGTCATATCGGTCATGGCCGTACCTTTGTCGCCTTTGATGTTATTGTACGTTATTTACGTTATTTAGGTTATCAAGTAAATTATGTACGTAATATCACCGATATTGATGACAAAATTATTAAGCGTGCATTAGAAAATGGCGAAAGCTACCAAGCGCTTACTGAGCAAATGTTAGCTGAAATGTATCGTGATTTTGATGCATTAGCGATTCTACGTCCCGATCATGAACCTAGAGCAACTCAGCATATAACAGAAATTGTTGATGTAATACAACTATTACTGACACGTAATCATGCGTATGTCGCTGATAATGGCGATGTTATGTTTTCAGTCGAATCTGATACTCATTATGGCCTATTATCACGCCAGGATCTTGAACAATTACAAGCAGGTGCTCGTGTTGATATATCTGAAGTAAAACGTAATCCTATGGATTTTGTCTTATGGAAGATGTCTAAACCTGGTGAACCAAGTTGGTCATCCCCCTGGGGAAATGGTCGTCCTGGCTGGCATATTGAGTGTTCTGCTATGAGTTGTAAACAATTAGGTGAGCATTTTGATATTCATGGTGGTGGTTCAGATTTAATATTTCCACATCATGAAAACGAAATAGCGCAATCTACCTGTGCTCATAATAACCAATATGTAAACTATTGGATGCATTCAGGAATGGTAATGATTGATCGTGAAAAAATGTCAAAATCCCTGGGTAACTTTTTTACTATTCGTGATGTTTTACAACATTATGATGCAGAAACAGTGCGTTATTTCTTGATGTCAGCACATTATCGGAGCCAGCTAAATTACAGTGAAGAAAATTTAAAGCAAGCGCGTACTAGCTTGGAACGCTTATATACTGCACTACGCCATACAGATGAACAATGTCAACCTCAAGGAGGAGGTACCTTTGTAACCGCATTTTGTCAAGCAATGAATGATGATTTTAATACACCTGAAGCCTATTCAGTATTGTTTGAGATGGCAAAAGAGATTAACCGACTTAAAGAAGAAGATAGCAACGCAGCTAATGGACTAGCCGCTGAATTGCGGCGTTTAGCGGGTATTTTAGGAATACTTCAACAGCAACCTGATAAATTTTTGCAGTCAAATACTGGGACTGATGATGATATAAATCTAATTGAGTCATTAATTAAGCAACGAAATGAAGCTCGCCAAAATAAAGACTGGATACAAGCAGATATAGCCCGAAATAAACTTACAGAAATGGGGATTATTTTGGAAGACAGTTCACAAGGCACATTATGGCGTCGTAAATAAATATAATCTTATCGTATATTTTTACAATTATCTTATTAAAAATAGCTGACAACATTACTAGGCCAGCTATTTTTTAATAAAGAGACTTTGTTAAGTGCAATAATTTTTACGCATGAACGATTTTATCGTTACGAATAATGATTACTATCAGTACTTTTAGTTAGGGTATAACTAATAACAAAATGGTCTAACATCATGTGAATTATCATTAATATAATCCACTTGGATCATGAAATTTTTCGCATGCTTCAAAAGTATTTTGCATTAATGTGGCTACCGTCATTGGTCCAACACCACCAGGAACAGGCGTGATCCAGCTTGCACGTGTTACGGCAACATCGAATTCAACATCTCCGACGACTTTACCATTGGGCAAGCGATTAATACCTACATCAATAACAATTGCGCCAGGTTTAATCCAATCACCTTTAACAAATCCTGGCTTACCTACACCAGCAATAACAATATCTGCACGTCTGACATGTTCTGCAAGATCAAGTGTTTGACTATGGGTAATGATCGTAGTACACCCTATTAACAATAATTCAAGCGCCATCGGTCGACCAACAATATTGGACGCACCGACTACAACAGCATTCATACCAGAAGTTTTAACGCCAATATGCTTAAGCATAGTAATAATACCGTATGGCGTACATGGACGTAGCGTGGGCGTTCTTTGGCATAAATTTCCAAGATTATAAGGATGAAATCCATCTACATCTTTATGAGGATGAATTTTTTCTAAAACAGCGGTTTTATTGATGTGTGAAGGTAAAGGTAACTGAACTAAAATACCATCAATATTTTTATCAGCATTGAGTCGATCAATTAAAGTAAATAAATCAGCATCCGTTGTCTTGTCTGGCATAATGTATGCTTCAGAATGAAAACCAATTTCTTCACATGCACGACGTTTACTTGATACATAGAGTTGTGATGCAGGATCACCACCTACAAGGACAACGGCAAGACCTGGTGCACGTTTTCCTATTTGTAAACGTTGTTTTACCTGTTGCGCAATTTCATTTCTTACCTGTTGAGCAAGTGCTTTACCATCAATAAGTTGTGCTGACATAGAATAATACATCCTCTTCTTATTTATTGGATTATTAAAAATAGGATAAATATTCTGTCAGAAAATAAATAGGCTGTCAGACTATTTCTACTATTTAAACATATTCTTTTAATGGTGAGTCACTTTATATTATTAGCCATGTTAACAGGATAATCTTATAAAGAACGAACAGAATTGTTGAAAAAAAAAGCAAAAATAAATTAAAACGATAAAATTTATCAAAAGATGATTGACTGTCATCTTCATAACCGTATAATCCGAGCCGCAACATAAATTTTATTTTTGCTATGTGCCCTTAGCTCAGCTGGATAGAGCAACGGCCTTCTAAGCCGTAGGTCATAGGTTCGAATCCTATAGGGCACGCCATAAAATCACC
>CALYQQ010000013.1 GCA_945288535.1 uncultured Enterobacterales bacterium | reverse complement strand
GTTTAAACGTTTAAACGGATATATATGCCTATAATGCGATTTTAAGCGCTTAAAATTTAAGCCCACTAAATAGTTGGGTTTTTTACCATTCATATGTAAGTAATTTTATGAGAACACGAGCATATAGACGACATCAAGTTAAGCGATATTTAGACAACAGAAAAATGATTGTTTTCTGGTGATTCAAGAAAGTCACTTAAAAGGCATATCACTCCACCAACAACTTGTTCTTGCTGGATGTGTGGTAATCCAAGAAAACATCTAGATGAGTTAACATTGCAAGAGCAACGCTCATTATTGAATCTAAAAGAAAGCCTCAATTAAAAGGCTTTTTTGTTTTCAAGGTAAAACTTAACAACATCAACTAGTAAGCCTCAGACCAAACGTTTAGAGCTTTTTTATTGCGCCAATATCCAAAATGCTTGACAACAGCCATCTGAAATCAAGAAGGTTGGTAAGGCGCATTTTATCATCAACATAAACCAGCTTAACTGCTGGTTTTTTATTTCTCCCGAACAATTCAAATTTTTCAACTTCTGACAATTCCTGAAGTAGTCGTCCGTCTGCTAATTTTTCAATGATTAACTTTTTTAAAAAATCGTATTCTTGTATTCCTAAATTAGGTTTACTTATTGAATCGACTTCATCACTTTTATTGTTTTTTTCAGCGATGTTAAGTTGTTTATCTCGATACTGTTCAAAATTAAACTACGCACTTTGCCAAAATGCCTTTATTGATAAGGAATTACTTTTTTTGTTGTTTTCATTGATTGTTCAAACCAGAATTTAATTAACTGCAAACGTCCTTTTATGGTTAATATAGCTACTCCCTTCAAAAAGGATAAAGATGAAGTGATGGTTTGGTTTGATTATTTGTTTGAGTATCTTGTTCTTTATCCATAATATTAACCTAGTTTTGAGTCTGTGAGGCTTCAATTAAAGGCATTTTGTCTAAATCTAACTCACCTTTAAACGCCTTTTGGCATAACGCACCATAAAGCTTTTCTAATTCAGTTAGACTTTGTTGGTATTGTTCTTTAATTTTTTCTACTTTTTCTGCTAAAGTAGTGAATTTATTTTGCAATACTTTAGGCGGAAGAGGTACAGGAAGATCCGAAAGAATTTTTTGGTTAATATTCTGAATATTAGCACCTTGTCCTCGTTGAAGAAGAATTTTTCGGAAAGTATGTGAACGAAAAAGATGAGCAACATATGTAGATTCTAGATCAGGATTGTTAATTCGGTATCGAATACAAAACCCACTATATATAACTTTTTCTGAATTCGGATAAACAACCATGCATCGCCCAACTAATTCTGGATTTCCATTAGAACGAACAAAAATCAAATCATTATCTTTCAGGAAGTAATCATCTGCAGGTAATGAATTTAAAGTTATAAATCCAAGTTCGTTTATATTTTTTAACTTAGATTTTTTTTTGAAATCTCCTATACCAAGATAACGAACAGTTATGCCACTTTCACTGCTCCCAAAGTTGAGTCCATTTTTAAAAGAACCAAATGAAATTAAAGAGTCCGTTTTCCAATTCTTCTCATTTTTGACGGGATCACCAAACATATCTAAAAACACACTTTTTATAAAATCATCTAATTGTTTTAAGCTCTGTTTACGTTGTTCGATTATCTTTTCTATTTTAGTTAACAAATAAGCAGTTCGATTTTGAATTTCAATTGAAAACTGTGGAACTTTAATTTTATCAAGACTAGCATTAGTAATGGCGGGTTGAATAGCCCCTGAACAATATTTATCTTTTTGCCGTTGAAACGCATCAGATTTTAAATAAAAATATAAATATTGACTAATGAATTCATTATTAGGACGAATAACGGCAAATCCTGTTGAAACTATAATACCTGAAAGTTTTTGAGTGATTTCTAGAACTTTTATTGTACCTTTCATTCGAGCAAATAGAATATCACCTTCATTAACAAAGATATCAGCTCTAGAAGGTTTTTCTTGATACAAAACATCAACTAAAGAAACTTCATTGTCTTGTAAATTCCCCGTACTTAAATATTGCTTTACTCCATCAAATGGATGCACCCGAAGACCTGAAAATGAGGTTGCTTTTAATAGAGAAACAAATTTCATTTAATCATCCCTTTTAACTCTAAAAGCTCTTTTACAATACCACTTTTAATGATCGCTAAATCATTTTCATCAGTATTGCCAACTTCAGCCATTATTAACTTATCTAAAATAACTGTGGGTGCTTCATATTCAATTTCTTCAAAAGTTTCTTCTTTGTAACGATTAAACGAAAGATCATAACCTTCATCTTTAATCTCTTGATAAGGCACAGAAAAGTATTTTTGAGTACGTTCAGATTGTATATGTTTTTCACGTTGATGATATTGGGTAACAATGTCTTGTAAATCGCCACATCCATCAAGTTTGCTCCGTTTGTCATCTAATGTATAACCATCAGAATGCATATCATAAAACCATACCTGCTCTGTCGCTGGTTTTATCACCTCATCTTTAGCATCCCAGACTTTTGTGAAAAGTAAGATTGCGGTACTGACTCCGGCGTAAGGTTTAAACACACCACTAGGCATACTGATTACGGCTTTTAATTGACAACGTTCCACTAAAATTTTGCGTAAATCTTTGAAGGCTTTCCCACTTCCAAATAGCACGCCTTGTGGGATAATTACGCCCGCCGTACCGCCTTTTCTTAATAATCGATAAATGTTTTCAACAAACAGTAATTCGGATTTTGTGGTGGCAACTTGCAGATTTTCGTTAATATCACCTTTATCAATACTGCCGGTAAACGGTGGATTCGCCATGATAATGTCATAGCAGGATTCTTCATTAAATCCTTTGCTTAACGTATCTTGATAATCAATTTGAGGTTCATCAATGCCGTGCATCATCAAATTCATTAAGCCTAAGCGAACCATGGTGTTATCAATATCATAACCAATTAATGAGTGATCCAATATTTTTTGATTTTCAGACGTCAACGCGGCCGCCAATGATGTGCGGATAAATCCATCTTCATCGACAACTAAATCAGCAACGTCAGTACCATACTTTAGCGCGAGTTGAGTAGTAATATACTGGTAAGCACCCAATAAAAAACCCGCTGTTCCACACGCTGGATCGGCAATTCGATGCCCAAATTGTGGTTGCACTAATTCGGCAATCAGCTTGATAATATGGCGCGGTGTACGAAATTGACCGTTTTTTCCTGCTGAAGCAATTTCCGATAATAAATATTCGTACACGTCACCTTGAATATCCTGAAATGCTTGTCCGTTTTCTGCAGAATCTTGCTCCATTACGTCAAAAATTTGGTCAATGGTTTTTACTGCTTCAACTAATAATGCCGCTTTGGGAATGATAAATACCGCATTTTTCATATGGTGAGTAAAATGGGATTCTTCACCATTAAGATCCTTTAAAAACGGGAAAACCTTATTTTGTACATGCGGTAGCAGCTCGTCAGCAGGTTTGCGTTTAAATTCACTCCAACGCAACTCCTGTTTATCAATTGCGTATTGTTGCGCTTGGGCATATTTATCTTTGATCTGTTCTTCAGTATCACTTTCCAAAATTTTGGCACGGTATTCTAGTGGGATCCATGTGCCAGAAAATTTAGATACATATGTTTCCCCAGTAAACTCTGCATCAGCCTGTTTTTTCAAATCAACTTCATCAATTCGTTTCATAAACAGCAAATAAGTTATTTGTTCAATCGCAGTTAAAGGATTGGAAATGCCACCACTCCAAAATTTATTCCATAATTGATTGATCAGGCCTTTAAGTTGAGGATTGTTTTGTAACATTAATTTTGTACCTTATTTTAACTCGTTAAACTTGCTTAAATTAAGCCGCAAGTCTTTCGGTTAGCTGTAATATGTCATTTATTTCTATTTGACTAAATACACCTCGAATACCTTGAGGATGAATTATCGTAAATGGCGCGCTAATTAAATCTTTACGACTGACTTTTTCGCGTTCAATAATAAAATTTTTTAACAAATTCAAAAATTCCAACTGACGATAGGTTAAGTGAGTATGCTGCTGAATAAATTGTTTGAATGCCTCATTAACAGTATCTGGAAAACTTTTTAACACCTCAACACCAAGTATATGCCGAATAAATTGGATAAAGTGAGCTTTACGATTTTTATACACTTGGCGCAGTAAATCTTCAGTAATATGCGGATGTTCGGCATGAAGTAACTCTGCTAGTTGATTTGCTTCCGTAGCATTAAGAGATTGACCTTCTTTTATTTTTGCTAACAAAGGATTATGCTCGGTCAGTTCAAGAACGAATGTTTCAACCATTTCTCGATAACGAGTTATGCTAACCGATTCATGTTGTGGTCCAAACTCAATCCATTCTTTATGATGCAAATTATCTTGTAAATTTAAATACACTGGACCAGAATAGCTAGGATTAATTTCACAGAACTTCATCAATGGTCCTAATTTGTTGTTTAGGTTATCTAAAGCTGATTCGGTAATATTTGACCAAAAATAGTTTCGTTGAGCTTCTCGAATTAGCGGTTTTTCTACCTGAACAAAAGAGATATTTATCGGTAAAAGACAAATTTTTTTAATAATAGCTTGCTGTAATAATTCAGCTTGTTCTTGCGCTTGATTTAATCGCGCTAATGAAAATTCTAACAAATCTCGTTCAAATCGCATCGCTTTAAAGTCGGCGTTAGAGACAGTTCGAAATAATGGTTTAATGTCATTACGTAAAAAGGCTATTTTTTTATGATCGACTTTCACCCAAAAATCATCGAAGTTAAGTTTATCTAAAATTCCGGCAGCCTCTTTAATGACAGTAGAGTCTTGCGGTAAGCCTTTAAGTTGTGCTTGCAATTTTGAGATTTCATTTTGAACAATGGCTACTTCACCAATATCTAGGGCTTTTTCGATTTTATCTAACCGAATTCCAACTAAACGAACGGGCAACGGCAATTGAGGTGTTAGTTCTTTACCTTTAGGTGTTAGCTTAAAGTATTCAAAATTGTCCCAACAATCTAAAATAAGAAATGTATCTTTTTTTATACACCAAGGTTTTATTTTATTACGTTCCAATAGTCGACTACCACGGCCTATCATTTGCCAAAATTTAGTATATGAATAAATCGGTTTAGCAAAAACCAAGTTAACAATCTCTCGAATATCAATACCAGTGTCCAACATATCAACACTGATTGCGATCCTAGGCATATCATTATTGGTGAATTGATCTAAAAGACCGCCTTTACCATAAACTCGAGAGTCATCAGACACTAACACTTTAGCTAGTTCCCCCTTATATTGCGGATAGAGTTTATCAAAGGTTTCTTCAATACGTCGAGTATGAGCCATAGAAGAACAAAAGAATATTGTTTTGCCCGGCAAAACTCCGTTTTGGTCTTTAATACATCCTTCCATAAACTCTTTGACAATTAGTGTATTGGTACCCTTATTTATGACAGTTTTTTCAAGCTGTGAACCTTCGAAATTCAACTCTTCAATATCTTTACCTTCTAAGATAAGCTTCTTTTGATCTTCTAAAGATATGGTACGTTTACTAATGCCTTCTATCTGGAATTTAGTTTGAATTTTCATTACCTGAAAATTACATAAATAAGGCGGTAAATTGTTCACTGCTTCTTCATAGGTATAAGCAAAGGTAGGAAGACCGTCCTCACAATCGAATAATCGAAAAGTGTTGTGATCAATAATATCAGTTGGTGTGGCCGTTAGTCCTAATGTTAGGGTATTAAAATAGTTTATGATTTCAGCATAAGTATTATAAATAGAGCGATGACTTTCATCAATAACGATTAGATCAAAAAAGTGCGGTGATAAATACTGAATATCACCTCTGAGAATATTAAGCATTGAAGGATATGTTGACACATAAATACGTCGATCTGTGGCAATTAATTTCTCACCGAAATTCGGCCAGCGAGGTTCATTGGGTAAATGCGCTTTAAATGCCGCTAATGCCTGCTCACGTAACGCTATTCGGTCAACTAAAAACAACACTTTTTCAATGTGTTTAGCACGCATCAAAGCATCAATCAAGGCGATACAAGTGCGCGTTTTACCCGTACCAGTTGCCATAACCAAAAGAAAATTTCGTTTTTTTTGCTCAATGGCCTCCAATACTGAACGTATTGCACGAATTTGATAATCTCGTCCAGCAATATCCGTATTGATTAGCTCTTGAGTGAGACTTTTTCGATGGCGGCGAAGATATTGTAAACGTTCTAAATCATCTCGTGTTGGAAATCCTAAAATTTTTCTCGGGGATGAATTTTCCAAATCCCAGAAATAGATTTCAAGTCCGTTTGTATAAAAACAAAAAGGTAACTCATCATTAAGCTGATTTTGAATGTGATAGCAGTACTGTTTAGCTTGTTCTCGACCTAACGCTGCGTCTTTGCTTGATTTTTTAGCTTCAACTACTGCAATAGGTTTGCCATTTTTACCTAATAAAACATAATCACAAAATTGGTGGAATTGATAAGAAGGCGCAGGTTCAACTGCATTGGTTGAAACAACAATATCAAACTCTTGTTTCACTTGTGTTAAATCGTTAACGTTCCAGCCAGATTTAAGTAATTTACTATCAATAAGTTCTTGACGGGTTTGCTTTTCTGATTTCCCCATAACTTTCAACTCATTTCTTTAGCGTTTAAAGCCATTAAAAATAATTTTTATTTTTGGTAGCTAATATATCATAGAAGAGTAAATATATTTAAGAATATTCAATTGCTAGTTTTCACCTCTATTACTCCATGATATTGAGGGTGCCATAAGAGCGCTTTGCGCCACTTACTTAAGATCAACGTTTGCCATAAATGGCTCATCCTTCCATTGCCATCTAAAAAAGGGTGAATAAATTCCAATCCAGGTTCTTCTTTTTTTATAACGTCTTTTATTAATGCCCCAGTTATTGAAGAAGGGATGAGAGAAATTAATAATCCGCGTCCAATAGCCGGTGATTGGCATTTATTCCATAATGGAGAAGGGTTACCCGGGAATCAAAATACAGAATTAAATTGGATTTCAAATGAACTGGAGGTAATCAAAGAACAATTATTATTGCATGAGGACAGCGATCCCTTAGCAATTGCCACAGAATTGGACTGGAGAGAATATCGAAAGCAATTACGTCGCTGGGATTGGCATAATGAGTATTTTCCAAATCCTGAATATAGACCTGTAAGACCGAAGTAATGTCCCCCGCTATGCGGGGATTTAATCATATAACCATCGACCCGCTTTGGCAGATTCAACCAGCATTCGGACTGTTAATGGTTTTGCTTGTGTGCCTGTGGGTCTTAATTTTTTTGGTAACAAAAATGATGGAGTTAGAAAACTACCAACAATAGGAAAATAAGTCATTAAGTTAAAATTTTCTGGTGCTACTGAAAAATTATCAAAATATTGTTCTATCAATTCACTGGCATCTTCAGGTGCCATTTTAAAATCTTTATTCAAATCAGTATCTAATGTGATTTTATATCGTTTAAATGTTAAAATGGAAATTCCATTATATTTATCGACTAGGTCAATGACATCTTGTTCAATGCTCATATACTCACCATAATTTATCTGAATCTCGAACAATTTTGTTGTAATGCACTACAGTATTATAAATAATAAGAGTCACATCACTTAATAATATAACCCATCCTAAAATAGGAATAGTGCGCCCAACAAATGTTCGCAAATTACGAGTCGTAATAATTTTCATCGTTTTGGGGTTTGTGCCAATTATTGTCGGTAAGCGCATATTGAATGGAAGCATAACATTAGGCAAAAGTTTTCTGGCGTAAACAGATGCTACAGATGTACCTTTAATAGAGCCTTTTGGCTTCTGTCTTGTTGAAAGATTAGGTTGTCCACATAAGATACCAACAACCGCTCCAATATCATCGACTCCTAACTGTTTCATTGTTTCATCAACAGTGATCCAAAAAAACAATTCACCTGCAGAAAGGTTAGGCATCCCAGCATAAAAATATCCGTAGAGTTCTTCTGTTGTATCCATTCAAAAGTAATCCATTATTCACTATTAATAAATAAAGAGTAAAAACAGTAAAAATAGTTAATCAAGGGTATGCTTATTAACAATTTTTATAAAAATGAACTTTAGATGAAATATTAGTAATAAGTTTAAATGCATTATATAAAATTAAATAATTGAATGAATAAAATTTGTCAAAAAGCGCGATTATAAAATCAATCAAGAAATAAAATATAAACTATTTAATTATTAAAATAAAAAATTAATAAGATAAAATGAAATTATTTTCATTCTTCATCTTATTACTATTTTAATAATATTTAATTTTATTTCTTAATATCTAAAATTCTAGTTTAGAATAAAATGCACAGATTAAAAAAAATCTTAATTAGGGTAAATATCATTAGAAATTATATGGTTATTAATAAATTGTCTATATTCATGATAGGTTTACTATTACTGCTGTATTCCCCGCGTACGCAGGGGTAAACGGAACAATATAAAAAATATTTAAACAACAGGATGAGATATTTCTCCCACGTATGCGGGGATGAGTGTACTTAACTTAATAGTATTTGTTATTAACAGGCAAATTTTTATAGTGTTTTTCTATAGGATGGTTTATCACCGCGCAATAATTGCATGCTTATAAAGCATGAAATAGGGTTTATATTGAATGATTAATGCCACAGTATTAACTAAAAGTGAAGGTAATGTTGTTTATGAGGACAATAAGTAAAATTAAATGGCTATTAGAGAAGACCCTTAAGAGAAAAGTTTAACTTTTTAATAACTATACTAAGTTAAATTTTTATTGATAAAAATCAAAATCAGTTTAAAGATAAAAATCGTCATCGTTAACACAGGATATGATGACATATTGTGTTAATTAAAAATTCGCTATAGTTCTATTAACCATTTAATCGTGATAACACAAATTAAAAAATTGTTAAATAATTATAGAGGGTACTAGTGATTCGGGACTACGTATAAAATAAATAAGCTTACTTTTATGATAAATAAAGTGAAAACTAATAATAATTAATATTAGTGTAATACACTATTAATTGGCTAATTTTAGATATAAAAATCGTTAATTTGATGTGCTTTACTATAAAGTAAAATATATAAAAAGAATGACTATAAGTTATATTATTATGTGGTTTGTATCTTTTATTTAAGAATTAAGAAATATTTATTAAGTAGAAATAATAATAAATAAGAGTTATTATATAATAAACAAATTATATAAAAGTAGAAAAATAACATTTAACAACAATTTATCATAAAAACAAAAAAGTCTTAAATTTAAAAAATAATTTTTTTTAATATAATTTTTTGTATAACAAAATAGTGTTGTATATTTATTTTACCTGTTTATTAAACATAATTAGTTATCTTAACTAAATTAATTTTATATAATTTTTATTAAAATAACTATAATTATTTACTTTAAAAATATTTAGTTAAGATATTTTTTGTTTCAAAATTGTTTATAAAATGAAAAATAATTATGTATACTATAGATTAATTAACTTTATTAAAAAAGTTATCGTTCTATATTATTAGAATGTACTTATTTTATGTTGTGTAAGGTATATAAAGGATATGAATAAGTTTAGTAACGAAAATAATCTACCTACTATGTCGGCTATAAATAATAATGTGTTGCCTATAAAAAATGCCTTACTTTTACCTTCAGCACCTATTTATAGTTGTCAATTGGATGGAAAGGGAAGTGCGATAGCAATTAATGAAGATGATGAAGCAACAATAAAAAGACCATGCTGGCTTCATCTAGATTTTAAAAAAAAAGAAACAATTGATTGGATTAATAAAATAGATATATTGCCAGTGCTGGCTAAAAAAGAACTAATAAAACCAAATCAAATATCAAAAGAAATTCGTTTTGATAAAGGGATCCTAGTTGTTTTAAAAGGGGTTAATTTTACAAAAAATGAGCTACCTGATCCTATTGTAACTTTTCGTTTTTATATTACGGATAATTTAATTATATCGACAAGACATCAGCAGATTGATGCTATCACTAAGTTGAAAGATAACTTAAATGATGGGATTGGTCCCGTTGACGTTGCTGACTGGCTAATTCAAATTTCTGAATTAATTAGTGAACAAGTTACTTTATCATTTGATAATGTTCATAACAAAATTATTAAATTAGAAGCACTCGTTTTGAATCAGCGACGATTATCCTATAAGGATATAGGTAAGATTAGAAAGCAGTTAATTGTATTAAGACGGTTGTTGTCTCCCCAACGCGATATTTTTGTCAAAATTTCAACGGAAAGGATCTCATGGATTGATGATAATGATAGACAACGATTACATGATATATCCAGCCAGCAAAATCATTATATTTCAGATATTGATAGTTGTTTATTAAGGTTAGCTTCTATCATGGAGCAAATTAATAGTTTTCTTGCTGAGTCGATCAATAAACGTATTTATCTTATGTCGCTGTTTACTATAATTTTTACGCCAATTACATTTTTAACTAGTTTATTAGGTGTCAATTTGGCAGGTATTCCTTATAGTGATGCTAAATGGGCATTCAGTGCTCTTTTGGTATTGCTTATTGGTATTTGTATTGCTTCAATTATTTGGCTTAAGTCTAAAAAATGGATGTAGTAATGTAAATAAGGGGCAGTAATTGACAAATAGCTTAAAAAAGTCATCAATAAAGGTCAATTCACTCCTGTTTTACTAATATTAAAGTAGAATTTTTTATCACCAATTGTTAGATTATTTTGGTATCAGGTATATACATGGTGGGGGAGATCGAATTTAAAAAACTTAGCATAATAATACTATTAACGCTATTTTTTGTATAAAAATGATTAATTTTTTCATTATGAAAAAGAAAATATTCTATCAAATAGAATATTACTAGTATTTATGCTATTTTTGAGTAGAAACTATAATAGGTCGTAGCGAACAAGTTGATTAATATGATTAATCTTAATCATATTACTTAATTAATTCTATTAAGCTAACATTTAATTGCGTTAAATTATATTATAGATCTTATTTTTAGCTGTATTAGGTGGATTTTTATAAACATATTATTAAAATAAATAATCACCTAAGTTTAAAATTACTTAATAACTAACTAATTATTTTATTTGTAATCGTATCTTTACTTCTCTTAATGTTATAGTATAAAAATTCTTATCCTAAATATAAATAGTGACAATGTAATGTAATACAATTAAGAAATAACCTAATTAAGGTGATTTTTTATTGCGTATAAAATAGTTTATTAATAAAATTATTATTTAAACTAGATAAAATAGTAGATTACCCACATTTGTGGGCCTCGTTTTCTTTAGCAAAGGGAAATCTGTGTTAAATAAAATTAAATTTTATATATTGTATTATTCTCAATTGCTAACGTTGAGACAAAAAGGGACTAATTAGATGAGAAAACTATTAAAATTAATAGTCTATATACCGTTATTATCCCCTTGTTTTACAATAGCAATGGATTTGGTCGCAACTAAATCAGAAGCAATCCCATCTACAATAGTTTATTCAATTTATGGTAATACATTTGAATTTACAAGAGAAAAAGTAAATGGTGATCACGTGGATACGCTTTATTGGATATCTGATGATTATAATGAAAAGAAGATCATTTTAGAGAAAAAAGGCGATAATAATTATTATGATACAACTCTCGGTTTTGATCCTGAAGGTAATGGTCTCTCACCAGATCGAAAATTTATGATGGTATATACATTAGATTATATAAATGGACCTCATAATTTACCTAATTTCAATCAGATTTTCCGGTGTAATTTTATTTCCACCGAAACAGGAAAGGTAATTTACACTGGCATCGCTACAGAATGTGATTTTGAGTGGCATCCACTGTATAGTGGTGTAATTAGAATCAATCAACATGATGCTAAAAGCAATGAATGGAATTATACTAGATTACTTTCTCTACGGCATAGTGTTAATTATGATAAAAGCGCTACCTATACTCCTTATCAAGAAGAAAAAATAGATTACACTGATGTGATGGGGATTATTGAACAAGTTGAATCATTATACAAAATGCATGATTATCAACAAATTCGTAATATTGCAGCAAAAACGGTTGTTAATTTAGCGGCAATTTCACCAGAAAATATAGAAAAATATAGTAAGTTGGGGTATTACTATTCACAAGCAGGTGCGACAGGAGAAGCTATTCAGATCTTATCATCAATAAATATTGATGATACTTATCAAGCCATCGCAACATTAAATCTTGCTGATACTTATTGGCATATAAAAAATTATGATTATGCTAAATATTACTATCATCAATATGTGTCGATGATGAAAAACATTAACCAATTAGATCGCATTCCAGAACGTGTATTTACAATATTTGATGTTTATTCAGTTGAACAAATATTAAATATTAAATTACAGCCTATTAAATGATACTCGTAGAGCTATGTATTTTTAATGTTATGAGAAAAAATAAATTAGTAAGATTCTATATCGGCATTCAATTAAGCTAGAATAAATAATAAAATAAAATTAATACAAATAATACTTAATTATATAAAAAACAACGTTTTTTATTTGGTTAAATAAAGTCAAATAACTTTTTTATTAAATAATATTTTAAAATAATAGTTAAATTTCTAGATTGAAATTTAATAGTGTTAAAGTAGTTTTAAAATTTATCAAAAATAGTTAATGTGCATGTGGTGAATACTGTATATAGTCAAAAAGTTCATTCTACTTGTACTAAATAGCAATTAAAAAATACTATATCAAGTAATATAAATTCATTATTCGTTAAAATAATCCTTCAGCTCTACAGTATAGAAAGCATTTTATTCTTTATAAGACGAAATGATCTCTATCAATGATATCAGATAGTATATATAGTTAGTATCATGGACAAAATAGCACAATGCAATATTATTATAATTTTTAATTTAATCTTAAACGACTTTCTAGAAATATTTTTATTGTAAAACTATAAAGAAATATTTATATCAATAAAATAATTGTTTTATTATGAAATAATAATCACATAGTCATTAATTAGCTTATTAATGAATAATCACAAATAATAAATTTATTTAACACAAATTTATAGTATATCAATTTTTTGAAAATATAACATGAACATCTTAATTAATAATCAAGATACAGTAAATAAAAAACATTATCCCATTAAAATAACTATTTGATAATTATATAAAAATTTAATTGAAATTAATGTGCATATAAAATTTTTAATCATATCAAAATAGATTAGATAATAGTTAAACTGTATAAATATCATTCAATTATATCGATGCCAATTTTATAGTTAACAGCCAGCAAATCGTATTTCTATTATTTTGAATAATGTAAAAATAGTTAAATATTCTTCTTTTATAGATAATGTTAAGGAAAAAGGAGGCAGACTATTCATACTATGAAGTTTATTGCTACTCATAGTTTATATAATTTTTACTTCTATTGTGCTATATAATTGATTCATTAAGAGTACCGCCTGATTATGCATAAGAAGTAATACAAAAATAAGTAAATAGAGAAGTATTAATAATAGAAAACTACGTATTTTAATGAATAATAATATTTCTTAGGAATAAGTTATATAAGAAGCTTAATACTAAATACCTATACGAAATATTCATACAAATTCTGAATTTAATGATTATATGGATGTTTTCTCTTAAAAGGATATATGAAGCATATGTACTTTTTTGGTTAACTATAAAGTAAAAGGTGTTTTTCAGAAATATACACTTAATAGTTTATTCATAATAGGATCCCTTTATGAAAAGGCAGGGCTGAAGCCTATGTGTGTATAATGGACTAAAACAACAAGTAATAAAAAATGATTAAATTATTTTTCCATTTTAATGATCCGTGTTTATCCCTTTCAATTTATTATTAGCAAAATGCATTTGCTTGGTTTGTAGGCTTTAAAAAATTAGCAAAGAGTATTTTAGTTACTTGTTTACTGCGCGAGTTTAATACAAAAACGGGTCGAAGTCTTGAATTAATAAAGAAGAAACAAAAGTGTTTGATAAAAAGATGCGAGTAGATAAAGAAAATTTAAGTAGCCTAGCTTAATTATGTGCGTAAATAAATGATTATTTTTTAATAGTAAATTAATTTAGTAGTAGCATAGCAAATAATACGAGAAATTGTTAGAATGCACATAACACATGGTTCAATTATTTTTAATAGGCATTATTAACTCGAAATAATGCAATTATGTTATTTTTGTAGGCAATAAACTATTAACATTGCAACTTAGTCAGCAATAAAACGTTTCATTTCAGTTAACACCTGTAATAACAATTCTAAACTGATTTTTTCTTGTTTCTTTAACTGATACTGTGTATCGTAAACGCTATAATTACCATTACCTTTTAGAACAATTGTTTCCGTGGGGGTAGTAATAGCAAGTTTACCAGACTGGCCTGATAATACCCAATTATAACGACGATTTTCGTTAAATAAATTTACGCCTTGACTGTAATCAGTCGCACTGTTTTTAACATGAAGCAAATCTTGCATTAATGTCGTTACGATATCGTTATGACTGGTCAGCCTGTCGTAAGTATGACTTTTCTTTCCAGGCCAATGAATAAATAATGGCACAGTTAATTGTGCGCGGCTAAAGTTTGCCTGCTGATTACCATAAAAGGTTCGTCCATAGTTGGCTGTAATGATAACGATTGTATTTGCTAAACTATTTTGTTGTTGTAATTTATTAATAATAACTTTTATTTGTTCGTCAATATCAGCAATTGATTGTTGATAATCTTTAATACGACGGTTATTAGACTGTGTATCAGGTTTAGTGCTATTAGCAAAACTAATATAGTTAAACCATGGTGTCTCTTTATCCCGCCTATTTTGCCAGATAAGCCAATGCTGGATCATCTCTTTATTACTCACCTTATTATGATCAAGCGATGCATCTGGTAACATCGCTTGACGATAAAGCGGTGCAGCAAAGCCATCAGTAGAAAACATGGAAAATTGATATCCCTGTTGTTTAATTGAGTCTGTTAGTACTGCAGGCATTTTATCAGCTAGAATACCATCTAAATAAGTAGGCGATATTCCATAAAATAAACCCACAAGGCTGCTGCTTGTGTCATTGCCACTACTGATATGTTGAGTAAAACGTAAATTATTACGCGCAAATTTAGCTACATTCGGCATATCTTCTGTAATAGTTGGGGTATATACACTATCAATAACAATCATTAATAAATTATAACCACTACCATGATCAGAAAAATCGATACGTTTTAAAGGATAGTCAATCGCAACAGCATCTGGATTTCCTTGCTGTTTACGTCGATTTTGATAGGCTTGGCGATCAAATAAACCATGTTTTTCTAAAAAGCTTCTTGCCGTCATTGGATAAGATAACGGTAAATTTGAACGTTGCATGGTAATTGGCCGATAAAAATTCGCATCAGCCCAAATATGTATAAAATGGGCAGTAAAGAAGCTAAATATAAATACAATAACGAAAGGCCAGGCATAATGTGATCGTTTAGTTAAACTACGTCGTTTTTGCCAACTCCAGCTTGCTAGCAACATTTCTGCTAAAAATATGAGTGGAACACCAATAAATAAAAGCTGCCATCTCCTTGATAATTCAGCATTTTCCGGGTTGGTGATCAATTCCCAAACCATGAAATTAAGATGTAATCTAAATTGTTCAAAAATTTGGGAGTCGATCAATAAAATTGTGATACATGTTGTTGAAATAATCGCAGCTAATAGCCTTAATAATCGCTGAGAATTAACAATAAATGAGAGAGGAAAAAGTAAAAGTAAATAAATAGAAAATGCTAAAAAACTAAAGTGACCGAGAACACTTAGCATGGCATAAAATCGCCCAGCTAATGTTCTCGGCCAATCTGAAACAAACAAATAATAAGAACCTACAGGCAACGTAAGCAAAATATTAAATAAAGTAAACCAATGTCCCCAGCTAATCATCTGGGAAACTTTTTCCTGGTAACTTTGGGGTACATTAACCATACCGTTATTCAATATTATTGTTACGAATTAGTGTGCTTGTTCTTCTTTAATCGATGCAAATAGTGCATCAGAAAAAGATTTTGCCAATTTATATCGTTGGCTTGGCGTAATGTTACTATTAATCAGATTGGTAACCATATTACCTAATACCATAAGCGATAAATCAATTGGTGCTTGATGTGTTTCTAGCACTTTTGCTAATTCTGTTAATACTTCTTCGATTTGTTGATCAGTGTAACGTGATAATTGTGGCATAACTTTAACTTCTGTCGTCTGATTATTAAGATATCTTACCTTATTCAACATTATTTTGCTGTAATAAATAGTGGTTAATTACAAAATATATGCTGATGTAACAATCTGAGTATATAAATAATGCTACTTGCATGGTTAACGGGAAGGTGTTTGAATACACTATCTGTTGTTAGGAGAATAATATGACCGTTAATATTGAACAAATTGTCTTACATCAATTAGCTAAAGAAGGTGAACAATTAGAGATAGTGTTACGTGATAGCGTACTCAACAATGATTCGGCTGTGGAAGCTATGGTATCAGAATTGCACCGCGTTTACAGTGCTAAAAATAAAGCCTTCGGTGTGTTTGACCCAAATAGTCCTTTTGCTGAATCACTTAATAATTATTCTCAAAAAAATGTTGATTTTTTAAATTTTACTAAAATAGCAACCCAACGATTATGTGATGAGCTAGCGAAATATCCGTTTGCTGAGGGTGGGATAGTGGTATTTAGCCAATATCGACATTTAGCAACAGAATATTTATTGATTGCGATATTAAATAGTTGCGACAGTATGTGGGTTAATGAGCAATTAGATGTAAGTATAACGCATTATCTTGATATTGAACGAGCCGATATTGTCGCAAGAATTGATCTTACTGAGTGGCGAATAAATCCTCAATCAACACGTTATTTAACCTTTTTGAAAGGACGAATTGGTCGTAAAGTATCTGACTTTTTTATGGATTTTTTAGCTGCAACGGAGGGACTTGACACTAAGGCGCAAAATCGAGGCTTATTACAAGCTGTCGATGATTTTTGCACTGAGGCTCAGCTAGAAAAACAAGAGCGTCAAGCCTGTCGAAAACAAGTATATAGCTATTGTAATGGTCAGTTACAGTCGGGAGAAGAAATTGAGCTCTCTGCGTTATCAAAAGAATTACCTGTTTTAGGGGATCGTGACTTTAACCAATTTACGCATGATAAAGGTTATGATCTGGCGCAACAATTTCCGGCAGACCGTAGTACGTTAAAGCAATTAACAAAATTTTCAGGCAGTGGAGGTGGGATCACTATCGGCTTCGATACCTCTTTATTAGGTGAACGCATTTTTTGGGATGCTCAAACCGATACACTAACGATTAAAGGGACCCCACCTAATTTACGAGAACAATTACAACGTAATCAGGATAAATAAAGTAACAATAACACGTTATTTATGATGATAATAAGCCGCATTACATGCGGCTTATTATATAAGACTGAGAGTGGTAATTAATAATTATACACGAACAAAGTCAATGTGCAGTAATTTTGGTTTATATGCATGATGTTGAACTGCACGTACTTTAACTTGAGTTGCTTTACCATCAATGTCTAATGTAATAACACTACTGTAAAAGCCTTCTTTGATTTGCGTGTTCATTACGACATTGTGATCTAATATAATTGATACAGCATCTTCATTACCACCATAAACAATCGCAGGTAGTTTATCTTCATGACGCAGGCGGCGGCTCGCACTCTTACCATGCGTAGAACGGACTTGTGCTTTAAGTGTAAACATAATTTTTCTCTTTTAATAAAGAATATAAATAAACTATTTGTTACAGGCGACCCAGCAACAAATTCTAAATACCTATTCCCAATAGGGTAGCGTATTCTAGCCAAAATTAGTTATAACAGCAAATAAAAAGGTTATTTCTTTATAATGTTATTACTGTTTGCAAATTTTATGCTTCGTCGTTATAAAACCATTATCAGCAGGAACAAATTTCTTTTTTGCCTCAAGAAAATCAACTAATTCTTTTGCTGTCATCATGGATGTTGAACAGGTATGAAAACGAGCATGCTGACCAAATTTTTCCTGAATGGCAGTAATCAGACGTTCTTTTGTATAAACTTCACCACGTTCAATCATCATACGTAATACTTGATGTCCATGAATTGACGACATAAGGCTACCCTTGTTAGTTAAATAATTAATCGACATTAGTATAATAAAAAACAGGCTTACTTGCCTATCTTAATTAGGTAGATAGGCTTTATAACGTTATACTTAGCAGACAAAGCAAATGAGATTTTTAAAATTATGCGATTAGATAAATTTTTGTCACAGCAATTATCAATTAGCCGTACAATCGTTGGGCGTGAGTTAAGAGCAGCTAAAGTAACTGTTAATGGAGAAATAATAAAAAAAGGCGCATATCAATTACTACCTGAAGATAAAGTTTGTTATGACGGAAATGTTATCAAACAAATTAGTGGTTTTCGTTATTTTATGTTAAATAAACCTGTTGGTTATGTATGTTCTACGGATGATCCCGATTATCCAACAATTAACTATTTTATTGATGAACCGGTATCACACAAACTGCATGCCGCAGGACGTTTAGATCTTGATACAACAGGCTTAGTGCTATTAACAGATGATGGGCAATGGTCACATAGAATTACCTCGCCACGTCATCATTGCGACAAAACATATGTGGTGAGTGTCCAAGATGCCTTATCAGTTTCACTGATAGATGCTTTTTCGATAGGTATTATGTTACATAATGAGAAAAAACCAACGAAACCGGCTAAGTTAGAAATCTTAAATAAACATACTGCTAGGTTAACAATTAGTGAAGGGCGTTATCACCAAGTTAAACGGATGTTTGCTGCAGTGGGGAATCATGTGACGAGTTTACACCGCGAACGTATTGGTCGTATAGAACTTGATCATGTATTAGAACCAGGCCAATACCGGCCATTAACTAAAGATGAAATAGACTGGGTATATAGGAACACCAATAAAAATAATGCTTAAGAAATCATATTAACTTCATACTATTACTATGACGATGGGCAGTCGCATTGATATTTAGAGTAAGCTAAAAAACATTAGAAGTATACTATAACGCGTATATGCCTTAATTTATTAAATCTATTAACGTGGTATTTTTAATGTAAATGTGTCTGGTTTATTATATCTTCATGCTATTTGCGAATTGTAAAGTAGCTGTTATGTCTAGAGACGTTAAAGTTCTCTTTACTTACCTGAAACCATTTTATTTAATTTATTATTTTTATAGGAATTAATTGAAATAAATCTATTTTTTGAAGGAAGAGGGCGTATTTGAATAATAGATGTATAAAACGCATATCTAGATTCATTCCTCTTTGAACAGTAAATACACATTTGAACCCATCTAATGGGGCGTTATATCTTGATGTGGCGTTATATAATCCAAGATGGTGCTTACTATAAAACAAGTACTATTATTGGTAAAGCCAGGTTGAATCCACCTCATGATAGGCGCCCCATTTGGGGCATTAATAATAAATGATGCAGTAATGACGTTTATGACAAAAGGATAATAACGTGCCTGATCACGTTATACTGTATAATTAAAAAATAAATTATTTTTTATTGAGATGGTTTATTGTTTTATTCCGATATATTGTGTAATTACCTAGCTATCATATAAAAAAACTATCATATTCGTCTATTAACTTGTTTCTATGTTAATAGCAAAGTAATTAATTTTCAGAAAGTGAGCAAGAACTGTTTTGCTTAAAATAGGTTATAAAATGCCCTATTTTAGTATGCGTCCGTTTGATAAGGCGATTAATTATAAATTAGACCTTGTTATTTCCTGGGATCCATGAGTATTTTCATTTTTGTGATCATTCTCATTAAAAAATCTAAGGCAATGCTGATAATACTATTTATTGTAGTAGTAATAATTTAGTAAAATATCAATGTTAAAATAAGTAATGTTACTTACCGAGTATAGAAATCTTTCTGGTTGTTATTATTTATATGTTAGATGATAATGCGTTTATTGCTAAGACCACAAAATAAAAGACCATTAATGAAGTGGATTCGTAAATCATTTGATGTCAATATGTGTATTAGTTACACTTGCCATAGAGAGTAGGTCAGTGACCCAAATGCAGAGTAAGATCGCCTTCATGGTAAATTTATTGATATTTTGGGGTTAGACTAATCTAGTTATGTCGATTATCAATAAAGCTATCTAGCATTACAAGAAGCTATCTACAATATCCGCTAAGTTGCGTCATAGGTTATTGCTGAAGAATAAATATGATCTTACTACGTTAAGTTTAACTTGGCATGTGAAAAGATTGTTTATGATTACTGTGTGTTAGGGAATAGCATGAATTCAAATCCTATTTTTATTATTCAGCGTTTATCCGATTTTTACACCAGACAAAACAATAATAAGACCTTAGTTCTATTTACATCATCCGGGAATGCGGTAGAAAAGCTGATTGGTTTTCAGCTATTAGATGTTAGAGATAATGATGTTTTTAGCATCATAAAAGATTTAAGTGGAAAACTTTCTTTAATAAATATTGAAAACGCTATTTTTATAGTCAATAACCAACCTTGTCTATTTATTCAGGTTCGTGATGAAAGTACCGTATATTGCTATTTAAAGCATCTTGGTATAGCGATTGCCGAATCACTCAAATCAGATAATTATTACTGTTATATATAACATGGGCACTCCATTGCCATTATTACGCTTCATTAACTTCTTTTTATATTACTTCTCTATTCGTCGCTAATACACGGCGAACTTCTGCAAATCTCTTAATCCAGTAGCTATTATCTAAATTGGAAATACTCACTCCATGACTGCACCCCGAATGCATAAATTGATTATTACCAAGGTAAATTCCAATATGACGAACACCTGACTTAATATTGAAAAAAATTAAGTCACCGGCTTGTAATTGATCCTTACTGATTTTTTTTCCAATATTTCGTTGTAATAAGGTTGTCCTTGGTAAGTGAATACCAAATTGTTGTTGATAAGTTGTTTGCACAAAAGCAGAACAATCAATACCTTTTTTAGTTGTTCCACCAAACAAATACTTAACATTTTTCCAATTAGAATATTGTGCAAGTAGCTTTGATTCAATCTGATTTTGTGCCATAGTGTGGCTAAAACTACTATGTTGGCTATGTTGTATTTGATAATGATTTGAAAATAGGCGCTGTTGCGCAATAGCCGAACTATTGAATCCAGTTAACAATATTGAAATAACAATAAGTGGTAATGAACATTTCATTACGCGCTGTATAATCATTGAATAAGTTTCCTTTATAAACAAAAAGATGGCTTCGTTATGCTCATTAAGAGGCATTCTTAGCAAATGTTGTATTACGACATTAATATTTTCATGCACTATAAGCAGTTCAGAAAATATTCACCATAACAGGGTAATGTAAATATATGCGCTTACCCTGGGTTTTATATCAGACAGGACTATGGACAATCTCAATGTGATGAGAGTTCATAATTTTATCGTTTTTTGTGAAATTTTAGGATATACATGCGATTTATTTGGTTAAAGAAGGGTAAAAAATCTAGTTATAAGCAAAAATGTAAAACTTAGCAATTGGTTTAATTATGCCGTTATAGAGTGTTTTATCCTGTACTAATTCATTATTCTGCTATTAAACAATACAGCAACGTTAATTGCTTATTCACGGGTTTATTAGCCTACTATTTATATCTATTATTTATAGTGAGTTATGTCAGACTAACGGATTTAGCGTATTTATCTCATCGAGGAAAAATTCTATTTAAATTAACGTAATGATGAACATAATCTAAAATAGACAACAGTTATATTATTTTCATATTGTTATAATATAAGGGCGTAAATTTTGATACTTTTGTCATCAATTTATTAAGGCTAAATAATCATTTTTTACAACAATCGACTTTATTATCGATAATAATATCGACGTGCGTAAATTGCATATAATAATACCTAGTTAAACGGCGTAATCGCTTTAATTGACGTGCATCTACTAGTTATAGTCGAGAACGCGTATCAGCAATACTATGATATTTTAACCAAATAAATAATCTTATTATCGATTCAATAGACGCTAAATCTATAAGTTAAGTAAGTCATGATTAATTCAAATAGAACGATTAACATTAGCCAAAAAAATATTACTTAATATTGTAGTGATAAAATTTCTATTTATAGCTACTGTCTTTATTGTTACTTCTACTATTTTTAGTGAATCAGACAACGATAGTAAGTTGGCTAAATTGATCCGCTACAATAATCTATTTTTTCTTAACAGGCTTCTTTTGAATAAAATATAAATAGCAATTGTTCTTCACGATCACTTGAACTGATAATAATATTCATTTTATCTCAATAGAGCATTACTAATATTTTTTTTAAAACTCCTTCAATAGGACTATAACAAGTAAAAATTATGTTAACTTTACCGTTATGATAGATATTTTCCTAAAGAAGAAGTTCCTCTATTGTTTGTGTTGATAACGGATTAACAAAAATGACAATAAAAGAAAATAGTTATCGTCCAAATAGGACTTTGTTAATCGGCACGAGACATATAACGGCGCTCTGCAATATGTATTCGAATGCGTTCACCATTGCTCAAATATTCAGGTACTTGAATAATTAAACCTGTGCTCATTGTTGCGGGTTTATTTCGTGCACTGGCTGACGCACCTTTAATACCAGGCGCAGTATCGATAATTTCCATATCTACCGTTTGTGGTAATTCCAGAGCGAGGATTTGTCCCTCAGCGGTTAATACTTGAATACCAGGGATCCCTCCTTCCGGAATAAATAAAAGTTCATCAGCAATCTGCTCTTTTTTAAAGTGATAAGGCGTATAATCTTCATCGTCCATAAAGACGTATTCATCACCATCAATATAAGAAAAGGTAACGGGCCGGCGACTAAGAACGATAGTTTCCAAAATATCATCACCTTTAAAGCGTTCTTCAACTTTTAATCCTGTTCGGACATCTGAAAAACGCATTTTATACAATGTACTTGCACCTCGTGCACTTGGGCTTTGTATTTCAACATCTTTAACTATCAATAGTTTGCTATTATAATTAACAACCATGCCACGTTTTATTTCATTTGCTCTTGCCATATAACTACCTGTATCCTCAATAATAAAATCTTAATGACACGTTACCTTTATCAGCAAAAACAGGCAAGCATCTTCATTTATTATTGATTAATAAATAGTCATAAATAATGAAAAAGAAAATAATACTGTTTATGTGACGTTGTCACTTGATAATTAACACGTAATATTATAAAAGGAGTATCTATGAAAAAGATCAGCTCGCCTTTATCTTGTCGCGATAAGTGTGGTGCTTGTTGCATCGCACCCTCAATATCTACGCCAATGCCAGGAATGCCACAAGGAAAACCCACAGGTGTACCTTGTTTTCATTTAGATGATAATATGCGATGCAAATTATTTAATTCTCACCAACGTCCCCTTGTCTGTCATCGGCTGCAACCCGAATTAGCTATGTGCGGTGAAAATCGCCAGCAAGCATTAACTTATCTTTACTGGCTTGAAAATATGACATCAGAAAAATAACGTTAAAAGCATTCCTGCCATTGTGGTTAAATTATCTGTTGTGCCTTTAACCAAGCAATTTCTTGTTTCCAAATATCAGGATTAATGGTTTCTAAAATTAAGGGAATATTGTCAAAACGTGGATCACGCATAATATAGCAAAAAGCCGTTTTGCCTATATTTCCTTCCCCTAAACTATGATGTCTATCTACTCGACTTCCTAAATGACTTTTAGCATCATTTAAGTGCATACCGCGTAGATACTGAAAGCCAACAATATGTTCAAATTCGGCAAAAGTAGTTTTGCATGCTTGCTCTGTTGTTAAATCATAGCCTGCAGCAAAGGCATGGCAAGTGTCCAAGCATATCCCGACCCGACTTTTATCTTCTACCTGATAAATGATCTCAGCAAGTTGCTCAAATTGGTAACCAAGATTGCTCCCTTGACCAGCGGTATTTTCAATCACAGCAATCACATCTTGTGTTTTATCAATAGCAATATTAATTGATTCAGCAATACGACTAAGACAGGCACTTATATTTAGTTTGTTAAGATGACTACCGGGATGAAAATTTAATAACGATAATCCTAGTTGTTGACAACGTGTCATTTCATCAATAAAGGCTAAGCGGGATTTTTGTAATGCATCGGCTTCCGGATGCCCTAAATTAATAAGATAGCTATCATGAGGTAAAATCTGCGCAGAAGAATAATTATATTTTTCACAATGTTGACGAAACGCAGTAATCGTTTTATTCGATAATGGTGCTGCATGCCATTGTCTCTGATTTTTGGTAAATAAGGCAAACGCGGACGCCTCTAAATCATGCGCTCTTAATACCGCTTGATCAACGCCTCCAGCGGCACTCACGTGCGCTCCAATAAATTTCATTCTTACATACCTCTATATTTTAAAAATAATTTTATACGATGGTATTCAGTTATCGCCGATCTTGTTTCCTGAGATTAATTCGATTGAGATCGTTCGTACAATTATATTAATGATTATTTTACTATTATTAATCAATTTAATGAATTAGATGTTTTTCTCACGAAAAGTGTATTAGTTTGCTACAATCCGCCCCCGATTTAAGTATAAAGTATTTTAAATAAGGTAAAAAAATGATAAATGAGAGTGAAAATCAGGCATTGCGTCGCGATCTGAAAGCCCGACATTTATCCATGATTGCGATTGGAGGTGCAATTGGTACGGGGTTATTCGTGGCATCTGGTGCGACTATTGCCGAAGCTGGGCCTGGTGGGGCACTACTTTCTTACCTATTAATTGGGGTAATGGTTTACTTCTTAATGACCAGTTTGGGGGAACTCTCTGCGGCTATGCCTGTGTCCGGATCTTTTTCAACTTATGGTGCAAAATATATTGAGCCAGGATTTGGTTTTGCACTAGGCTGGAATTATTGGTATAACTGGGCGATTACTGTTGCAGTCGATCTTGTTGCTGCGCAGCTTGTTATTAAATATTGGTTTGATACGGGGCCTTTCGGCTCACCACTGTGGGTTTGGAGTGCGATTTTCCTAGCCATCATTTTCATGATTAATTATATTGAAGTGAAAAGTTTTGGTGAAACAGAATTTTGGTTTGCCTTAATTAAGGTTGTTACAGTAATTATCTTTATTATTACCGGTATTCTTATGCTCTTAGGAATACTAAAAGGTGGGGAAAATTCAGGTTGGCACAATTGGGTTATTGGCGAAGCACCTTTTAAAGGTGGGTTATCTACCCTAATTGGTATCACTATGGTTGTAGGATTTTCCTTTCAAGGAACAGAGCTTATTGGGATTGCGGCTGGCGAGTCTCGCGATCCAGCGCGTAGTATTCCACGTGCTACACGACAAGTATTCTGGCGAATATTATTGTTTTATATTTTGGCTATTCTTATTATTAGCTTTATTATTCCTTATACCGATCCAAAGCTCTTAAGTAACAAAGTCAGTGATATCAGTGTAAGTCCATTTACCTTAGTTTTTCAACGTGCAGGCCTTAATCTAATTATCAATAATATCGAAGTATTATCAGCTGCAACAATCATGAATGCTGTTGTATTGACATCGGTATTATCTGCAGGTAATTCTGGTATGTATGCATCAACACGAATGCTATATGCATTAGCTAAGGAAGGTAAAGCACCCAAAATGTTCACTTATTTATCTCGCAACGGTGTACCAAGAAATGCATTATTAGCAACAACATTATTGGCTTGTTTATGCTTTTTAACTAAACTTTTTGGTAATGAAAGTGTTTATTTGTGGTTAGTTAATTTATCGGGCATGACCGGATTTATTGCCTGGTTAGGTATCGCCATTAGTCATTACCGCTTTCGAAAAGGCTATGTCTACCAAGGCTATGATATAAATGAATTACCTTATTGCTCGCGTTTCTTCCCTTTTGGCCCTTTATTTGCCTTTGGTTTATGTTTGATTATTGCATTAGGGCAGGAATATCAAGCTTTTCTCAATCATCAAATTGATTGGTTGAAAATTATAGCGACTTATATCGGTATTCCTTTATTTTTTATTATCTGGTGGAGTTATAAAATTATTAATAAGACAAAATTTGTTAGATATGAAGATATGGATTTTTCTAATATCATTACGCGATCTCATAAAGATTAACCAAAAGTATTTCAAACATCTAAGACTGTCTAGTTAATCTATAATTCTTATCATTACGTTTATAGAGAAGCAAAAAAGTAAATTTTGCTTCTCTATTGTCAATACCTTTACTCAATAACTTTATTTTAAACAATAATATACACGCCTAATTTTTCTCTAGCAGATAAATATTTATTATGATTATAATGGATAAATATACTATATAGTTATTATACTATTTATGCTACATAGATAAAACCAATTAATATCAATAAGAAAGATTATATTAGGAAATTTAACATTAATACATTATACTTCTTTCATGACAATATTAAGTTATAACTGTTTTATTAAATAAGTAAACTAAAAATAAAGTAAATGATTTGTGTTAAAAATTAAATTTAATTTATAATAAATAATTTCTTTACACCATAATATTATATTTATTTTCAGCTAATGGTTAGCTAAGAATAATTAATTATATAATAAGATTTAGATAAATAAGAAGAATATAACCTTATGAGAACTCCCGAACATATAAAAAAAATAAAGTCCCTAATATTATTTTCATTTTATTTATTAGTTAGTTTTAGTTATATCTATATTTGTCTTAATGACCAACTCATATCTTCCAAAGGTCATTTTTGTATTGTATGGATAACAACGCTTTGTTTACTCATTCTAATTCATATATGCCTTAGTAGTCGCTATTATGCTATTGTTGCCTTTGGATCTATTTTATTATTACTATTTTTATCGGAAATAACTTATTTTATTGTTTATGGAGAAATGATATCAGAAGGTGTTATTGATTCTATTGTAGAAACAAATTCATCTGAATTAAGTTCTATGCTTATGCATCCAGTAAAAATCATAATACCTGCATTGCTTGCTACATTGGCTATTTTGTTTCTTTTTAAAAAGTTTATACATATCAAATTACGATTGTTTGTACCAATATCTTTTTACGTATTATGTATTACTTTTGTAATTCATGGCATCAATTCGAGTACAGTATCGGAAGAGCGTAAGAAAGGGGATTATAAAGGTAGTGCATTACTTGCTCGCGGTATTTATCCTGTAGTAGTAGGTAACTTATTATATTTCTATGCGAGTCATGTATCGGTGGATCTTTATTCAAATGTGAATGAAATTGAAAAGTTCAACGATGCGATTATCTTACCACCAAAAGAATCAGATAATAAAATAATAATATTTATTATGGGGGAATCTTCATTATCTAAGCGTTATAGTGTTTACGGTTATAATAAACCAACAACACCACTTATACATGATATTTTTGGTGAAAACAATAAAGGATGTATTATTAAAGATAGCCATTCTGCAGCATCTTTTACGCGTGATTCATTGGCGTTGACACTTTCATTTAATGTGCCAGAGAGTGATAATAATTTGTTTGAAAATAAATCACTGATTGAAATGGCAAAATTTAATGATTATAAAACGTATTGGCTAGGTTCTCAGGCAATTAAAGGTACATTCAACACAAAATATGGTTTTATTGCCCGAAAAAGCGATGTTGTTAAGATAATAAATGATGGTGATATTAATCTAAGTAAATGGCTAGAAAAAGCATTCCAAGAAGATGATTCAAGTAAAAAGTTTGTATTTATGCATTTACGAGGCAGCCATGAACCTTACATTAATTATGATGACCTAGATAAACAGGCATTGCCGGATGCTGACGCATATGATCTTACTATTCATCATACCGATCGCGTTGTTAAAACAATATACGATACAGTAAAAAAATACAGTGATAATTATACCTTAATTTATACCTCTGATCATGGCGAAAATGTTGGTTCTGGCGCAGGGCATGGCATGATGAGAGGTGTTGATCAATTTTTAGTTCCTTTTCTGTTTTTATCCACAAATTCGCAATATGATTGCCAATTTATAGAATCATTTAGAGGGCCGACAGGGTATTTAAGTGGGTTAATGAACAAATATATTGTATCAGCGCTACTTGGTTATGAACTTGATCAAACAATTGTTGATAAAGAAAAGAGTAACGACCGGGTCTTTATGGCGGATGGTTCTACACGTCCTTTTCTTAATATTACTCCATTGACGCCTTAGCAGTCGTCTCATTTTCACCTAATGAGTTATTATAATATTGCTATTGATGATTCTATGTTAAGCAAAATTCATCAATAGCAACTACTCAATCAAAACATGCTAATCTGTTTGATTTTGGATGCGCTTATTTGTTTAAGATCCAGTTTAAATAATGCATATTTCACTTAAGTAGACAAGCATTTTGTTTTTTAAATAGACTCCAATTGAGTAACAATATACCTTCTAATAAAAAATACTTAAGGAATCGACTATAGGTGATTCGGCATAGATTATTAGAACGCATCTTAAAAATACTTTACGTGCTCTAAGATGAGTTAAAATTTATTGGCGGGCGGGCGAAGCGTGTAAACCGGTTACATGAGATAAAATACAACTTATGTCTACAAACATATTATATATTGAGTGACTTTATTTTAAATTAATGGTTAATCGCTTTATTTAATGAGAAAAATAATAGCGAGAAAACCGTTAAGATTTTATCCTCAGTTAAAGGAGAATATAATAATAATATTCTTAATTGATACGTCATTAGGTTATTAATGATAATCTGAATAAGCCTGTAGCATCACAAAATAATAATTGACGGTATAATTTTATTACTTAACAAATATGGTTAATTAGTGATATAAAATAAAGCAATAACATAATGACTTTGTATAAATTAATATAATATTATTATAAACAACCGCAAACAATAGATGATTTACGAGAAAATAGCGTGGTTATTAGATTAGCCACGCTATGATTAAATAGAAATATAACGTAGTTATCAATAAAATGAGCTTTTTAAGTATAACTTATTTTACCGACATACCTGGTTTAGCGCCTGAATCCGGTGATAATAAAAAGATATCTTTATTACCTGGACCTGCGGCTAATACCATTCCTTCAGAAATGCCAAACCGCATTTTTCTTGGAGCCAAATTGGCGACCATAATAGTTAAACGACCGACTAATTGAGTTGGATCTGGATAAGCGGAACGAATTCCTGAAAAAACGTGCTTAATCTGCCCGTCTAGGTCTAAGGTTAATTTTAATAATTTATCCGAACCTTCAACAAACTCTGCTTGGCTAATGAGAGCAACACGTAAATCAATTTTAGCAAAGTCATCAAATTTAATTGTGTCTTGGATTGGCTCTTGCACTAGCGGTCCAGATAATACAGGTTGTTGTACGGACATAGCTAATTTTTTAGTTTCTTCTACCATAGTATTTACTTTATCCATATCGATGCGATTAAATAATGCTTTAAATGTGGCTATTTGGTGGTTTAATAAGGGTTGTTGGATAGCATCCCATTCAAGCTGACAATTTAAAAAGGCTTCACTACGTTGTGCTAACGATGGTAGGACGGGCTTTAAATATGTCATAAGAACACGGAATAAATTAATGCCTGTAGAGCAAATTTGTTGTAATTCATACTCGTTACCTTCTTTTTTAGCAACAAGCCAAGGTGCTTTTTCATCAATGTAGCGATTGGCCATATCAGCTAATGCAAGAATATCACGGATCGCTTTACTGTATTCGCGATCTTCATAGGCTTGCGCTATTTGTTGCGAAGCAGTAACGAAGGTTTGGTATAATGTAGCATTATCATCAGCTAAATCTTCAGATAACATACCATTAAATCGCTTGTTGATAAAGCCAGCATTACGAGAAGCAAGATTAACGATTTTATTGACGATGTCGGTATTAACACGTTGTACAAAGTCTTCCAAATTAAGGTCGATATCATCAATGCGTGATGATAGTTTTGCAGCATAATAGTAACGTAGACAATCTGGTTCAAAGTATTTCAAATAAGTCGCCGCCTGGATAAACGTACCGCGTGATTTTGACATTTTAGCACCATCAACAGTCACATAACCATGAACAAAAATACGGCTCGGTTTCCGGAAATGACTACCTTCTAGCATTGCAGGCCAGAATAGACAGTGAAAGTTAACAATATCTTTACCTATAAAATGATAAAGTTCTGTAGATGAGTTTTGTTGCCAATATTCATCAAAATCCAAATCCTGATTTTTTTCACAAAGGTTTTTAAATGCAGACATATAACCGATTGGCGCATCTAACCACACATAAAAGTATTTTCCTTTAGCATCAGGAATTTCAAATCCAAAATAAGGAGCATCGCGACTGATATCCCATTGTTGTAATCCTACACTAAACCACTCTTGCATTTTATTCGCAACTTGTTCTTGTAATGCACCTGAAGTTGTCCAGTTTTGTAGCATATCGCTAAATGCCGGTAAGTCAAAAAAGAAATGTTCAGAATCTTTCATGACTGGCGTAGAACCTGAGATCACCGACTTTGGATCGATTAACTCTGTTGGTGCATAAGTTGCACCACATACTTCACAATTATCACCATATTGATCAGGTGCTTTACATTTAGGGCAACTTCCTTTGACAAAACGATCAGGAAGAAACATTCCTTTTTCAGCATCATAAAGTTGTGATATTACACGACTTTTAATAAAATTATTTTGTTTTAAGCGCGTATAAATGCATTCTGATAATTGGCGATTCTCTTCACTATGTGTAGAGTAATAATTATCAAAACTAATATTAAAACCATCGAAGTCAGTACGGTGCTCAATGTTAACTTGTTCAATCAGTTGTTCCGGTGAAATACCTAATTGTTGCGCTTTCAGCATAACTGGCGTACCGTGAGTATCGTCTGCACAAAGAAAGGTAATCTGATGATTACGCATTCGCTGAAAACGAACCCAAATGTCGGCCTGTATATGTTCTAACATATGACCTAAATGAATTGCTCCATTAGCGTAAGGCAGTGCACACGTCACCAGTATTTTTCTTTGTGTATTCGACATGACTGAATTCCTATGTCTATAAATTGAGATTGATAAAGTAAAATGTTAACTGAATTAATGTTATAACAGTTAAATATAACAGATAAACAGCGTTAATTAATCAGTTTATTGTTAATTAAGCATAGCAATCTGATATGCTATAGCTAAATTGGTATAATAAGCCATACAAAAATTGGAGTTATATAAAATGGGCATACATGATACCGCAACCGTCACAGCAGAAAAATTACATAATAAGGTTGTTGCCATTTTAGCAACATTTCGTCATCCAACATTAAATCAAGATCTTATTTCATTGCGCGCGTTAAAGCGTTGTGTCTTGATGGATGATGTTTTGCATATTGAATTAACTATGCCTTTTGCTTGGGAAAGTGGCTTTATGCTGTTGCAACAAGAAAAAAAAGCAGAATTATTAAACGTGTCAGGTGCTAAACATATTGAATGGCTTTTGCGCCACAATATTGCTACATTAAAACGTGTTAACGATAATCCTGGAATTAAAGGTGTACGTAATATTATTGCGATAAGTTCAGGTAAGGGTGGGGTAGGTAAATCAAGTACTGCAGTTAATTTAGCATTAGCATTAAAAGCAGAAGGAGCCAAGGTTGGCCTGCTGGATGCTGATATCTATGGTCCTTCAGTGCCTACAATGTTGGGTGCAGCGAGTGAACGCCCATCATCACCAGATGGTGAACATATGACACCTGTTCTTGTACATGGCTTAGCAACGAACTCAATTGGTTATCTTGTTGAGGATGGCAATGCAATGGTATGGCGTGGTCCTATGGCTGCAAAAGCATTGATGCAGTTATTACAAGATACACTATGGCCAGATTTAGATTATTTGATATTAGATATGCCACCGGGTACAGGAGATATTCAATTAACTTTAGCACAGAGTGCGCCTTTAACAGCGGCTGTCATTGTGACTACACCACAAGATATTGCTTTGATTGATGCAATGAAAGGCATTGTTATGTTTGAAAAAGTAAATATTCCGGTATTAGGTATTATTGAAAATATGAGTATTCATATTTGTAATGTTTGTGGACATCATGAAGCTATTTTTGGGGTTAATGGGGCACATAAAATTGCAGAAAAATACCATAGTCAATTATTAGGCCAGTTACCATTGCATATTCAATTAAGAGAAGATTTAGATAGTGGCAAACCAACGGTGACTCGTCGACCAAATAGTGAGTTTACGCTGCTTTACCGTCAGCTTGCCTCTATGATTGCGTCACAATTATATTGGAAAGGACAGGCGATCCCAACTGAAATTAATATAAAAACAGTAGGTTAATTTTGAAGAAGATAATTAAATTATCTTGTTGATTTTTATTATTTTTGATACTGAAATATAATATATTTCCGTAGGCTATTTATGATGTGTTATAACGTTATTAATAGTACAGGATTAATTCTATAGTAGCTAATAACATTTGATTTTAATGCAGTAATATTCCATGAACTTGATATTTTAATATCAAGTTTTTGTTCAATGAAATTGTGGTTGGAGTATAACGGAATGAGATTATGCGATCGTGATATTGAGGCGTGGTTAGACGATGGGCGATTACAAATAACCCCTCGACCACCAGCGGATAGGATATGTGGGGCTACCGTTGATGTTCGTCTTGGTAATCAGTTCCGCGTATTTAATGGACACACAGCACCTTATATTGATTTAAGTGGACCCAAACATGAAGTCTCGGCGGCACTAGAACGTGTAATGAGTGATGAAATTACATTAGAAAATGAAGAGGCTTTTTATCTACATCCAGGAGAACTAGCGTTGGCGGTAACGTATGAATCTGTTTCGATTCCAGATAATCTTGTTGGTTGGTTAGATGGTCGTTCATCATTAGCACGTCTAGGATTAATGGTACATGTTACGGCGCATAGAATTGATCCAGGCTGGCAAGGTAAAATTGTTCTTGAGTTTTACAATTCAGGTAAATTACCGTTAGCATTAAGACCAGGTATGACGATTGGCGCATTGAGTTTTGAACCTTTAACTGGATCAGCAATTCGCCCTTATAATCGTCGTGACGATGCCAAATATAAAGGGCAGCAAGGGGCTGTTGCAAGCAGAATAGACAAGGATTAGAAATATAAATGAGTATATAATAACTCTAAATTTAAGAGGGATACATGAAAAAATTTTTGAAAGTTTTCGCTATAGTACTGATCGTTTTGCTTAGTGGTATAGCAGCTTTATTTTATTTTATTGATCCGAATCAATATAAAGGCTATCTGGTTCAACAAATCGAACAAAAAACAGGTTATAAATTACTTATTAATGGCGATTTGAATTGGCATATTTTACCCAAATTAAGCGTATTAGCGAATAATGTTGTTATTATTGCACCAGGAGCATCTACTCCTATCGTTTCAACGGAAAACATGCAGTTAGATGTTGAGCTTATCCCTTTATTTTCTAAAAAATTACAAGTAGAACAGGTAATATTAAATACGGCTCAGGTTAAATTAACGGATGATACTTTACCAAATCGCCTGTTTGCCCAAAAAAAGAATAATAACGAGCCAATTAAAGATAGTGAAAAGCGTAGCGATAAAACGATCATCTTATCTTATAAAAATAAAGACCATTTACGCTATGGTGAAACACTTAAACAGCTACTCACGCAATTTCAAATTAGCAAATTTCAAATTTCAAATAGTCAACTGGTACTGCAACAGACAGAAAACAAAGACAATCTACTCACCGTTAAAAATGTTGACTTATTGTTAGAACGAAAATCGCACTTCATATTTAATTTACAAAATCGTGCTAATATTGACATTAATAAACAACATGTTTTTATTGATTGGTCTGCTGATATTGATATGCAATCTTTACCTGAGCATATCACGATTATATTTAATAAAGTTGATTATAAGTTGAATATGGCAGATGTGGCTATTAATGGTAGTATGGTAGCAAATGTCAAGTATGGACTAGATAACCAACAAGCACATGTCACACTTGATCAATTAAATTATAAAGTTATTTTACCTGATATGACATTAACAGGTATGACTAATGTATCAGCAAATTACGATAATATCGCCAAAAAAGCGAATGTTGCTTTACTTAAAGTATCTTATTTTTTAGAGGGCAATCATTTTGCCCGCTCTGGCGTTGAAGGTTATTTACAATTAGCTGCAAATTATGACATTGAAAAACAAGCGTTACAAATTACGCCGATTAAACTTGAAGCAAATAAAAATACCATTACAGGCATAGCCAATATATCGTTATCTGATATCCCGACAATTAAGTTAACGTTAACATCTGATTTGATAAATTTAGAAAATATTCTTGCTAATGAGACGAAAAAAGCAACAATAGAAACTAAAAAAATAAGCAACCCAAAAAATAACACAGAAGCAAATATAAAAAATACCTCTGATAATGCTCTCGCTTTTCTGCGTAGCATAAAAACCGACATAAATTTGACGATTACATCATTACGTGTCAATGGGGTGACAGCAAATGATATCATGGTGAATGTTAGCAATGATAGGGGTAAAGCGCAGATAAAAACATTATCAGCGAGTTTATTTAACGGTAAAGTAAGTTTACCTGGCACTATTAATGCTATAGGTAAGCAACCTTATATTACTCTTTCACCTAAAATTGAGAACATCAATTGGGAAATCTTGGCGAATGTTTTCCATCTACCACAACTTTTGGCAGGTTCATTCAGTATGAATGGTAATTTATCCGGCTATGGTTTAGATAAACAAGCGATTCTAGATAATTGGATGGGAAAAGTTGCACTCACTTTTAATAATGCCAAGTTACATAATTTAAATATTGAAAGAATTATTGATAAAGCAGCCTCTATTAATGGTTTAGCGGATAAGTTCGATAAACGTTATGAGAAATATACTGAATTCAACCAATTAAATGCTTCAGCAACGTTACAGTCAAGTGTATTAGCGTTAGATCCTTTACAGATTGATTCAAAAGCATTAAATATAATCGGAGTAGGTTCAGTTGCTTTAAATAATATGATGTGTGATTTTAATTTGAATATTAAATTATTACAAAAAATCAGCAATAGTAATAAGACACAACACGTTTTTGACGCTTTAAAAAAAGCGACTATTCCTATGCATATTTATGGTGATTGTTCTAATTTAAACTACAAAATAAGTATTAATAACTTATTAAAAGAACAAGCCAAAGCTGAGGCTAAAGAACATGCAACGAAAGTTATCGATAAATACCTTGATAATGAAAAGGTAGATGGTATTAAACAAAAAGCCATGGATAAAATATTAGGTATCTTAAATAAAAGAAAGTAGTGAGATCAATGCTCCTATATTTTAGAATGAGTATTTTTATAATTAAACAAAGCTATCCGTAAAAGGTGGCTTTGTTTGCGTCAAAATGCATAATACTTATGCTTTTTAGCGAGTAAGATAGCATTTATTATATCGTCTGTTTTACTACTATAAGATTTTATATTAATTAATACTCTTTATAAGCTAAATCATTTTCCAAGACTAATCTTTAAGATTAGTAAATAATAAAATTTAAATCACTTATTAAAATAATAACCAAAAAAATAGCTCGTCTTCATGAGCTATTTTTTTGGTTTAAAATTATCATGAAATGATGATAATTATTCTTTATGTTCATCCGATATCGGCGTAGTTGGTAGAATACGAACTTTGAGTATACGATGGCCTTGAACTTCTATTGGTTCAAATAACCAATCGCCAATATAGATTTTTTCTCCAACAGTAGGAATATGTTGTGTATGTTCCATTAATAAACCGGCAAGCGTGTTATAGTCACGTTTTTCTTCGATTGGTATATTGAGATAAGAGGCCAGGTCTTCCAAAGGCATAAATCCATTTACAATCCAGCTATTATCATCTTGCTTATGAATATCATGACGAACATCAATACCTTCATATTCTACAGGTAAGTTACCAGCAATAGTTTCCATTACATCAGTTAATGTTACAATACCTTCGACAGAACCAAATTCATCAACAACAAAGGCAAAATGTGTACAAGCCAATCTAAATTGCTCAACAGCCATTAATAATGATAATTTTTCAGGAAATGTTAGCGGTTGTTTTATTAAAGCATGGAGATCAAGTTTATGTTGATGTAGTTGTTGTTTAAGTAAATCATTAACATGAACAACACCTAACGGAGCATTTGTCATACCATCTTCTGTAATAACTAAGCGAGTATGTTGATTTTTATTAAGTATATCTCGAATAGTCGTTTCTGAGCTGGAAATATCTAAATAATTTATTTCATAACGTGATGTCATGATGCTGCCAACAGAACGTTGTGCTAATCCTAAAACACGTTCAATCATTTGTAATTCTTGTGGATTGAAAATATTTTGTTGTTCGCTATCCATATTGGCGACGAGATTTGTACTTTGATTATCCAATTCAGCCGGTTCAGATTTACCACTTAATAAACGCAAAACAGCTTCAGCTGTCCGTTGGCGTAAAGATCGTGAAGATGATAAAAACTTTCGGCGATTAAATTGTGCTAGCTGATTAAAGAATTCAATAATAACCGAGAATGCTATTGCAAAATACAGATACCCTTTGGGTATGTGGTAGCCAAAGCCCTCTGCAACTAAGCTAAATCCGATCATTAATAAAAAGCTTAAGCACAAAATAACAATAGTAGGATGTGCATTTATGAATGTTGTAAGTCCTTTACTTGCAAATAGCATAACGGCAATTGCAATACAAACGGCTAACATCATTATAGGTAAATGGTCAGCAACATGTATAGCCGTTATGACGGAATCAAGTGAAAAGACAGCATCAAGTACAACTATTTGTGTAACAACAGGCCAAAAACGAGCTGTTAAGCGTTGATCTTCATTATCAACATCTTTACCTTCCAAGCGTTCATTTAGCTCCATAGTGGCTTTAAATAACAAAAATAAACCACCAAACAGTAAAATGATATCTTTTATACTAAAAGTATGTGTTAATAAGGTAAAAAAAGGTGTTGTTAGTGTTAAGAGCCAAGCAATACTTGCCAGCAAAACTAAACGCGTAATTAATGCGAGTGATAATCCAACAACACGCGCTTTATCACTTTGATGCTTGGGTAACTTGTCAGATAAAATAGCGATAAAGACTAAATTATCAATACCTAAAACAATTTCAAGTGTCACTAGCGTTGCTAAGCTTGCCCACGTAGCTGGATCTGTGATCCATTCCATAAGTCAGTTGGTTACCTTTAAATAAGACAGCACATGCTGTATAGCAATTTTGTATTCTATTTAAAGAAAATACAATGTTTTATTTCAGTAATATTTTATATTACGAATGTTAATTGAGCTTAAATTAAGTAACTGATAGACTATTAAGAAATAAAATAACTTTTTTGAATACGGTAATATAATTAAATTTAATTTTTATTGACAATATTTGTAAGTATAAATACAGACATATATATGCATAAATACAGACATATATATATTTTAATAAAAATTAGTGATTAATTAATAAAAATAATTATTTTTTGTTTTTTATAAGGCATTTTTTAATGAAGGTAACTATTTTTGGTATTGGTTATGTTGGATTGGTTCAAGCTGCTGTACTTGCTGAGATAGGACACCAAGTTGTTTGTGTTGATGTAGATGAAAATAAAGTTGCTAATTTAAAAGAAGGGATAATTCCAATATATGAACCTGGTTTAACGCCTTTAGTTCAGTCAAATTTTGCTGCAGGACGTTTAAATTTTACAACCGATGCGCATTTAGGTATTAAACATAGCGATATTCTTTTTATCGCAGTAGGTACGCCACCTGACGAAGATGGTTCGGCTGATTTAAAATATGTCACAGCTGTAGCAAGAAAGATTGCTGAATATATGGATTGCCATAAAATAGTTGTTGATAAATCAACGGTTCCAGTGGGTACAGCTGATAAAGTTAAACAAGAAATGCAAACAATACTTACTAAGCGTAATGCTAATTTAACATTTGATGTTGTTTCTAATCCAGAATTTCTAAAAGAAGGTGTTGCTGTTGATGATTGTATGAAGCCTGAACGTATTATTATTGGTGCGGATACTCCTCGAGCATTTGATATTATGGCAGATTTATATGCTCATTTTAATCAAGGACATAATCGTATAATTAACATGGATATACGTAGTGCTGAACTCACCAAATATGCAGCAAATTGTATACTTGCCACTAAGATCAGTTTTATTAATGAAATTGCTAATTTAGCTGAATTACTTGGTGCAGATATTGAGCAAGTGAGACAAGGTATTGGTGCCGATCCGCGTATTGGCTATCATTTTATTTCACCTGGATGTGGTTACGGAGGTTCTTGCTTCCCTAAAGATGTCCTAGCATTAATTCGAACAGCAGAACAACATAATTATCAACCAACACTTCTTCATGCTGTCGACACTGTTAATAATAAACAGAAACAGAAGCTATTTGATTTAGTACAGCAACATTACCACAACGATCTTCGCGGCAAAAAATTTGCTTTATGGGGACTATCATTTAAACCAAATACGGACGACATGAGAGAAGCGCCCAGCCGAACATTAATGGAAGCATTATGGCAAGCCGGTGCTAAAGTGAATGCATTTGATCCAGAAGCAATGAATGAGACACGTCGTATTTATGGCGAACATGGCGACCTTACCTTATGCGATAATAAAGAAGCCGTATTGGATGATGCTGACGCATTGATTATTTGTACTGAGTGGACGACATTTAAAGAAGCTAATGTTGATATTATAAAAGAAAAACTTAAAGATCCTGTTATATTTGATGGTCGAAATTTATATGATCCGATAATGATGGCAAATAAAGATATTCATTATTATGCTATTGGCCGTGGCATGTCAGTAAAAAAAATCAACTAAGAGGCCTATAATGAAATATCTTGTAACTGGTGCGGCTGGCTTTATTGGTTTTCATGTGGCAAAACGGCTTTTAGATGAGGGACATCAGGTTGTTAGCTTTGATAATATTAATGCTTATTATGATATTAATTTAAAAAAAGCACGACTAGCAATATTAAATACGAATCCTGACTTTGAATTTCATCAAATAGATTTATCAGATAAAAAAGCCATCGATAGTTTATTTAGTCAACATCAATTTTATCGCGTAATTCATTTAGCCGCGCAGGCAGGCGTGCGTTATTCTTTAGAGGCGCCTTCTGCTTATATTGACGCCAATATTACTGGACATTTAAATATACTTGAAAATTGCCGGCATCATAACATTGGCCATTTATTATATGCTTCTTCAAGTTCAGTTTATGGTTTAAATCGCAAACTGCCTTTTTCAACAGATGATTCTGTTGATCATCCAGTTTCTTTATATGCAGCAACAAAGAAATCAAATGAATTAATGTCACATACCTACTCTCATTTGTTTGGCATTCCAACAACAGGATTACGCTTCTTTACCGTTTACGGTCCTTGGGGGCGTCCAGATATGGCATTATTTAAATTTACCCAAGCAATTATTGAAGGCAAACCTATTGATGTATATAACTTTGGCGAAATGATGCGAGACTTCACCTTTATAGATGATGTTATAGAAGCAATTATTCGTTTACAAGATAATATACCTCAAGCTAATAAAGACTGGACGGTTGAACAGGGTTCGCCCGCAACAAGTTCAGCACCTTATCGCATTTATAATATAGGGAATAGCCAGCCTGTTAAATTGCTTGACTATATAGAGGCTATTGAATTAGCTGTAGGTAAAAAAGCCTATAAGAACTTGTTACCGATGCAGCCTGGTGATGTTGTAAATACAGGCGCAGACACAAGTCAATTGTACGATTTAATTGATTTTAGACCACAAACTTCTGTTATTGATGGTGTTAAGCAATTTGTTGAATGGTATCGATCATTCTATAATGTGTAGTTTTATTTATAAAATATAAGGTAATTAGTGATGAAAGTGATTTCATATTATTATATCTATAAGAATGCTTATTGATTATCTAAGTAAATATTTGTTTCTATCCAGTAACATTAAATATATAGATAAAATCATATTATTTCCCTAGATATTATTCATCATAATGTATAACTCGACTTTAAATCATGCGTAAATTTTGATATTGAGTTAGCGCAATTGCTATATTATTCACATCAAGATAACCATCAGCTTTTTAAGGTTATATCACATGTTTATTATAGTCTAACGTTTATACGTTAGACTATATCGTCAGGTAAAATAGAATTGGTTAACGTATTGTTAAATAAAATAAAAAATCGACTAGTAAGTCAATTAGACGCTGAAAAAAGAAACGTTTTGACTGGTCTTATTACCGTTTGTATGTTTTTAGTCGTAGGTAGATTGGTCGGTGCATTAAAAGAAATGGCAATAGCCAGTCATTTTGGTGTGGGTGCTGTAGTTGATGCTTATTCTTTTCTGTTCAATCTCGTTATTTTTCCTGTAAGTATTTGGTTTAGTTTGTTATCCGTTATTCTGATCCCACTACTTGCAAAAATAGAGCATCAGGCCCCTGAGCATATAATAATATTTAAATCGCAAGTATTAGGATTTACATTATTGGTTGCTGCAGCCTTAACCCCCTTATTCAATTTATTATGTCCATTGCTGATTAAAAGCCAGTGGTTAGGGTTATCTCATGAAACCATATCCTTAGCTTTGTCTATGTTACCTAACATGAGTTGCTATATTTTTATTGGTTTTATTATTAGTTTATTTTCAGTATTTACGATGAGCTATGGTAAGCACGCTAATACGTTATTAGAAAGTATGCCGGGATTGTGTACTTTTCTCGGTATTCTTATGTTTTCCGGTATATTTCCCTTAGTCTGGGGATTAATTATTGGTGCACTCATTCAAATGGTGTTGTTGTTTATTCCTCTTTATCGAGCAAGCTATGTGGGTTTCCCTCGTTTTTGTTTTAGTTCTCCTTGGTGGACAGAATTTTATCGTTTCTTTTTTATTATGATAATAGGCCAAATATTAGTGAGCTCTAACACTATTGTTGATCAATTTTTTAGCGCCAAGTTAGGCGAAGGGGCAATTAGTAGTCTTAATTATGCAAATAAAATATTAGCTTTACTATTAGGTATTAGTGCAACAGCAATAAATCGTGCTATTTTACCAGTTTTTTCTAAAAGCCATTTTTCAGGAAAAAATATAGATACTCTCGCGTTAAGTTGGACAAAATATCTTTTTTTTGGTGGAGTTATTTTTATTAGTTTATTTTATTTTCTATCCGAACCTGCTGTAAAATTACTGTTTGAGCGTGGTGCGTTTACTTCGCAAAATACTCATGAAGTAAGTCAGTTACTTCAGCTGAGTTTACTTTCTTTACCCTTTTATATTTGTACTATTTTATTATTATCCTATCAGGCGAGTGTAGGACGCCAAGCTACTTTAGCCAAAGTAGGTATTATGAATTTTATTATAAAAGTTATTTTTTGCTTTATATTAGTTCCTACACTAAAACTTTATGGGGTATTGCTTTCTTCAATTATCTGCCAAATCATCACGTTCTTTTATGCTTGCCATATGAGTTATAAGAAAAGATCAATTATGTAAAAGTATTATGACAAGATTATTAATTAAAAGTTAATTATAATGATAAAAATTTGTATTAATAACAAACTGACCAAAGAAATAAAAAATGATAATATTTTGTTATTAATTAGTTCGATAAGTTATATCGACTCTACAGAAATAACATATCTTTTATAATTAAATAAATTAAATGAAAAAGTTAATTTTTATCCACTCATTATCTTCTGGGGGCGCAGAGCGTGTTGCAGTTCATCTCGCCGAGCATTGGTATCAATGTGGTCATCAAGTGATCGTTGTGACTGTGGCAGATACTGAACATGACTTTTATACATTAAGTGCTGGAATCCATAGGTTCTGCTTGAATAGTGCTGTTCCTAGTCAAAACAGTATTCGTGGCTTTATAAATAATTATCAACGTATTAATTTACTTAGGAAGATCCTACGCAAAGAGCAGCCTGATATAGCTATCTCGCTTATGTCCAGGGCTAACATTATTTTATCGATATCAGCATTAGGATTAAAGTCTCTTGTGACAATCGGTTCTGAGCGAATTTATCCCCCAAAATTACCTTTAGGAAAATATTGGGAGATACTACGCAATAAAATGTATGGTCATTTAACGGCGGTCGTTGCACAAACTCAAGAGAGTACCCAGTGGCTTAAGCAGCATACTCAAGCAAAAACCGTAGTTACAATACCTAATTTTGTGGTTTGGCCTTTACCGGAAACAGATCATCTTATAAAGCCAGAGAGTATTGGTGTACCTCATTATAAGCGTATTCTTGCTGTCGGACGGTTAGTAGAGCAGAAAGGTTTTGCACTACTTATTGACGTTTTTTGTCGTTTGGCTGAAGTTTTCCCCGAGTGGGAGCTGGTGATTTTAGGTGAAGGGCCATTAAGAGAGCAACTTACCGAACAAATCAATCAGAGTAATTGTAAACACCGAATTTTTCTACCGGGTAGTGTAGGTAATGTTGGCCAGTGGTATGAACATGCCGATATCTATGTAATGTCTTCTTTATTTGAAGGTTTTCCAAATACGCTTATTGAGGCTATGTCTTATGGTGTACCTGTCATCAGTTTTGACTGTGATACGGGACCAAGAGATATTATTCGTCATAATGAAGATGGATTGTTAGTACCAGTTGGATCCACTGCAGAATTATTTAAGAGTTTGCAACTATTGATGTTATCTACGACTAAACGTACACATTTTTCTAGACGAGCCATTACTGTACGTCAATCTTATTCACCGGATAATGTAATAAATCAATGGCAGCAATTGATTGATGGGCTAATAAAAACCAAAAAGAACTTAATATGTTGAGTTAAAAGTTATTTGTTGTAGGGAGTTAGCTGTCTATATGAAAATTGTCTTTTTAGTAAGTTCGCTAAATGCAGGTGGCGCTGAGCGTGTGGCGACACTATTATGTAATGCTTGGGCTGAACGAGGAGATAAAGTTACATTAATACCTACTTATTCAGGCGGGGGTAAACCCTTTTATACTGTTTCTGAAAAAGTTAGACTCACTTACTTATCATCGATATCAGAATCGAAGCATTTTCTAAATCAAGTGCAACGATTATTTCGTTTACGGCGGATGATCAAACAGTGTCATGCTGATGTAGTTATCTCATTTTTGCCTAATGTGAATGTTGCAGCAATTTTAGCAACACGTGGACTTAAGGTTCCTGTAATTTGCTGTGAAAGACGTACGCCATCAACGTTTCCATTATCCTTTGGGTGGGAGTTTTTATGTAAACGGACGTATCGGTTTGCTGATATGCTCACAGGGCAAACACAACAGACTATTAGTGAGTTAGCTAAATTTTATCCAGGATGTAAACGACTTGCTGTAATACCTAATCCAATGAGCAATGAGATCTTTAATCTGGAGACATCAAAGTATAAACAAAAAACAATACTTAGTTTATGTCGTTTAGAAGCATTTAAACAAGTTGATGTGTTAATTTCAATTTTTGCTGATATTGCTAAGGATTATCCTGATTGGACATTAGCTATTTATGGCGATGGGCCTGAATACAATAAATTGCAACAAACGATTAAAGCGTTAAGCATGGAAAAACAGATACAGTTATATGGTAAAACAGATCAGGCTTGGAATATAATGGCATCAGCTGATATTTATTGTATGACATCTAGATCAGAAGGGTTTCCAAATACGTTATTAGAAGCCATGGCTGTTGGCTTACCTTGTGTTGTTTTTGATTGTAAATCTGGACCAGCGGAAATTAGCCAGCAAGGCCAATATGCTAGATTGATCCCTTTAAATAATAATGAAGCATTTAAACAGGCACTCATTTCATTGATGCAAGATAAAACAGAACGCCAATCTTTAGGACAGCGTGCGAAACAATCTATTCAACAACATTATGCTTTGGCAAAAATAATTGAACGTTGGGATAGTTTCTTTGAAGAGGTGGGAGCAAATCAGTGAAAATTCTGCACATCATTACTGGATTAAATGTAGGTGGCGCAGAAATCAGTCTTAAACGTTTAATTTTAAGTCATGCTTCACATTCAGATTTTCATCACTGCGTTATTTCGTTGACAGATATTGGTCCAATAGGACAACAGCTTATTGCTATAGGTATCGATGTCATTTCACTTAATATGCGATCGCCATTATCTTTGCCCAAGAAAATCTGGCAATTGAGACAACTTATTTGCCAAATAAAACCCGATATTGTACAAACATGGATGTATCATGCTGATCTTATTGGCGGTATAGCCGCTAAACTAGCAGGTGTAAATACTATTATTTGGGGGATCCGTAATAGTGGTGTAGCGTCAACTAAACCCATTACAGCATTAATACGTAAGATTTGTGTTCCTTTATCCTATGTTATTCCTTGCCGTATTGTTTGTGTTGCCGAATCAGCAAGACAATCTCATCGCCAATTAGGTTATTGTATTAATAAAATGCAAGTCATTAATAATGGGTTTTCATTAGATTCATTGACGGCGACCGCAGAACAACGTGACTTATTTCGACAACATTGTGGTTTGAATGATTATGTATACGTTATAGGGATGATCGGACGTTTTCATCCGATTAAAGATCATTTAAATTTTATTAAAGCTGCCTATTTATTAAATCAAAAAAGAGACGATATTCATTTCTTATTGGTAGGCAAAGGCTGTGATAAACAAAATAAGCAGCTACTAACGTGGTTAACGGAATATAATTTAACCGACAAATTCACATTATTAGCACAACGTGATGATATAGCAGTTTGTTTGAGTGCTATGGATATATTTTGTTCTGCCTCTTTTTTAGAAGGATTTCCTAATGTTGTTGGCGAGGCGATGGCGATGGAACGACCTTGCGTCGTTACCCAAGCAGGGGATTCAGCCTTACTTATTGGCGAGTGTGGTATTGTTGTGCCTATACAAAATGCACAAGCACTGGCCGATGGCTTACTTGAGATGCTTAATAAACCAGCAAAACAGCGTTTATTGATGGCCAAACAAGGTAAACAACGAATTATAGACCATTTTACCTTATCAAAAACAGTTTCTCAGTATGAACAACTATATACTAGCTATAAACAGAATAAAAATTAACTAACTAGATTAAGGTCAGAACTATGTGTGGTTTTGCTGGATTTCTTTCTGCAAATGCAAGTCAATTTTCAGAAAATGTATTAAAAAATATGGCTCAAGCAATACGATCTCGTGGGCCGGATAATCAAGATTATTTTCTTGATAATCAACATGGATTAGGCTTAGCACATTGTCGATTGTCAATTGTTGATCTCTCCTCTGCCGGTAGTCAGCCTATGTTATCGGCAAGTAAACGTTATCTAATTGTTTTTAATGGTGAAATTTACAATCATCACGTATTGCGACAACAACTTCATCAGCAAAATCCCATTATTACTTGGAATGGTCATTCAGATACAGAAACATTATTGACCGGTTTTGAATATTGGGGGATCAGACAAACTCTGGAAAAGAGCACTGGCATGTTTGCTTTTGCTGTTTGGGATTATCAAGAAAAACAACTAACATTAGGTCGTGATAGATTCGGCGAAAAACCTCTTTATTATGGTTGGCAAAGAAATACTTTCTTGTTTGGTTCAGAATTAAAAGCATTAAAAGCACATCCAGACTTCAATGCAGATATAGATAGAGATGCTTTAGGTTTATTTTTAAGGCATAACTATATTCCTGCACCTTATTCTATTTATAAAAATATAAATAAATTATTGCCTGGCTGTATTTTAACGCTAAATTTTCAGCAACGACAACCATGTATAGAGAATTACTGGTCAACTAAATTAGTAATTGAACGTCAAATTTGTCGACCCTATAAAGGAAGTTATGACGAGGCGGTTAAACAACTTGAACAGTTAATTAACCAATCAATTCATCAACAAATGATTGCCGATGTCCCTGTAGGTGCATTTTTGTCAGGTGGGGTAGATTCGAGTACTGTTGTTGCCTTAATGCAGGCGCAATCATCACGGCCTATAAAAACATTTACGATTGGTTTTTATGAAAAAGGATACAACGAGGCAGACTACGCAGCGCAAGTTGCGCAACATTTAGGTACAGACCATACGGAATTATACTTAACAGGGAAACAAGCGCAGGATATTATTCCTTTATTACCTGAAATATATTGTGAACCTTTTGCTGATAGTTCGCAGATCCCTACTTTTTTAGTCAGTCGTTTGGCTAGAGAGCATGTTACAGTGTCACTTTCAGGTGATGCTGGGGATGAGTTATTTGCTGGTTATGGCCGTTATGCATTAACTGAAAAGATTTGGCGACAAATCGCAAATAAGCCTGCGTTATTGCGCCATTTATTAGCGAGTGGTATAACCACAATTTCCCCTGAAAGTTGGCGTTTATTGTTATCACCTATTAAACATTTTTTACCTGCTAAATTAGCCAATGCAAATATTGGTGATAAATTACACAAAGGTGCCGCTATTCTTAATAGTGATGATGTGGGATCACTCTACCATAAATTAACAAGCTATTGGCAATCGACAGAAGCAATTGTATTAGGAAGTAAGCCATGCATGACGCCATTTAATGATCCCCAATTATTAATTAAGACGGACAATGCTCAACAATTGATGATGTCCATTGATATGCAGTGTTATTTACCCGATGATATTTTGTGTAAAGTGGACAGAGCTGCTATGGCGGTTAGTCTGGAAACAAGGGTCCCTTTGCTTGATCATCATATTGTTGAATTTGCCTGGTCACTTCCTTTTAGCTATAAAACGCATAATGGCCAGATCAAATCACCATTAAAAGATATTTTATTTCGTTATGTACCACAAAAGCTGATCGACCGTCCTAAAATGGGATTTGGTATTCCATTAGAGCAATGGCTTCGTAGCGATATGCGTGATTGGGCTGAATCATTACTTAATGAGCAGAAATTAAAACAGCAAGGTTACTTTAACCCTGTTAACGTTAAGCAAAAATGGCAGCAACATTTATCAGGTGATCGTAATTGGGCTTCACAGCTATGGAGTATATTAATGTTTCAATCCTGGTTAGAGTATAATCAAATCAGTTAATCTTAGTTAATTGATTATAATCATTAATGTTATATAGTCTGGTAAATTTGGGTATGCATATTGTTTATCAGTAGTCCAATATAGGTATTTAAAAATAACATGCTGGCAAAATAGTCCTGACCCAGTATACTACTTATTAATTTGATGAAAAGAATATAATTAGCAGAGAAGAGAGTGTGTTCAAATGATAAACTTAGCACACGATATTACAGACATGAATAAAGAGGATTGTAAGATGGATAAATCAATAAAACCATCATTTAATGATGTACTGGAATATGTGCATTTATCACGGCGAAAAAACAAATTAAAACGTGAAATCAATGATGATGAAAGAAAAATTAGAGACAATCAAAAACGTATTTTATTGTTAGAAAACTTAAACGAATATATTAAGCCGAATATGACAATTGACGAAATTCGCGCAATTATCAGCAATATGAAAAGTGACTATGAAGAACGTATTGATAAATATATTATTCAAATAGCTGAGCTTTCTACAGAACGGCTTGATATCTCGCAAAAAATGAAAAAAATGAGTGATGTAAAATAAATTTGTTAATTTGTTTTGGTCACCCCCATACTAATGTGGGTTTTTTTACAAATATAGCCTTTTCAATAATTGAAAGTCGTAACATGATTAGGATGATATGATGAAAGGTATTGTATTAGCGGGCGGGTCGGGAACCCGGTTATATCCGATTACCAGAGGTATTTCCAAGCAGTTATTGCCTGTTTATGATAAGCCTATGGTCTATTATCCCATTTCGGTCTTAATGTTAGCTGGGATCAGAGATATTCTGATTATCACGACACCTGATGATATGTCAGCATTTCAACGCTTATTAGGGAGTGGTGATGAGTTTGGTGTTAAGTTTAGTTATAAAATACAACCTAAGCCAGAAGGGTTAGTGCAAGCATTTTTGCTTGGCGAAGAATTTATTGCGGGTGAGCGTTGTAGTATGGTGCTCGGTGATAATATTTATTTTGGTCCAGGATTTGGTAGCAAATTAAGTAATGTTGTTGAGCGCGAGCAAGGCGCGACTGTTTTCGGCTACCGAGTAACCGATCCTCAACGTTTTGGTGTCGTGGAATTTGATAAAAACTATAATGTATTATCTATAGAAGAAAAGCCAACAAACCCGCGTTCAAATTGGGCAATTACTGGTCTTTATTTTTATGATGAACAAGTGGTTGAACTTTCTCGGCAAGTCAAACCTTCGGCGAGAGGGGAATTAGAAATCACGAGTTTAAATCAACTTTATTTAGAACAAGGGAAACTAAATGTTGAATTATTGGGACGTGGTTTTGCCTGGCTTGATACTGGAACGCATGAAAGCCTCATTGATGCATCATTGTATATTCATACAATTGAAAAACGTCAAGGGTTAAAAATAGCTTGTTTAGAAGAAATTGCCTTTAGAAAAGGGTGGTTAAATAAAGAACAGGTATTACTTCAAGCAAAAAGATTGGAAAAGAATAGTTATGGTCAATATCTAATGCAATTATTGGAAGAACGCCCTTAGCTATTTACCTTTTTGCTTTAAAAAGGAATAAACAGTTGGTCAGATAAAGGCTATATATTGTCATATCTGACCAGTTATTTATATCTGTTTATTTAGTCTTATAAAGCATAGTGACTCATTAAAAAGTCCTGATGGTGACTAATTGTTTATCTTTCGCTCTTATAATGCTAAAAATAGCATTATAGTTATATAGTACGCAACATAGCCATTATTCCATGTCTCTTTACCTTCCCATTATCGGCTGCACACAAGTTACATTACATAAGATTTAGTGATGTAATTGTGGTGATATGAAATATTTTTTTGCAGTAAATAGCCCCGGTAACAAGAATAATGAGCGCCCCAGGCTAAATATTAAATAACAAATCCATAATCCATGATTACCATAAGTCGGAAGCAAAATATGCCATGCTACAAACCAGGATAGGAGTGCAAGGAGCATAGAATTTCTAATAGGGCTCGTATAAGTTAGTCCTGAAAATACGCCATAAAAGATGATGCCATATGATCCGACAAGTGGAAATAGCATTATCCATAATTGATATTGCTGGCAAAGATTGATGATATTAGTATGCTCAGTAAACAGCGCGATTATCGGTAAATGATATTGCCACCAAACTAATGCGAGTAAAATACTCGTGCATAGTGCGGATATAAAGGAATGATGTAAAACTTGTCGATAAAGAGACACATTATAAAGGCCTTTCGCTCTACCACTATAAACACTTGAAGCATTAGCAAATCCATCAAATAAATAAGCGATGAGATAGTGGATTTGAAATAAAACAGCGTTTGCAGCTAAAACATCCGTGCCAAATGAACCGCCAATAGAAATAAAATGGTTAGTTACAATAAGTAAGCAGATCGTTCTAATAATAAGATCACTATTGATCAACATAACTTTTTTCAATGCAAGTGGTGTAAGAATTTTCTGCAATTTAATTGTATCGTGTTTGACATTAAGATAATTTTTTATCAGGATAAAGCCAAAAAACGTACCTACTATTTGTGCTATTAATGTAGCGAAAGCAAGTCCTATAAGTTGCCATTTGCATACATAGACCAACAGAATTGCTAAAAAGATATTTAATAGATTAATAGATATTTGATTAATAAGAACGGCTTTAACTTTTTTATGTCCCATTAGCCAGCCAAGACAAACGTAATTTGTTAAGGTAAAGGGCGCTCCCCATATTAATATGTAAAAATAATCACTTGCATACTGTTTAACTTCAGCTACAGGATGAATTAATTGCATTGCTGCATAAAAAATAGGCTTTTGTAATAGAATAAAGAGGAAACCTAGCAATAAAGCAATGATCAAAGGACTTAGTAATGCTTCGAGTAGTTTAGTGTTATCATCAAGTGCTTGCGCGGTAAAACCAGTAGTACTGACGCGTAAAAAGCCGAACAACCAATATAATGTATTAAATATAACCGTGCCTACAGCTACACCTGCAATATAAGCAGTATCAGATAAATGACCTACCAATATTGTATCAATAGCACCTAATAAGGGGGTTGTCATAGTAGATATAATAAAAGGGATAACCAGTGCTAAATAACGGCGATAGCTTAACGCTTTGTAGATTGAGGTAGAAAATGAAGCCGAGGCCATTTATCAAAACTCCAAAACTGCATTTAATATCCTTTTTGAATAGGATTGGGTTACTTGACTTAATTGTGTCAAATCATTGACACTTTCAATCAATTTGCCTGATTTTAAAAAGAGTAAGCGTTGACATAGATAGGTGATGGCCGTTAAATCATGGCTAATAAATAAATAAGTTAAATTTAATTCCTTTTGTAAATTTTTAAGTAAATCAAGTAGTTGAACTTGTACCGAAACATCAAGTGCACTTACTGCTTCATCTAATAAAATGAATTGGGGTTTATTAGCAATTGCTCTAGCAATACAGATACGTTGCATTTGGCCGCCACTCAATTGATATGGATAATGTTCAAGTAATGATAAAGATAAGCCGACATAATCAAGTAATTGCATAATCTCTTGGCGTCGCTGCTGTCTGGATAAACGGGGAATTATTCCACGTAATGGTTCATCGATAATTTGTTCAATAGTAAATGTGGGATTGGCTGAAGAGGTATAATCTTGAAATACAGCACTTACTGGAATCGTTGATAAAAGCTGGCGTTGCCAAAAACGGGTCTTAGTGTATTGTTGATCACCATTAAATAGAATGCGACCTTTCCATGGTTTAATAAGACCTAACAAGATACGGCCAAGTGTACTTTTACCACTACCACTTTCGCCTACTATACCAAAACACTCTCCCTGATTAATATGAAAAGAGACATCGTGCAAGACTTGTTGCCATTGATTATGATTTTCTTGCTGGCGAAAACGATGATAAATATTTTCAACTTTAATAAAGTGCTCCACAAGCGATCCTCCTAGACATTATCTTTAGTCAATGAGTTAGGATTGACTATCGCCTGAAAACGTTTTTGTAATGTTAACCGTGACGATATTAGATATTGGCTATATTTATGTTGTGGGTGATGTAATACCTCGTTTGCCAAGCCTTGTTCAACAATAGAGCCTTGATTCATTACGATAACATTGTCAGCAAGTTGATTAATCACACCAAAATCATGGGAGATAAAGAGCATTGTAGTACCTAATTCTTCACGAATAGATTTAAATAAATTTATGATTTCAGCTTGAGTAACGGAGTCTAATGCTGTAGTTGGTTCATCAGCAATTAATAATTTAGGTTCTAGCGATAATGCAATAGCGATCATGACTCGTTGTAACATTCCTCCGCTCATTTGTAATGGATATTTATTAAAAATAATATGAGGCTGAGTTAATTTAACTTTTTTCATATAATCGATGGCGATCACTTTTGCTGCCGACGGTGATAGTTGGCGATGCATACATAGCGTCTCGACGATATGATTACCTACTGTTTGGGTTGGATCGAACGCTGCCATCGGATGCTGAAGGATCATACCAATTGTTGATCCACGAAGAGTTTGTAATTTTTTGTGATGGCATTTTCTTAAATTAAGTTTATCTAACCAAATATCTCCAGTACAATAAAAATTAGCATCTAGTAATCCTATGATAGCTTTGCAAGTTAGGCTTTTGCCACTACCACTTTCACCAACAATACCTAAACAACCATGCTTTTTTAGTGAAAATGACATCGAGGATAATAACGATTGCCGTGTAGCAACCAGACCTACATTAAGTTGTTCAATCTTTAATAAATAAGTCATATTTATTTTCTCGAGGGTCAAGTGCATCACGAAAGCAATCACCAAGCATATTAAAAATGGCAACAACAATTAGGATAGCTAGCCCAGGAATTACCATTTGTTCCGGATGGCCTATCATCACTTTTTGCGCTTCACTTAACATCATTCCCCATTCTGCAGTTGGTGGCTGAACACCTAAGCCAAGAAAGGAGAGGGCTGAAAGATTTAAAATTACCCATCCTGTATCTAAGGTTGCCAGTACAATAATTTCAGCAGCGGTATTCGGGAGTAAATGGCGAAATAAAATAAAACCTAATGAAGAGCCACTGACGCGTGAAAAGAGAATATAGTTTTTCCTACTATGCTTTATGACAATACTACGTATCATTCGTGTATACCAGGCCCACTTTACAATGATATTTGCTAAGATAACATTAAACATACCAACGCCAAGTACTCCGACGAGGGCTAATATCATTACCTGACTAGGAAATGCTAACATAATATCGCATAAACGCATGGTTATTTCATCAAATTTTCCTCGAAAATAGCCAGCAATAAAGCCAAATAAACAACCAATAATAATGGTAATCGCCATGGTAAATAACGAATAAAATAGCGTAATCCGAATACCAAATATTAAGCGTGATAAAATACAACGACCTAAATGATCACGACCAAGTGGAAAACGATTACTAAAATCAGCGTATTTATGCGCGATATTAATTTTATTAGGATCATTTGGTGCTACCCAAGGTGCGAAAATACCAATAATAATGATACATAAAAGAATAAATAAACAGATGATAGCAATTTTGTCACGTAATAATCGTCGCATAACTAGCATATTATGCCTCCAGCCGTAATGAGGGATCCATCCAACGTTGGATAACATCCACCACGAGATTAGAAAAGACAAATAAAATAGCCATCATTAAAATATAGGCTTGTAGGATGGGGTAATCACGATTATAAATTGCAGTAATACATAGTTTACCTATACCAGGCCATGAAAATAGATGCTCAATTATTACTGTACCGGCCAATAACTGTGGAATGCTCATGCCTAAGGCTGTAATAACAGTATGTAACGAATTTTTGAGTATATGCCGCCAAATAATGGTTTTTTCATTCAATCCGCGTGCACGAGCATAATAGATATAATATTGCTGCATATTTTCTAACATATTATTACGGATCAAGCGGGTATAGGTTGCAATATAAACCATAGCAAGCGTGATAGAAGGTAAAATTAGATGGTTAAATGTTTCACCACCATTGGTCGGTAATAAATCCCAATGAAGTGAGAGCCACCAAATGAGCAATAGACCTAGCCAATAACTAGGCATGGCCGTTGCAATAAAGATAAATAAGCGGACTAATCGATCAAATAGAGTGTCTTTACTAATAGCAGTTAAAATGCCTAATGGTAAGCTAATGACGACCGTTAGTATAAAAGCCATGCCTGCTAATTCGAAGGTATAGGGTAGGCTACGTGCTATTTCATCTGTAACAAGTCGTTGCCGATTGATAAAGGAATGACCAAAATCAAGTTGTATGGCATCGACGAGCCAATAAAAATAACGCGTTAAAAAGGGATGATTTAATCCCAAGTCTTCACGCATTTGCGCAATAGCTTCTGGTGTTGGGACGATTTCACCTACGCGTAATGCAACTTCGGCTGGATCAGACGGAACTAAATTGACCAATACAAAAGATAAAAACGAGACACCAAATAAGATTGGAAAAGTTAATAATAAACGATGAATTATGTATTGTTTCACAGACACGAACCTACCGAGCTAGAGTATAGGTATTATCATTCTATCTATAACCCTTAATTTGACTACTTACGGTACATTAATTCAAAAGGAATATCATACTGAATAACACTATATTCAACGCCACCCAACGCGTTTGTATATACAGCACGATTGCGTTCATAGGTTAATGGAATATAAACAGCTTCATTATGCAGCGTTGTTAATACGTAGTGAAATAACTGTGTTCGTTCAGCTTCATTTGTCGAAATTAAAGCATTAGTAATACTTTCATCAATTTTTTTCTTCTCAGGTAATCCTTGTTGAGCAAGATAATCACCATATACAGGCAGTTTCATTCCTGATAAAAAAGATTGAGGATCATAAGGTGTGCCCCATGAAATATTAAATACAATATCAAATTTTCCCGCTTTTTGACGATCACGGTAAGCTTGCTCTTCTTCACCATGCAATTTTAGCTCAATACCAAGCTCAGCATATTCGCTTTGCATATATTCGGCAATCGTTTTTTGAGAGGCGGTATTACTATCATAATTAATTGTTAATACTAAAGGTTTTCCTTGTTTTATTCGTGTAGAAGAACCTTTCTCTAGTTTCCAACCTGCTTGCTCTAAAAGTTGTATTGCTTTCTTAGGATTGTAATCATAAGGGGTTATATCAATATTACTGTAAGGAACATTTTTAGCTAATAACGTGTCCGCTACTTTTTCACTGCCATTGAGAATACCTTCAGCAATCTCATGTTTATTAATACCGTATTGTAAAGCTTTGCGTACTAATACATCATTAAGAATGTCATTAGTTGTATTTAATAAAATCATGCGAGTTGAAATAGGCATTGACATGGATGTAATAAATTTTTTATTTTTTGTATATTGTGCAAAAGCATCGGCATCGATCATATTTTTACCATAAATAAGATCGATTTCACCTTTTTGTAAAGCCAATAATCGTGTTTGATGATCAGGGATGACTTTCATAATGACCTTATCTATTTTTGGTTTTTCACCCCAGTAATAAGGATTAAGTGTAAATACGGCATAGGCATCGGTTTTATGTTCACTTAATACAAAGGGACCTGTACCAATATAGGCTTTGACGCCTTTTTTTGTCCCACCATCAATCATTGCTTTTGGTGAAATAAAACGCATTGGTCGCGTCACAGCCATTTCAATTAAGAAGGGAAAGTAGGGTTCACGTAATGAAATACGTAACGTAAAATCATTCACAACATCAATAGCATCAATTAAACGAACCATTTCTAGCCAGCGATGACGATCTTTATTTGTCATAACCGCATCAAGATTAAGCTTAGCAGCATGTGCATTAAAGATTTCACCATCGCTGAATTTAACATCTGAACGTAAAATAAAGGTATATACTTTGCCATCATCTGACACATGCCATTCTTTTGCTAACCAGGGCTCTATTCCATTTTTGGTAATTTTCACTAATGATTCATAAAGCATATTTTGCGCCCACATTTCACCCGAATAAAGATGTGGATTTAAATCGCGAGTATCACGGAAATTAGCAAAAGTTATGATGTTTTCTTGAGTAGCCATAGATATATGAGGTAACATTGCAGCTAAACTTGCAATAATAATTAATAAATAATTACTTATTTTAAATACAGCGTGCGATATATTAGTTATTAATCTTTCTCTGTATATTAATGGCATAATTAGTCCAATAGGCAAAGCTAAAAATAATAATAGTGCTGACTATATAATTTGTCTTATTAAATGTAAACGAGAATTTATATCATTTATATAAACACTCAACTTTGTGTATTTATTAGAAAATAATATTCAAATAGTATTTATTTAGTTATGCTATTTTTTACCAGGCTGTATTCAGACTAAATTAAGATGTAGTTAACTTTTAGACATTCAAATGATTGTAATAAAAGAGGAATTATATGAAACTCATCCTTACCGAAGATAAAAATGAAATGGGACATGTTGCTGCAAATTATTTATTAGGTCATATGAATCAGCAACGACGAGTTAATTTAGCCATTACAGCAGGTCGTACACCTGTATCTATGTATGAATATCTTATTCCACAAATTAAAAATAAAACTTATTATCAACATGTTCATTATTATAATTTTGATGAGTTACCTTTCAAAGGACAAGATCGTGATGGTGTTACAATAACAAATTTAAATAAACTATTTTTTATTCCCGCTAATATCGCGCACTCACAAATTCATAAATTAACACTCGATAATTATCATAATCATGATAACAAAATAGCCGGCGATGGAGGTTTAGATGCTATCGTTATGGGTATTGGTTGCGATGGTCATTTTTGCGGTAATATTCCAGGGAAAACAAAATGGGCGAATAAAATAGTGAAATTACCTATTTTAGCTGACGAAAAAGGCTATATTGCTGACAGTGAATACAATGGCGACACGACTCTGGTTCCAGATCATTACGTTACGATGGGGCCTGCAAGTGTAATGCAAAGTAGACAGCTTATTTTAATTGCGAATGGCGAATCTAAAGCAGACGCGATAAAACAGGCATTAGAAGAGGATATCACTGAAAATGTACCCGCCTCAATACTAAGATTACATCCAAATTTAGTGGTTATTCTTGATAAAGCCGCAGCTAGTAAATTAACTATTCACACTATTGAATAATAATATTGCTTATTGATTATGTAATATTGTTTATATATGTTTATTCATATCCGTAAATTACACTATTACATAGTGCACCAAAGTTAGTCATAATATTTATGAAATAACTCTGTATTTCATTACTAATGTTAAGAAAATTAACAGGATGATGTAAAACAGGAAATTCTATTAATAATTATTCATATGGTCTATAAATTAATATAAAGATAATTGTCTCTTCTAATAAAGCAATAATCTTCTTTAATATAGAGTCTTTATTTTCTATAACTAAAATTTATTCGAAGATAATCAATGAAAATCTCTATTATTTACGCTTAAGAAATAATACCCCATTTCAAATGATAACTGTTTCAGAGTATAAGTATTAGCAAGGAGATGTGTTATTTTAAATTATCGCATGATACAAATTACAACATAATTTATTGAATAATAAAGAATTTTTAAATTATTTCTCTCTTTTAATTCAAAAATACTCGAGTGGTAAATATTATTTTATTTACTATGCTTTTTTACATATCAAATTCGTGACTTGCTTTGCTATAGCATAATGTATAGCACTTGTAAGTTGTTATGTATTACAAAGCCTTAAATGGAGCTTTTTATGAATCATCATATTATTGACCACTCTTTATTAGCCTTAGTCTTCGCTATTATGTGTGTATCTGGAGAAGTTATTGCAGATAGTAAAAGTGAGATAATGAATTCAATCACATCGTCAGCAAAGAAAATTGAAGATGGTATAAGTAATGAGATTGATAAAACAACGAATTATTCAAACGATACTATGGTTACGGCAAATGTTAAATCAGCCTTTGTGAATAATAAACTTGTCTCAGCAGATAAGATATCCGTCTCTACCAAAGATGGTATTGTCGAATTGACAGGTTCAGTCGCTAATGAAGAAGCTAAAAAGAATGCAGTAACTATTGCTTCTGGAGTAGAAGGTGTTAAAGACGTAAAAGATAATCTAACGGTGAGCGAAAATAGTTCAAATGAAGGCAACTATCTTAGCGATACAATGATCACATCAAAAGTAAAAGCGGCCTTATTATCAACTGATAATACCCCTTTTTCAGATATTAGTGTTAAAACCGAAGGTGGTATAGTTTATTTAACAGGTAAAGTTAATTCTAAAGAACAGTCTTTACAAGCTGAACGCGTAGCTAAAAGTGTAAAACACGTGAAAGAAGTTAAAAATCAGTTAGTTGTTGAATAATAATGAAACTTTATCAAAACTAAGGTGAGAAGATGGGCTCATATAAAGAAACTGAGAGTGGCATTAAAGATTTTGCAAGTGATGCGTTAATCACGACCGAAGTAAAAGCTAAACTCATGGCGACTGAGAATATTCCTTCTATGGATATCAGTGTCAAAACCGAGCAAGGTGTCGTTAATTTAACAGGTTCCGTTAAATCTGATGAGCAAAAAACCAAAGCTGAAAGTGTTGTAAAGGTAATCAAAGGTGTTAAAAGTGTACAAAATGATCTTTCAGTTGCATCTGAATAGAAACGTTTAAGTAGTTATTCACAAATAGTACACAATATAGTGTACTATTTGTGATAATTTGATTCACTTAAGGTTAAAATTTAACCACTAATCGGCCTCTTATTTTTCCTTTTATTAAAGCATTAGCTGACGTGATCACTTGATCAAGTGTGATTTCTGTACTAATTTTATCTATTATCGCTTCATCCATAATATCAGCAAGCCGTTGCCATGCGGTTACTCGTTTTTGGTAAGGGCACATAACGCTATCAATACCAGCTAAGGTTATACCACGTAAAATAAAAGGTGCTACAGTGGCATTAAAATCTATGCCTTGAGCTAGCCCGCATGCAGCAATTATTCCGTCATAACAAGTTGAAGCACATACATTTACTAATGTCGTACTCCCTACAGTATCTATACCTGCGATCCAGCGCTCTTTTAAAAGAGGTTTGCTTGGTGATGAAAGTTCTTCGCGGTGAATAATTTCCTTGGCACCGAGTATAGTTGTTAAATAGTTAGATTCTTCTGGTCGGCCAGTGGACGCAATGACGTGATAGCCTAGCCGACTTAAAATAGCCACAGCATAACTACCAACGCCACCATTAGCACCTGTAACAATGATTTTCCCCGATTGTGGCATGATGCCATTTTGTTCTAATGCCATAACACAAAGCATAGCAGTATAACCAGCGGTACCAATAGCCATAGCATGTTTAGCCGTTAAATTTTTGGGTAAAGGAATAAGCCAATTGCTATTAAGGCGCGCTATTTCAGCCAGTCCCCCCCAATGTTTTTCGCCAACACCCCAACCATTAAGCAGCACAAGATCTCCAATATGATAATGAGGACTTGAAGATTCAATAACATTACCGACTAAATCAATTCCAGGTACCATAGGAAATTGACGTATTACAGGGCTCTTACCTGTAATCGCTAAGGCATCTTTATAATTAATTGAAGAATAAGTGACATTTACGGTGACATCACCTTCTGGTAATTGATCTTTATTAATTGTTGCTAGGTTAACATAGTAACCTTGTTCATTTTTTTGGATCAAAATTGCTCTGGCCATATTATATTTGCCTGTAGAAGAAAGTTAGTATGTTATGCTTATTGTATGTACTCTCATCGCGTGATCACTATAAGTCCTGCATAAGTAGATTGTTATCATACATTATTAATAATATAAAATTCTTAATAAGAATTATATAGACTATAGCGTATTGTGTTTAGAAAAATGCGGTTTGCGGTTAATGGAGAAAAAAAGTGAAAGGGATCACAAAAATAATAAAGAAATAATAGCGCTATTGCGTTACTATAATGTATTAACCCCTAAGCATTTTATTAATGCTCAGGGGTTGTTTATTTGGCTCCTCCAACTGGGCTCGAACCAGTGACCTGCGGATTAACAGTCCGTCGCTCTACCGACTGAGCTATGGAGGAATCATGTTGCGTATAGTAGCTGGGCTAATGTGGCTTGTCAAAGGTTTAACACTATTTTCTGTTTGTTTGCTCACGCTTTGTGCAAAACGGTTTTAATTTGACCAAAAATAGGAGATTAAGCCGTATTGATTAACTTTATGGAAGGGTAGGAAGGGTATTTTATTCTTACTTATTATTTTATTCTTGTATGATTGAACAAGATGTATTATTTGAAATTGATATTTGTTTCATTATAGCTATCTATAAAATAGTAAATTATCTGAAGAAGGTAAACAGGTGTGATTTATCGGGTGTTTATATTATCTACTAAGCATAAGGCTTGCATAGTGCAATATTGCTCTTCTTTATAAATACTCCTATTATTGCTAGTCATTACTCTCTATCTTATCGTAATCCTTGTATGTAAAGTTTATTATTGATTTGCTAAACAATTTTATATTTTCATCTTTGCTTATAAATAAAAATTGTTTTCATTATTTATCCCGTTTCTATCTATCTTATTTGAAAAGATTCTTCATAAACATATTACTTAATAAATATGATCAACTTTTCATAACACATAATTTTTGACTTAGTTTATTTTTTATTTAATCATGATGTGTAAAATCTGAAATGAGTTTTTATTTATGGATACTAAGTCATCTTTTGTTCGTAGCCAATAGAGCTAATTTTTATACAAAGATGGTCATATAGCAAACATGACTTATTTTACTTAGCATTATTAATTGATAGTAGTCTATATATTGATAGGCCTAGAGTAACAAGCTATTAAGAATGCGCATTAAATACCGTTTCTTTGCAACTATGGAAATAAACAAAATAATGGATGGCGTGGTTGTAGTTGCAATGTTACTGATATATTTTATTTTTCTTTAATAGGTATTGTGGGTTAACAAGATACTTATCTTTATAAAAAAACCCGATTTAACTATAAATCGAGTTTTTTAGACTTATTTTCCTATTTTATTGCGGATTATTATCTCCATCAGATGATTTTTTGCCCGCCAATAAACTTAATAACTGATAATGATCCTGAATATCTTGCTCAGCCTGTTGTTGAAGTACCTCAATCGCATCAGGATCTATCGTCATTAAGCGTTTAAAGCGCTGTTCATTTAGGAGTGTGGAGGCAAGCCCACCAATAGGAGGGCGTGAATCCAGTGTTAATGCAGGTTTGCCTTTTTCTTTATTACGTGGGTCATAACGATATAACGGCCAAAATCCAGCAGTTACCAGCTTTTTCATTTGTTCATGACTACGTGATAAATCATAGCCATGTTCCTCACATGGACTATAAGCAATAATCAATGATGGTCCAGGCCATGACTCTGCTTCCTGAATCGCTTTAATTGTTTGGTTCAATTGTGCCCCCAAAGCAATTTGTGCTACATAAACATGGCCATACATCATGATATTAACGCCGAGATCTTTACGTCCACGTCGCTTTCCTAACTCAGCAAAGCGGGTTACAGCCCCCATAGGCGTTGCTTTCGATTGCTGTCCCCCCGTATTGGAATAACATTGGGTATCAAGCACCAATACATTAACATTGTCAGTTAAGCTCATTATATGATCCAACCCGGCAAATCCTATATCATATGCCCAGCCATCACCACCGATGATCCATACTGATTTATTCACAAAATGATCAGCATCATTTGATAAATTACGTGCATTGTCATCATCTATGCCTGCAAGTAATTGACGTAAACTTATTACATTTTGACGCTGTTCGGCTACAGAAGTCTCGGGATTTTTTAAGGATGCAACTAACTCTTTAGGGAGTTGTTCAGCGAATTCATTTAGCATGCGAATCACGCGTTGTTGCTGATGATCAACGGTTAAACGATAACCTAAACCAAATTCTGCATTATTTTCGAATAGCGAATTTGACCAAGCCGGACCACGTCCCTGGTTATCCGTTGTATAAGGTGTCGTTGGTAAATTGCCACCATAAATAGATGAACAACCTGTCGCATTTGCAATTAACATACGATCGCCAAACAGTTGCGTTAATAATTTAATGTAAGGTGTCTCACCACAACCTGAACACGCACCAGAATATTCAAATAATGGTGTAATAAGTTGTGATGTGCGAATATCAATACGTTCAAGTTTGTTTTTATCAAAATCCGGTAATTGTAAGAAAAAGTTAAAATTAGCTTTTTCAGTTTGTAAATGTTCCAAATGCGGATGCATATTAATTGCTTTTATTTCTGGATTTTGTCGATCTATAGCTGGGCAAACTTCTACACAAAGCTTACATCCTGTACAGTCTTCAGGTGCTACTTGTAAAATATATTTCATACCGCGCATATCACGGGATTTGACATCAAGACTCGCCAGTGTGGCGGGCGCATTTTCTAATTGCAGTGGTTCAACAACTTTTGCCCGAATAGCAGCGTGTGGGCAAGCGGCTACACAATGATTACACTGAGTACATAGTGAGGGCTGCCAGAGAGGGATTTGATCGGCGATATTGCGTTTTTCCCATTTAGTTGTACCTGTTGGCCAGGTACCATCTGGAGGGAATGCTGATACTGGAAGAGTATCTCCTAAGCCCGCCAACATTCTAGCCGTTACCGTTTTGACAAAATCGGGGGCATGCTCAGAAACAATAGCCGATCTATATCGACTATTTACCTCAATAGATTGTAATGGGATCTCTATCAGATTAGTGATTGTTACAGCTAGTGCTTGCCAGTTATTTTCAACAATATGTTGACCTTTACTACTATAGCTGTGAGCAATGGCATCCTGTAATTGTTGTAATGCCTGTTGACGCGGTAAAATTTCAGTAAGATGGAAAAAAGCCATTTGCATTACCGTATTAATACGCCCACCTAATTGGCATTCACGGGCAATGCGCGTAGCATTAATAATATAAAATTTGGCTTTGCGATGATTAAGTAACGCCTGAACTTCTTGTGGTAAATGTCGCCAAACATCTTCAGGGGCGTAGGGCGTATTTAGTAAGAAGATCCCGCCTGTTTTAAGATGTTCCACCATCTGATACTTATCAATAAATTGATTTTGATGACAGCCAATAAAATCAGCTTGTTCAATTAGATAGGAGGAATTAATCGGTTTTTCACTAATACGTAAATGAGAAACGGTTAAACCCCCCGCTTTTTTTGAATCATAAACAAAATAGCCTTGAGCAAAATAAGGTGTACTATTGCCTACAATTTTAATATTGTTTTTAGTTGCTGAAACCGTACCGTCACTCCCTAAACCATAAAATAATGCTTGGAGACGGTATGGTGTGTTATGTAATACAGGTGAGATGGGCAGTGATAGGCCTGTAACATCATCAGTAATACCTACGGTAAAACGACGACGCGGTGTTGGTTGTTTTAATTCATTAAATATGGCATGTACACAATCAGGTGTAAATTCTTTAGATGATAATCCATAACGTCCACTAATGACATTAGGCATACTATTACGTTCACCTGTGACGTAGGCTTCAGCTAATGCAGTGACAACATCTAAAAAAAGTGGTTCTGCTAATGCACCAGGCTCTTTAGTACGGTCAAGTACGGCAATACACTTAACCTTTTCAGGCAAGGTTGCAAGTAAATGTTGTGCAGAAAAGGGGCGATACAAATGAACTTTTAAGACACCCACTTTTTGATTATTAATTAATAGAGTATCAATAACTTCTTCTACTGTTCCAGCGGCTGAGCCCATTAAGATGATAATATATTCTGCGTGAGGATGGCCATAATATTCAAAAGGCTTATAATAACGGCCAGTCATTTCCCCAAAACACGCCATAGCCTCTTCTACATGTTGATAAGCTTCATTATACCAAGGATTAGAAGCTTCTCTTGCCTGAAAATAGGTGTCTGGATTAGATGCGGTACCTCTTACCACCGGCGCATCAGATGATAATGCGCGTTTTCTGTGTTCAGCAATGGCCTTTTCAGGGATGAGTTGTTTTAATGTATGATCACTAATAGGTGCGATTTTATTCACTTCATGTGAAGTCCGGAAACCATCAAAGAAATGAATGAAGGGTAAACGACTTGTTAAGGTTGCCATATGCGAAATAATGGCAAAGTCCTGCGCTTCTTGGACAGAGTTAGAACAGAGCATAGCACATCCAGTTTGCCGTACGGCCATAACGTCTGAGTGATCACCAAAAATAGATAATGAGTGGGTTGCTACTGTACGCGCGGCTACATGAAGTACAAAAGGTGTAAGTTCACCCGCAATTTTATAGAGTGTTGGGATCATTAATAATAACCCCTGAGAAGATGTAAATGAAGTTGCTAAAGCACCAGTTTGTAAAGCGCCATGTACGGCACCAATTGCACCTGCTTCCGATTGCATTTCGATCACTTTCGGGACATCACCCCAAATATTATTTTTTTTAAAATCAGCCCAGGCATTGGACTGTTCGGCCATACTTGAGCTAGGAGTAATGGGGTAGATTGCAATAATTTCACTTACGCGGTAAGCAATGGAAGCAACTGCGTTATTGCCGTCTGTCGTGATCATGGACATGTACCTTATGCTTTCAATAAAAAAACAAATTTATTAATCATAACGAATGACTACTTATTACTAATTCGTATAATAATTAACTATTTCATCAGTAAGTCTGCATATTAAAGTGCCAGAATGTGGAATATAAGCTTGCCTTAGATAGTTAAGCAGCGATTATTTAACAGACTTTATAGTTATCTATATGATAGTTATCATCTATTTTAGATTAAATTGAATTTAGTTATAGGCTATTATTACAACCCCAATTAACACGCTATTTTCTAACTAACATCATTACGATGTTCAAATGTTAGCCGTTAAATGGGTATTGGTTAATAGATGACTAAATAAATAGCTGTATTATAACATACTGTAAATTGATTAAACTAATACACCCAGTCCATTACTTTAAACAGCAAGGTATTATTGCTATTAGAGAGTATAAGTTCTTGGTTTTCTTTATCAAATGTAATGTGAGCACCTTGCTTTAACAATTCAGATACAACACTATCTAATCCTTTATATTTGGGTTCTAAACAAGGCAACTTACTAATAGACATATTAGTTAATGTTAGATAATCATTATTTAAATGGCCATTTCCAGAAAAATAATTACACATACGCACTGTTACATATAGGTTCTCACCAAATTCAATACCAGGTTGCATATTTCGAGGTTGAATATCTGTATTATTAAAACGAATTAACACAAAGTTACGATGTAACAAATCATCTGCTTTTAACTGTGGCAAGGATGTATGACTACATGCTGTTAACATGACAAATGCCAGCAGCGAAAACAAAAATTTTTTCATAAAACCTCTTTAATAAATTAACAGTATAAAAATGCGTATATATTATTATAAGTAACACTGTCTATACACATAGACTCAAACGTTTATTGTCCATTTTACTTTGGCTAAGTTAACAGTATTCTATGATAAATAATGTCAATATTTATAAATATTATTACGTTATATAATGCTAAAGGTAAATGCATGAGCCCATAGTCAACGGATTATTAATGTAAATAAACAATACTGGTTAATCATGTTCGTCGCAATATTGAAATTGATGTGCGTTGCTAAAGATGACAATCATGCTTTAGCAAAACGTTAAAATATCACCTCATCTATCTTGATGTTTTCGCACCTGTATTAATCATTCTGTACGCTCTTGCATCAAATCCTTTTAATTTATTATCCTATCAACTAATAAAAGTCATTGAATTGCGTTATAGCCAATTATACTATTTTAGCCAGTCAGCACAGCTAATGTCATAGCAATTTATGCCAAAGCCGTTCTTATTGATAAACAAATTGTATCTATTTGATACATATTTACTTTATATGATGAATCTGTGACATATTATTATTTTACAATAATGTCATATAACATATTTGTACTGCTTTTTTACTATTATAGCCAGCTAAGATAACTTGCTGAGTTAAAATAAAGGATCGTTTGTGGCTTCAGAATTTACTTTATTACGTCAAAAAATTAATCAACTTACTTTAGCTGATCAACGCCGTTTACAGCGACGTATACAAAATGCAAAAAAAATAAAGAGTGATCATACTTTATCGACCATTATTAATGAAATCGAAGCTGAAATTACAGCAGCTAAGTCATATATAGAAAAACGACGTTCTGTTGTCCCAATAATTAACTATCCTGAAAATTTACCGGTTAGCCAAAAAAAACAAGCGATCATGAATACTATTCGAGATCATCAAGTGGTTATCATTGCTGGAGAAACAGGGTCGGGTAAAACAACGCAATTACCTAAAATGTGTTTAGAATTAGGTAGAGGTATCCTAGGTACTATAGGTCATACACAACCGCGACGTATTGCAGCACGCTCAGTAGCGACACGTATTGCTGAAGAATTAAATACAGACGTGGGAGATGTCATTGGTTATAAAGTTAGATTCAATGGCCATACAAGTGATACAACGTTAGTCAAGCTAATGACAGATGGTATTTTATTAGCAGAAATTCAGCAAGATAGATTATTAACACAATATGATACAATTATTATAGATGAAGCACATGAGCGCAGTTTAAATATTGATTTTATTTTGGGGTATCTGCGGCAAATCTTACCTGAACGACCCGATTTAAAAATTATTATTACTTCTGCAACAATCGATCCACAACGCTTTTCTAGACATTTTAATCATGCACCTATTATTGAAGTCTCTGGGCGAACTTATCCTGTTGAAGTGCGCTATCGTCCTGTAGTAGATGTTCAAAGTGATATTGATCGTGAGCCTTTACAAGCGATTATTGATGCTGTTAATGAACTAACCAATGAAAGCTATGGGGATATATTGATTTTCATGAGTGGGGAACGAGAAATTCGTGATACTGCTGAGGCATTAAATAAGCAACTATTTCCCCATACGGAAATTTTACCTCTTTTTGCACGGTTATCATCAGTAGAGCAAAATAGAATATTTCAATCACATACCGGTAGACGTATCATCTTAGCAACAAATGTTGCTGAAACCTCATTGACTGTCCCTGGTATAAAATATGTTATCGATACTGGATTAGCGCGGATTAGCCGTTACAGTTTTCGTACAAAAGTACAACGCTTACCCATTGAACCCATTTCTCAAGCGTCAGCGAATCAACGGAAAGGACGTTGTGGACGAATATCTGATGGTATTTGTATTCGTCTCTATTCTGAACAAGATTTTTTATCTCGACCTGAATTTACTGATCCTGAAATTTTACGCACTAATTTAGCATCTGTTATATTACAAATGATGTCGCTTGGCTTAGGTAATATAGAGGCTTTTCCTTTTGTCCAATCTCCGGATAAACGCAATATTCAAGATGGTATTCGATTATTAGATGAACTTGGTGCGATTAACCACGATACGAAAAAGAAACATCTTCGATTAACTGATTTGGGGCGACAACTTGCACAATTGCCCGTAGATCCCCGATTAGGTAAAATGATATTAGAAGCACGTAAAAAAGGTTGTGTACATGAAGTTCTTATTATTGTTGCCGCATTATCTATTCAAGACCCAAGAGAAAGACCGCTAGAAAAACAGCAGGCTGCTGATGAAAAACACCGGCGATTTAATGAAGCTGATTCAGATTTTGTTAGTTTTATCCAATTATGGAATTATCTTCAAGAGCAGCAAAAAAACTTGTCATCCAGTCAATTTCGTAAGCAATGTAAAGTTGATTATCTGAATTATTTACGCGTTCGTGAATGGCAAGATATTTATATACAGTTACGCCAGGCTATAAAAGAATTAGGTTTTTCTATTAATAGTCAACCTGCGGACTATTTTTCATTACACACAGCCTTATTAAGTGGCTTATTATCGCATATAGGGCAAAAGAATATTGATAAACAGGACTTTACAGGGGCAAGAAATGCACAGTTTGCCATTTTTCCTGCGTCAGGCTTATTTAAAAAACCACCTAAGTGGGTGATGGTAGCCGAGTTAGTTGAAACTAGCCGTTTATGGGGACGCATTGCGGCACGAGTTGAGCCAGAATGGATTGAACCGTTAGCAACACACTTAATTAAACGCCATTATAATGAGATCCACTGGTCTAAAGCACAAGGTGCTGCAATGGCGAATGAAAAAGTCATGTTATATGGCTTAGTCATCATTACTGAAAGAAAAGTGAATTATAGCCGTATTGATCCTGTTGTTAGTCGAGAGCTCTTTATCCGCCATGCGTTAGTCGAAGGTGATTGGCATCACCATTATGCTTTTTTTCGGGAAAATCGAAAATTATTAGCTGAAGTCGAAGACTTAGAGCATAAAGCACGACGCCGCGATATTTTAGTTGACGATGATATTTTATTTAATTTTTATGATCAGCGTATACCTGCACATGTTATTTCTTCACGCCATTTTGATCGCTGGTGGAAAAAGGCATTAATAACTCAACCGGAGTTACTTAATTTTGAAAAAGCAATGTTATTTAGGTCAGGTAATACACATATCAGTAAACTCGATTATCCTAATAGCTGGCAACAAGGAAATTTTAAATTTAAGTTATCTTATCAATTTGAGCCTGGTGCAAATGCTGATGGTGTAACAGTACATATCCCTATAGCCATCCTTAATCAAATAGCAGAACAAGGGTTTGATTGGCAAATTCCAGGATTGCGTAATGAACTCGTTATTGCACTTATCAAATCATTGCCAAAAAGCTTGCGTCGGCATTTTGTTCCTGCGCCTAATTATGCACAGGCATTTTTAGAACGTATTGCAGGTTCAGCTATACAGGGCTCATTATTAGATGCGTTGGAGAGAGAATTTCGTCGAATGACAGGTGTTACTATTGAACGTGAACAATGGCAAGTCAATTTGATACCCGATCATCTTAAAATAACCTTTAGAATAATTGATGAAAAACATAACGTACTAGCAGAAGGTAAAGATCTTGCTAAATTAAAAGATTCATTAAAACAGAAAGTGCAGCAAACTCTATCAGCAATTGCTGATGATGGAATTGAACAACAGAATTTACATATTTGGAGTTTTGGTTCTTTACCACAACATTATCAGCAAAAACAAAACGGTTATCAGGTTAAGGCTTTTCCCGCGCTGGTTGATGAGAAAGATAGTGTAGCTATTAAGTTATTTGAAACAAAACAAGAACAACAGCACTCTATGTGGGCAGGTTGTCGTCGATTATTACAACTAACAACGCCATCGCCAATTAAATATTTACATGAAAAGTTACCTAATAAAGCCAAACTGGGACTCTATTTTAATCCATTTGGTAAAGTATTAGATTTAATTGATGATTGTATTGATTGTTCAATAGATAAATTAATGTTTGAACATGGTGGTGTTGTCTGGGATGAACATGCCTTTGAACAGTTAAGAGAATATGTTCGCGCGCATTTGAATGAAACCGTGGTGAAAATAGCCCGCCAAGCTGAGCAATTATTGGTAATGACGCACAGTATAAATAAACGTTTAAAAGGTAGAGTCGATCTTCAGTTGGCCATCTCATTAGCAGATATAAAATCACAATTAGCTAAATTAATTTATAAAGGATTTATTAGCGGAAATGGATGGCAGAAATTGACAGATGTTGCCCGTTATTTACAAGCTATAGAAAGGCGTTTAGAAAAACTGCCTCAAGATCCACAACGAGATCGTTTATTTACACAGAAACTTGATTATTTACAAAATCAATATCAGCAATTATTAGCCAAATTATCACCTTTAGATAGAACTCAAGATGATATTACTGAAATTCGTTGGATGTTTGAAGAATTACGCGTCAGCTATTTTGCTCAGCAATTAGGCACAGCGTATTCAATTTCAGATAAGCGTATATTGCAAGCTATTGAGCGAGTAAGTTCTAAATAGAATAATTAAACAAATATTATTTTTTATCCTGCCTTCAATCTGTGTGTAGAAAAGGCAGGATAACTAACTAGCTACATAATTATAATGAAGTAATATCGTCATGTTGCTGTCTGTTAAATTAGAATGGACCTATACGATCAGAATAATTATTGTTAAACTGCGTTAATAGTTATGCTATTTAGTATACTTAATTAATAAGAGTAAGAAGATAATAATGATATTAATACGTGGTTATATCTCTATTATTTATCAAAATAAATAAAGTAAGTAAAAAATGATTTTCTAATAGCGTATTGATTATTAGTACTCATTGATTAAATAAAACGCGATCAACGTTGTTTTTCTAATTACTTATTAGATAGTATGATAAATCAACAAATAATAAATATAATCACGTTTTGTTTATAACAAATTATGGCAAAATATGTTATAACCCGAATAGATCTGAAAATTAAATTAATTTAAACGGCTTAAATGAACATATTGATATAAAAATGTTAATAGTTCCATCAGCGATGAGTATCACTGGTTTTTTGCCGACAATATTATGTTATCTACGTGAATTATTCTATATAAATATTAACTATAATCAGCTAAAAAGGGTGTCATATGCAAATAGGTATACCAAAAGAGCTGTTGGCTAATGAAGCTCGTGTCGCTGCAACACCAAAAACCGTTGAGCAATTGCTTAAGCTAGGTTTTTCTGTTGCTGTTGAGACGAATGCCGGAAGATTAGCCAGCTTTGATGATTCAGCTTTTGAAGCGGCAGGTGCCACTATCGTTTCTACAGATCAAGTATGGCAATCCGATCTAATATTAAAGGTCAACGCGCCTGAAGACAACGAGATCGAAAAAATACGTGAAGGGGCAACAATAATTAGTTTTGTATGGCCAGCTCAACATCCTGAGTTACTTCAAAAACTTGCAGATAAAAAGATCACAGCGCTATCGATGGATTCAGTACCACGTATTTCACGTGCTCAATCTATGGATGCGTTAAGTTCAATGGCTAATATTGGTGGTTATCGAGCCATAGTTGAAGCGGCACATGAATTTGGCCGTTTTTTTACAGGACAAATTACTGCAGCAGGTAAAATTCCTCCCGCCAAGGTAATGATTATTGGTGCAGGTGTTGCTGGTTTAGCCGCGATTGGTGCCGCAGGTAGTTTAGGTGCAATTGTACGCGCTTTTGATACGCGGCCTGAGGTAAAAGAACAAGTCCAGAGTATGGGCGCTGAGTTTTTGGAACTTGACTTTGAAGAAGAGGCAGGAAGTGGCGATGGTTATGCTAAAGTCATGTCAGAAGCCTTTATTAAAGCCGAAATGGATCTATTTGCTACCCAGGCAAAAGATGTCGATATTATTGTTACAACAGCATTAATTCCTGGCAAACCAGCACCTAAGTTAATCACAAAAAGCATGGTTGATTCCATGAAACCAGGTAGTGTAATTGTTGATCTTGCTGCACAAAATGGTGGTAATTGTGAATATACAGAACCAGGTAAATTAGCTGTGACACCGAATGGTGTAAAGATTATTGGTTATACTGATTTACCTAGCCGCTTACCTACACAATCGTCTCAATTATATGGGACAAATTTGGTTAATTTGCTGAAATTACTTTGTAAAGAAAAAAACGGCGTTCTTGATATAGATTTTAATGATGATGTTATTCGTGGGGTTACTGTCGTTAAACAAGGTGAGGTAACTTGGCCAGCTCCCCCTATTAAGGTATCCGCTCAACCACAACAACAAAAAATTGCAGCACAGATTGAAAAGAAAGAAAAGGAACCTGTTTCGCCAACTAAAACATATAGTTTTATGGCACTTGCTATTTTTCTTTTTGCCTGGATAGCACATGTATCCCCCCCTGAGTTTTTATCACATTTTACTGTGTTCTCTTTAGCCTGTGTGGTAGGTTACTATGTGGTGTGGAATGTAAGTCATGCTCTGCATACACCATTGATGTCTGTGACTAATGCGATTTCAGGTATTATCGTTGTGGGGGCATTAGTTCAGATAAAATCAGAAGGATGGGTAGTATTTTTCTCGTTTATTGCGGTATTGATTGCGAGTATTAATATATTTGGTGGTTTTACTGTCACCCAACGTATGTTAAAGATGTTCCGTAAAAATTAAGGAGTAACGCATGTCTGTCGGATTAGTTGCAGCTGCTTACATTGTTGCTGCAATATTGTTTATTTTTAGCCTTGCCGGACTATCTAAACATGAAACATCACAACGCGGTAACGCGTTGGGTGTGAGCGGTATGGCGATTGCTTTAATTGCCACTATTTTTGGTCCTAATCCACAAAATATTTCCTGGATTTTATTAGCCATGGTTATTGGTGGTGTAATTGGCGTTTACTTAGCGAAAAAAGTTGAAATGACGGAGATGCCAGAACTTGTCGCTGTTCTTCATAGTTTCGTTGGTTTAGCTGCTGTATTAGTTGGATTTAATAGCTATATTATGATGGATCATAAGATAGCTTATGATACATTAACCAATATCCATTTGGTTGAGGTATTTCTTGGCATCTTCATTGGAGCTGTAACATTTACTGGTTCTATTGTCGCATTTGGTAAATTACGTGGCTTAATTTCTTCTAAACCACTTATGTTACCACATCGTCATAAAATGAATTTGGCTGCGCTTGTTATCTCATTTTTATTAATGTGGTTATTTGTTAGTACTGATAGTGAAAGTACTCAGGTCGTTTCATTATTAGTTATGACACTTATTGCACTTGTATTTGGGTGGCATTTGGTTGCTTCAATTGGTGGTGCAGATATGCCAGTAGTTGTTTCTATGCTGAATTCCTATTCTGGTTGGGCTGCTGCTGCTGCGGGGTTTATGCTAAGCAATGACTTACTTATTGTGACTGGGGCTTTAGTCGGATCATCTGGCGCAATTTTGTCTTATATTATGTGTAAGGCGATGAACCGTTCATTTATCAGTGTTATTGCTGGCGGTTTTGGTAGTGATGGTACAGTATCTAATTCAGATGAAGAGGTTGGTGAATACCGAGAGGCAAGCGTAGAAGATGTGGCTGAATTATTAAAAGGTGCTTCTTCTGTTATTATTACACCAGGATATGGTATGGCTGTTGCTCAGGCACAGTACCCTGTACACGATTTAACAGCTAAATTACGGGAGAAGGGGATTAATGTTCGCTTTGGTATCCATCCTGTAGCAGGTCGTCTACCTGGTCATATGAATGTATTATTGGCGGAAGCTAAAGTACCTTATGATATTGTTCTAGAAATGGACGAAATAAATGATGATTTTCCAGAAACAGATGTTGTTTTAGTCATTGGTGCAAACGATACTGTTAATCCTGCCGCGATGGAAGATCCAGGTAGCCCTATTGCCGGTATGCCTGTGCTTGAGGTTTGGAAAGCGCAAGAAGTTATTGTCTTTAAGCGTTCAATGAATACAGGCTATGCGGGTGTACAAAATCCTCTCTTCTTTAAGCAAAATACTCAAATGTTATTTGGTGATGCTAAAGAGAGTGTTGAGAAAATCTTACGGGCATTATAATTATTAGAATATAATTATTTCCTTATAAAAAAATAGCTATATTAATAAACCGCTGACATTATTGTTAGCGGTTTTTATTTTTTAGAGATGATTTTTCTAAAAACTACGGCTAGCGGTAGATACAAGAATAATTTATCACCAATAGTCTTCGATAAAATATAAAAAAGCTAAAGTATAGAGAACAAATAAATATATTGAGGAGAATCCATTACTATGAATATGATAAAAATATTATTTATCTTTTAATCATCAATTAATTGTCTTCGTTTTCATTATTTGTCCGTAATTGTAGTTCAACATTATCTGGTTTTATCGCTAATAAGTCACAATTTAAACCATCTATAACGCGTTCTGTTGTATTGCCAATAAAGGCTGCAGAGAGTCCCGTCCTACCTACTGTACCAAGTACAACGATCCCCGCATTAATTTTATTGGCAACATCGGGAATAATCGTTTCAGGTAATCCTTGTTCAACATGTGTTTGTTCTTCAGGTATGCCATACTTCTGACGAAATTCTTTCATAGCAATCAAATACTGACCTCGAATAGAATTATTAAATTTGCTTGGATCGAATTCGGGTAATTCGACTGCAATACTGATATTTGTTTCTGGATAAGCTGCAACTAAATGAACAGTACGATTTTCCAATTGTTGAGCAAATTTCAAGGATGTTGTAACTAATTTTTGATTTAGTTCATCATATTGTTCTTCATCACTAGATAAATTCACGGCAACTAAAGCTATCGCATCCTGTGGCCAGGGGCGATCTTTTACCAGCCATACAGGGCAGGGACATTTTCTTAATAATTGCCAATCAATGGGGGTAAATAAAATGCGGCCAAGTCCTTCCTCGAGATGTGTTTCTTTAAGAAGGAGGTCGTGATTAGAATTGATGACTTCTTCAATTAGTGCTTTATAAGGTTGATTATGCCAAACGACTTTAATTTCAATGGGGATCTCCATTACAAGATAATGATGAGCCAAGCGTTTAATCCATTCCTCTTGTTTGGCAATTGCACTTTTGCGCATAGCCGTACGTTCATCCTGAGAAAGAATAGTTGTAACTTCATGGGAAAAATCATAAATGGCCAAAAATATTTTAATTCGGCCACCATTTTTTTTAACGATATAAACAGCACGCCTTAATGCTTCTTGATCATCTTTATCCGGATTAATGGCAACCAAAAGATTTTGGTAATCGGTCATTGCCTTCTCCTTATATTGCTCACCCATTAAAAATTAAAGTAGTTTAAAATATAACGTTACTTTTTTAAGTTAAAGTAAAACCAGTTAACCATGTTTACTATTACTTGAAAGCGCTATTAATTCATCCATTTTTAAGATAGTAATATATTTGCCTTTTACACTAAGCATACCACTTTTCTGAAAGCGACCTAACAAACGACTAATGGTTTCAACGGTGAGTCCCAAATAATTACCAATATCACTTCGAGTCATAGTAAGTCTAAATTCACGTGATGAAAATCCGCGCTGACCAAATCGATAAGAAAGATTATAAATAAACGCAGCTAAACGTTCTTCAGCATTTTTCTTTGAAAGAAGTAAAATCATTTCTTGATCGCTCTTAATCTCACCACTCATTAATCGCATAATTTGCTGGCGAAGATTCGGCATTTTACCTGATAAATCATCAAGAATTTCATAAGGTATTTCACAAACCATTGATGTTTCAAGTGCCTGTGCAAAACTTTGATGGGCATGCGCCATTATCGCGTCAAAACCAACCAAATCACCTGCTAAATGGAAAGAGGTGATCTGTTCATTGCCTTGTTCAGTGATGGTGTAACTTTTAATCGTACCAGAGCGTATTGCGTAAAGAGAACGTAGCTTTTCACCAGCTTCGAACAGGGTTTCCCCTTTTTGAATTGGTTTTTTGCGTTTAATAATATTATCGAGTTGGGTTAACTCATGTTCATTTAAAGTAAAAGGAATACATAATGAGCTAATACAACAATCCTGGCAATGGATAGCACATCCGCCCGATTGAATTCGTCGTATAACTCTATTTTCTGTAATCATAGTGAAAACTCAAAATAATTTGATATTTGTCAATTTTATCATCATTTTCACTTATTAGTAAGGGCGTATTTTTATTAGATATACTAATAAATAATAATTAGGCTGACTATAATATAAATTTATCCTTGGATATCTGTAACATTATCAATACAAATAATAATTAAAACAGAATTAATCTCATCTAAGCAAATTTTATATTATTATTAATAATGCTAAAAAATGAGTATTTTGTCACAGTTATATTATGTAGCTTCTGGAAAAATCCAATCAAAATTATACTTAATTATTATCAATAGATAAACCTTATTCGCTTAAGATGAGAAATTACGATCACTTTATTAGTAAAATTATTTGGTTATTATTCTTGTAGATACAATTAATAACAGTAATTATTCTCTGTATAGGGGATGTGGTGATGAGTGAAATAACGGAATTAATAAGTATTCTTGCATTAGTTGCTGTAGTCGGGTTATGGATCGGACATTGGCAAGTTTATGGTGTGAGTTTAGGTATTGGTGGTGTACTGTTTGGTGGTATTGCGATCGGACATATTATAGGGCTTTATGGTATTCAGCTAACGGCAAATATGTCTCATATGTTACACTTTATACAGGAGTTTGGTCTAATCCTCTTTATTTACAGCATAGGAATACAAGTTGGTCCAGGCTTTTTCTCTTCATTGCGACGCAGTGGATTAAGACTTAATTTATTTGCTTTTTTAATTGTCCTTATTGGTAGTCTAGTTGCAGCATGTTTGTATAAAGTTTTTAATATCTCTTTACCTGTAATTTTAGGTATTCTTTCTGGCGCAACAACAAATACACCCTCTTTAGCGGCAGGACAGCAAATTCTGAATGATTTAAAACCAGATACAACAGATATTATGGGAATGGCATATGCTATGGCTTATCCCTTTGGTATTTGTGGTATTCTTTTATCTATGTGGCTAATTCGTGTTCTCTTTAATATTAATGTTAAACAAGAATCGGTATTATTTGAGACAGATTTAGGTATTACTCAAAATGCGTTGCTTTCTATTAATATTGAAGTAACTAATCCCAACTTAATTGGCGTAGCTATTCAAGATATTCCTATGCTGAATAACAATGATGGTATAATTTGTTCGCGATTAAAACGTAATGGTGAATTAATGGTTCCCTCTTCAGAAATGAAAATTCAACTTGGTGATTATTTACACTTAGTGGGACAAAAAAAACAATTAGATTGCGCTAAACTAATTATTGGTCAAGAAATTAATACCTCTTTGACGACACGAGGAAGTTCATTGAATGTAGTTAGAGTTGTCGTAACAAATGATAAAGTATTAGGTAAGAAATTAGCGGCGATCACGCATCTTCAACAAAATGACGTCGTGATTTCACGTTTAAATCGCGCTGGAATCGAACTTATTCCAAATAGGACAATTACATTACACTTTGGTGATATACTAAATCTTGTGGGTAAAAAAGAAGCCATTGAGGCAGCAATTGATATAGTAGGTAATGCGCAACAAAAATTACAACAAGTTCAAATGTTGCCTGTCTTTATTGGTATAGGTCTAGGTGTCTTGCTTGGTTCCGTTCCAATAGTAATCCCTGGATTTCCTGCACCACTAAAATTGGGGCTTGCCGGTGGACCGCTGATTATAGCATTAATTTTAGGGCGTATCGGGTGTATAGGTAAATTATATTGGTTTATGCCTCCCAGCGCCAATTTAGCTGTTCGTGAATTAGGTATTGTTTTATTCTTATCTGTCGTTGGTTTAAACTCTGGGAGTAGTTTTATCAATACATTGGTTGAGGGTAATGGTATTGCCTGGATGGGCTACGGGATATTAATTACATTAATACCATTACTTATTGTTGGCATTATTGCTAGAATGTTTGGGAAAATAAACTATTTAACATTGTGCGGTATTTTAGCCGGTTCTATGACGGATCCACCTGCATTAGCGTTTGCAAATAATATCAATCCAAATAGCGGTGCCTCTGCACTTTCTTATGCGGCAGTTTACCCATTAGCGATGTTTTTACGTATTATTTCTCCTCAGCTACTAGTGTTGATTTTTTGGGTCTGATGATATGGATAAGATTGATATCTATAATCAATTTTAACATTTATACTTATTAGAGTAATGGCTGTCGGCGATTAATTAAAATTGTTTGGTATAAGGAGGAAATAAAAAACAGAATGAAAAAATATAAAATTTGTATCCTTGCTTATATTATGCATATCATTATATTCATGATAAAGAAGGAAAAAACACAATAGCTTTTTTCCTTCTTTCATTAAGATAGTGCTTAGAATTCCCAGCCGATAGTAAAGCTAAAATTATCACTTCTAACTTTACCAACTGATTTATTATAATCAACATGATCAATAGAGAAATCCAGTAATAAATTCTTTATCTTAAACTGCATTCCACCACCATAGGCAAGATCAGTACGTCTAGCATGTGAGTTTACGCTTGTCGCATCATTATAGGCTGATGAATTAATAGATGCACGGCCAAATCCAATTAAACCATAAATACGGAAAACATTATTAAATGTGTAGCTAGGACCAGTTGATAATGATAAATAATTAATTTTATTATGATAATTTGCATTATAATGCAGATTATAGTATCGATTGCTATCACGAGTATAAGAAAAAGAAGTAATAAGGCCAATATCATTATCACTTGTTTGAAGGTGATATTTAAAGTTTATTCCCTTTGGACTGAGATTTATATCGTTTGAAAAATTGGTTTTTGCATATCCAATAGTAAAGCCGTGAGTGTAATAGTCATCAGCATGAACGCTAGGTATTAAATAATAAAGTAATATAGTAGAAATAAATAATCTTTTTTTCATTTCAATACAATCCCTTTTTTAATAATATAGAAAATAGAGGCAATAAAGTGCATATTAGCTTCTTACATTACATCTTCTTACGTTACATAACCATTATCCAGCATGGTATGTTAACTAATAATTTATATTTTATTCTGTCATTAATGAATAAGAAAAATTTAACGATTTTAACTTATTGATAATAGTAGAATGTCTAATTTTTTTAAGTATGTATGATGTAAATTACATAATGACTATTATAAACTAAAAATTTAATATTATAATTATGTTCCATTTTCTCATTGAATATAAGGAAATGCAAGTAAGATAAGTTATAACAATAGAATCAATTTTATTTATTGATAATGAGTCATTTCTGAAGAAATTAGTATAGTTAGCTCAAACAATGAAAATGTAATAGAAAATAATAGATTTTAATGAAAAATAAGCTGAAACAACTCAATATATTTATTTTGCTATCATTTCTATCTTATTAATTAATATTATTATTTGTTAATTTGTAATTAATAGTATTTATGTTTAATAGAAATAGTGGTAAGTGATAAATTGTATAGTAATATAGTTATTAGTAAATATATAAAAGAAGTTATTACCGTAAAAATATTATATACAGTTATCATATAAATTAGTGATTATACTAATTGATAATAGTTTATTTAAATCATTTAATAAAACCATATTTATTTTTTAATGATAAATATAACTTTATTATTACTAATACTATTTATAATTTATATGGTTACTTTTAGTATATTACACCATAATATTCTTCATATTTAATACTATTCCCAATATATATTGTAAAAATTAAATATGATTATTATTAGCTTATTAATTATAATTTGCTCATTTTACATTCATTATAAAAGATAAAATTATATTGTTTAATGGTTTTTAACATCGTGTTTGTTATTTTCTTAAACATAATTTTAATATATAAAATTTTATTTCATATAGAAACCATAATTTTTTTTAATTATAAATATGGTTTTTTAGTAGTGTGTATTGGTATGATGAATTAATAAAACCAGTTACTATAAATTAATACACAATTAGTTTATTTACACTAGTAATTAATAGTAGTTTATCATGAAATAAAGAAATTTTTAGCCATATGTACTCTCAATTATTATTGATCATTATATAACATTATATAATATATTGTTTTTAGTAGAATAATGATTTTTTGAAATCCATTATCATTTAAATGTTATATACAATATAGTAAATATTTTAATAACTATTTTTTATAATAAGCCTTATCATTAATTAAACTATTATAAATTAATTTATGTTAAAAAATAAATAAAAACAAAGATATTTTTTTGAGTTTTATATGGGTTATAATTAAAAATAAGGTAACCTAATAATTAATTTAGTTTAGTCTATATAATTTTTAGTTTATTATTTATTAACATAAACTATATGTATTGATTTTATTTTTATAATAAATATAATATCTTTTTATAATAGCAATTATATCCACTTTAGCTTTATCATTAAATGATGGTAATATTTAGGTTAAAATGCTTATTATACATTTTAGCACTATTATTTTTTATAATGATTTATTTGATTAATTTTATTTTACAGGTATTGTTAGCATGTTTACTATTAATAATTTGACATTAATTTAAACTTGTTATGTAATAATTAATTTTATTACAATTAAATTGATGCAAATGAAAATAAATTACAAATTGGTTTAACTATTCAAAATACTTATATTTTAAATAGTTAATGGTATAAGTGACATCAGTTAGTTGTATCAACAAAGCTTATTTAACCGACAATATGCTAAAGGTTTTATTTAATTTATAAGTTAATTCGCTTTATATTTTTAATATAATTATCTATAATAAATTAGAATTGTTTACTATTATTATGTTTCTTGAATAACAAATTATATATAAACTGTTTCTTTACAGTATTTGTTGAAATAAATTTATTAGCATTTTTATAAGATAATGATATGGTCAACAAGAACAGTGGCTTTTATATATAAAATTACATGCTTATTTTTCTAAAAAATAGTAAGGTGATTTTTAATAATCATAATATATTAATATAAGAGTGAGGTAATCTTAATAATTAGTTATTATTTAATAAAGTTATTTATTGAGAATTGAGACAAGCAATTTTTCTGTTTAACATGATTAATATCCTAAAAAAATCAAAGAATTATTATATTAAACGCCTATGATGTATGGTTCATAATCATAGAATATAATTATTCTTATTAAATTAACATCCTCTATATTTTCTTCTTGTTATAGTAGAATATTGTTATTTTTGTAATATCTTCTAAGTGCATCTGCCTATTATTTAATAAGTTGCTGTTAAAATATACTTTAAGATTTTATGTTAAAATGATAGAGTTTTTAGCATTAACATTTGCTATTTATTACCTTTATAAGTTTTTCTATTGTTAATAGTGTAAAGTACATCATTTGGATACGTACTAATTGTGAACTATTCTCAATTATTGCATTCTTAAATATATATTATTAAGGATGACTAAGATGAACAAGGTTTGCCCATGCAAACCAAATATTAGCAGAAAAATAGTGTACATTTTTAATTATTTGGTTGATTTATAAAGTATATTTTATCACTATAGTATTGATTACTAACGTTCAATACAAATTACAAATTGAGAATACATAAATTAGGTAATGACTATTATGGGTAAAGCTCTTGTGATTGTAGAATCACCGGCAAAGGCTAAAACAATTAATAAATATTTGGGAAAAAATTATATAGTTAAATCGAGTGTGGGTCATATTCGTGATTTGCCAACAAGTGGTTCAGGGAGTAAGAAAAATTCGGTTACTCAAAATAAGTCAAATGGCGTTAAAAAAGATGCAAAAAGCTCACTAATTAATCGAATGGGTATTGATCCATATCACAACTGGCAAGCTAATTATGAAGTTTTGCCAGGTAAAGAAAAAGTTGTTGCAGAATTAAAAAAATTAGCAAATGAAGTTGATGAAATTTACTTAGCCACGGACCTTGATAGAGAGGGTGAGGCAATAGCTTGGCATCTTAGTGAGGTTATTGGTGGTGATAAGCAACGTTATAGACGCGTTGTTTTTAATGAAATCACTAAAAATGCAATTAAACAAGCATTTACCCAACCCGGGCAACTCAATATGAATAGAGTCAATGCTCAACAAGCAAGACGTTTTATGGATCGACTTGTGGGTTATATGGTTTCGCCTTTGTTATGGAAAAAAATTGCTCGGGGATTATCGGCAGGACGTGTTCAATCGGTTGCCGTGCGTCTTATTGTTGAAAGAGAACATGAGATTAAGGCATTTATTCCTAAAGAGTATTGGCTTTTGAATGCAAATTTAGCCACAGCAAAGAACGATCCGTTACTAATGGAAGTTACTCATTACCGAGAAAAGCCATTTAAACCTGTCAATTATAAAGCTACTTACGATGCAGTAAGCATTCTTGAGAATGCAGAATATAAAGTTGTTGAACGAGAAGATAAGCCAACAACGAGTAAACCTTCTGCACCTTATATTACGTCAACCTTACAGCAAGCAGCGAGCACACGATTAGGGTTTGGTGTGAAAAAAACCATGATGTTGGCGCAACGATTATACGAAGCAGGTTATATCACCTATATGAGAACTGATTCAACAAATTTGAGTCAGGAAGCCTTAACGATGGTAAGAGACTATATTAATGAACAGTTTGGTGAAAATTATTTACCCAAATCTGTGAATATCTATAGCAGTAAACAAAATTCACAAGAAGCACATGAAGCTATTCGTCCTTCAAATGTTAATATAGTAGCTGATCAGTTAAATGATATGGAGCCGGATGCACAAAAATTATATCAACTTATTTGGCGGCAATTTATAGCATGTCAAATGGTACCGGCGCAATATGATTCGACAACACTTACGGTAAAAGCTGATGATTATTTGTTAAAGGCTAAAGGACGAACATTACGCTTTGCTGGGTGGACAATAGTTCAACCTGCGTTACGCAAGGATAGTGAAGAGAATCAATTACCTGATGTTAATATAAATGATATTGTTTCTTTGCAAGAATTATTGCCAACACAACATTTTACTAAGCCACCAGCTAGATATAGTGAAGCTTCTTTAGTTAAGGAGCTAGAAAAGCGTGGTATAGGCCGTCCGTCGACTTATGCATCGATCATTTCAACGATACAAGATCGTGGTTATGTAAATATTGATAACCGTCGTTTTTATGCCGAAAAAATAGGTGAAATCGTCACAGAAAGATTGGAACAAAATTTTAGCGAGCTGATGAATTACGATTTCACCGCACGTATGGAATCCGTATTAGATGAAGTTGCTACAGATAAAGTGAACTGGTTAAATGTGCTTGATACATTTTTCGCTGATTTTTCACAACAATTAGAACTTGCTGAAAAAACACCAGAAGAAGGTGGTATGCGACTTAACGAGATGGTACTTACGAGTATTGATTGTCCTAATTGTCACCGTAAAATGGGAATTAGAACGGGGTCGACAGGTGTGTTTTTAGGTTGTTCCGGTTATGCCTTACCGCCAAAAGAACGTTGTAAACAAACGATTAATTTAATTCCAGAATCAGAATTAGCAAATATTCTGGAAGACGAGGAAGCTGAAACAAATGCACTACGCGCGCGACGTCGTTGTGAAAAATGCGCAACTGCTATGGACAGTTATTTAATTGATAATCATCGAAAATTGTATGTCTGTGGGAATAATCCCGAATGTGATGGTTATGAAGTAGAAAATGGTGAATTTCGCATTAAAGGATATGACGGGCCAATTATTGAATGTGAAAAATGTGGCGCAGAAATGCATCTTAAAGTAGGTCGTTTCGGCAAATATATGGGATGCACTAATCCTGATTGTAAAAATACACGTAAGATTTTGCGTAGTGGAGAAATAGCACCACCCAAAGAAGATCCAATACATCTTCCAGAATTACATTGTGAAAAATCGGATGCTTATTTTGTATTACGTGATGGTGCTGCAGGCATATTTTTGGCGGCTAATACGTTTCCTAAATCAAGAGAAACTAGAGCGCCTACCGTAGCAGAATTAAGACGTTTTAAAGATAGATTACCAGAAAAATTTAAATATTTAGCTGAGGGTCCTGTAGCAGATAATGAAGGTAATCCTGCCATTGTGCGATTTAGTCGGAAAAGTAAGCAGCAATATATTTCTTCTGAAAAAAATGGAAAGCCATCAAATTGGACCGTATTTTATCAAGATGGTAAATGGCATGAAGCTAAAAAGTAAGCGTTTTATTAGTAAAAATGATCTAATTTATCAAGAGAAGGAGGCTTACATGCAACTTTATGAATAATATAGTGTTATTAGCTGATATTAGTTAATAAGTAAATTATGTTATATTATGCGAGCAAGTAGGCATTCTTAATTAGCAATAGAGCGTAAAATAAGAATGATATTAATCGTGATTATAATAGGTGTAGACATAGCACTGAACAAAACGGAAATAGGTACTTAAAAATAAAATATTTTGATACTTAACATTTTTATTTATTGCTATTTTTTATTTTATTAGTAATAAAAATCAGTATTTTATAAGTACCATTTTAGTTATCAGAGTCAGGATGATAATTACATGAAATTACAACAGCTCCGTTATATCGTTGAAGTTGTCAATCATAATTTAAATGTGTCGTCAACGGCTGAAGGCTTATACACTTCACAACCAGGAATCAGTAAGCAGATCCGTATGCTTGAAGATGAACTCGGTATTCAAATTTTTGCACGTAGTGGTAAACATTTTACACAAGTTACGGTCGCTGGACAGGAAGTTGTCAGAATTGCCTCTGAAATTTTATCAAAAGTGGATGCAATTAAATCTGTTGCGGGTGAATATACGAATCCAGAAAAAGGAACCTTAAGTATTGCAACGACACATACTCAGGCCAGATATGCTTTACCAGATGTTATAAAATCATTTATGGAGCGATATCCTCGGGTTTCTTTAAACATGCACCAAGGTTCGCCTGCTAATATTGCTGAAATTGTTGCCAGAGGCGATGCAGATTTTGCTATTGCAACAGAGGCTTTTCATCTATATGAAGATATGGTTTTGCTACCATGTTATCATTGGAATCGCGCAGTTGTCGTAAGACGTGAACACCCATTAGCAGCTAAGAAGAAAATTACTATCGAAGATATTGGCAATTATCCAATTGTTACGTATACGTTTGGATTTACTGGCCGTTCTGAATTAGATATAGCATTTAGTAGAGCAGGTATTGTTCCTAAGATTGTGCTTACAGCGACAGATACTGATGTTATTAAAACCTACGTAAAATTAGGATTAGGTATTGGTGTGTTGGCTAGTATGGCGATAAATGATAATGAAGATCAAGATCTTGTCGTTATTAATGCCAGCCATATTTTTGCCCATAGTACAACTAAGATTGGATTTTGTAAAAGTACCTTTTTACGTGGTTATATGTTTGATTTTATACAACGTTTTGCGCCCCATTTAACACCCTCCGTCGTTGAAAAGGCGATAATGGCGCATTCTAATGAAGAAATAGATGCGATGTTTAAAAATATTAAACTACCCGTTAGATAATAAAATTCACGCTTAATCATTATTTACGTAAACAGCTATGTCAATATATATTAAATCTGTTATACGCCTAGCATTAACTAGCATAAAGGTGTTTATATTATAAATAACGGTATAAACCAAGAAAAGTAATATCACACGATAAGCTTGATTTATAGCCGCATGATGCGGCTATAAATCAGTGTTTCTTTTGCAATAAATGTCCCATCTTTATAGCTTTAGTATTTAGATAATTTTCGTTATTCGAGTTTCGACCAACTTCTAGAGGAATGCGTTCAACAATATTAATGCCTGTTGCTGATAATACATCTATTTTTTTAGGATTATTTGTTAATAATTTTATTGAAGTTATATTTAATAGCTGGAGCATATCTGCACATAATGTAAAATCCCGTTCATCAGCAGCAAATCCTAATTGATGATTTGCTTCTACTGTATCGGCGCCAAGATCTTGTAAAGCGTAGGCACGTATTTTATTTAGTAACCCTATATTTCGTCCTTCTTGCCGGTGATAAAGTAGGACACCTCTTCCCGTTGAAGTAATTTTTTTTAGTGATGCTTCTAATTGAAAACCACAATCACATCTTAAACTAAATAAAGCATCTCCGGTTAGACATTCTGAATGTATACGCGTTAATACGGGTTCATTGCCGGATATATCACCAAAAACTAAGGCTAAATGATCTCGACCCGTTTTTAACTCTTCGAATCCAACCATAATAAATTCACCCCAAGGGGTTGGTAGCTTAGCTTGAGCTACCTTTTTTAGTTGCATAATTAACTCCAGTTTGACACCTAATTATATTTGCTTGGCATATAGAGGATGTTTTAATAACCTAATTCCATAATAAGGCCATCATACTATAACATAATATTTTGTTAGTTGTACTTACTCGAAATGACATCTGCTATGTGTTTAAATATGACATGACTTAATCATTTTATAAATTAATTAAGATAATGACGTTACGTGAAAGAAATTTGAACTTAAATTTTTGCCAATGCTAATATGGTATAGGTCAATTTTACTTAAATAAGTTAGATTAAATTAAGAGACATTCTGCTATGATAATCTAACAGCAAGACTGAATAATCAAAAGGTAAGCTAACATCTTACAAAACATAGTATGTTTTTCCATAATAAGACTATTTTATTCATATTTCATTGGGAATTAATGGTGACGGTGATGTTATGATTATCTTTCTATGGTAAACACACTATTATAGTGTTATAAACATCTATGCTAATGATAGTTGCTTATTTTATAATTAATTACAAAAATTGTTGTGATAATAAATAAAATCGAGCGTTATGAGGCAATGCGAATAGTTTTATTATGAGAGAGTGGCCCGTTAACACCTATTTTATGCTCATAATCAAATGCTATTAAAATCAAAGTGTACTGTATCTAATAGCATTACATATAGTGCTTTTTACTAAGCGAGTATCGTCAGACGGTATATATGTTAAACATCATCAACATAAGGTAGCATTGTGAAGTCTATTTTAAGTCTTATATTTCTACTTATAATTGTGATCATCTCGGTTACATTAGGTATGCAAAACTCTCAACTTGTTGAGTTTAATTTCCTTATAGCAAAAGGAACATACTCATTACCTACATTGCTAGCTGTGCTATTTGGTTTAGGGCTAGTTATTGGATGGTTATTAACCGGATTGTTTTATATGCGCTTACGCTTTAGATTACGTCATAGTGAAAATAAATTAAAAAAACTTAAAGAACAGCAAAATAAAATCCAAGTGAAAAACGAAACAATGGCCATTACAAAAGCAGCTTCTTCATCTGAAGTTATTAAAGGCTAATTTAGTTATGCTTGAATTGTTGTTTCTTTTATTACCTATTGCTGCCGCGTATGGTTGGTATATGGGACAGCGTAGTGTTTTGCAAAATAAACAACAAGAAGCTTACAAAATATCTAGAGAATATGTTGATGGCCTTGATTTTCTTCTTTCTAATCAGCAAGATAAAGCTGTAAATCACTTTGTTGATATGTTGAAAGAAGATAGTGGTACTTTCGAAGCTCATATCACACTAGGAAATTTATTTCGATCCCGGGGAGAAGTTGATAAGGCTATTCGCGTTCATCAGTCATTAATGGAAAGCACTTCATTTTCTTTCGATCAACGATTATTGGCTATTCAGGAGTTGGGACGTGATTACCTTGCGGCAGGTTTGTATGATCGCGCTGAAGAGATGTTTAATCAATTATTAAATGAAGATGATTTTCAGCTCAATGCATTACAACAATTATTAATGATTTATCAATCCACTAGTGATTGGTCCAAAGCCATTGATATAGCAGAAAGACTAGTTAAATTAGGCAAAAAAGAATTTAAGCAATATATCAGTCAATATTATTGTGAGCTAGCATTGCAAAGTATGGGAGTTGATGATCTGGATAAAGCAGAACCTATATTAAAAAAAGCACTAAATGTCGATCCACATTGTGCTCGAGCATCCATTATCCTTGGGCGAATTTGGATTGCTCGACATAAAGATAAACAAGCAATTACCGTCTTAAAATATGTTCTTGAACAAGATAAAGATTTTATAAGTGAAGCACTTATTATATTACGTGATTGTTTTCAACGGTTAAATAAAAGTGATGAATGGATGGCATTTTTAAAAACATGTCTTTCAACCTGTGATTGTTCAGTTGCCGAATTAATGATGGCCGATATGTTAGAAAAATATGAGGGTAATGAGACAGCTCAATTATTTGTTAATCGTCAATTACAGCGTCACCCCTCCATGCCACTATTTCATCGGTTAATTAATTATCATTTAGCTGAAGCTGAAAACGGACGCGCTAAAGAAAGCCTAATTTTACTAAGAGATATCGTTGAAAAACAAATTAAAATTAAACCAAGATATCGTTGTGAAAAATGTGGTTTTACATCGCATTCACTCTATTGGTTATGTCCGTCTTGTCGATCCTGGGCTACGATAAAGCTGATACGAGGGGTTGAAGGTAGTAATTAACTGATTATTTAACAATAATCTTCTAATGTAACATTGTCAGATAATTGGTTAAAATAATAACGTAATTAACATTGATACAACTTTTATCTATATTGAGATAGCTTATTAATTTTCATTTAACTATCAGTGTGTTAGTCTATGTTAATAATTAACTTTATTATTCAATCTTATTGAGAAATTTAATGTCTAGTTCACCCATTATTATTGCACTTGATTATGATAACAAAGATCAAGCACTTGCTTTAATTGATCAATTAACACCTCAAGATTGTCGATTAAAAATCGGTAAAGAAATGTTTACGCGTTTTGGTCCAGCTTTTATCACGCATTTGCAGCAAAAAGGGTTTGATATTTTTTTAGATTTAAAATTTCATGATATACCCAATACAGTAGCAAAAGCAGTTTCAGCTGCCGCTGATTTAGGTGTTTGGATGGTTAATGTCCATGCATCAGGTGGTTATCGTATGATGGAAGCCGCTAAAAATGCACTATTATCTTATGGAAAAAATGCACCAAAATTAATTGCTGTCACTGTTTTAACCAGTATAGAACAAAAGGATTTAAAAGATTTAGGTTTATCGTTATCACTAATAGCATATGCAGAAACATTAGCAAGTTTAACGAAAAATGCAGGTTTAGATGGTGTTGTCTGTTCAGCCCATGAAGCAAAATTATTCAAACAACGGTTTGGCGCTAATTTCCAGTTAGTTACACCAGGAATTCGATTAGAAGAAGCGAAAGCAGATGATCAAAAACGGGTTATGTTACCAAAACAAGCTATAGCAAATGGTGCAGATTTTCTTGTCATAGGGCGGCCTATTACAACAGCATTTGATCCTAAAGCTGTTCTAGCAAATATAATAAATCAATTAAGTGAGATATAAAGGCAATGTTTAAGCAAAATGATAATCCATTAGTTTATTCAACTGATGTCGGTAAGATCATTATTGAAAAGGAAAAATCTGTTACGCCAAGAACAAAAAGTGATGGTATTATTCGTATTCAGCATCAAAAAAGTGGCAGAAAAGGGAAAAGCGTATGTGTCATTGCCGGTTTAGATTTGGATGATAAGACATTAAAACTACTTGCTGCAGAACTAAAGAAAAAGTGCGGTTGTGGTGGTGCCATAAAAGAAGGTTGTATTGAAATCCAAGGAGATAAAAGATCAGAGTTAAAACAGATACTTGAAGTGAAAGGTTTTATAGTAAAATATTGCGGTGGATAAATTTTATTATGTCATATTTAATTTAAATAAAAATAAAATATATAAAGTGTAATATATTAATAATATTATCTTATGAATGCTAAACATTAGATTAAACAAATAGTGACTATTTTGGTAAGATAGAGTTATGGGGATTTTTCATATAGAATAGCATTAAAAATGACGAGGACGGTAAAATAACATTACTATATACTAATGTACTGTTTTACCATAAAGTTTAATTAATGATAAAATATATTTTAAAAATAGTTTTTTAAAATATATTTTTAAGCTTAATTAATACTACTATATTTTTATTAATTTTATTAAACTACTTATTAATGATACTGGCTGCTAATAATTAGCTAATTTGTTGTTTGTTAGGATATTTCATGGAAAAACAACCTAAACTGAATAATAGTAAAGAAGTAATTGTATATTTAGCGAAAGAGTTCCCTCGTTGCTTTCTTGCTGAAGGTGAAGCGAAACCCCTAAAAATAGGGATTTTTCAGGATATAGTGAATCGCCTTGGAGAGAACAGTTGTATAAGTAAAACTCAACTCAGAACAGCATTACGTCTCTATACTACAAGCTGGCGATATCTCTATGGTATTAAAGCAGGAACACAACGTGTTGATCTTGATGGGAATCCTTGTGGTATACTAGACGAGCAACATGTTGAATATGCGCGTAAACAATTGGAAGAAGCAAAAGCAAGAATTCAATTGCAAAAATTAGAGCAGAAAAAGGTACATAAAGCCAATGAAGCGTCAAAGGTGCCACATAAGACAATTGAACAAAAGAAAAGAACAGCGAAGAAGCCTGTTATGGTCGAATCAAAAAAATCACCATCATCTGGTACTAAAGCGAAGAAGAGTTTTAAAAAATCGCATATTAACAGCAACCCAATTTCTAAAAGTGAAATTGCCAACTTGAAAGTTGGTCAATATGTTCGTGTAAAAGCGGGGCAAAAAGCAATAGAAGCGACTATTCTTGAAATTGTTAAGGATGGTGCTCGTGTACAGCTTGCGTCAGGAATGGCAATGCTTGTTCGTGCAGAACATATTCAATTATAATTCCGGAGTTTTTCTTCAGCATGAATAAACTTGTCAGGCTTTTTGGTGTAACGGTTTTATTTGTCGTTAATTTAATTAGTTATAGTAGTTATGCTAATAATCGTGCGTCAATACCTGTTTTAACTCAGGAAGCACAACATGCTACAGTAAGCAAACGTATTGTTAATCGTTTACTATCCTCTCATTTCATTCATTTTGAACTTGATAATGCGTTATCGCAGAGAATATTTAACCGTTATCTTGATTTATTGGATTATCGTCGTGATATTTTTACTGCTCAAGATATAACGTCTTTTGCGCGTTATCAAAATAGTTTAGATGATGAACTAAAGACTGGTTTGCTCAATTCAGTATATATAATGTATAACGCAATGCTAAAAAAACATATTGAACGTTATGAGTACGCATTATCTTTATTAAAGAATAATGAATCATTAACTTTCGATGATGACAGCTATATTGAAGTAGATCGTAGCAAAGCACCATGGCCCCAAAATCGTGATGAGTTAAATATTCTTTGGCAAAAACGGATAAAATTTGACGCATTAAACTTAAAATTAGCTAATAAAGATCCTAAACAAATTAAATCAATGCTAATAAAACGTTATGAATCACGTTTATTGCGGTTACGTAAAACTAAAAGTGAAGATGTATTTCAAACGTTTATGAATGCCTTCACACAAGAGCTTGATCCACATACCAGTTACTTGTCGCCTAAATATACTGAAGACTTTAATGTGGCTATGCGTTTATCTTTTAGTGGGATAGGTGCAACTTTGCAAGCTACAGCTGATAATATTCAGATTAACGCACTAATTCCTGGTGGTCCTGCAGCAAGAAGTAAACAATTAAATGTTGGTGACCAAATTATTGGGGTAGCAGAAGGTAATAAGGCTATAGTTGATGTTATTGGCTGGGAACTTAATGATGTTGTCGCGTTAATTAAAGGTCCAAGAGGAACTAAAGTTCGATTGGAAATTTTACCAGCAGGAAAGGGAACAAAAACCAAAATAGTCACTATAACACGTGATATTATTAAACTGGAAGATAGTAAAGCGAAGAAAAATATTAAAACAGTAGGTACCCAAAAAATTGCTGTGATAACAATTCCTAGTTTTTATCAAGGGGTATCCAATGATCTTCTTGCGTTAGTGCAGCAGTTGCCTAAAGATAATGTTTCTGGTGTTATTGTTGATTTACGTTCAAATGGTGGTGGTGAATTAGCTGAAGTAATAAGATTATCTGGTATTTTTGCCCCACAAGGACCTATTGTTCAAGTTAAACTAAGCGATGACAAAACAGTCAATGTATTAAGTAATGGCAAGACACCTGAAACAACAAATAATAGTAATGTCACTTATCTTGGCCCCATGGTGGTATTAGTTGATCGGCTTAGTGCATCTGCATCAGAAATTTTTGCTGCAGCTATGCAAGACTATGGTCGGGCAATTATTATTGGTGAAACAACCTTTGGCAAAGGCACTGTACAAAGTGCAACATCTTTGCAACGTCAGTTTGATTGGTTATTACACCCTGAATGGCAAGAGTTTGGATCTTTACTGTATACCAATGAAAAATTTTACCGAATTAATGGGGGTAGTACACAATTAAAGGGTGTAGAACCAGATATTAAGATGTCTTCTATAAAAAGCTTTATGGAGCTTGGCGAAAAGTATGAACATAATCCGTTACCTTGGGATAGTATTTCTGCTGCTAATTATAAAAAATTAGGTGATATATCAAAAGTCTTACCAATATTAATTGAACATCACCAAGCTCGTATTGCAAATGACCCTGAATTTCATGCTATTCAAGAAGATATTAATTTTTTTATTGAACAGAAAAAACGAAAAGTACTATCTCTTAATTATGTAAAACGTAAGCAAGAATCGGATGAAAATGAAAAATTAGCATTAAAACGCCTAAATGAGCGAATGACACGTTTAGGTAAAAAGAAACTCAAATCATTAGATGAGTTACCAAAAGATTATCAATTGCCTGATCCATGGATGGAGGAAACAGTAAAAATTTTATTAGAGCTGATTGGATTACAAAAAACGTAATAATACTGATGGTATTATCTTTTTAATACGAAGTACGGTGAAGAGGCAACATCTTCACCGTCTGTCGTTATCGATTAGCAAAATGAGGTGTTGTAAATTATGCGCGTAATATTATTTTTGATTACTAATTTAGCGGTACTTGCCGTCTTCAGTATTATATTAAGTATTACAGGTGTTGATCGTGCAAGTGCTATGGGGTTATTGATATTTGCAGCGGTCTTTGGCTTTACTGGTTCGTTAATTTCCCTAATGTTATCAAAAACAATGGCATTACGTTCAATCAATGGTGAGGTAATTGAACAGCCACGCAATGAAACTGAACAATGGCTTATTGATACTGTTTCTAAATTGGCAAAACAATCTGGTATCGGTATGCCAGACGTAGCAATCTATTATGCTGCTGATATTAACGCATTTGCTACAGGTGCAAACCGCAATTCATCATTAGTTGCCGTAAGTTCTAGTTTATTAGAAAATATGAGTAGGGATGAAGCAGAAGCCGTACTTGCACATGAAATTAGTCATATATCGAACGGCGATATGGTAACAATGACTTTACTTCAAGGCGTTGTTAATACTTTTGTCATTTTTCTATCTCGCCTTATTGCACAAGTCATTAATAGAGCATTATCTAGTGATCGTAGTGATAGCACAAATTCAGGTATCTACTATATATTATCTTTTATATTAGAAATGGTTTTCGGTGTATTAGCGAGTATTATTACTATGTGGTTTTCCCGTTATAGGGAATTCAGAGCTGATGCCGGTTCAGCTAATTTGGTTGGTCGTTATAAAATGATTGCTGCATTACAAAAATTAAAATTAAGCTATGAACCTGAGGAATCTACAAATATACAAGCATTTTGTATTAATGGTGCTAAAAGTCGATTTGGTGAACTATTTTTATCCCATCCTCCTTTAGATAAACGTATTGACGCCTTACGTAATTTGCCAAATTCACATTGAACTCTGACAATAAATAACCAATAAATACCGATCTAGGTCTATTTTAGATCGGTATTTATTTTATAATTATCGATTATTTTAGCTTAAAATATCTGTATCTGAAAATTATATAAATAATAATGCTTTTTATTGAATAGATAAACTTACACTAATATGTCTAATTCTCAATATAGAAACATATTATTTATAACTAACTAAAATTAATGAAAATTTATTTGATAATGTTATGATATTTTTCAGCTAAATATGCAATACAGTAAATGATATAAAACTGTTTCTTTAATAATAGTCAACAATTTTATTATTGCACTTTATTTCATCCTATGATATTAATGTTAAAATTAAAATTTTCTTTGACTGTTAATATTACTTTATATTAAATATATATGCGTAATAATACAATAATGACTTATACTATTTTAATCTTATTATTAATTTAATAAAACAATAATTGTTATTAATAAATAATACACTTTTATTTTTTATAATATAAGATGAATATAAAAGAAAAGTTACGTAGGTAAGTTATAATATTACAA
>CALYQQ010000012.1 GCA_945288535.1 uncultured Enterobacterales bacterium | reverse complement strand
AATATCAATATCAATATCAAAAAATTTTATATGCGATAAATTTATAGAAATAACCGTGTCATGAACACTATAGCTATAAATAATGAGTGATATGCTCATAATAAAATTTACCCTGGTGGTCGACAAAAATAAATTAATAAAGAATTAACTACCAGGGTAGCTGATAATGCATGTTTATATCATTTAGCAAGGATTATTGATATCTTACTAGCGTTATGCATCCTTTTTTAAGGACTGCATATCAATGACAAAACGATATTTAACATCGCTTTTCTTCATACGTTGGTATGCTTCATTAATATATTGAATATCGATAAGTTCAATATCTGAAGTAATATTATGTTCAGCACAGAAATTTAACATTTCTTGCGTTTCCTTGATTCCACCAATGACAGAGCCTGCAACGGATTTACGCCCCATAATTAAAGGCGTTGTGTTTAAGAAAGGATCTAGCTTTCCTAAATAACCGACTAAAACTAATGTACCATCCAAAGATAATGTTGATATATAAGGATTAATATCATGAATATTAGGTACTGTATCGATAATTAAATCAAATTTACCTTTAACTGCATTCATCTGATCTTCGTGAGTCGATAATACAACATGTTTTGCGCCTAAACGAAGAGCATCTTGTTCCTTGCCTGGCGAGCGGGTAAAGAGTGTAACTTCAGCTCCTAAACCTTTTGCTAATTTAATTGCCATGTGGCCTAAACCACCTAAACCTACAACAGCTACACGGCTTTTTTTACCTACATTCCAATGTACCAATGGAGACCAAGTAGTAATACCTGCACACAACAAAGGCGCTGCACTTTGCAATGGCATGCCTTTTGGAATTTTTAAAACAAATTTATCAGAAACGATAATTTTTTCAGAATAACCACCAAATGTTAACATATGATCATGGCGATCAATGCTGTTATAAGTTAATGTCAAACCTTCTTCACAATATTGTTCCAAGCCATGTTGACATGGATGACAGTGTTGGCAAGAATCAACCATACAACCGACACCAACAAGATCATCGACTTTAAATGAGGTCACATGCGTACCAATGCGAGTCACTTTACCAATGATCTCATGTCCTGGAACTAAAGGATAATGATTGCTACCCCAATCATCTTCTACATGATGGAGATCGGAATGACAAACGCCACAATAAAGAATATCAATTTCAACATCGTCATGACGCAGTTCCCGACGCTCGAAATGCAAAGGCGCTAATTTTGTTTTTGCCTGTTGTACCCCATAACCAAGTACTTTAATTGTCATGCCTTTATCCTCAGTTGTTAATTATCATTTATTTCTTTTCTTAAGTATTCTAATAACGATTATACTTAGAAATAGTATTATCTATTTATACATCAATATAAGTTTAAATTATATAGATTATATAAACATTACCTATTAATATATCAATTTATGGATTAAAAAATGTTTAATTTCTTAATGTTAAATTTATTTGATAATGCATTATTTTTTTAATGATTAAATAATAAATTACTTATCAAATATAATTAATAATAAATCATAAAAATAAGTATCTACTAAAACAGTATAATTAAACTAATTTTTTTTCTTGCTTTAGTATCATTATTTATTAATTAAATTGTATGAATATTGTTTATGTATTATCAATAAAAATGATTATTTTCTAGGTTAAAATATAATTTATTTAATTTTATTAAATTTATAATTACTACTTTTTTATTTATAAAACAATAAGATAATTTTTTTAATTAAATAAGAAATTAACATTTATAATAGGTTCATAAAAACATATTGTTATAAATTATCTTTTCTTCTCGTTAAAGAATAATTATATTAAAGATATTATAGGTAATTTTAATAAGAAGTATTATTTATTCATCAATCATACTCTAATTCTATATAAATAATGTTATCGTAGTTTAATTTTAACTAAAATAATTCAATCGTGTTGTTTACCATAAGCTTTTTTATTTTTAAAAAGCTAGAAATTCAATTTTCCCCCAATGGGATTAATTAAAAATCGCTGTTGAGGTATAGCAGCTTTTTGCAAAGCATGTTCAAGATGAAGAGGAGGCTCATCTAACCGTTCATCGGCCATTTCAAATGTTCCCCAGTGAATAGCAATAGCTTGTTTACATTCAAGATCTTGGAATAATTTAACGGCTTCGTCTGGATCTATATGTTGACTTTTCATCATCCATCGTGGCGCATAAGCACCAATAGCTAATGCTGCTACATTCATAGCACCATAACGATTTTTTATTTCTCTCATTACCGGTGTATAACCACTATCCCCCATAAAGAAGACATTTTTATTATTAGATTGAAATAACCAGCTACACCAAAGACTTTTATAACGATCGAATAGTGTACGTTGACTCCAGTGGCGTGCAGGTGTGCATGTGAAGACGACTGATCCTATGGTTTGCTGTTGCCACCAATCCATTTCGATAACATGGGATATACCCCATTTCTGCATACATTGTTTTAAGCCCAATGGAACTAACAAGGTTGCATGAGGAAAATGCTTTTTTAATTGCCGAATAGAGTGATAATCAAGATGATCATAATGATTATGAGAAATAGCAATGACATCAATTTGTGGTAAATTGGCAATGGTTGTCGGCGGTGGCATTTTACGTTTAGTACCAAAAAATTGCAAAGGCGAGGCATATTTTGAAAACATAGGATCTGTGATGATTATTAGACCATTTAGTCGAATAAGTGTTGTTGCATGACCAAGCCACCAGATTGCATCATCATTTGCACTAGAAAAATCAGCACGTTGCCACCATTGTTGTTTAAATGCTTTATAGCCATTTAATGGGGCTTTTGGTAATCTTTTAATGATGCGCAAGAATAGCCATTTCAAAACATTTTTCTTAGGAAGTGTAAAAGTTTCTGTATTTTGAAAGCCTGTTGGAGTATGGTGTGACCGTGCTAAAGAATAGTAAGGATTTCGGTTAACATCCTTGCACATATAATTATCCTCAAAACAATTATTTTTTCACATAACAACTACTTTATTACATAAACAAGAAAATTAACAATATGTTGATTATATTTTGTTAAAGTAGTTATATGATTATTTTTTATCAAATTAATAGCATCATTTCTAACGGTGCTGTAACCAACATTATGGTTTTTGCGCTATAGGCAAAGCATTAAATTCTTCTTTTGCTTTTTGTAATTGTGCCATAAAGGTGGGTTTATTATGCAATGTAATAACAACAGCAGAAGCCATAACGCGTGCAGCATCAATATCACTTTGCCAATGATAGCCACAGATTACACGGCTTTGTCCTAATTCCATTCCTCTTTTAAATAGCTCATTTTGGCGCTTTGGATTAATTTCAGCTAGGATCAGTGCGCTGGCCCAACCGATTGCTGTATGCCCGGATGGATACGAACCGTTTGTGGATAAAGTAGCTTCATCACCAGGGCGGCATGTTGCTTCTTTAAAAAAAGAAAATGGACGGATACGATTGTAATATTTTTTGGCGCTACGGGTTGCGAGATCCCCAGCATCTTCTTTCATCGTTGTTAATAGGGTATAGATTTCTGGTGTCCCATCTTTGCTTATTGGATAACCAAAAGCCTTTGAAAAATTCCGCATAACACTCTCTTTAGTAGCATCACCATCTTTGAAAGCCTGTTCTCCACGTGGTGTATTACGTAATGATTTACCTTCATCATAGATTGCTTTATCACGTAAAAAGTCCAGACTGTTAAAAGCGGGAGGGGGGGGCAAAATTAATAAGCTATCGGGAGCTTCATCTATAGTGAGATAATATTCTGTGGGTAAAGTGCGAACATCTTTAATTGGTGATGGTTCTTGTGTTATTACGCCACTATTTGCCAATGCATTATTCATTAATAGCATAAAAATAATAAAAAATTTTTTCATCGTATTTTCCTTATGTACGAAGTTCACAACGATTAAATATTATTATAAGAAAAGCTATTTCGATATATCACTATTGCAGGTAATGAATAGAACCTAGCCTATAAAAATAGTGTGGATTAAAGAGATGAATATTGTCAAAATACAAAATGGGCAAATGATCATTTTTGATAATTTGCCCACACTTTTAATAAAAAATTTTTTTACTCACGACGTTTAAATAAAAGCACCTTAAGCGTTAAAGTGTTCAGCATATTGGCCTGGGGGTAAAAATCGTAATTGTCTTGGTATACTAAGCTTTTCGCCTAAGGCTACAGCCGCTTGCCAAGGCCAGCGAGGGTTATACATCATCATTCTCCCCACGGCAACCATGTCAGCTTGTTTTGTATGGATAATAGCTTCAGCTTGCATAAAATCGGTGATCATACCAACAGTGATGGTAGGAATAGCTGTTTCAGCTTTTATCCGTTCAGCAAAACTGACTTGATAATTTGGACCGACAGGAATAGTTGCCTGTGGGACTAAACCACCTGAAGAAACATGAATGAAATCACAGGTTAATGATTGTAGTTGTTTTGCTAAGCATACAGATTGTTCAATATCCCAGCCACCCTCAATCCAATCTGTCGCAGAAATGCGGATACCCAATGTAAGTTGTGGTACCGCTTGACGCATAGCTTTAAAAACCTCTAATACAAGACGCATGCGATTTTCAAGTGAGCCACCGTATTGATCTGTACGGTGATTTGTTAGGGGTGATAAAAATTCATGTAATAAATAACCATGCGCCGCATGTAATTCTATTGCGTCGACACCGATACGTACTGCACGTTGTGCTGCTTGAACAAAGGAAGTGATCACCCGTTCAATCATTTGAGAAGACATTGCTTCTGGTGCTGTATCACCTTCAAAAAAAGGCAAGGCACTTGGTGCGATAATTGGCCACCCCCCTTGTTGTGGGGTAATATATCCACTGCCTTGCCAAGGTTTGGGGGTGGATGATTTACGTCCAGCATGGGCTAGCTGAATAGCTAGTGGGGTGGACGGTTGTACTTGTTTGATTGACTGTATGAGTGTCGTCATCGCCTGTTCAGTTTCATCATCCCATAAACCTAAATCATAGGGAGAGATACGACCAATGGCTTCAACAGCTGTTGCCTCAATAATACACATTCCTACACCTGATAAAGCAAAATTACCGTAATGTACAGTATGCCAGGCGGTAGGTTTACCATTTTCAGCGGAGTACTGACACATGGGAGGAATAATAATTCGGTTAGGTAATTGCAGATGTCCTAATGTGATAGGGGTAAATAACTTACTCATTGATGATCTCCTTGATATAGATAATTTTATTAAAATAGGCTAACGAATTTACACGGCTGTCTTTATAGAATAGTGTATTGATTATTCATAAATAGCGTGTAAGTTATGCTTGTTTTAATTAATCCCAATTAGGGTATTCAACTAATTGATAGTTCAGAGTATGATAATAAACCTAGCGTATTTAGTTTAACTGTTGCTACTTTTTAGCAGATTACTTCTATATAGTAAGATCATAAAAGAGCGGCCAGCCAGGTTATCTAGCAATAATAAAGCCAGTGTTCATGAGTAGCATTTACCAAGTAGAGAAATATCCGTTTACATATCACATATTACAAATCGATTGTATAAATTGTTTCCAGCAAACATTGTTATTTTTATTTTATTTGGGAGCGTGAATGCTGCGGATTTATCACTCTAATCAGTTAGATCTTCTAAAGACATTAATTGCAACGATTATTGAACAACAACCGCTCGCATCGCCTTTTGCTAAAGAGATTATTCTAGTTCAAAGCCATGGTATGGCACACTGGTTGCAAATGCAATTGGCTGAGCATTTTTCTATTGCAGCAAATATTGACTTTCCCTTACCAGCAACATTTATTTGGCAAATTTTTTGTCAGATTTTAAAAGATATTCCTCAAGAAAGTGCATTTAGCAAATCGGCAATGACATGGACATTAATGTCAATATTACCAGATAGGTTAACAAACCCCATTCTTAAGCCATTACAAAACTATCTTGCTGATAACAATGATCATCGTAAACTTTTCCAATTAGCAAGGCGAATTGCAGATCTTTTTGATCATTATCTTGTCTATCGTCCCGAATGGTTACAACAGTGGCGTCAAGGTAATTTGATTGATAACTTAGATGATAGCCAACAGTGGCAAGCATTTTTATGGCGTGCTTTAGAAGAAGATCAACATCTGCGTGGTCAATCATCGTGGCATCGTGCAAATATTTATCAGGAAGTTGTTAATAAATTATTGTATGCAAAGGAACCTTTCTCTGGATTACCTGAGCGTATTTTTATTTGTGGTATATCTTCATTGCCCCCAATGTATATTCATATTTTGCAAGCGTTAGGACAACATATGGATATCCATTTGATGTTTACTAATCCTTGTCGATATTACTGGGGTGATATTCAAGATTATGCATTTTTGAGCCAATTACAGGCCCGTCGTCGCTTGGTGTTAAAAACTTCACAAACACATACGTTATTTCGCCAACATGAGCAAGTTGAGCATTTGTTTAATAGTCAAGGCGAACAGATCCTTACTAATCCATTACTTGCAAGTTGGGGAAAACAAGGACGAGATAATCTCTATCTTTTAACGCAGCTGGATAATATTGAGGAGATAGATGCTTTTGTTGATATTGATGCCGATAGTTTATTGCATCGCATTCAACGAGATATCTTGGAGCTAGAAGATCATAGCCTGATTGGTGATAGCGCAGAAACGTTACTGACAAGTGAAAAAAAGCATATTTTATCATTAGATGATAATTCAATTGAAATTAATTCGTGTCACAGCCCACAACGTGAAGTTGAAGTTTTACATGATCGGTTACTTGCCTTACTTGATTCTCATCCGGAATTGGAATGTCGTGATATTATTGTAATGGTTGCGGATATTGATCGTTATGTGCCCTATATTCAAGCTGTTTTTGCTAACGCACCAGCTGAACGTTATTTACCCTTCGTTATTTCTGATCGGCGAGCCAAAGATGCTCACCCTATTATACAGGCCTTTTTAACATTACTTGATCTACCCAAAAGTCGTTTCAACGCAGAAGATATCTCTAGTTTACTGGATGTTCCTGCATTAGCGGCTCATTTTTCTATTGACGAAAAAGGGTTATTAGTTTTACGACAATGGATAGACGGTTCAGGTATTCGTTGGGGATTAGATGATGAAATGCAAACAGAGTTATCATTACCGGTAACAGGGCAACATACCTGGCGGTTTGGTTTGACACGTATGTTACTTGGTTACGCGATGAATAGTCACAGTGGTCAATGGGACGGCATTTTACCTTTTGATCAATCTAATGGTTTAATTGCTGAACTGGCTGGACAGCTGGCAAAATTAATTCATAATTTATCTATATGGCGTAAACGTTTACAGAAAAATTATACGTTGATTGAATGGCTGCCCTTATGTCGACAATTAGTTGATGACTTCTTTGAGATTAATGCTGAAACCGACGCTGTGCTTACTTTAATTGAGCAACATTGGCAACATCTGCTGCAACAAGGGATTCATGCTGGTTACGCTAATACTATTCCGGTAACAATTGTAAGAGACGAACTAATAAACTGTTTAGATAATCAGCGATTTAGTCAACGTTTTTTAGCTGGATCAATTAATTTTTGTACATTAATGCCGATGCGCTCCATCCCTTTTAATGTTGTTTGTTTACTTGGTATGAATGATGGTATTTATCCACGTGTTGTCCAATCATCTGCGTTTGATCTTATAGCAAAACGGCCACAACGAGGTGACCGAAGCCGGCGAGATGATGATCGTTATCTTTTTCTCGAGGCCATTTTATCAGCACAGCAACAGCTTTATATTAGTTATATTGGCCGATCATTACATGATAATAGCGAATGCTTTCCATCAATTCTGGTCAGTGAATTAGTAGATTACATTGTACAAAGTCACGTATTACCAGGAGATGAGCTAAAAGATATCGATACTACGGCGGCTAACGTACGTAGACATCTTATTAAACATTATCCGAGAGTGCCGTTTAGTCCACAGAATTTCAAGAATGGGCAACATCATGCATTAAGTTATGTAAAGGAATGGTTACCTGTGGCAAAGAAGCAACCAAAAGAGGCCAGTGAATTTAGTGTAACATTACCTAATCTTGAAATAAATGTATTATTACTTGATGAGTTACGACGTTTTTATCGTCATCCTGTACGTCATTTTTTTCGTCAACGACTAAATGTTTATTTTAATTATAATGAAACGGAATTAGTGGCTCAGGAACCTTTTACTATTAATCATTTACAACGTTATCAAATTAATGAACAGTTATTAAATTATCTGATTAATAATGAACCAGTAGAACCACTATTTCATCGTCTACGTGGTGCAGGTGAATTACCTTATGGGGCGTTTGGCGAACTATTTTGGTCAGACCAGCTAAAGGATATGACCGTTTTAGCACAGCAAATTTTACCGGAAAAACAGATAAACGAAAGCTTACCTATATCATTACAATTAATCCAATGTCGACTACATGGGCAATTACATCAAGTACAAAAAGATGGTGTATTACGTTGGCGTGCGGCTAAATTAACAGTCGCTGATGCTATGATGCTTTGGTTGGATCATCTTGTTTATGCAGCGTCTGGTGGTGAAGGCCAAAGTCGTATGTATGGACGAAATAATACTAAATTTTGTTTTTATCCGTTAACAATGGCGCAAGCGTATGATGAACTCAATAATTTAATTGAAGGTTATTTGGCTGGTATGAGTCATCCCTTATTATTGTTGCCACAAAGTGGTTGGGCATGGTTGACGCGTTGCTATCAAAAAGAAGAACAATATCTTGATATGGGAAGTGCAGTGCAATCTAAAGCTAAACAAGATTTACTCAATACATTGCTAGGTGATCATTATTATGTGGGTGAACTGAATGATCCCTATTGGAGTCGAGTAGTAGGCAGTCCTAATGATCAGCAAATCGAGGCAATTATTCAGGCAACTCGATATTACCTATTACCTTTGCGTCAGCAACTCGTTATTGACTAATTCATTCTCGTTTTATTATTGATTAAATGGGATGATAGAAGAAACGTAGGACAATATCCTTTTAATAATCGTATGTGATTAATGCTATTCTCTTTTATTATCAATGCCAATGTGTATTGCGTCGGCATAAAATAGTTTATTAAGGTATCTTTTAATCCGTTATACCATTCTTGATTATAAAAGTATCCTATCTATTACTAACGTAATATGATGTAATATTACAGAGATGAGCGACCATATTATAATTATTAGCTTATATGTGTTCTTACTATAAAATTATTAATAATAATAAAATGTTATAGCAGCAACCTGACTTTTGTTATTATAACGCCATGTTACAGTTGTCTTGGCTACCGAAGGAGAGCATGTACGCACTTTTGCCTGTCCCTGTTTAATTGACTGGTATTGTTTCTTATACAGGCCATTCACATAACATGTTGATTTGAGCTGATGATTGTGATAGAGGTGATTATCGGTTGCCGATACCACATTACCAAATAATCGAATGTTGCCTGTATTACTTGCATAAAGAAAAGGGGATATGCAAAAACCCGCAATTACCCCTGAGATTAACTGATAAGATAAGAAATATTTCATCTATGTCATTCGTATGTATAAAGTATATATTTAATATTATAGGAAATTAAATACACTCTAATGATACAAATTGGTAAAATTAAAAATTTTGATGCGTATTAAATTAATATGGCGTTTTTTCTAAACATACGAGATTGTCTAGGATGGCATCCTTAGCTAACAAACTAACCTTATAATAAAAAGTAAAATCAAGGCAAAATCATTATACATAGGTCATGACGAGCATTGCTATCAATAACGTATACTATGTTTTCCTTGGCGTATTTTTATCCGCATAAGAATAAATTATTTTTCAGATCATCATCTATTAGTCACTAAAAAAATAATAGTCATATACCGTAAATATGGAGAGATAGATTTCCAGATAACTATTTACTATTTGAACATCGGGATTGGGATATCATTAGAAAATATTAAAGGGGCAAATCATGTATAAAGGCATAAAAAGCGTATTAAGTATTTTATTTATGCTACTCTTGTGTCAGTCGGCTGCCTGGTCAGAACAGTCCTGGCATATATTAGAGGGACCTATCAACAAAAATGAAAAGGATGTCCGCCAATATCAAGTGATTAAATTGGCAAACGATATGCAAGTTTTATTAGTATACGATGCGACAGCACCAAAATCGTTAGCAGGTATTGCTTTACCGATTGGCTCTTTAGATGATCCAGATAAACAACAAGGGCTAGCACATTACCTTGAACATATGGTTTTTATGGGATCTACGCATTATCCTGAGCCTGATGGTATGGGAGAGTTTTTAAGCAAAAATGCCGGTAGCTATAATGCAAGTACAGCCCCTAATAATACATCGTTTTACCTTGAAGTTGATAATAATGCCTTTTCAGTAGCCGTTGACAGATTATCTGATGCTCTAGCGGCGCCCCTATTAAATCCAGTATATGCAGATAAAGAACGTAATGCGGTTAATGCAGAACTTACAATGGCTCGTGCACGTGATGGTATGCGTATGGCTCAGATAGAGAGTGAAACTGTCAATCCCCATCATCCAGCAGCTAAATTTTTTGGGGGAAATTTAGAAACACTAAGTGATAAACCTTCCAGTAAATTACATGATGAATTACTTCATTTCTATCATAATTATTATTCCTCTAATATTATGGTTGCCGTTTTATATAGTAATCGGCCACTCAATGAACTGGCCGAATTAGCTAATACGACATTAGGACGTATAAGTAACCATAATGCAAAAGTTCCTGATATCAAACAACCACTCCTAACGAAAGCAGAACAAGGCGTTATTATTCATTATGTTCCTGTTCAACCGTTAAAATTATTACGTATTGATTTTAATGTTAGAAATAATAGTGACGAATTCAGAAGTAAAGCTGATACGTACTTAGGATATATGATTAGTAGTCGTAGCAAAAATACGCTAGCTGACTGGTTATTAAAGCAAGATCTAGCTGATAGTGTTGAAGTAAATGTTTCATCTACAACATTCCGATGTTCTGGCACATTTTCAATCTATATTTCATTAACGGATAAAGGATTACAGCAACGAGAACAGATTGTTAACGCCGTATTTTCCTATTTGAGATTAATTGAAAAACAAGGGATCACGTCTAAGTATTTTAATGAAGTTGCGGATATTTTGTCACTTGATTTTAAATATCAATCAATTAACCGGGATATGAGCTATGTTTCTTCTTTAGCATCGACGCTATTGACTGTACCTTATCAGTATGTTCTTAATGCCGATTACGTCGCAGATAATTATCAACCTGAGTTTATTCGGCAAAGATTACGTGAATTAACGCCGGAAGTAGCAAGAATTTGGTATATTAGTCCAAATGAACCCCATGATAAAACAGCTTACTTTGTCAATGCACCTTATCAAGTTAAAAAAATATCGCAGACACAACTTGATCGGTGGAAAGCTGGACAAGATGCGCCGACGTTAGCTCTGCCTGTGTTGAATCCTTATATACCAAATGATTTTTCATTAATTGATAGTAAAATGGCGACCAAGAAACCCCTATTGATTGTAAAAAAACCATCAATTCGTGTTTTGTACATGCCAAGTACCTATTTTGCTGATGAACCTAAAGCTGATATTACATTAGCATTGCGTTCACCGTTGGCTAATGAGAATGCGCGTAATCAAGTATTATTTGCCTTAAATGATTATCTTGCAAGTTTGGCATTAGCTGAACTAAATTATCAAGCATCATTAGCTGGAATTAATTTTACATTATCTGGATCAAATGGTGCTGCTTTCAGTGCCGATGGTTTTACACAGCATCTACCAGAGTTACTAAAAAAACTACTAACAGAATATCGTGACTTTAGACCAACAGCATCACAATTGGCTCAGGCAAAGAGTAATTATTTAGATCAATTAGATGGTGCAGAAAAAGTGCGATCATTTAAACTTGCGATGCAACCTATCAATGCATTGTCTAATGTTCCTTATACAGAAAGAAATATCAGACGGCAATTAGTTAAGGATATTACACTGGATGAAGTAAATCTTTATCGTCAACACATTTTAACAACCTCTAAACCAGAAATGTTGATTGTGGGTAATCTTACTGAAGAGCGTGTCAAAAAATTAGCAGATGACATCGTTGCTATTGTGGCACCACAGGGAAAAAGTTGGTGGCATGGTGAGGATGTTATTATCAATAAAAAAATACAAGCGAATTTAACGGCAGAAGCAACAAATACGGATAGCGCGTTAGTTGCTATGTATATTCCAACAGGATATGATCGTATTGCTTCTGTTGCACGTAGTCGTTTACTTGAACAAATACTTCATAGCTGGTTCTTTCTCCAGTTGCGCACTGAGGAACAACTTGGGTATGTGGTATTTGCTTCGTCTATTAGTGTCGGTAATCAAGCTGGCTTAAGTTTCATTATTCAAAGTAGTGATAAGTCACCCAACTATTTATATCAGCGTTATCAAGCCTTTTTTGAACAAGCCAATAAACGTCTAACATCCTTAAATGACACTGAGTTTAAAGAATACAAGCAAGGAACTATTCGCATGTTGCAACAAAAACCACAAACATTAGAAGAAGAAGCTTCCCGATTTGTTGGTGATTTTAGTCGCACTAACTATCAGTTTGATTCTCGTCATAAACTGATTGAAGAAATTAATCGTTTACAATTATCTGATATCATAAATTTTTACCAGCAGGCAGTCATTCAGCAACAAGGCTTATCTGTTATTTCCCAAGTTAGTAGTAATGGGAAAGAGGCAGAGAAGGCAAATTATATTAGCCTACCAACAGGTTGGGTTACTTATGAAAATGCATCAACGTTACAACAACAATTTCCACATGAGGTTCGTCAATAATGAAACACGTGCAGCGTCTTGATCCTTTATCGTTGCCACTTTTTGGTGAGCGTTTGATTGAGGCTTCTGCCGGAACAGGAAAAACATTTACACTGGCAGTACTTTATTTACGCCTGTTGCTAGGTTTAGGAGAGCAGGCTGCGTTTCATCGTAGCCTCTCTGTTGATGAGATTTTAGTTGTCACTTTTACTGAAGCGGCAACAAATGAATTACGTGATAGAATAAGACGTAATATTCATGAGCTACGATATGCCTGTGTCCGTGGTCATAGCAACGATCCGTTATTAAGTCAATTACTACTACAAATTGGCGACAAAGATTTAGCTGCTGCATTATTGTTAGCAGCTGAAAGGCGTATTGATGAAGCGGCTATTTATACTATTCATGGTTTTTGCCAACGAACCTTAGCGAATAATGCTTTTGAATCAGGTCTCTTATTTGAGCAAACAATTATTCAAGATGAAGTAGCGGTACATCGCCAAGCCGTTGCCGACTTTTGGCGTAGATATTGTTATCCATTACCTTTAGAGATTGCGAAAATCGTGCTGACATATTGGTCGGTGCCTGATGATTTATTATATGAGCTTAAACCTTACTTACATGGTCAACTGCCAAAATTACGTCTTTCTTTCTCTTATGATCAGCATGCCGGGGCAAATTTAATTGTCCAATATCATCAACAACTTATTGAAAGGATCACGACTGTAAAGCAACAGTGGTTAGTTCATCAAGAAGAAATTGAAGTAGTTATTAGTCAATCAACTATTGATAAACGTAGTTATTCAAGACGGAATTTAGCAAATTGGCTATCGCAAGTCACTGAATGGGCCAAAATGCCGACGGAAAATTATGATTTAATTAACGCATTAAGTTATTTTCGACACTCACATTTGGTTAGTAAAACAAAAATTGGCGAGCCTCCACGACATGAGCTATTTGTCATCATAGATCAATTGTACCAATCACCTCTTACAATTAAAGAACTTATTAGTAGTCTAGCATTAATAGAAGTTCGTAAAATAGTTGAGCAAGAAAAGCAAAAGCATGCTTTACTTGGCTATGATGATATGTTAAGCAGATTAGCTAGGGCATTAAATGATACACAGGCGGCTAATTTAGCAACGGCAATTGGTGAGCGTTATCCTGTTGCTTTAATTGATGAATTTCAGGATACAGATCCACTTCAATACCAAATCTTCCATCGCATTTATGGTAATCGATCTGACACAGGATTACTGTTAATCGGTGATCCTAAACAGGCGATTTATGCATTTCGTGGTGCAGATATTTTTACCTATATGCATGCAAGCAAAGAAGTAAAGGATCACTATACGTTGGATACCAATTGGCGTTCAGCACCGGCACTTGTGACGGCGATTAATCAATTATTTAGCCAACTTCCACAACCTTTTATTTTTGAGCAAATTCCTTTTCTTGCCGTCGATGCAGCCGAAAATAATAGCAGCCTGCATTTTGAAATAAATCAACAGGCTCAGCCAGCAATACAATACTGGTATCTAGATAGCGAGGGCGTCAGTCCAACAGATTACCAACAAAATATGGCACAGCAATGTGCCGCACAAATTAGTGACTGGTTATCTGCTGGGCAGCAACAAACGGCACTATTATGGAGGAATGGCTCTTCACGCCCGGTGACCGCAGGAGATATTGCGATTTTAGTTAGAACGGGACGTGAGGCAATGATCATGCGTAATGCGTTAACCGCATTGGCTATTCCATCAGTTTATTTATCAAATCGTGATAGTGTTTTTCGTACTTCTGATGCAATAGATATTTTATGGCTGTTATATGCTGTTCTGACACCGGAAAATGAACGGCGCTTAAGGAGTGCACTTGCTTCCCGGCTGATCGGATTAGATGCACAACAAATTTATAATCTTAATCAGGATGAATATGCCTGGGATGCATTGGTAATAGAATTTACCGCTTATCGCCAATGTTGGATAACACGTGGTGTATTGCCTATGTTACAGACTGTTTTGCTAAAAAGACAATTAGCAGAGCAGATCCTGGCTGATATCAATGGTGAGCGCCGTCTTACTGATATTTTACATATTGGTGAGTTATTACAGGAAGCCTCTTTACAACTTGAGAGCCCTCATGCATTAATACGTTGGCTAATTCAACAAATTGAACAACCGAATGATCAGGCTGATAATCAGCAGCTTCGTTTAGAAAGCGATCAGCATTTAGTTCAGATCATTACAATTCATAAATCAAAAGGGCTTGAATATCCTTTAGTTTGTCTTCCTTTTATTGGTTATTTTCGTCAACAGACACAATCACTTTATCATGATCGTGGTGATTTTCACGCTATTTTAGATTTAAGTGGTGATGATGAAGCTTTAAAATTAGCTGATCAAGAAAGGCTAGCTGAAGATTTACGGTTATTGTATGTTGCGGTGACACGCGCTATTTATCATTGTAGTATTGGCGTTGCCCCATTATTTTATGGTAATCGCAAAAAGACCGGAAAAAGTGATTTTCACCGTAGTGCATTAGGTTATTTATTACAACAAGGACAAGCCGCCGATCATCAGATCTTACGTACATATTTAATGTCATTGACATCTGATAATGTTTGGCTTCGCTCGGTAAAACAAGAAAAGGGTTTACCATGGCAACCAATAGTAACGGCCTCAGATGAACTTACCGTTGCACGTTTTAATCGACGACTAAGCTGTGATTGGCAAGTAACGAGTTATTCGGGTTTGCAACAACATAATAAATATAATAGCCATACGGTTAATGAGAATGTAATGTTTTTACCGCATTTTGATCTTGATGCTATGGGGGAAGCTCATCCATCTACAAATAGCCACATGTCTCCTTTTACCTTTCCCAAAGGAGCTGCATCAGGGACATTTTTACATAATTTGCTGGAATCGATTAATTTTAATGAATCAATCAATCAATCTATTTTGGCTCAGCAAATACAACAATTTGGGCTTCAGATGGATTGGTTACCGGTGATGACAGATTGGTTAACCTCTATTTTTACTGCACCGCTCAATGATCAAGGGCTTACATTATCGTGTATTACACCACAACAGAGACTGACAGAATTGCAGTTTTATTTACCAATTACGTCTCCTTTGCAGGCTCAAGAGTTAAATGAGATTATATGTCGTAATGATCCACTATCCGCGACCTGTTCTGCTCTTAGTTTTCAGCAAGTAAAGGGTATGTTAACCGGCTTTATTGATTTAGTCTTTTGCTGGCAAGATCGCTATTATTTGGTTGATTTCAAGTCGAATTGGTTAGGTGAACAACCAAGTGATTATAATCAACGTGCAATGGAACAGGTGATCGCAAGCCATCGTTATGATTTGCAATACCAATTGTATACGCTTGCTTTACATCGTTATTTACGGCATAGATTAGCCAACTATCAATATCAACGCCATTTTGGTGGTGTATTTTACTTATTCTTACGCGGAATGGATCCGGCTTATCCAGGACAGGGCATTTTCCATTGTTATCCCAAACCGGCCATGATTGAAAGTATGGATCTTCTTTTTTCTGGAGAGCGGCTAACATGCTAACATTACTCCAACATGCAGTTACCGCAGGGGTATTAAGAGAACTTGATGTACAACTTGCACGTTTATTAGCGGCGCCGACAGAACCTGCTTGTCTATTAGCTATTGCCTGGTTAAGTGCAGAAAATGGTGAAGGGCATGTATGTTTACCTTTAGCTAATATGACACAAGATAACCTATTTAATGGCCGACAGCCTGAATTAGCTATTAAAATTTGGCAACAAATCCAGTGTAATTCATTACAAGACTGGCGTGAGATACTGTTAGCAAATCCGAATATAAGTGATGGCAAACAAGTCACCACGCCATTAATTGTTGATCAGGACCGTTTCTATTTGCAACGAATGTGGCAAGATGAAGGCCAATTGGCGAAATTTTTTAGTAAACCATCACGCTTAGCTTGTGCGGATGATCAACAGCTCCAAACAATTTTACATCCTTTATTTCCTAACGTATTGCCTGAAAATAGTGAAGAAATTGATTGGCAAAAAGTTGCTGCAGCTATTGCAGTAACAAGCCGTATTGCAGTTATTTCAGGTGGTCCAGGAACAGGTAAAACAACAACAGTTGCACGCTTATTAGCGGTGTTACTTAAAACAAATCAACAAAAGCCATTGATAATTTCTTTAGCTGCACCTACAGGCAAAGCAGCTGCGCGATTAACAGAATCTTTGTCTCGGGTAAGTAGTAATTTATCTTTAACACCAGCAGAATTTAGTGCGATTCCTTCCGAAGCTATGACATTGCATCGATTATTAGGTTGTCGATCTGATCGCGCACAACCTATTTATCATTCGAATAACAGATTGCCTATTGATGTCCTTGTTGTTGATGAGGCTTCAATGGTCGATATGCCAATGATGGCTAAAATAGTTGCGGCATTACCTGAACATGCTCGTTTAATTTTACTAGGCGATCGTGATCAGTTATCTTCTGTTGAGTCTGGTGCCGTGTTAGGTGATATTTGTAACTTTGCTGAGCGCGGTTATAGCTCACAACGAGCTAGCCAATTGAGTGCTTTGACAGGTTATGCACTATCAAGTGGATCAATATCTGAAGAAACACATCTTGGTGATAATATTTGTTTATTACGAAAAAGCCATCGATTTGGTGAGCACTCAGGAATAGGACGATTAGCTCATGCTGTAAATTGTGGGGATAGTCAGGCAGCCAATATGTGTTTTGAATTAGCTTATACCGATTTAGCCCGCTACGATTTGTGTTGTGCTGACGACTATCAGAAATTAGTTAAATGTGCAGTTGATGGTTATCGGCAATATCTTGTTGCAGCATTAAGTGCACCACCTCAAATTGTCCTCAATTTATTTAATCAGTTTCGGTTATTATGCGCATTACGCAATGGCGCTTTTGGCGTAGCGGGATTAAATGATAATCTTGAACATGCACTTTCGGCTAATGGCTTAATTCGACGCACCGTATATAGCCCATGGTATATTGGTCGTCCTGTAATGATCAATCAAAATGACGATACGTTAAATTTATTTAATGGTGATATTGGTATTGCTCTATCTGATCAGCAGGGAAATTTACGGGTCTATTTTCAGTTATCTGACGGTTCACTTAAATCAATTCAGCCTAATCGTTTACCATCACACGAAACCGCTTATGCGATGACGGTGCATAAATCACAAGGCTCTGAATTTAACCATACTTTACTTGTACTGCCAGACAGCTACTCGCCATTATTGAGTCGTGAACTAGTTTATACGGCAATTACGCGAGCACGACAAAAACTGACACTTTATGCTGATCCCGTTATCTTATCGAAGGCAATAAAACGGCCAACTCGCCGTATTAGCGGATTAGTTCAGCGAATCAAATTATATTGTGAACAGTCTGAGATAGTATCAATAATAGAGTGATTGAATCATTATATTATTAATAAAACAGGGAATAAAATTATTCCCTGTTTTATATAAATAAGTTATACCATTTATTTTAATGCTGCTGAAACTTCATCAATTTGCATTGATAAACTTTCCAGACCGGCACCAGATAAGTACCATAAATCAGGTGTTAACATAACAATTTTTTTATTTTTATAAGCTTTAGTTGTTTTTATTTTATCTGTTTCTAAGAGTGCATGGTCTAACGGGCCTTGTTTAATGGCAGCACTGCGGTCAATAACAAAAATAATATCTGGGTTATACTTGATTAAATAATCACCTATATCACTTTCTGGGCGTGTTTTTGGTGGCGTTACTGCTTTAATTTGAGAATGAGAGGTTTCGTTGTTTGGGGTAACAGGTTGTTGTTTAGGCGTATTATCTGCACGTTTTACCCCTAAAATATCATGGATCAAGACAGCAAAACTACTTTGGTTAACAGGGAAAAGTTTTCCTGCATTATGCATAAGGACGGTTGCAGTTATTGTTGTTTTACTTGTTTTATCATATAAGGTTGTTATTTTTTTATTAATATCATTTAATGCCGTTTCAGCCGCTTCTTTTTCGCCAACTAATGCCGCTAACTGACGAATATTTTTGGTGAAATAGGTTAAATAGTCATCATTGTCCATTTCCCATTTCATGGTTGGTGCAATTGCATTGAGTCGATCGAAGCTTTTGGCTTGGCGGCCACCAATAATAATCAAATCAGGTTTTAACTCAGCGATTACATTTAAATCCGGCTCTTTCATACTCCCGGTATTACCATAATTTTCAGTGCGATACTGATTCAGATAGGTGGGTGTATTTCCTTTAGGTAAAGCTATAACGCGTTTGCTTTGCTGTAATTTATCTAGTGTATCAAGACTACCAAAATCCATAACAACGATCCGCTTCGCTGGGCTGGTGATTGTGGTTTGCATTGATGTAGGATAATTATCATCGGCATGGGCTGTAAATATAAGGTTAGCTGAGAGCATGACCAATATCGTTGAAAGTTTAGCTACAGTGAATTTATACATATGTAGATCCCTAAAATATATATTAGATATGATACGAAACGTGGTAATGGCTGGATTATTTTGATGATCCCTGAAGATATAAGATAAGTATTGCTATTCTAACCGATAGTGATAATCGTTATCAATAGTTGATCGAGATAATATTACATTGTGTATTAATTAAATTAAAAAAGGTTTATCTACTCGCTTCAAATGAAAGAAATAAATTCAATTTATGTATTTTATTATGCTACTTCGCTAGTAAGACGCTAATCACATTTATTTGAGAATAGAGCCAGAATAATAATGATGGGGTTGACTGAAAATAAGATGTGTAATATGCAAAAAATAAAATGATGGCGTTATCTTTCAGCTAAAAAAATATCGTTTTATTAGAATAATAACTGATGAGACTGGAATAAGATAGAGCATAATCAACCTGAATTGTTCAGGTTGATTAATAATAAATGGATTTAGAAGCGGTAACCCATACCGACATTGAAACCATTTAATTTAGCACGATAGTCAGTAAAGTAAGCTCTTGAACCTTCATAACCTATGTTAACCGATAAGTTACTAACCGGATTAATAATTACACCAGCGCCATAAGCAAATGCTCTTGAATTTGTATCAAAGTCTGTATTAAATTTAGCTCCACTGTTGGCAGATACCGCATACTTTTGAGTAGCTTTAGTATGATTATAACCAATAGTCGTATACATACTAGCAATAGAGTTTAAGCGATAAACGGGACCGACTTGTACTGAAAATGCTTTGTTTTGATCATAAGCAGATTCTGAAACATCTTCATTAGCATGCATATAATCTTTACTTCCTTTTTGATAAGTCGCGGAAGTTAAAACCCCAAAGGGTGTGTTTGTTTCATAACGATATTGAACGTTTATACCTCTAAGCGTGTTTACTCTTTGTAGTTTACTTTGTGCATATCCGACAGAAATAGTTTGACTTTCTGCTAATGCTGCTGTGCTTGCAGCTAAACAACCAACAACAAAAATACCAGTAGAAAATTTTTTCATAATCACGTTCCATTAGTTATTTTTTTAGCAAAGTTTTTCTTTGCGTTATGTGAATATGATAATAAATACTAATTTTTAAATAATCGAATTAAATATTGTAAAAAATGTAAATAACAATATATTATTCTTTTTTGTTGTTTTTTTGCGCAACATAAGATAGACAATTGACTTTCATATAGCTTAATAAATAAGCTATCTGTTGAAAATAAATTACTAAACTTATTATGATTTACTATATCGCGCATCGAATGCGTAAGTATCTGGCTAGAAGTTAATAAAGCAGTAATAATCAAGGATGTTATTATTGTTAAGAGAATTTATATTGGTATTTTCTGACATATCCTAATATGGTTTATTAGATACATAGTTTTCTAAAAATTTAAATAATGAGTATAAAGCTAATTGATCATATTATTAATTAGATAAAAAATAATACCTATTGATAAAGTAATGTGCTATCTTTTTTATGATATAATAAGGTCTATTAAATAAAAATTGAGTATATTAGTAACTTACTAATTTATGAAATAAGATAATGAATGCACCATTTGAATATAAATGAATTAGATAGATCTAATTGTAAGACTATTAATAAATAATAAAAATAAATAAAATCTATACTATATAAGTGATATTATTTTTGCATAATGATATTATTTAATATAAAAATAATGTTTAAGTATTATCTTTATATTTGTGACATTTTAAATTGAATTTAGCCATAATAACTAAATTACCTATTAATATAGGCTAGTTGTAATATAATCAACCTGAAAACTTATCAGGTCGATTCGTTAAATTAATATTAAAAACGATAACCAATACCAAAATTGAAACCATGTATATTGATATTATTATCATCAAGTTTTGCTCTTGTTCCTTCATAACCAATATTTAATGATAATTGTGTTATTGGATTAATTATTATTCCTGTACCATAAGCAAATGAAGTTTCCTTTTCTGAGCTATAATTACTGGCGTAAAAGATTCCAGCTATCTGTTCATCACTTTTTATTTTTATTTTAATATGATTAATACCAATGGTTGTATATAGGCTTGCTATAGAATTCATACGATAGGTGGGGCCTATTTGTAATGAGTATGATTTTGCTTTGATATTATAGGAATGATAATAAAGATTCGACTTATCAGTATGAATAATACCAGAATCATTTTCACTTCCTGATAAATAAGTCAATGAGGTTAGTAAACCCAGTGGCGATGCTAATTCATTGTGATATTGTAAATGTGTACCTTTTATATTTTTAAAATATTTTATTTTACTTTGAGCATAACCAATAGTAATAGTTTGGTTTCTTGCGAATGCTACATTTAACAAATTACTTAAAGTGAAAATATTAATGATAAGTGTTATGCCTATTGACATCTTTTTCATAAGTAATAATCCCTATTTTTATTTTATAAAAATTCATTTTAATGATCTATAATATATAAATAATAATAGAGGCTTTTTATAAATTAAAGAAACCAAATATTATAAGTAAACATAAATATAATTATTTATATTATTATTTGTTACTTAAAATAAGTTTATTTATATTTTATAAATATAGATTTATACAACATTTTATTTGTATAAATTGTATTGTTTTATATAAACTAATGCATTATAAAAAATATGTTAGTATTAGTTATATTGCAAGTGATAATTTTTTCATTTTTATTATTTAATGTAAAGCACATTAATCTTAATTTTTTTGTTTAATATGATTTATAAGCATTTATATATCAATATACTTAGCATAATTTTTTATTAAGTAAATAAGTTATTCATTATTATTTAACAAATTGAATATAAAATTAATTTATTTATTTTACGTATTTTATATAGGATATAATTAGTATCGATAATAGACTTATATATAGTACATTGTCATTTTAGATATGAATAATCCTAAATTCGGACGTGTTATTTACTTATACATATACTAATTATCTATTATTCTATTACGTTGCGGATATCTACCTTATCGTATTTAATCTATTTCTCGCATGAGCTATTTTTTTAGTATGGTACGTTTTATACACAATCAGAGCCATTATAAATAAGCGTTTTTTTGTGTGGCACCATAATCATTTTATCTTTTTAGCTTCATCATGTTTTATAATGTACATGATCATTTGGTGTATTAAGCTTTCTATGGCCATATAAAACGATCTATTGGTAAAACTGCCGGAAATGATGTTAACTAGCTTGAATAAGACGATGATATATTTTACCAAACAATCGACAGGTAATTTATTGTTAATGTTAATTATTAAAGGTAAACCGTCAGTGAAGATAATAAGAAAATCATTTATATGGGTAGTTAGGCGCACCGGTACCACAAAAGAGTATAAAGAGAGAGTAGATAACATTGGCTAAGATTTATTACATTTATGCCGTAATGAATGCGGGAAAATCAACGGAGTTATTGCAAATCGATCATAACTACCAGAGTAATAATATGAAAACATTATTACTAAAATCGTCAGTTGATACGCGATTTTCAGAAACGGAAATTGTTTCTCGATTAGGATTAAAGAAACAGGCTTATCCTTTAAATGATGATAATATTAATGATGTTATTAATGATATCAAAAAAAATCACTATCATTGTATTCTTATTGATGAAAGCCAATTTCTGTCAAAGCATGTCATATTGAAATTAGCGGATGCTTGTGATACTTGTGATGTTCCTATGATGTTTTTTGGGTTAAAAACAGATTATACGGGGCATTTGTTTGAAGGCTCAAAAACCTTATTAGAAATAGCAGATAATTTTCGTGAATTAAAAACGGTTTGTTGGTGTGGTAAAAAAGCGACTATGAATTTATTAGAAAATAGCCAAGGTGAAATTATCAAACAAGGTTCGCCTATTCATTTGGGGGATACAGAATATCATTCAGTTTGCCGTCGTCATTGGCAATTAGGTCAAGCTTATCCAGATAAAAACGATAAATAAACGATATGGCTAGCATTCTTGGAGTGAAGCTGCACTTGATTCGGTGTATTTTATAACGGAAATGCTGGCCAAATAGATCTAATTTGTTATATCTCTATACCTCTATTATAAAGACATGCACAATATTTTAGCTTTTCGTTGATAGTTATATAGTTCTTTCTTCTTTAGCGGTAATGCATCGATCTCTACTGGAATAAATCCACGCTCTTGAAACCAATGAATACTTAGTGTTGTCAAGACAAATAATTTTGTCAGTCCCATATGTTTTGCTTGTTGGATAATGTGTTTTAATAATATTTCGCCACGTGAGGCATTGCGATAGTTAGGATGCACGGCGACACAGGCCATTTCGCCCATCGCTTCTTCTGGAAATGGATAAAGTGCAGCACAGGAAATGATCATATTATCAAGTTCAATCACTGTAAATTTATCTATTTCCATTTCTAATTGTTTACGAGAGCGTTTAACTAAACTGCCTTGTTGCTCTAATGGACGAATAAGCGCAACAATTCCACCTATATCATTAATGGTTGCTGAGCGAATTTGCTCTGTATTTTCCATAACAATTTGTGTTCCAATGCCTTGGCGTGAAAAGAGTTCTTGAAGCAGTGCGCCATTGTCATTATAGCTAATTAGGTGGCAACGACGCACACCAGCTCGGCTTGCCTTTATCGCTGATTGTAAAAATTGATTTATATTAATATAAGAGTGCTCTGTCATAGAATGATTTTGGCAGTATGTTTCTACATCGTGTGGAAACAGCTCCGTTATAATTTTGTGATCTTCATTATATAAACCGGATAATGAGCAAAAGCCAATTAATTTTTCAGCATGTAATTTAATAGCAAGTTGAGCCGCAGTATCTTCTGCACTAATAAGAAAGTTTTCTCCAGTAACAGAGACGGCAATTGGTCCTATTAGTACGATTGCATGTTGTTCTAATTGCCGATGGATTGCATCAGTATTAATTCGGCGTATTTGGCCTGAATGACCATAATCAATACCTTCGTCTATACCTAATGGTTGCGCAATGACAAAATTACCACTCACAACGTTAATATGAGCGCCTTGCGATGGCGTATTATTTAAACTCATTGATAATTGTGCAGTAATATCCAACTGCAGCATACCTATAATTTGCTTAATTCGGGTGAATGTTAGGGTATTAGTTACGCGAAGTTGTTTATGATGCACAGCATTAATACCATTCTTTTTTAAATCAGCTTCAATTTGTGGACGCGCACCATAAACGATAACCAGCTTAATATTTAAACTATGCAATAAACCAATATCATTAATAATATTATGGAAGTTAGTTTGTACAAGGGCTTCACCTTCTAGAGAAATAACAAATATTTTTCCTCGGTGAGCATTGATATAAGGAACAGCATGACGAAATTGTTCTATCTGTTGACGCAAATTATCGTTCATCGTTATATCACATTAGTTATTCAATAATTGTGTATTTTTATTCATTAATAATAAATAATCTATAAGCAATATCACATTTTGTTATTCAACTATTTCACAAGCGAATAGTGATATATAGTTAATTCTTATAAGAAAGGAAATAAAGGGAGGGGGAGGGTTGTACTATTTCCTTATAAAACATCACAATGATTATTATTAGCACTATAATGAGGAATAATTAAACATATTTTTCTATATATTCTGATAACCATAATATGAATTAGCTTTATTTGGTTAATAATAACTCTATTAGGTTGTATGATTAACTATATTAGATAACGATTAAATGTTACTGACTATTAACTTTTTATTATTTATTGTTTAATGATGTGCTTATGGATTAATATATTGTTAGTTATTACTCAGTAATATAATAACAAAGCAGAGTTGCTGTCATCTGATTCCTATTGCTAATCTAATTAACTAGCTAATTTTTAACGTGGTATAATATGCCTGATCTGACTCATAATCCCTTACGGCGACTCTTTTTAAAAAGTATGGTCGCAGCCCTGGTATTAAATGTCAGTCCAGTGAGTTTAGCTCAAGGTAATAAATCTGAGATCATTGCTATCCGAATATGGCCTTCATCTACTTATACACGTATTAGTTTAGAGTCTGGCATTGCTTTAACTTTTCGGCATTCTATGCTCACTTCACCCAATAGATTAGTTATCGATATTTACGATTTAACACTAAATGTGATCCTTAAGCATGCAAGTCAGCTGGTTAAACCAAATGATCCTTATTTAAAAGGGATCAGAGTGAGTCAGTTTGATAAAAAAACGGTAAGGGTCGTGCTTGATTTAAAACAACCACTCGATCCTGTAGTGTTTACCTTGCAACCGGTGGCTAAGTTTAATGATCGTTTAGTTATTGATCTTTATCCAAAGCCTACTTCAGTCAATGATGATCCATTATTAGCCCTTTTACAAGAATATAATCATGGTGATCTCAATATTGATCAAAAGTTATCTAGGACAAAACATCATTCGCAATCACAAAAGAAAACGCGTTGGGTGATTATGATAGATCCTGGCCATGGTGGTGAAGATCCCGGTGCTATAGGTAAACATGGGACGCGTGAAAAAGATATAGTTTTAAGTATATCCTGGCGATTAAAACGTTTAATTAATCGCGATTCAAAAATGAAAGCATATATGACACGTAATGATGATGTATTTATTCCTTTGGAAGTTAGAACAGCTAAAGCACGTGCATTACATGCAGATTTATTTATTTCAATTCATGCTGATGCATTTACCAATCGGGCAGCGCAAGGATCTTCTATTTATGCTTTATCACGAAAAGGCGCGACGAGTTTGGCGGCAAGTTATTTAGCAAAGACACAAAATGAATCCAATTTAATTGGAGGTGTTAGCTTTAGTGGTGACAGCTATCTCGACCATACAATTGTGGATCTTATGCAAACGTCAACTATTAATGATAGCCTTTTATTAGGCAAGGAAATCCTTAATCGCTTTAAAACAATTAATAAATTGCATAAAAATAGTATTGAACAGGCAGGGTTCGTTGTATTACGTGCACCAGATATTCCATCACTACTAGTGGAAACTGCCTTTATTAGCAATATACAAGAAGAGCGAAGATTACGCACAGATCGATTCCAACAACAAATAGCACAGGCTATTTATGCCGGGATTAAAGCATTTATTACAAGTGACGTAATTAAAAATCGTGAACACCCTTAATTCGTTACTTTAACCTTTTAATTTAAATATCAAATAGTGCGTGCACAAGTAAAAGAAAATTAACTTCTTATTTAGAGTACTTCTTTCTTATTGTGTCTTACTATCATTTATTATTAACTAGTTTAGATCATTACTGGTAATGAGATAAAGACGAGAATGTAGCTTTTGGTATAATGCGCTCTGGTATCACTATGTTTATACTAAAAAATAAACGAGTTATATAGATAGGGATAATTGAATTGATCTTACTAAGAAAGTATTGGTTGCGGGGGCCGGATTCGAACCGACGACCTTCGGGTTATGAGCCCGACGAGCTACCAGGCTGCTCCACCCCGCGCCTGTCTTGGTGTGCATAATACTCGGATTCGCTTATCTTGCAAGTTATTTTTTGCTTTATTTGCTTATAAGTTGAAATTTCGTTCATTTCGACCATTTACTGACCAAAAAAAACATTTGAATAATAGTGAAAGCAATTATTTGTCTAAAAAGTATTTATAATAATATTAAATAAGGAAATAAATATCATAATAATCATAAAAATTGTTCTATATTGTCTGTTAGATTATTTACCTAAACAAGAATAAACGTAAATTGAAACGTAATACATAGCTGTTAGATATGTTTATCGATAGATGTACGTGTTATCCAGATAAAAATGAATGCATGATAGGAGATTACATGAGGAAAATGGGGTTAAAAATAGTGTTCACTGGTCTGATCATAACTTGCTTAATTGGGTGTCAACAACAAAAACACGTTGTAGTGAGTGATAGCAAACAATATAAAGATGGTCGATTAATATCAAAATTAGTCCCTGTTAAAAAACCAAATGTAAGTGGTAAACCTATTAATAGTAGTGATTTTATTAATCAAGTACTAACAGTAAATAAAGTATCGCCTAACTTATATAGTAGCTATTATCCTACCTATAACGCTATTATGAGTTGGCTTAATAGTAATACGTCACTTGATGAGCTTTATCGATTTGGTCTCAATATATATCAAATGCAAGGACAAGATCAGCAAGGTAACGTTAAATTTACTGGTTATTTTACACCCATTATAGAAGCCAGATTGCAACCTGATCATATTTTTAAATATCCGATTTATCGTAAGCCGCTCCGTAAAGGAAAATTACCTACTCGACAAGATATCTATAATGGTGCGTTAGCCGGTGAACAATTAGAAATTGCTTATAGTAATTCCTTAATTGATAATTTTATGATGGAAGTGCAAGGTAGTGCTTATTTAAATCTAAATAATGATTTACCCCTTAACTTTTTTGCCTATGCAGGTAAAAATGGTCATCATTATCAAAGTATTGGTCGTATTCTTATCGATAGACATCAAATAGCAAAAGAAGCAATGTCAATGCAAGCGATTTATCAATGGGTTGCAACGCATAGTGAATCAGACGTGATTGAGTTATTTTCTCAAAATCCGTCATTTGTCTTTTTTATTAATAAAGGTGTAGCACCCGTTAAAGGTGCCAGTGGTATTCCTCTTATAGCAAAAACAGCTGTAGCCGCAGATCGAAAGTTAATCGCACCTGGGACTCCGTTGTTGGCAGAAGTTCCCATCCTTAATACACAAGGTCAATTTACTGGACATTATGAATTACGGTTGATGGTCGCGTTGGATGTTGGCGGTGCGATCAAAGGGAATCATTTTGATATTTATCATGGCATTGGTAAGACAGCGGGTACCCAAGCTGGATTTTATAAGCATTACGGGCGTGTTTGGGTATTAACAACAATAGCTGATAATATGAATGAATTGTTGCTAAATTCAGCATTAACAAGTATCGAGGAGAGCTAAAATAGCCTATATGAGTTGTTTTACTGTTTTATGCTTGACTAATTGTGTTTTTATAACATTAATTCTTGTTGATATTTACTGCCTTTTTTATCTAGGTATGATTAGATATAGTTTATTTTTTTATGTTTTGAGGTTGTCATGTCTTTGATATTATCTGATACATATCAACAACGATTTTCTGGTATTGCACGCTTATATGGGCAAGATGCACAACATCTTTTTGCAAATGCACATATTTGTGTTATAGGCATTGGTGGTGTTGGTTCCTGGATCGTTGAAGCTCTCGCGAGAACAGGTATTGGTGCAATTACTATGATTGATATGGATGAGATCTGTTTAACGAATACTAATCGCCAGATACATACATTGAAGCAACATGTTGGGCAATCAAAAACATACGTTATGGCTGAACGTATTTACGCAATTAATCCTGAATGTCAAGTGACATGTATTGATGATTTTATTACGCCAAACAATATTGAAGACTATTTAAATACTCGTTTCGATTATGTCATCGATGCTATTGATAGTGTGCGATCAAAAGCAGCACTATTATCCTGGTGTCGCCGACATAAACAACCGGTGATAACTATTGGTGGTGCGGGGGGACAAATAGATCCCATGTGTATTAACGTTACAGATTTGGCGAAAACAATTCAGGATCCTTTAGCGGCTAAAGTAAGAGCTCGGCTTAAATCGGATTATAAAATGACGCGTGATAGCAAAGGTAAGTTAGGTATTGATTGTGTCTACTCAACGGAACAGCTACTTTATCCGCAAATAGATGGTTCTGTTTGTAATGCGAAACAAACCGCCTCCGGACCTAAACGAATGGATTGTGCATCTGGATTTGGTGCTGTAACTATGGTAACAGCATCTTTTGGCTTTGTTGCAGTATCACATATATTAAAGAAAATGATAGCTAAAATGCGTCGTGATGCACAACGACAGCTTAGAGCGTAACCTTGTGATTAAACTAACCGGTTGGCAATATCGATAACTTTATTCATTACTGCATTAAGGCCATTTTGGCGAGAGTGACTAAGGTGTTGCCAAATACCTAACTGCTGAAAAATATCCGTAAGTTGAATATTTACTAACTCATTGGCTGTTTTGCCTTCTATTTCGGTTAATAAAACAGCCAAAAGTCCTTTTACAATACGGCCTTCACTATCGGCATAAAAATGAAGTTTACCATTTTCTAATGATTGATAGCCTAACCAAACCCGATTTTCACAATGAGACACTTCATTGTCAGGACATTTCAATTCGTCAGCTAAAGATGGTAGATGATTTGCTAATTTAATCAACTCACGAAAACGGTCTTCCCAATAAGTTAATGGAGTAAATAATGATAATAACTGTTGCTTATCGATATCAGAACCAAAAGGATGCGATGTAAGGATCATGGCTAAATTAATCTATTAATTAAAATAAACGTGAATAACGTAATGATTATATAGTGTAAATAGCTATTGGCTACTGAGAAATACGCTTAACTGTCAAGAGTATTCCGCCTATATAATCTACATAAAAGCAAAATAGGTTATCAGTATAAGAGTGATAATGCACGTTTCACTGCTTGTAAAAAGTATTCAATATCAGACAATTGATTATAAGGGGCAAAGGATGCTCTTAATGTGCCTCTTACGCCTATAGCATTCATGAGTGGTTGGGCACAGTGTTGCCCAGCACGTAATGCAATACCTTGCTCTTCAAGTAACATAGACAAATCACTATGATGAATATTAGCAAAGTTAAATGCTAATACACTACTTTTATCCGCTCGATAGCTGATAAAACCTGGATAAGTAGTAAGTTCTTGATTGGCAATTTCTGCTAATTGACAGCTGTAACTCTCAGCTGCATTAAGATCAATGGTTTCCAACCAAGTTAATAATGCATTAACCGCTAATACGCCAGCAATATTAGGTGTTCCTGCTTCAAAGCAATAAGGTGCTTTTTGCAAAGTAAAATCATTAAAAGAAACATGGGAAATCATTTTTCCTCCACCTTGTATTGGTGGCATTTCAGCAAGCAGTTCTTGCTTAGCATAAAGAACGCCAAGTCCATTTGGGCCGTAGAGTTTATGCATAGAAAATGCATAAAAATCGATATCAAGAGCACTCACATCTGGAATATGATGAACAATACCTTGGGCGCCATCGACCATCACTAATGTATTGTTTTTATGTGCTAACTGAATCGCATGATGCAAATCAGGGCAACCTCCAGTGACGTTTGACATTTGGCTAATGGCTAATAATCGACTTTTTTCATTTAACAAATGTGGTAACAGAGACAGGTCAGGAAGATAATTAGCTGTTAAAGGAAGTTTAACAATACGTAAATTACGAGATTGAGCTAACATTAGCCAAGGCACTAGATTGGCATGATGTTCAGATTCGCACACAATAATTTCATCACCAGGATGAAAATGAGTAAAGGCATATGACCAACAAACTAGATTTATACTCTCTGTTGTACCTTTTGTCCAAATGATACTACTTGCGTGTTTAGCATTGAGTAAATCAGCGACGTGTTGGCGTGTTTTTTCAAAGCAATCAGTAGCTTGTCTTGCTATTGCATGTGAACTACGATGTACGTTTGCACCATTCGTTGTATAGTAATCATTCGTTGCATTGATAACTGCCAAAGATTTTAGCGCAGTAGCGGCACTATCAAGATAAATAATTGATGATTGTAAAGCTGGAAACTGCTGCCGAAAAAGCAAAGGATCGAAAGATTTGCGCATAAGATTCTGTTTGTCTGACCTATTTAATCATTCTTATTATCTCTATTATGGTGAAAGAACGATAGATTGTCTTGTTTATTTACGCTATTAATATAAATATTTTATCTCATTAATAATAAAATAGATTTTGTCAGTTATAATAGCCGGATAATTGGCATAAAAAAAAGCACCATTTAATTAACTAAATGGCGCACTAAAAATCACTATAGATAGACAGATAAATGTACTGAATCAACAACACCATGCTTTAAAGAGACATGGTTATATCCAGAACAAATTGCAAACACAACATCACTACATTAAGTCTCAGCAGGGAGGCCGAAGTGCCTTAAGCAGATGCGCATACTTTACGTCTTTCTTGATATCTCAACAAACGAGTAATTATAATGGTTCGCATGAATAAAACTAATAGTAATATATGCATTGTCGACAATGTATTACGTTAATAACTATCTGGAAGCAATAGCGTTATGTCTCATAGGTTACCACCATTAACAGCACTGCGTGCTTTCGTGACCGCGGCTCGTTATCTCAGTTTTACGAAAGCGGCAGAAGAATTATTTGTTACTCAGGCTGCGATTAGCCATCAAATTAAAGCATTGGAAGATTTTTTGGGCTTGAAATTATTTCGTCGTCGCAATCGTTCTTTACTATTAACTGAGGAAGGACAAGAATATTATCTTGACATTAAAGATATCTTCTCTTCATTAATTGATGCCACTAATAAATTACAATCTAAAAACGCTAAAGGTACGCTTATTGTAACTATGCCGCCAAGCTTCGCTATTCAATGGTTAGTTCCACGATTATCTAGTTTTAATAAACAGTACCCAGAAATAGATGTTCGTATACAATCGATTGATCGGTATGAAAGTAAGTTAGCCGATGATGTTGATGTGGCAATACTGTATGGAAAAGGGCATTTTTCTGATGATAATGAAGAATTACTTTATACAGAATATTTATTACCAGTTTGTTCTCCTCAACTTTTACTCGGGAAACACCCTTTAAAGGCACCTGAAGATTTAAGTAATTTTACCTTACTACATGATGCTTCCCGTCACACTTGGCAGACTTATACTCGTCAATATCATGTTGATAACATTAATGTTCAGCAGGGACCTATCTTTAGCCATAGTGCAATGGTTGTTCAGGCAGCTGTACATGGTCAAGGTGTCGCGTTAGTTAATAATGTTATGGCGCAAGCAGAAATTGCATCGGGACGATTAGTTTGTCCCTTCAATAAGCTATTACGTGGTAATAATGCTTATTACTTAGTTTTTCATGAACGGCCACCTGAACAAGGTAAAGTCCATGCTTTTTCGCAATGGATACATGAACAAGCAAATAATGAACAGGAAAATCTTAAATTGCATTATGATAGTCCAGATGTTCCTGGCAATGTAGAAGCATCTTAAACATCGTATTTGTATTATGACATGACTAAAAAGGTGAAAATCATGACAAGTCGGCAGATGTTAACGGTTATGGGAATAAGTGGTTTTTTATATGTAGTGTTAGCTGCATTAGCATCACATGCTTTAGTACCACTATTAACGCCACTTCAGATGAATTGGTTACAAACAGGGTTACTATTACACATTGTTCATACGCTCGTAATAGGTATAGTAGCCGTTTTAGAATTGATTTACCCAAATATATTTTTACGTATCAGCGGTTTATGCTTTACGCTAGGTATTTTATGTTTTTGTGGTAGTTTATATGTACTTTCATTAACGTCATGGCCTGTTTTTCCCCTAATTACACCATTAGGCGGTATAATATTTATGTTGGGGTGGTTATCATTATTGACTGCCGCATTGAAAATGTCTGTACAAAAAAAAGAGAAGGAGTTATCAGGTGCGTAAGCTGGCATTATATTGTCGCCCTGGATTTGAAAAAGAGTGTGCGGCAGAAATAACTGCACGCGCTGCAACATTAGGTATTTATGGTTTTCCAAGGGTAAAAGAACAAAGTGGTTATGTCTTATTTGAATGTTATCAATTTGAAGATGCAGATAATATAGCTAAACAACTCCAACTCTCATCACTTATCTTTACCCGTCAGTTAGTAGTGGTTGGTGAATTATTAAAAGATTTGCCACCTGAGGATCGGATTACACCTATTCTAGGAATGTTAACTAATGTAATTGAAAGTGCAGGTGATGTAAGGGTTGAGGTTCCTGATACTAACGAAAGTAAAGCTTTAATGAAGTTTTGTCGTAAATTTACGGTACCATTACGCCAAGCATTACGAGAAAATAAATTATTACTTCCTTATACGAAATTATCTAATCCGATAATTCACATTTTTTTTATTGCAAGTGGCTGTTGTTACGTTGGCTATTCTTATGGTAACAATAGCTCACCTTATTATATGGGGATCCCAAGATTAAAATTTCCTACTGATGCGCCAAGTCGTTCTACACTTAAGCTGGAAGAAGCTTTTCATGAATTTATTCCAGCCGATGAATGGGAAGAGAGATTAGCAAGTGGAATGTATGCTGTCGATTTGGGTGCATGCCCTGGGGGATGGACCTATCAGTTGGTTCAGAGGGGGATGATGGTTTATGCTGTAGATAACGGTGCTATCTCACCTAAATTAATGGAAACAGGGCAAGTAACGCACTTGCTTGAAGATGGCTTCCGTTATACACCTAAAAATAAAAATATTACTTGGTTAGTTTGTGATATGGTAGAACAACCTACGCGGGTTGCCAAATTAATGGCTGATTGGATCTGTAAAGGCTGGTGTCGTGAAGCCATATTTAATCTAAAATTACCCATGAAAAAGCGTTATGAGGAAGTTATTCAGAATATAGCGTTAATTAATCAATTGCTGAGTGAGTCCGGTGTCAATGCACAAATTAGGGCAAAGCAACTTTATCATGATCGTGAAGAAGTTACCGTGCATATTCGTCGAGTATGGGGAGCGCAACCAGGTCACTGGAGTGAAAGGCAACGCCAGATTAAACGTTTTTAATCATGTAAGTATTAACGTGGTGAAATAAATCGCAGCTGTTGTAAATTGCCTTGGAGAGGAATGTTATTATCGAACCGGGCAATTTTCCGACATAGAAAGGCTTGTTCACGGTAAGCGGTTAGCTTATCTTGCCATCGTTGTGGTAGAGATGACAAATTAGTATAAATGTGTTCTAGTGTCGGATGCTGAGTAAGTAATTGTGCAGCTGTTTTTAGACCAATACCTGGTACACCACAAATATTACTACTGTTAATGCCGGCCAATCCCCATAAATCTGGAAGTTGGTTGGGAAGAACGGCAAAAGTATTTTCTACAAAATCATGATCCAACCATCGTCTTTGAAAATAATCTCTAATACGTATATTAGTTGAAAGTAATTGACAATACCCTTTATCAGTCGAAATAATAGTAACTTGGTTACCTGCTTTTGTGACCTTATCTGACAAGGTTGCGATTAGATCATCAGCTTCATATTGTGCTAAATGCCAGCATGGAATGTTATTTTTTATAAAAATGTCTCTAATATAAGGCAATTCATTCATAAGATCGACAGGCATAGTCACGCGTCCCATCTTATATTCAGGTAATAACTGATAACGCCAGCTTGCTTGCCGATATTTACCGTCAAATATGGCGACAGCATGTGAAGGCTGACTATGATATATAATTTGTTGTATCGCTCGCTGACAACGTTCGATACAAGGTGAGCCACTTGCAGCATAAATACGACGAACGAGGTTCAGCGCATCAATAATAAGTAAATGAATAGTCATATCAATTGGCTATCCTTAAGCTAATGAATAGAATAAAATACCTGACTCACACTTGCTATCACTAACTATGAAGAGAAATAGTACGGTAACTGTTGATCATCACTCATTGTATTTGTCAGCAATAGATTTATCACTAATTAATAATGCGTAAAATATTAATGACTAATTTCATAGCAAGGTACGTAATCATTGCCTGGCAATTTCATCCGCTGTTGTTGTATAAAGCTTTTTAGTAACGTATCAATATGCTGCATGAGTTCGGCATCACCGTGTAATTTATAGGGACCGTATTTTTCAATTATTGAAATACCAGTTTCTTTTACGTTACCCGCAACAATCCCAGAAAATGCTCTGCGTAATACAGCCGCTAATTGCTCAGCAGATTGATTCTTGTATAGGTATAAATTAGCCATATTTTCATGCGTCGGCTCAAATGGCTTCTGGAGTTCAGGTGTAATTTTTAACATCCAATTAAAAGAATAAGAATCACCAGTTATTTGCCTACATAACTTAACGTCTAACATTGCCTGTTTCATTTGTCTGGCAACACTAACAGCATCATCAATAATAATCTGATAGTATTTACGCGCATGCTTTCCTAACGTATTAACGATAAATGTATCTAATGCATTAAAATAGCTAGCGCTTTCTTTGGGGCCTGTAAGGATCACAGGTAATTGCTGCTCTTTATTTTCTGGCATCATCATGATACCTAATAAATAAAGTAATTCTTCTGCAGTACCCACGCCACCAGGAAAAATAATAATACCATGTGCTATACGAACAAACGCTTCAAGACGTTTTTCTATGTCTGGCATGATGATTAATTCGTTAACCAAGCCATTAGGTGGTTCTGCTGCGATAATAGAGGATTCGGTTATCCCCATAAAGCGGCTTTCTTTATACCCTTGCTGTGAATGACCTACTGCGGCGCCTTTCATTGGAGCTTCCATAGCACCAGGACCGCAACCTGTACAAATATTCAACATGCGTAAGCCCAATTCGTGACCAAGATGGTGTGCATAACGATATTCTTGTTCATTGATTGAGTGTCCTCCCCAACAAACAATCATATTAGGTTCTTCACCAACATGAAGTGCTTGAGCATGCCGTAAAATAGCGAATACAAGATTAGTTATAAATACCCCCCGCTTAGCATGACTGTTTTTATAGATACGGATACTGTTAAGTTGACTATTAACAAATAAAATATCTCGTAATACGGCAAATAGATTAGTGCGTATTGATGTAATCATTTGCCCATCGACAAATGCATGCTCCGGTGGATTAATTAGTTCTAACTTTATACCGCGTTCACGGCGTAATATATTAATCTCGAAACTTTTATTCCGAGAAAGTAATTCTTTACTGTTATCCGTTGGTGTACCCGTATTAAGAACGGCCAATGCACAATTACGAAACAGACGATAAAGTTGGCTATTCGCCGTTTGCTTAAGTAGATCTACTTCTATTTGTGATAGCAGATCCATTGATCCTCGAGGTGGACTTATCTGTATTATCAAATGTGCTCCTTCATTCTATGATTATTACTTTATTAAATAAGTCGTTATCTTATGTATGCAATGGCATAATATTTTTTATTGTCGCGCTAATCGTTGTTTTATATGGGTATAGTAGGGACAATTTGTTCTTAATGGATTGATGTCTAGTCCACCACGTCGGGTATATCGCGCATAAACGGTTAACCATTCCGGTTGGCAATAATGTTGAATGTCAGAATAAATTCTTTCAACACATTGCTCATGAAATTCATTATGATGTCTGAAAGACACTAAATAACGCAATAAAGCTACGCGATCTATTGGATTGCCACGATAGTGAATTTGAATCGATCCCCAATCTGGTTGATGTGTAATTAGGCAGTTTGATTTAAGCAAGTGACTCACTAATTTTTCTTCAACAATTGTTGTTGAATTGACAGTAGATAATAACGTTGGCCGATAATGGTAATCATTAATCTCAATATCAAGATTATCAATACAAGTACCTTCAAAACTAACGATTTTTTGCCCTTCAATGTTATGCAATGGATAAAGTTGTACTGAAACATTACCCTTTGCACACTGAGTTAAATCATTTTGTAAACATTGTGTGACGTGTTGCCAATTATCAAACCGTGTTTGATTAAAACTATTTAAATAAAGTTTAAAGCTTTTTGATTCAATAAGATTAATACTCTCGGCATTAACAATAATTTCCCCCATTGCTACTTGAGGTAATCCTTTATTATTTAACCAGGATAATTCATAGGCATTCCAGAGATCTGAACCGGTAAAGGGTAAATTATCAGAGGATAAACCAAGAGGCTGACGATTAAGTTGACGCGGTACTGCTTTTAAAAGTGTATTATCATAATGATCAATATAATTGGTAGTTTTACCTAAAGGGAGATTAGTTATTAGTGGTTCAATATCATATGGTTGCATAGCTTTTCAGAGACGATATTATAAGTAAAGAGATAAGATTAATGATACAAACTAACATAATATAGAAAAACGTTCTATGGCATCATACTATATATTTTGTTTGATTTTATTTAACGAATTATTTTTATGCTATAACGCTCATCAATGATCATGTCAATTTAGTACTATCACAATAATAAAGTAAGATTTTATTGTAATAATATGGATTTTTTTATACCAATATATTATTAATATAGAAGTTTATTTAGAGGTAAGTATGTCCAATCAAGTTCGCCAGGCATTAGACGCTTTTACTAAACAATATGTTCAATTATGGCAAACGCAAACAGGGCATGCGCCAACAAGTGAAGCGTTACATGGTATTGAATCACCCTGCATAATTAAGACAACGGAGACAACGGTAGAGTGGCTACCCTATAAAATAACCAATCAATTATCATTAGAAAATGTATCTAATGCATTAGATATCTGCCTTGCACCAGATATTACACCTTTTTATACGACTCAATACGCAGGAGATATGGCGGCTATTTATGATGGGCAGCCATTAACATTATTACAACCATGGAGTTACGATGATTTTATTCGATTACAGGAAAACCTAATTTGCCATTTAGTAACACAAAGGCAGCATAAATTAAAACCAACACTGTTTATTGCAACTATTGATTCAGATATGGAAATCATCTCATTTTGTAATCTAACAGGAAATATTATTTTAGAAAAATTTGGTACAAGGAAATATCAAGTTATCGCTCCTAATTTAAGTGTTTTTTTACAATCAATAAAACCTATTATTCAGTAACCTTAAAAATAAGATCTTGCTATAAAAAAATATTAAATTTATTATTTTATAGCAAATTGTTTTTTTACTAAGTTATTATTTATTCGGCTATTTAAGTTAGGGTATACAGAAGAGTTATACCTGCTTTATTTAATTGGAAAATTATTTAGTTATTAAATTTTATTTTTTATGATATTATCTTTTTCAAGATGAGTTAGTCTAAAAATAAAAAATTTTATATTATTAACTTGCATATTTTTTTAAATTAAGCCATTCTAAGGATGCTCATGTTATTAGTAATAGATGAGCAATTAGAATATTATTTATAATAAGTTGTATTTATTGAACTATTTAATATAGCCCAATAAATAAACTAACAGGGAATGTGCATATAGAGGGATCGACCTGTCAGGATGAAAGATGGATCGAAGCTAAGGATAGCTAGGTAGGAAGCCAAAAGTTGTCATGGAGTTTTAATTAGGGAAGTCTCAGGGACGAATGAAACATAGCGGGATTGCTATATAAAGAACCAGGAAGGGGTACTGTTAATACGGTACCCCTTTTTCTTTTTTATGAATACATCGATATTACTTTATTAAGCTAATTCATTTTTATAAATATTGTTATTTATTATTGTATAATATAAATATAATTTACCCATTAACCAAAATAAATCCTTAATTAAATGTATAATTGTCTACTCTAAATATAGACAATTAATTTTTATAACAATAAATAGTATGAGCAGATATTAATAAATTAATATGATTAATTATCTTATTTTATAAGATATTTCATAATTCTTTTATGTTTGTATATTATTTAAAGATAAAACTTATAATAAAGTAACATAAAATATAATGTGTTTTATGACCCTCTAAACCGCCTCATAAATTATTGCATTACTATTCATTATGTAACTAAAGCCATGTCTCCAGTATCATGCACCATTATCTACATTAAATTTAATAAATTAATCTTTAATATAGATTATAATTGGTGTTATGTATAAATAAATGTAAATTAGGAATAGGTATGTATGAGTAAAATTACTCAAGTAAATCAGTTACTGATTGAGATTGAACAGTTACTTAAAAGATATCATTTGTGGAGCTCTTTCCCTCCTGAGCCGACAGCATTCGAAAGTGAAGCCCCTTTTTTTGTTGATACAATGGCTGCTGAACAATGGTTACAATGGGTATTTTTGCCCAGAATACGTGCATTGATTGAGAAAAAGGCTGCATTACCAAAAAAGATCGCATTAGCGCCTTATTTTGAAGAAGTGCTTTCTTCTGATACGCATGAATTAATTTCTTTATTAATAACATTGGATGACGTACTAAATAGCTATGAATAAAACACTCGATATCCTTTATCAAGATGAATATATAATAGCGATTAATAAACCTGCAGGTTGGTTAGTTCATCGTAGTTGGTTAGATAGCAAAGAAAAAGTTTTTATCATGCAGACATTACGTGATCAAATTAATCAACATGTTTTTACTATTCATCGTCTTGATCGGCCGACTTCAGGTGTTTTGTTATTCGCACTTTCCAGTTATATCGCTCGTATAATGTCTGAGCAATTTCAACAATATCGAGTGAATAAAACATATCATGCTGTTGTCAGAGGATATTTATTGGGGCAGGGGTGTGTTGATTATGCATTGACTGAAGTATTGGATAAAATTGCAGATAAGTTTGCAAATAAAGACAAATTACCGCAATCCGCTGTAAGCTATTATCGAAATATAGCAACAACAGATGTACCTTTAGCCATTAGTCGTTATCCTTCATCTCGTTATTCATTGGTCGAATTACGACCTGAAACAGGAAGAAAGCATCAGTTGCGTCGCCATATGCGACATTTATCACATCCTATTGTGGGTGATTCCTCGTATGGCGATTTACGTCATAATAGAGCTATTGCTAAGCATTATAATTGTAAACGATTAATGTTACATGCATCTGAACTTTCATTTGTGCACCCAGTAACAAAAAAACAAATAAAAATTTTAGCACCTTGGGATCGGCAATGGCAGCAATTAATGCAACAATTTAATTGGCCTAAACAACATACTGATGTTATTTCTGGGTTGATCAATTGATTTATATTTATACTAAGAACGAATAGAGATAGATATTATTCAATATATAAAACATGATGATAGTCAAATGTAAATATTATATTTACATTTTTATTAGGCAAAGATAGTTAAAAAATTTTCATAAGATGAGGGAAGTACGTTAGCATTAGTTTCATAGGATACATAAATATGTGAACTAATGTTAACTGTATTATTTAATGTCATTGTTATTTATAGTCGATAATCAATTGATTATTTCTTAAAAAATTAAGCATAATAAACAAAATGTAGGTAAATGTTAGCCTATTATTCACTACTATAAGTGAATAAATACCTATTATTATCATATGTATGTTAATGACAATATATTTATGAATAAATGATATAGCTGCTATTCAGCAATATTCGTATTTGATGTTTGCTTTATGCGCTCAATATGAATGGCCAAGTAGAGCATTTCTTCTTTTGTTAATGGACGTTGATATATCTTCTGAAGATAATCATCAATCTTATTAATGCATTGAAATGTGTTAACGTATTTTTCTTTCACAATATCATAGAGAGAGGTATCGTTATTCTCAATATAATTTCCTGTTAATATACGTTGCCCAAAAAATTTTAAATGAGTAACAAAACGATAGTAACTAATACTTTCTTCATCATATTCTAACTTAAAGTAATATTTTACAATATGTAAGATCTCTTGCATAATGCGTGTAATATCAATAACAGTATTCATACTATTATTTAATTGTGCATTAATTAAATGTATAGCAATAAATCCTGCTTCGTCTTCAGGTAAATCAATATTTAGAGACTGATGTATTATTTGTAATGCTTTTTTAGCTACATTGTACTCCTCTGGATAAATTTTTTTTATTTCCCAGAGTAGTCCATTATTGATATTTAAATTTTTTTCATGGCGTTCAAGAGCAAAATAAATATGGTCGGTTAGTGAAATATAAATACTGTCGTGTAAAATAGAAGGGAGCGTTTCCTTTGCATAATTAATAATTTTTTCACTGGTAATAATTATATCTAAAGGAATTTCAGAAAGCAGTTCTGTGAGTTTTGTTGATAATTGATCCTCCTTTAAAAGGAAAACTTTTTCGATTAAATTTTCATCTAATAATTGGCCTTGTTTTTTTTTAAAACCAATACCTTTTCCCATGACGACTTGTTCGCCGTGTTCCCCTTGAATAATAACAACATTATTATTAAGTATTTTGTCAATAATCATTAGCATCTCTAAAAAGAAACTTTATTATTTATAAATGAGTTACTATGTTTCAGTACAACGTAGTTAGCTAATTACTATATAGCTGTACGCTACGATTAAAGGAAAATAATTAATTTTTTGTTAGTTTTTCTAAATCAGATTCAATTTCTGAAATCTTATTTGAAACAACGCGTTCAAGATGTTTCAAATCTGATAAAATTTTACTTTTTAAGTCAATTTCTTCTTGTTCTTTATCACAGATTTTATCTAGTTCATCAATTACTTTTTGTAAATTTGGGCTAATTTCATAAACTTCTCTGAAATTAGGTGCACCATATTCAGTATTTACAGCTTTACGTTGACGAGGAAACTTTAATTTGACACTCTTTGCAAGAAAAGTCCCTTTTCCTTTATGAAAATAAATCTTGAGAATATCATTACCTACTTCCTGGCGAAGACTATAACTTTCAATTTTTTCTGGTTGTGAAATACCCAAGTTCTTTAGATTTTCGTACATGATCCTCTCCTCTAATATTAGATTTATTACTTATAATTTATTGCTACTTATCATCGTTATATTATTTGATATATGGTTTATTTTATTAAAAACAACAGAAATAATTACAACTGATACAATTTAATTAATAAATATTGTATCAGTTGCTTTTTATTATTGATGATCTTGCTATAAATAATAACTGAGATAGTAAGTTATTATGATTTTATTTTAAGATTTTTTCCATTCTGTTTGATCACAGATTGGTACCAATAAAAACTTTTTTTCTTACTACGTTTTAATGTACCGTTGCCTTGATTATCGCGATCGACATAAATAAAGCCATAACGCTTACTCATTTCAGCTTTAGATGCGCTCACTAAATCAATTGGTCCCCACGTCGTGTAGCCTAATAATTCCACACCATCTTTAATAGCTTCACTGGTTTGAACGAGATGATCATTGAGATAATCTATGCGGTAATCATCATCAATGGTACCGTCAGGATTGGGGTTGTCAACTGCGCCCAAACCATTCTCCACAATAAATAACGGTTTTTGATAGCGATCATAAAGAAAATTAAGCAAATAACGTAATCCTTTTGGATCGATTTGCCATCCCCATTCTGAGCTCTCAAGATAAGGATTAGGTACCAAATTAAGAATATTTGTTGTAACTTTTTTTGAATTATCTGTTGTGGCACATCCACTCATATAATAACTAAAGGAAATAAAATCGACGGATTGTTGTAGATCCTTTTTATCCTGTTCGGTCATGGTTATATTTATATTATTTTCTTTAAAATAACGTTTTATATAACCAGGATAAGTACCACGGACTTGAACGTCACCGAAGAATAACCATTGATTATTTTCCCAATGGGCTGCCAATATATCATCTGGTTTACACGTTAATGGATATTGAATTGCTCCTAGTAACATATTACCAATTTTTGCATCAGGAATAATGTCATGGCATGCTTTAACCGTGCGTGCGCTTGCGACTAATTGATGGTGAATTGCTTGGTAAATTGCGTCTTTCGTGCTATTTTCTGCTAATCCTACACCTGTAAATGGTGCATGAAGTGACATATTGATTTCATTGAATGTCAACCAGTGCTTTACTTTATTTTTATAACGATTAAATACAGTCTTAGCATAACGCTCAAAAAAATCTATTACCTTACGATCAGCCCAACCACCATAATTTTTAACAAGCGCATAAGGCATTTCATAATGTGATAATGTGACGACGGGTTCGATATGATATTTTTTCATTTCATCAAACAAATCGTCATAAAAACGCAGGCCTACTTCATTTGGTTCTTGTTCGTCGCCATTAGGAAAAATCCTTGTCCAGGCTATTGACGTACGTAAACACTTGAAGCCCATTTCCGCAAATAAGGCGATATCTTCTTTATAACGATGATAGAAATCAATAGCAATATCTTTAGGGTTGAAATCGCCCTGATGACGCGATTCAACAGCTGGGGCAAGGATCCCTTGAGGTAACATATCTGATGTTGATAATCCTTTATTATCAGTAAGATAAGCACCTTCCACTTGATTCGCTGCAATGGCTCCGCCCCATAAGAAATTATCAGGAAATTGTATACTCATCGATTTATAACTCCCTTTGGTTATCATTTTATGCTAATTTTAATGTTAATAGTGGCGATTGTTCATCAACTGCATCAGTCGTTATCGCCCTAATATCTTTATATTTTTCACTATTGGTAATAATGACTGGCGTCGTTAATTCAAATCCAGCCTGCTGAATGGCTTGTGCATCAAAAGATACGAGAGGATCACCTATACTGACGATACTACCAACCTCGCAATGTGCTGTAAAATGCATACCTTCTAATTTGACAGTATCAATACCAATATGTATTAAGATCTCTGCACCCTCATCAGAGCGAATTCCAATAGCATGTTTTGTTTTAAAAATGGATTCAATTACTCCATTTACGGGTGAAATGACACAATTACCGACTGGCTCAATGGCAATTCCTTTCCCCATCAACTCACACGCAAATGTTTCATCATGTACCTGATTAAGTGGAATCACTTTACCGGCGAGAGGACTAAAAATATTAACCTGCGGATTAAGTATTATTTGAGGTTTTTCTCGATTTTTAGTTTGTGGACTATCTAGTGTAATATCATTATTACTTTTACTTTCTGGTGCAGGTTTTAGACCGAAAAAGTAGGTTAAGAATGCAGCTAATACAGTCGAGATGAGTGTTGCGATGACAGCTGTTATTACTGCATCATCAATACCTGTTTCTGGGATCATCTGCAAGAAACTAAAAATACTAGCCATACCAAATGAGTAAACTGCCGGTTGGTACATGCCGATGATGCAACCACCGATAGCACCACTAATGCAAGCAAAAATAAAAGGTCGTCTATTTGGTAATGTTACACCATACACAGCAGGTTCGGTAATACCAAAAAATCCTGTTAATGCTGCTGATCCTGATATGGTTTTTAGTTGTGGATTGGAAGTACGTAATACTACACCGAGACAAGCGCCTACTTGACCAAAAATTGCTGGGATCAAAAGAGGGAGCATTGTATCTGCGCCTAATATGGTCAAATTATTCATCATAACAGGCGCAAATCCCCAATGTAGACCAAAAATAACAAACACTTGCCATAATCCGCCCATAAGAAAGCCTGCTATAGCTGGTATAAAATTATAAAGAATGGTATATCCTGCAGCTAATGCTTCTGCTAGATAGGTAGTAATAGGACCTATTAATAAAAAAGTTAATGGTACGGTAATAATAATGCATAAAAAGGGGGTTGCTAAATTTTTGATGGCACTATGAAGAAAGTGGGAAAATACATGTTCGAGCTTACAGCTGACCCAACCAGCAAAAATAATTGGAATAACTGATGAGCTATAATTGATATACGTTATTGGAATAATTCCCATAAAATATTCAGTTACGGCATTAGGTTGTGTGCTTGCATTAAAAGCCTCAATCATACTTGGATGGATAAGAGCTGCAGCGATTGCCATTACAGTAAAAGGACTACCATTAAATTTTTTAGCTGAGGTATACGCCAAAATAATAGGTAATGAGTACAACATTCCACTGCCGGCTGCATCAAGTATTTTATATGTTCCACTGGTTTTATCTAACCAATGTAAAACCAAACATAATGCTAATACACCCTTAATAATACCAACAGCAGCTAAAGGTCCTAATGCTGGAGTAAAAATATTAGAAACGATATCAATAAATTTATTTAATAAATTTTCTTTTTTAGTTGTACTACCCTCTGTCGATGTTACTGAGGTATCAGCTTGCTCATCATTTTGTTTTAATTTATATATTTCATTAATAGTATTGAAAACGTCAGTAACATGATTTCCAATGACTACTTGAAATTGACCACCACTTTTGACAACAGTAATAATTCCTGATGTATTTTTCAAATTTTCACTATTAGCTTTTGACTCGTCCTTTAATTTAAAACGTAGTCTTGTAGCGCAGTGAACCAAATTTATTACATTATTTACACCACCAACATCATTGATTATTTGTCGAGCTAACTGTTCATATTCCATAAAAATGCCTTATTTGGTCAGTCTTTATATTGAAAATGGAGTAAAGCTATTTTAAATTTCTGCTTAAAAGTAGACGAAAAGCGATGTCTAACATTAAGTTAACTTGATGGGTTTTCGTTTAAAAAACACAACAAGCCAAGCTTTAGCGTAAAAAAAAACCTAAATCGCTTATTTTTCATAATCGAAAAACAAGTGATTTAGGTTTTGCCTGCAAATCAGTAACAATCCTAATTTGTATGTTTTATTGAGTTTAGCATGAAGAAAGGAAAATAAGTAAATGACTAATGAAGTTTAACTTTCTATTTCGTGATGCTTATCACTATTATAGAAAGCGGAGTCATTTGCCCCGCTTAAATAACAAACAGTAGATTAATTTACTAAAAGTAAAGTTAGTCCAATGTTCGTAAAAGCTCGTTGATGCCAACTTTACTGCGTGTTTTTGCATCAACTTTTTTAACAATAACAGCGCAATATAAACTATATTTACCATCTTTAGATGGCAAGTTACCTGAAACGACCACAGACCCCGCGGGTACTCGGCCATAGTGAACTTCACCTGTTTCACGATCATAAATACGCGTGCTTTGTCCAATATATACACCCATAGAAATGACAGATCCTTCTTCAACAATGACACCTTCAACAATTTCTGAGCGAGCGCCAATAAAGCAATTGTCTTCAATAATAGTTGGATTTGCTTGTAATGGTTCTAGGACACCACCGATACCTACACCACCTGATAAATGCACATTTTTACCAATTTGTGCACACGATCCGACTGTTACCCAAGTATCAACCATAGTTCCTTCATCAACATACCCCCCAATATTGACATAAGATGGCATTAAAATCGCATTACAAGCAATATAAGCACCTTTGCGAACGGTAGCCGGAGGTGCGACACGAAAACCTTCACGTTTGAAACGGGCTTCATCATAATCAGCGAATTTCATGGTTATTTTGTCATAATAACGTGTTTCACCACCATCAATAAGTTGGTTTTCATTAATTCGAAAAGAAAGTAATACGGCTTTCTTAAGCCATTGATGAGTGATCCATTTACCATCCACTTTTTGAGCTACACGTAGTTGACCACTATCTAATGCATTGATCACTTGTTCAACAGCTTGGCGTATTGTGGCATCTACATTAGTTGGTGTTATTGCAGCACGATGTTCGAATGCATTTTCGATAATAGCTTGTAACTGATGCATAATTTCATTTTCCTACAGTTATATGAATGGATTTATAGTGTTATTGCATTTTGTTCGATAAGCTTAAAACATTTATCAATTGACTGCGTAAGTTATTACACGCTTCAGTAGATAATGCTTTTTGTTCTCCATTTGTCAAAATAAATAAATCTTTAACACGTTCACCAATTGTTGTAATTCTTGCGCTATGTAAAGAAATATTTAATTTAGCAAATAATTCACCAACAGAAGCCAATAATCCAGGCCTATCCAGTGCAGTTAATTCCATATAGGTTCGTTTATTGCTATAGGTCGGTAAAAATGAGACTTTTGTATCAACATTAAAATGGCGTAGTTTATCTGACTGTCGGCGCACACGCGGGGCAAGGTAATTCTTTTGTTCAACAATGCGCTGCAATGCTTTTTGAATATCGGTATATCTATCTTGTGCTAATGGGCGACCATCAGGTTCAAGTACAATAAAGGTATCCATTGCTATGCCGTCATGATTAGTAAAGATTTGTGCATCATAGATATTAAGATTTCGTCGGTCTAGTTCACCAGCAACAGCCGCGAAAAGATAAGCTCGATCAGGACAATAAATAAATATTTCTGTACTACCTCGTGATGGTTGCGGAATAATGCTGACTAGGGGCGCTTTATTTTCTTGCCTAAGGATGTGTTTGGCATGTGATGCTAATTGCTCAGAAGTATGTCGTAATAAATAGTCGGCCCTGCATCGCTTCCAATGCCGATTAAGCAAATCTTCATGGATACCTTCGCTTTTTAATAATATTAAGGCATTTTGGCAATTTACCCTGATTTTTTCTCGTACATCAGGCAAATTTTGCATACCATGACGTAATTGTTTTTCCGTTGCTAAATAAAGATCATGTAATAAGCTTTGTTTCCAGCTATTCCATAAATTTTCATTCGTTGCGCAAATATCAGCAACCGTGAGGCAAAGTAAATATTTAAGGTGATTAATATCTTTTACTTCAGCAGCAAATTGTTGAATAACTTCGGGATCATGAATATCACGTCGTTGAGCAGTGACTGACATTAGTAAATGTTCTCTTACTAACCATGCTATTAATTGAATTTCATGAGGGGGTAATTTGTGTAATCTAGCAAAATCAGCTGCATCATCTGCGCCAAGTAAAGAGTGGTCACCACCTCGGCCTTTAGCAATATCATGAAAGAGCGCTGCAATTAATAATGCTGATCTTTTGGGTAGATTAGCATAAAGCTTAAAACAGAGTGGGTATTTGTTACGAATAGAGTCATTTGCAAAATTTTCTAAATTAAGTAAAACACGAATCGTATGTTCGTCTACAGTATATGCGTGGAATAAATCAAATTGCATGAGACCATCAATATTATGCCATAATGGGATATAGGCAGCGAGTACACCAAAGCGATGCATTGGACGTAAGGCTAAAGAAACTGCTTTAGGATGATTAATTATAGCGATAAACCATTTTCTAGCATCGGGATAATCACACAGCGGTTTTTTTAATGAACGGCAAGCGTAGCGTAAGTGGCGAATAGTTGAAGGATATATACCATTTACCTGAGGATCATGTGTAAGATAATAAAACATTTGCATGATCATTTCGGGCTTCTTTAAAAATAGATTATTGTCTCGTAAATCAATTAAATTTCTATGTAACTGGAAATTATCATCAATTATTTCGTGATAGCATGGGGAAATGGCTACGGGTAATAATATTTCTTGGAAAAGTTGTAATAATAGCTGATTCAATTCACTTACTTGATGGGTAACGTGATAGTAGTCCTTCATCATATATTCAATAATTTGATTATTATTCCCTTTATAACCTAATAGTTTTGCTATATCTAACTGACGATCAAAAGATAAACGATTATCATATCTCGGTATAACTAAATGTAAAGCAAAGCGAATACGGCATAAAAAAGTTTGGCATTCAATCAATTCATCTAATTCTGATTCCGTTAAAAAACCGTAAGTTAACATTTCTTGTATATTTTTAGCACCAAAATGTCGGCGACCTATCCATTGTAATGTATGAATATCGCGCAACCCTCCTGGGCTCATTTTTATATCCGGTTCAAGATTATAATTCGTACCATGATATCGTTGATAACGTTGTTTCTGCTCGGCTTGTTTAGCCATAAAAAAACTTGAAGAAGGCCAATAGTGATCAGATATAATTTCACGAGTTAATGTTTCATACAATTGTGTATTGCCACAGATAAGACGTGATTCCATTAAATTAGTATAAATAGTTAAATCTTTTTTTCCTTCTTGTAAACATTGTTGCAGGGTACGCACACTTTGTCCTACCACAAGTTTAAGATCCCATAAAAAAGCAATAAATTGGCCAATTTTTTTCTTAATTACAGCAGATATATCTTCATGACAAAGAAAAAGAAGATCAATATCAGATAATGGATAAAGCTCACCACGTCCGTAACCTCCGACTGCAATCAGAGCTAATGTTATATTATCAAAATTATAGAATTGCCAAAGTCGTTGTAATAATTGATCCATATAATTAGAACGAAATTGAAGTAATTGTGTTATGGGTCTATTTTCGTTGAAAGCAATATATAACCAATGATGTAACTGTTCTAACTCCGACTTTAGTTCATTCAAGCTCAGTTGCTCATCGTTGAATTGTAATGGTGATAATGGGATAGCGATTGACGTCTTTAATGCGTTATTTGTCATAAGTTATACCTTATGGCGTACAAGAGCGAGTAAAATGGGAAAACAGCCATACAGTTATATATTATATATACGAGTGGAAATATAATAGGATCAATAAGCAATGGCATATATCTGCTATATATTATTAAATACCTTTCTTAATACAATACATGCCTAAAACATGAATGTACAGGTGAGTATTTGTCTTTTAAATTAACATGCCTTGTCTTGTTGTTTTGCAATAAATATCGATGATAATAAATTTCGATCAAATACGCATAGTAATTAAAAAAGGTAATTGATAACGTGTTGTTTCATAACTAATTATTAATAAAAGGAATTTGAGAAATGTTAGATAGCCTAGTAATGATGAGATGATCTTACCATTAAAGGGAGGCTAATCAACGTTTTGTGTCGATATGAACAATTGCTTATTTTTTTGCTTTTAGGTTTATGATCTTATACAAGAAAGAAGTCAAACTATATTGAAATGATGATTACTTTTTACAGAGTAATCATAATATATGATAAAAATATAACGATAACCAATTAAAAAATAAACAATTTTAATTATATGTATTGAATTAAGATAAAAAAGTCGATTGTATAAATTAAGCAATGATCAGCTCTATTGCAGTATTGTTTTTTACTGCAATAGAATTAATTCTATTTAGCTCGTATGTGTAATTACGGCATCAATAGTATCATCATTGCGTAAAGTTAATACTTCACAACCTGTTTCTGTTACTAAAATAGTATGTTCATATTGGGCAGACAAACTACGGTCTTTGGTTTTAACAGTCCAGCCATCTTTCATGGTTCGAATTCGATAATCACCTGCATTAACCATCGGTTCAATAGTAAAAATCATGCCCGGTTGTAAAATTACGCCGCCATCATCACTATCATAATGTAAAACTTGTGGTGCTTCATGAAATCCTTCACCAATACCATGACCACAATAATCACGAACGACAGAGAAACCCTGTGCTTCGACATACTTTTGAATAACTTTACCGATAGTGCGCAAACGAATACCCGGTTTTACGGCCTTAATACCAATATATAAACTTTCTTGCGTGACTCTACATAAACGTTCGGCAAGAATACTTGGCGTACCTACGGTAAACATTTTTGAGGTATCACCATGAAAGCCGTCTTTCAATACAGTAACATCAACATTGATAATATCACCATTCTTTAATTTCTTTTCATCGCTTGGAATACCATGACATACAACTTCATTAATTGACGTACAGATTGATTTAGGGAAACCATGATAATTAAGGATTGCGGAAGTTGCGTGTTGTTTTTTGGTTATGTAATCAAGACATAAACGATCAAGTTCGCCGGTGGATATCCCTACTTTTATATGAGGTTCAATCATTTGAAGTAACTCTGCCGCCAGACGGCAAGATACACGCATTTTTTCAATCTGTTCTGCTGTTTTTAAAGGTATGGTCATATCGTACAAAGTCCATAAAGGTTTAACCGAAATCGGCAACGTAACTACCGATAAACTGGCGTTTACTTATCGTGATAGAAAAGACATCATCATAATAAATATCAATAATATATCATTGATAATGATACTCTATTGATAATAATTTTAATTCTAACATAAAGTCGAGTTTTGCTAAAATAGTATCACACTATAGATAAATTATTAGAAATTGTTATAAATAGAAGATATCCCACTAAAAAAAATATTTATTTTCGGATACATATTTTTAATACTAAATATTATTTTAATTAACTAATTATCGGTGTTTTGAGCAAATTTAAACAGCTTTACAAATGCAAAAATAATTCTATTGGTGTTAATTTTGATTTTATGGTATAAAGCGCGCCGAAGATTGTTTTGCAAATCCTTTAAGCAAAATAGTGTTGAGTAAGGTTTGGACTACAATCTAAAATTATTTAATTTATACTTAATGTTATAACACACACATATCGGCACGTTTTCCGGGGTGCCTTCGGGTCGGTGAATGGGATATGTGGAGGCATAACCCCAACTATCATAGAGGTAATCATGGTAACTGTTTCAATGCAGGAAATGCTTAAAGCCGGTGTTCATTTTGGTCACCAGACGCGTTACTGGAATCCAAAAATGAAGCCTTTTATTTTTGGTGCTCGTAATAAAGTTCATATCATCAATTTAGAAAAAACGGTACCTATGTTCAATGATGCATTAGCTGAACTGAACAAAATTGCATCTCGCAAAGGCAAAATATTATTTGTTGGTACTAAACGTGCAGCAAGTGAAGCTGTTAAAGATGCAGCATTAAGCTGTAACCAATTTTATGTAAATCATCGTTGGTTAGGTGGTATGTTGACTAACTGGAAAACCGTTCGTCAATCTATTCGCCGTTTAAAAGATTTAGAAACTCAGGCTCAAGACGGTACATTTGACAAGCTAACCAAAAAAGAAGCATTAATGCGTACTCGTGAAATGGATAAGCTGGAAAGCAGTCTGGGGGGTATCAAAGATATGGGTGGTTTGCCTGATGCATTATTTGTAATTGATGCAGAGCACGAACATATCGCGATTAAAGAAGCAAACAATCTGGGTATTCCCGTATTTGCAGTCGTTGATACTAACTCATCTCCAGATGGTATCGATTTCATTATTCCAGGTAACGATGATGCAATCCGTGCAGTTCAACTTTATTTGAACTCTGCTGCTGCAACTATTCGTGATGCTCGTTCACAAGACGGTATTGCCGTTGTGGAAGAAAGCTTCGTTGAAGCCGAGTAATAAGGTGAATTAGTTAGCCCTTATAACCTGGAACAAATCTGTTATTGGTTAAGGGGCCGTTTGGCCCCTTTTTTCACTGGTCTCCCGTCGTGAGATAAACCGAGGAAACAAAGAATGGCTCAAATTACTGCTGCTTTGGTAAAAGAACTGCGCGAGCGTACTGGCGCAGGTATGATGGAGTGCAAAAAAGCACTGGTTGAAGCAAATGGCGATATTGAATTAGCTATTGATAATATGCGGAAGTCTGGTCAGGCTAAAGCAGCGAAAAAAGCAGGTCGTGTTGCGGCTGAAGGTATTATTTTAACTAAGATTGCTGCTAATGGTAAATTTGGCGTAGTCGTTGAATTAAACTGCGAAACTGACTTTGTAGCTAAAGACGCAGGTTTTATTGCATTTGGTAATGCTGTTATTGATACCGTTTTAGCTGAACGTCTTACTGATATTGATGCATTAAAAGCAAAATTTGAAGAACAACGTACAGCATTAGTCGCCAAAATTGGGGAAAATATCAATATCCGTCGTGTGGCTGCACTCGAAGGTGACAACATTGGTAATTACCAACATGGTGCGCGTATTGGTGTGTTAGTTGCTGGTAGCAATGCTGATGATGAATTACTTAAGCAATTGGCTATGCATATTGCAGCAAGCAAACCAGAGTATGTGAAACCTGAAGATGTTCCAGCTGAAGTTGTTGAACGTGAGCATAAAATTCAAATTGAGATCGCTATGCAATCAGGTAAACCTCGTGAAATCGCAGAAAAAATGGTTGAAGGCCGTATGCGTAAATTCACAGGTGAAGTTTCCTTGACAGGCCAACCTTTCGTTATGGATCCAAGTAAAACTGTGGGTACTTTATTGAAAGAGAAAAATGCTGATGTAAATAACTTCATCCGTTTTGAAGTAGGTGAAGGTATCGAAAAAGCTGAAGTTGATTTTGCTGCTGAAGTTGCGGCGATTTCTAAACAAGCCTAATCATTATATAAGAGCCGCCGAAAGGCGGTTCTTTTTGTCTGTAAATAATTACACTTAACTCGTCAACATAATGAGTATGTATTAGGAATTAAAATCATGGCAACTAATGCGAAACCGGTATATCAACGTATATTACTCAAGTTAAGTGGTGAAGCGTTACAAGGTTCAGAAGGATTTGGTATTGATCCTGCCGTATTAGAACGGATGGCTCAGGAAATTAAAGAATTGGTTGAACTGGGTGTTCAAGTCGGTATGGTTATCGGCGGTGGCAATCTTTTCCGCGGTGCAGGTTTAGCCAAAGCAGGTATGAACCGTGTTGTTGGCGATCATATGGGTATGCTAGCAACCGTTATGAATGGTTTAGCAATGCGTGATGCATTACACCGTGCTTATGTTAATGCACGTTTAATGTCAGCAATCCCATTAAATGGTGTTTGCGATGATTATAGTTGGGCTGAAGCTATAAGTTTGTTACGTAGTGGCAAAGTTGTTATATTCTCGGCGGGTACAGGAAATCCTTTTTTTACCACTGATTCAGCTGCTTGTTTACGTGGTATCGAAATTGAAGCAGATATCGTATTAAAAGCAACAAAAGTGGACGGTGTCTTTTCTGAAGATCCAGTAAGAAATCCACAAGCGACACTTTATGACGCATTAAGTTATCAAGATGTATTGGAAAAAGAATTGAAAGTGATGGACCTAGCTGCTTTTACATTAGCACGTGATCATCAATTGCCTATTCGTGTTTTTAATATGAATAAAGCAGGCGCATTACGTCGCGTTGTAATGGGTGAGGCTGAAGGGACATTAATAAACTGATCGATTTAGTCAGGACAAGCAGACAAACAATAGTAGCATTTTGTCAGAAAAAATGTTTAAACTGTCGCATAGATAAATAATAATAACTAATTAATATTGCAGACATATGCGCCTGCTACCTATCGATTAATAGAGAAAGAGGTTCAAGTGATTAACGATATCAAAAAAGACGCTCAAATTCGTATGGATAAATGTATTGAGGTGTTCAAAACTCATATAGCTAAAATACGTACTGGACGTGCTCATCCAAGCTTGCTTGATGGAATTCAGGTTGAATATTATGGTAGTGCAACACCATTACGTCAGGTGGCTAATGTTGTTGCGGAGGACTCTCGTACACTAGCGATTACCGTATTTGATAGGACATTAAGTGCTGCTGTAGAAAAAGCTATTATGACGTCTGATCTAGGATTAAATCCGGCATCAGCAGGCACAGTGATCCGCGTACCATTGCCTCCATTAACAGAGGAGCGCCGTAAAGAATTGACTAAGTTGGTACGAGCGGAAGCTGAGAATGGTCGTGTATCTATACGTAATGTCAGACGTGATGCTAATGATAAATTGAAATCCTTGCTAAAAGATAAAACTATCAGTGAGGATGAAGAGCGCAAAGCACAAGATGATATTCAAAAGTTGACCGACAGTGAAATAAAGAAACTTGATGTAATTTTAGCGGATAAAGAACAAGAATTAATGGCGTTCTAACTCTATATAATGAAGTAAAAGCGTCGCAAAAGGCGACGCTTTTACTTTATATCTATATAACATCTTGATATAGCTTACGTGCTACTAAGATGACGGATTATATAAGGAATATAATGAAAACACTGGCAATCCTTGGTTCAACTGGATCTATTGGTCGTAGTACGTTAACGATCATTCGTAATAATCCCCGGTCTTTTTGTGTTCATACATTAGTCGCAAATAAGAATGTTGATATTATGGTTGAACAGTGTATAGAGTTTCGTCCTCGTTATGCCGTAATGACAGATAAAATTGCTGCTACTGCTTTACGAAATCGCTTAAAAGCACAAGGAAGTCCTGTAGATGTTTTAAGTGGTGAACAAGCAGCCTGTCAGTTAGTAGCCGAACACGATGTTGATCAAGTTATGGCGGCAATAGTAGGCGTAGCCGGATTATTGCCGACAATGGCGGCAATAAAAGCAGGTAAACAGATTTTACTTGCTAATAAAGAATCGCTTGTAACATGTGGGCATATTTTTATGCAAGCTGTTCAAGAGTATGGTGCTCGTTTATTGCCGATAGATAGTGAACATAATGCAATATATCAAAGTCTGCCCGAAGCAGTACAACAGCAATTAGGCTATGCAAATTTAGCTGAGCATGGTATTAAATCAATTTTATTAACTGGATCGGGTGGTCCATTCAGGAATATGAAATTAGATACATTAGCTAATGTTACACCAGAGCAGGCCTGCACGCATCCAAACTGGGCAATGGGACGTAAAATTTCTGTGGATTCGGCAACAATGATGAATAAAGGGCTTGAGTATATCGAAGCACGTTGGCTATTTAACGCTGCACCCGAGCAAATGGAAGTGCTAATTCATCCACAATCAGTTATTCACTCTATGGTAAGATACGTTGACGGCAGTATAATTGCACAGTTAGGGTCACCTGATATGCGTACCCCAATAGCCCATTGTATGGCCTATCCAGAACGAATTGCATCTGGTTCGAAACCACTTGATTTTACTCAATTATCATCATTAACCTTTATGGCACCCGATTTTGTACGTTATCCTTGTTTAAAATTAGCGATAAATGCGAGTCAAGCCGGTCAAGTCGCTACAACAGCATTAAATGCGGCTAATGAAGTTGCCGTTGACGCATTTTTAAATTATCGGCTAAAATTTAATGAAATTTCAGCTATAAATAATGAAATATTGCAAACTTTATCATTTCCAGAACCAAAAACGGTTGAAGATATATTAGAAATAGATAACTGGGCAAGATGCCAAGCAATAAAACACCTTTCTTTCTATTCGAGTTTAAATTAAAAGACGTAATTTGTTACTGATAACATGAAGTGTTATTATTAAGATTAACACTTAATACTGATTTTATTACTATCACTTGATAGTTAATCATTATAGTTGGAGTTATTTATTCATTTATCGTTTTTAATTTAGACTTTATACTTTTATAATTGAAATCAGCAATAAAGGAATAATTCATAATTATGCTGCCTGCGGAAGTTCCTAAAAATGCTTTTTTAAGCACAAAGCCTCGTCATGTTGCTATTATTATGGATGGTAATGGTCGATGGGCTAAACAGTTTGGTAAATTCCGCATTTCTGGTCATAAAGCAGGTGTTAAAGCTGTTAAACAAGCTGTTCGTTTTGCTGTCTCACAACAGATAGAAGTACTTACCCTTTATGCTTTTAGTAGTGAGAATTGGCGTCGCCCAGAACAAGAAGTCTCGGCGCTAATGGAATTATTTATGTTTGCGCTAGATAGAGAAGTAAAGATCATTCATAAATATAATGTTTCTTTACATATCATCGGTGATACGTCTCGTTTCAGTAAAAAGTTACAAGAAAAAATAAGGCGAGCAGAAAAATTAACAGAAAAAAATAGTGGTCTAGTACTCAATATTGCAGCAAATTACGGAGGTCGCTGGGATATTGTTCAAGCCACTCAAATTTTAGCAGAAAAAGTTCAGCAACATCAATTAGCACCAAAAGATATTTCAGAAGAGTTATTTTCACAACAAGTATGTTTATCGGCATTACCCACTGTAGACTTATTAATTAGAACAGGTGGTGAATATCGAATAAGTAATTATTTGTTATGGCAAATAGCCTATGCTGAACTTTATTTTACAGATGTTCTCTGGCCAGATTTTACTGAACAAGATTTTGAAAAAGCATTAATTTCTTTTTCTCAACGAGAGCGTCGTTTTGGTGGTACTGAATAGGTTATATTAGATTAAACAGGAGTTACTTTGTTAATATATCGTATTTTATCAGCTTTAGTCATGATACCTGCTGTTATTGCAGCACTTTTTTTACTTTCTCCAGAAATGTTTGCGTTAGCTATTGGCGTAATATGTTTACTTGGTGCATGGGAATGGGCGCAGTTTGCAGGAATAAACCGACAATTAGAACGAATTATAATTGCACTTGTGTATGGTGCGTTTCTTTATTTATTATATCATCAGGCTCATCGCTCACCCGTATTGATTAATTCACCCATTGTCCAAATTTCGTTATTATTATCGCTTGGCTGGTGGATTGTGGCTATTGCTTTAGTAATCAGCTACCCCAATTCAGCATTAATTTGGTGTGATCGCTTTTTTATGCGTTTTTTATTTGGCTTGTTAACACTTGTTCCTTTCTTTTTTGGTCTACTAGTTATACAAGAATTCGGTGGGCGCCAAGGTCCTCATATGGGAGGATGGTGGATGCTTTATGTTATGTTGCTAGTGTGGGGCGCTGATACAGGGGCCTATACATTTGGGCGGCTATTCGGTAAACATAAGCTTGCACCCAATGTATCACCTGGTAAAACATGGGAAGGAGCTATAGGCGGTGTATTAACGGCGGCGTTAATTGCTTGTTTATTTGGTTATTTTATTAAATTACCTGTTGCTTTACCGATATTACTAGTATGTTCTGTTCTTGCTGTTATCGCCTCTATTTTTGGTGACTTATGTGAGAGTATGTTCAAACGACAAGCGGGTATCAAAGATAGTAGTCACTTGATTCCAGGGCATGGTGGAATTATGGATAGACTTGATAGTTTAACTGCGGCTATTCCCGTATTTGCCGGATTGATGTTATTAGTGTTTAATTCATCATTATAGGATGCGATACTCGTATGTTAAGTTCTTTTCTTAATTCATCATTGTTTGAGTGGATGAGAACAATAATAACGTTTGCTATTGCTCTCGGTATATTAATTACTGTTCATGAATTTGGCCATTTTTGGGTAGCACGTCGTTGTGGTGTTAAAGTTTTACGTTTTTCTATAGGTTTTGGTAAGACACTATGGAAAAAAACTGATCGCTATGGAACTGAATTTGTTATCGCTATAATCCCGCTAGGTGGTTATATCAAAATGCTTGATAAGCATGATAATAAAGATAACGATAACGAGGAAATGTCTCAGCAAGATTCGCTTTACATGCTGAGCAATAAATCAGTCTGGCAACGGATGGCGATTGTTGTAGCAGGACCATTAGCTAATTTTATTTTCGCTATTTTCCTTTTTTGGCTAGTTTTTATGCTTGGTATGCCGGGCATACGTCCGGTAGTTCCTGATGTTATACCTCATTCTATTGCCGAAAGAAGTGGCATAAAACCTGGTATGGAAATTATCGAATTAGATGGTTTTGTAATCCGAGATCTGGCAAAACTACAGTTGACTGTAATGGGATTACAAGGTAAAAATCAAGCAACGGCTAAAGTAATAAGTCCAGGAATGTCCGAGTCGCAAACTATCATATTAGATCTTAAACATTGGACATTTAACCCTGAACAAGATAATCCCTTGTATTCATTAGGAATAAAACTGTTAACGAAAGCAAGCTTAAAAGTAGACGCTGTTGTTGATAAAAGTCCGGCACAAAAAGCAGGTTTGATTTCGGGTGATATGATCATAAAAATCAATGATCAAATAATGAAAGATAGTGCAGAATTAGCTAAAATAATCCAACAACATCCTGGTGAACAATTAAAGTTAGAAATAAATCGTAATAATGTCCAGCATGTACTTTATGTCATACCAGAAACGAAGTTGATTAATGAGAAAAAGATTGGTTTTGTAGGGATTTATTTTGCACCAGATCAATTGGATTTGGCAGAGAATCGTATTGTAAATCAATATGATGTATTTACTTCGCTTGGCTATGCTGCTGATCGCACATGGCAATTATCACTTACAATGCTTAAAGAAATCGGTCATATGTTTGCCGGAAACCGTAGTTTGCAATCACTAGCTGGACCTGTCACTATAGCTAAAGGTGCAGGACAAGCCGCAAGTAAAGGATTTGTTGACTACTGTATCTTTTTAGCATTAATTAGTATTAATTTAGGCATTATTAACCTATTGCCTGTGCCCGTACTTGATGGCGGGCATCTTATTTTTCTGATAGTAGAGAAAGTAACCGGTAGACCGGTTTCCGAGAAAGTTCTGGAATATAGTACTCGAATGGGATTACTTATTCTAATGTTGTTGATGGGACTTTCATTTTTTAATGATTTCTCTCACTAATTGTCTAGTTTGAGAATTGATTGGAAGAGCTTATTACCACGATGGTTACTAAGAAATTGCTTTTATTGTCACTACTGCTGAGTAGTGCAACTGTATATGGCGCCGGTCAGTTTGTCGTAAGAGACATTCAGTTCCAAGGTTTACAGCGTGTAACTATGGGAGCTGCATTGTTAAATATGCCAATTCGTGTTGGTGATAAGGTTGACGATAAAGAGATCAGTAATATTATACGATCATTATATGCGACACGCTATTTTGACGATGTTCAAGTACTTCGCGATAATAATGTTCTGATCTTAGTAGTAAAAGAACGTCCAACCATCGCAAGTATCACGTTTACCGGAAATAAATCTGTTAAAGAAGACGCATTAAAAGATAATCTTGAGGCTTCTGGGATCCGCGTTGGAGAAGCATTGGATCGTACGACGCTTGGTACAATTGAAAAGGGCCTTGAAGATTTTTATTACAGTGTCGGGAAATATAATGCTTCTGTAAAAGCGTTAATTACACCGCTACCTGATAATCGTGTTGATCTAAAATTTGTTTTCTCAGAAGGGGCTTCTGCCGAAATTCAACAAATAAACATTATTGGTAATAAGTCTTTTTCAACGAAAATGCTTATAGATCAATTTGAGTTACGTGATTCTGTGCCCTGGTGGAATTTGCTTGGTGATCGTAAGTATCAAAAACAAAAACTATCAGGTGATTTAGAATCATTACGTAGCTTTTATCTCGATCATGGATATGCAAACTTTAACATTGACTCAACCCAAGTTGCTTTAACACCTGATAAAAAAGGCATTTATGTTACTATCAATGTGACAGAAGGGTCTCAATATAAATTATCCGGTGCTGAATTAAAAGGTAATCTAGCGGGTCATGAATCCCAATTGAAAGAATTAATTCAAATTGTTCCAGGTGAGTTATATAGTGGTAGTAAAATTACCCGTATTGAAGAGTCAATTAAACGTGAGTTAGGTAAACTTGGTTATGCTTATCCGCGTGTAAACACGCAAACGGAAATGATCAAAAATAGCGATATGGCTAAGCTATATATCAATGTTGATATTGGTAATCGTTATTATGTCCGACAAATTCGTTTTGAAGGGAATACTGTTAGCCAAGACGCAGTTTTACGTCGCGAAATGCGACAAATGGAAGGTGCATGGCTAGGAAGTGATTTAGTTGAATCAGGTAAAGAACGCTTAAATCGTACAGGTTACTTTGAAACAGTTGATGTTGAGACACAACGCGTACCTGGTACGCCAGATCAAGTCGATATCGTTTATCGTGTTAAAGAGCGTAATACAGGTAGCTTTAATTTTGGTATAGGCTATGGTACAGAAAGTGGACTAAGTTTCCAAGTTGGATTACAACAAGATAATTGGATGGGAACGGGTAAGAATGTTGGTATTAATGGCACTAAAAACGATTATCGTACTTATGCCGAATTATCGGTTACAGAACCCTATTTTACCGTTGATGGCGTAAGCTTAAGTGGGCGTATTTTCTATGATGATTATACTACCGATAGCGATTCAATGTCAGACTATGATTACAAAAATTATGGTGTAGGTAGCACATTAGGTTTTCCTGTTAATGAAAATAATATGTTCCGTTTAGGTTTGGAATATATGAATAATAATGTTTCCAAAATGAAGCCACAATTAGCAATGTGGCGTTATTTTAATTCAATTGGTGAACCTTATAATTTAAATAGTAATAGTAGTTTCAAAGCAAATGACGTCTTTTTAACGGCAGGATGGACTTATAATAATCTAAACCGGGGTTATTTCCCTACAGAGGGAAGTCGAATTAATTTAAATGCTAAAGTAACGGTGCCTGGTTCTGATAACGAATATTATAAAGCAACACTTGATTCTGCCTATTATCAACCGATAGACAATGATCATAAATGGGTCGTATTAGTGAAATCGCGCGTTGGATATGGCGATGGTATAGGAAGCAAAGAGATGCCATTCTATGATAATTATTATTTAGGTGGAATTTCTTCATTACGCGGTTTTAGATCAAATAACATTGGCCCTAAAGCAATTTACTTACGTGATTGTACTTCAAATACGATTAGCTCTTGTTCTCAAGTACATTCAGATGATGCGGTTGGTGGAAATGCAATTGTATCGGGAAGTATTGAAGTGATTGTACCGACACCTTTTGTAAGTGATCAATATGCAAATTCATTACGGACATCACTCTTTTTTGATGCAGGTACCATTTGGGACACAAAATGGAAAAAAGCACCAAATTTACCTGATTATAGCAAGTTTGATAATATTCGCACGTCAGCAGGTATTGCATTACAGTGGATGTCACCACTAGGACCTTTGGTCTTCTCTTATGCACAGCCAATTGATGATTATGATGGCGATAAGTCAGAACAGTTCCAGTTTAATATTGGTAGAACATGGTAGTACTAACACCTTGTCGTTTTGATGAATCAAGATAGGATGTATCATTTTTATATTTAAGAGGATAAAAAATTGAGAAAATTACTTTGTGCATTAGGATTAGGGTTAGCGTTGATAGCTACAGGTGTACAGGCTAAAGTAGGTGTAGTTAATGTTGCTGATATTTTCCAAAAGATGCCAGAACGTGAAAAAATTTCTAAGCAACTGGAGAGTGAATTTAAAGGGCGTCTAGCTGAATTGCAAAAAATGGAAAGTGATTTGCAAAGTAATATGCAAAAGCTTCAAAAAGATGGCGCTAAAATGAAACAAGCTGATCGCACTACGTTAGAAAAAACAATTAATGATAAACGTAATACCTTTGCGAAAAAAGCGGAAGCGTTTGAACAAGATAATCGTCGTCGCCAAGCAGAAGAACGCAATAAACTACTAGCGAAAATTCAACAGGCTGTTCAAGAGGTTGCGAAAAAAGAGAATTATACTGTTGTTGTTGATATAAGTGCTATTGCTTATGCTGATGGATCAACAGATATTACTGAAGCGGTAAGAAAACAGGTAAAATAATTAATGAATTCTATTCGTTTAGGTCAATTAGCTGACAAGTTAGGTGCGACACTACATGGTGATAAAGATATTATCATTACTGGAATAGCTTCCATGGACTCAGCTAAATTAGGTGATATTACTTTCTTATCGAATAATCGTTATAAAGATAATCTAGCTAATTGCAATGCAAGTGCGGTTGTACTTACAGAGGAAAACCTTGCGTATTGTAAAACTGCTGCATTAGTTGTAGCAAACCCTTACTTGGCTTATGCTTATATGGCTCAATTATTAGATAGTACGCCTGCACCGGCTGACAAGGGTATACATCCGTCAGCGGTTATTGCGAGTGACGTAAAATTGGGCTGCAACGTGTCAATTGGCGCGAATAGTGTTATCGAATCAGGTGTTGAATTAGCGGATAACGTTATTATTGGTGCTGGTTGTTTTATTGGAAAACATACTACAATTGGCGCTAATACACGTCTTTGGGCAAATGTGAGCATTTATCATCGAGTACAAATTGGCTGTGATTGTTTAATCCAATCTGGTGCTGTAATTGGTTCTGATGGCTTTGGATATGCAAATGATCGAGGCCACTGGATCAAGATACCACAACTAGGCCGTGTTATTATTGGTGATCGAGTTGAAATTGGTGCTTGTACAGCAATAGATCGTGGTGCGCTTGACGATACTGTGATTCATGATGGTGTGATAATCGATAATCTATGCCAAATAGCTCATAATGTTGAGATCGGTGAAAATACTGCAGTTGCCGGTGGTGTCATTATGGCCGGTAGTTTGAAAGTAGGCCGCTACTGCCAAATTGGTGGTGCCAGCGTTTTCAATGGTCATATGGAAATTGCTGATAAAGTTGTTGTTACTGGAATGGGAATGGTTATGAGACCAATTAACGAGCCAGGCATTTATTCATCAGGCATCCCGTTACAGCCTAATAAAACTTGGCGAAAAACGGCTGCGTTAGTTATGGATATTGATAAAATGAATAAGCGACTGAAATCGCTTGAACGCAAACTTACTAAACAAATATTAGCAGACGAATAAAGAATAAGTTGCTCTTTTAGTTAACTAATTTGCATAAAGAAGCTTTACCTGTTCTATTTTCGGGCTTTATGAAATAATATAGGTTTGTTTTTTATAATTATATTGGACAGGGTGAATATTTTGACAAACGAGAAAAGTACTCTGAATATTGAAGAAATTCTGGCTTTACTGCCTCATCGTTATCCATTCTTGTTAGTTGATCGTGTATTGGATTATGATGAAGGTAAGTTTTTACGCGCAGTAAAAAATGTTTCAGTTAACGAGCCTTTTTTTCAAGGACATTTTCCGGGCAAGCCTATCTTTCCTGGGGTTTTGATTTTGGAGGCAATGGCACAAGCAACAGGGATCCTTGCATTTAAAAGCGTTGGTGATCTTCAACCAGGCGAGCTCTACTATTTCGCTGCTATTGATAATGCACGCTTTAAACGTCCTGTGCTGCCGGGTGACCAAATGATCATGGAAGTTGAATTTATTAAAGAACGTCGCGGTGTAGCTAGATTCCGAGGTGTAGCAAAAGTTGATGGTGAAATTGCTTGCGAAGCAGAAATGATGTGTGCTCGTCGTAAGGAGGGGTAATAATGTTAGCGAGCAAAATTGATGAAACAGCCTTTATTCATCCTAGTGCTATTGTTGAAGATGGTGCTACTATAGGTGAACATGCATTTATTGGACCTTTTTGTATAGTAGGTTCACAGGTTGAGATCGGTGCCAGAACCGAATTAAAATCCCATGTCGTTGTTAATGGCCTAACTAAAATTGGGTGTGATAACCGGATTTATCAATTTGCTTCTATTGGTGAGGTTAATCAAGATCTTAAATATGCAGGAGAAGCAACTCGTGTCGAAATTGGTGACCGTAACACCATTCGCGAAAGTGTCACTATCCATAGAGGAACAGTACAAGGTACAAGTTTGACTAAGTTGGGTAGTGATAATTTGTTAATGGTAAATGCGCATATTGCACATGACTGTGTTATTGGTGATAGATGTATTTTAGCAAATAATGCAACATTAGGCGGGCACGTTGAAATTGACAATTATGTTGTTATAGGTGGCATGACGGCAATTCATCAATTTTGTAAAGTTGGTTCCTATGTAATGGTGGGTGGATGTTCTGGGGTGACTCAAGATGTTCCGCCTTATATGATTGCTCAAGGTAATCATGCATCTCCTTATGGCGTAAATATTGAAGGATTAAAACGTCGAGGGTTTAATAAAGAAACTATAAATGCTATTCGTCTAGTATATAAAATATTATATCGTAGTGGCAAAACATTAGATGAAGCAAAAGTAGATATTGCTGAAATGGTTACTGAATATCCAGGTATTCAGCTCTTTATTGACTTTTTCGCACGTTCTAAACGAGGTTTAATTCGTTAAGTATGGAGAGGCACCCATTAACTATCGGTCTTGTTGCAGGCGAAGCATCGGGTGATATACTGGGTGCAGGTTTGATGAAAGCAATTAGAGCTCAGGTACCTGATGTTCGTTTTATTGGCGTACCTGGGCCATTAATGTTAGCTGAAGGCTGTGAAGCTTGGTTTGACATGGAAGAACTTGCCGTTATGGGCATTGTTGAAGTATTAGGACGATTACCACGGTTACTTAAGATCCACCGTCAACTGAAACAGCGTTTTGCTAAATTACGCCCTGATGTATTTATTGGTATTGATGCGCCAGATACTAATTTGCGTATTGAAGGCTATCTAAAAAAACAGGGTATCAAAACCGTCCATTATGTGAGCCCATCTGTATGGGCTTGGCGACAGAATCGTATTTTTAAAATAGCCAAATCTACTGATATGGTATTAGCCTTTTTACCCTTCGAAAAAGAGTTTTATGATCGTTTTAATGTGCCTTGTCAGTTTGTTGGGCATACATTAGCCGATAGTATTCCTATTTATCCTGATAAAATAGCTGCTAGACAGCAGTTAGCCATTGATCCAAAGGCGCGTTGCTTGGCTGTTTTACCCGGTAGTCGTAGCGCTGAAGTTGAATTACTTAGTGCCGTTTTCCTGAAAACAGCTCAGAAGCTTAAACAAATTTATCCTGATTTACATATTTTGGTACCCCTAGTAAACGACAAACGGCGACAGCAGTTTGAAGCCATAAAACAACAGATTGCACCGCATTTGGGCATACAAATAGTTAATGGCAATTCGCGTCAAGTCATGATTGCGAGTGATGCAACATTGTTGGCCTCGGGAACAGCGGCTTTGGAATGTATGTTAGCGAAAAGTCCTATGGTGGTTGGTTATAAATTAAAACCATTTACATTTTGGCTGGCAAAGCGGCTTATCAAAACAAAATACGTTTCGTTACCCAACTTATTAGCAAAAAAAGAAATTATTGGTGAATTTATTCAAGATGACTGTGAACCTGAAAAATTATGCCAAGCACTTATTCCGTTGTTAGATTTAGACAACAGAGTTGTACAACAATTAAAAGCCACTTTTGTTGATTTACATCAGCAAATTCGTTGTAACGCTGATGAACAAGCCGCTAAAGTAGTATTACAAGTTATTAATCACTGAATATCATCAGGTCTTCTCCGTTAACCATTTATCGCAGGAAATTATATGGAACCGTTTAATTATCCACAAGCTAATTTTATTGCAGGTGTCGATGAAGTAGGTCGAGGACCATTAATAGGAGCTGTTGTCACTGCGGCAGTTATCCTTCATCCTAGCAAACCTATACAAGGATTAGCTGATTCAAAAGTATTAAGTGAAAAAAAAAGGATGAAGCTATACGACGAAATTATCGATAAAGCGTTAGCATGGAGTATTGGTAGGGCTGAACCAGTTGAAATTGATCAATTAAATATCTATCATGCAACATTACTGGCAATGCAACGTGCTGTATTATCACTATCGGTATTGCCTGATTTTGTTTTAGTCGATGGTAATCGTTGCCCTGAATTACCTATGCCAAGCCAAGCTATTATTAAAGGTGATAGCCGCGTAGCAGAAATTAGTGCGGCGTCTATTTTAGCCAAAGTTACACGTGATAGAGAATTGATTGAATTAGATAAACATTATCCCGGTTATGGTCTAGCGAAGCATAAAGGTTATCCAACTGCTGAGCATCTAGATAAACTAATGACATTAGGCGTAACTCCCCATCATCGTCGTAGTTTTGCACCTGTTAAACGAGCATTATTAAATCAAAACGCATCATAAAAGAGTATGTTAATTACCCAGTTCTTATCAGTCGAAATGAACTAATAAAAAGCAGCAAATTATTAATTTGTTGATGGATAGAATTTTTCCCGTATTCGTTAACTGTTCGCTAGAATTGATATAATGTATGCGAGAGAGTATATGTTCCCACTATAGAAATAAATCTGGTTCTTTTCGTTAGAGGAAATGCGAAATACTGTCAAGAAAAAATAATAATGCGGATGATTATAGCTAGCCTAAATTGTTATTTACTGAATCTATAGTAAGATATGGAGGGCTTAATCAATATGAATAATGTTATACTTCATATGCAGGGCTTACCGTTTTTTAATTTAATCCTATTTTGATTGTGGTAACGTCACTATCAATTAATCTTATTAAGTAATATCTCTGGAAAATACTGATATGGCTGAACCTCGCTTTGTCCATTTACGCGTTCATAGTGACTTTTCAATGATTGATGGACTCGCTAAAATTGGGACGTTAATTAAGAAAGCAGCACGATTGTCTATGCCGGCAATTGCAATTACTGATTTTACAAATCTATGTGGATTAGTAAAATTTTATAGTAATGCGCATACAGAGGGTATTAAACCAATTATTGGTGCTGATTTTTTAGTAAAAAGTGAAGCTCTATCAGGTGAATTATTTGAGCTTACCTTGCTTGCTATGAATAATCAGGGATATCAGAATATTACTTTACTTATTTCTAAAGCTTATCAGCGAGGCTATATTCAGGATGGGCCTGTTATAGATAAAGCTTGGTTGGGCGAGCATAATCAGGGGATTATTGTTTTATCAGGGGGGCGACTAGGTGATGTTGGAAAATTTTTATTACGTGATAATCATTCACAAGTTAAACAGTGTCTTGATTTTTATCAACACCATTTTCCTGATCGTTATTATCTAGAGTTAATCCGTACTGGTCGTCAGGATGAAGAAACTTATTTACATGCAGCAGTAAAATTGGCGGCTGCTCATCAATTACCCGTTGTTGCAACAAATGATGTTCGTTTTATTAATCACTCTGATTTTGATGCCCACGAAATTCGGGTTGCTATTCATGATGGCGTGACGTTAGATGATCCTAAACGAGCTAAAAAATACAGTGCCCAGCAATATTTACGCAGTGAAACTGAAATGGTTGAATTATTTAGTGATATACCTTCAGCACTAGTAAATACGGTCGAAATTGCTAAACGATGTAATGTCACTATTCGACTTGGTGAATATTTTCTACCTCAATTTCCAACAGGTGATATGACTACCGAAGATTTTTTGGTAGCTAAAGCAAAACAAGGTTTAGAAGAACGTCTTGCATTTTTATTCCCTGATATAACTGTGCGCCAAGAACGCCGTAAAGAATATGATGAACGGTTAGACACGGAACTACAAGTTATTAATCAGATGGGGTTTCCCGGTTACTTTCTAATTGTGATGGAGTTTATTCAATGGTCAAAAGATAATGGTATTCCTGTTGGTCCTGGGCGTGGTTCAGGCGCAGGTTCGTTAGTTGCTTATTCATTAAAAATTACGGATCTGGATCCTTTAGCTTTTGATTTATTATTTGAGCGTTTTCTTAATCCTGAACGTGTATCAATGCCAGATTTTGATGTTGATTTCTGTATGGAAAAACGCGATTTAGTTATTGAACATGTTGCTGATATGTATGGCCGTGATGCCGTATCACAAATTATCACATTTGGAACAATGGCGGCAAAAGCCGTAATACGCGATGTTGGTCGTGTTTTGGGGCATCCTTATGGATTTGTTGATCGTATTTCGAAACTAGTTCCCTCAGATCCAGGTATGACATTAGCAAAAGCATTTGATGTTGAACCGCAGTTACAAACGCTTTACGATGGCGATGAAGAAGTTAAAGCATTAATTGATATGGCGCGTCAGCTTGAAGGTGTTACGCGCAATGCCGGAAAACATGCTGGTGGTGTGGTTATTGCACCAACAAAAATAACTGATTTTGCCCCACTTTATTGTGATGCAGAAGGATTATATCCGGTAACACAATTTGATAAAAATGATGTGGAGTATGCTGGATTAGTTAAGTTTGACTTTTTGGGATTACGTACATTAACTATTATTAATTGGGCATTACAGATGATTAATGCTCGGTTACAAAAAGAGAATCAACCCATTGTTGATATTGCGGCGATTCCACTTGATGATAGTAAAAGCTTTGATTTATTAAAACGTGCCGAAACGACCGCCGTTTTTCAGCTTGAATCACGGGGAATGAAAGATCTCATTAAGCGTCTCCAGCCTGACTGTTTTGAAGATATGATCGCATTAGTGGCTTTATTTCGTCCAGGGCCTTTACAGTCTGGCATGGTGGATAACTTTATTGATCGTAAGCATGGTCTGGAAGAAATTTCTTATCCAGATAAGGTCTACCAACATGATTGCTTAAAACCTATTCTTGAGCCTACTTATGGCATTATTCTCTATCAAGAACAAGTGATGCAAATAGCCCAGAATTTATCAGGCTATACGTTAGGTGGTGCTGATTTATTGCGTAGAGCGATGGGTAAGAAAAAACCGGAAGAAATGGCAAAACAGCGTTCAGTTTTTGAGGAAGGTGCTAAAAATAATAATATTGATGGCGAATTAGCTATGAAGATCTTTGATCTGGTAGAAAAATTTGCTGGTTATGGTTTTAATAAATCTCACTCGGCAGCATATGCTCTAGTTTCTTATCAAACATTATGGTTAAAAACGCATTTTCCAGCTGAATTTATGGCGGCCGTCATGACTGCCGATATGGATAATACGGAAAAAGTCGTTGGCTTGGTCGATGAATGTTTGCGAATGGGATTAAAAGTATTACCTCCTGATATCAATAGTGGCTTATACCATTTTCATGTTAATGAACGTGGTGAAATTGTTTATGGTATTGGCGCTATTAAAGGTGTCGGTGAAGGACCAATCGAAGCTATTATTGAAGCACGTAATAAAGCAGGTTATTTTAAAGATCTTTTTGATCTTTGTGCTCGCACTGATATGAAAAAGCTTAATAAGCGTGTGTTAGAAAAATTAATTATGTCGGGGGCTTTTGATCGATTGGGACCTCATCGGGCCGCGCTAATGAGCTCATTAAATGAAGCAACGCAAGCTGCAGATCAACATGCTAAAGCTGAAGCATTAGGACAAACAGATATGTTTGGTGTTTTAGCTGAAGCTCCAGAACAGGTAGAAAAAGCTTATTCGAATGTTTTACCGTGGCCTGAGCAAGTTATTCTTGATGGAGAAAGAGAAACATTAGGGCTTTATTTGACAGGACATCCAATTACGCAATATTTAAAAGAGTTAGGCCGCTATACGGGTGGGTTACGATTGAGTGATTTGCAACCAACAGAACGTGGAAAATCCACTTCCATTGCTGGACTTGTGGTAGATGCTCGAATTATGACGACTAAGCGAGGTAAACGTTTAGGTTTATGCACACTTGATGATCGTTCTGGGCGACTTGAACTTATGTTATTTTCTGAGACATTAGAAAAATATCAGCATTTATTAGAAAAAGATCGTATCCTTATTGCTAGTGGTCAGGTTAGTATAGACGACTTTAACGGTGGCTTCAAAATGATGGTGCGTGAACTTACTGAGATCAGGGAAGCTAGGGCAAGATTTGCAAGAGGACTTGCCATATCGTTAAGTGACAAGCAAGTGGATGAACATCTGTTAGTGCGTCTTCGTCAATCATTAGAACCTTATAAATCGGGGACATTACCTGTACATCTTTACTATCAACGACAAGATGCTCGGGCTCGATTAAAATTTGGCACTGAATGGCGGATAACACCGGATGAGCAGTTATTAATCAATTTGAGAACTCTGATTGGCAATACACAAGTAGAGTTAGAGTTTGACTAAAATAGGTATGCTATGAGTCTACAGTTTTTGGATTTTGAACAACCCATTGCAGAATTAGAAGCAAAAATCGATTCTTTAACTTCATTGATTAATAAGGATGAACATCCTGATATTAATATCGATGAAGAAATTAATCGCCTACGTGAAAAAAGTACCGAATTAACGCGTAAAACGTTTGCAAATTTAGGGGCATGGCAGATAGCACAGATGGCTCGCCATCCTCGTCGACCTTATACACTTGATTATATCAAGCGTGTTTTTACTGATTTTGATGAACTAGCGGGTGATCGTGCTTATGCTGATGATAAGGCGATAGTGGGCGGTATTGCTCGTCTTAATAGTCATCCCGTAATGGTTATTGGTCATCAGAAAGGCCGTGAAACTAAAGAAAAAATTAGACGAAACTTTGGTATGCCAGCACCTGAAGGTTATCGAAAAGCACTCAGGTTGATGGAAACAGCACAACGTTTTAATATGCCTATTATTACTTTTATAGATACGCCTGGAGCCTATCCTGGTGTAGGTGCGGAAGAACGTGGCCAGTCAGAAGCAATAGCACGTAATTTACGTGAAATGTCGCGTTTTAGTGTACCTATTATCTGTACTGTAATTGGTGAAGGTGGTTCTGGTGGTGCATTGGCAATCGGTGTTGGTGACAAAGTAAATATGTTGCAATATAGTACTTATTCAGTTATTTCACCGGAAGGTTGTGCTTCTATCCTTTGGAAAAGTGCCGATAAAGCACCGATAGCAGCTGAATCAATGGGTATCACAGCTCCTCGTCTTAAGGAACTTGAGCTAATTGATGCTATTATTCCTGAACCGTTAGGTGGTGCGCATCGTGATATAGAGCAAATGGCAACAACATTAAAAGAAAAATTAATTACTGATTTAACAGAACTTCAGCAATTAGATATTCCTGTGTTGCTTGAGCGTCGTTATCAGCGCTTAATGAGTTATGGTTACTGTTAACATAATAGCTAATGCTTCTCTTTAGCAAATCTATAATACCCTTTTTAGGGTATTATAGACCTAATAGGGGAATAAGTAGGCAATATATGTATATTGTTAGAATGAATATTAGACAAATGTAAACCATTTTGAAAGATGGTACAGGCTACTGTAATAAAAAAATAACTTTTTTATATTGGTTTGTATATTTATTCTTATTGGGACGCGGTCTTTTTCCGTCACACAGTTAAGTTATATTTTTAAGGTAAATGCTAACCTATTTTAATTAAACAAATTTCTTTTTAAGTAATAAAAATATGCTTAATAATTATATTCGCTTTATCTTCTGCCTGGTGCCGTTAGTTTGATTTAGTATACCGACAAACTATGTATAGATATATTTAGCCTAGTCAATATGTCATGTATAGAATGTAATGTTTATATCATAGAAAGTGGCATCTTTTTTTCAAAAAAATTATAGGAAAATAAATCTGTTTAACGTAAAAGATATCATTTTTATTATTGTGGTTAACTATATTTACTAATAATTATCATACTTGTAAAAAGTACGCTTATTAAGCGATAACTTAATAGTTAACGCTAAGTATTGCTATAACTTATTATTACCTATTTAATCTTTAAAAATAGTAAGAGATATACCTACCGCACACGGAAAAAGACTATTTTTTAATGATAACCTATGTGTTGTTATACGGTTTTAATAATAGTATCGATATATAGCAAAGTATAAAGGAATAAACTATTTATAATAAATCATGTATTTATACTGTTTTTTATAGGCCAATAATACATTATTATCATAGATTAAAGGGTTTTAGCGTAATCGCACATTATAATGAATGGTGAGTCGTCTATTTATGATAATTGGGTGCACGATATATTTTTCTTCAATCAATAGTAATAACATCATTATATTAATTATTCACTAATAATATGAATCAGCAAATCTGGATAAATCAAGTAGCAGAGTGTGTTGCAGAAAGAAATAAGTTACTCGTCGCATTTAGTGGTGGTCTTGATTCAACAGTATTACTGCATATCTTAATGAAATTACGGTATCAGCGGCCTAATTTGCAATTAAGAGCTATTTATATTCACCACCACCTCAGTCAATTTGCCGATCAATGGGGTGAACATTGCCAAAAAATATGCAATCAATGGCAGATACCGCTATCAATTATACATGTCAATGCTAAAGAAAAAGCAAAAGAGAAGGGAATAGAGGCTGCTGCTCGTCAGGCGCGTTACCAGGCCTTTTCAAAGGAACTTGATATAGAGGAATGTTTACTTACTGCACAACATCTTGATGATCAATGTGAAACTTTCTTACTTGCTTTAAAACGGGGCAGCGGACCAGCGGGTTTATCTTCAATGGCAAAATGTTCTGTATTTCATCATAGCTTATTATTACGGCCATTACTTGGCGTTACGCGTAGACAGCTTGAATATTATGCACAGCAAGAACAGTTAATATGGGTAGAAGATGACAGTAATAGCGATCAGCGTTATGACCGCAATTTTATTCGCCAAGGCGTTTTACCTATAATTTCTCAACGTTGGCCTCATTTTGCACAATCTGTTGCGCGTAGTGCAGAACTTTGTGCCGAACAAGAACTGTTACTAAATGAATTATTACATGAACAACTTGCTATTATACAAAATGATGAAAATGCAATAAGCATTAACGCATTACAAATGATGTCAATACAACGCCGTCATGTATTATTACGTCTTTGGTTAGCACAACACAACTGTAAAATGCCATCTAGGCAGCAACTAGGCCTTATTTGGCAAGAAATTGCACTTAGCCGAATTGATGCAACGCCATGTATACGTTTAGGGGAATTTGAACTCCGTCGTTTTCAGCAATATCTTTATTGCATAAAAAGATATGATGATCTACGACAGCATATATTAACATGGCAGACTAATGAGATACTAACATTGCCTAATTATTTAGGTATGTTAATACGAACGTTACACATGCAAAAAAATAAATATAACGAGAATAAAAATAGCATTATTGTTCGTCCGGCTGAATTAAATGAGTTAGTAACGATTCGATTTAAAACTCACGGCAGTATTAAGATTGTTGGACGTTCTCATTCGCGAACAATAAAGAAATTGTGGCAAGAATTTTCAATACCACCATGGTTACGTAATCGTATACCTTTACTTTTTTATAATGACGTTTTAATTGCTGCATTAGGGGTATTTGTCACATTTGACGGCAAACCTCGTGATGGAGAAACCAATAATTGGCTAATAAAATGGTGTAAACATGATGCGTACACACCTATAGATTAACTAAATGATACAACTTGTATCGATATAATCATGATTTAATAATAAGTTATACGTTATTTTATAATATAGTTATTATTTTATTATACTTTAGGGGGCAACTATTTGATATTGAAAGTTGTATTATCATTCTATTGGCTTGCAATAAATAACGGATCGATAGCGCACGATTTCACTAACGTTGAATAATAGTCACGATAAATATTAGTATAAATGGTGCTTACTACTATGACATATAGTCATTTATCAAGAAATTTGCAGCTGCGTAAGCAGCCTGCTTTTGTATGGATAGCGATGAATTCTAATGATAAGTAATATCATTCAATATATTTAATACGCAAGTGATAGCATAATAAATATAACTGATACCCTCACCACTGACTTCAACATATTTAGCTCTAACGAATCCACAATATTGTTGTTGCACAATATTTCTTTAGTTATTCGTTAACTTTTTATTTAGATTATTTATTTAGATTATTCATTTTGTTACATTATGTCTTACTTTGCATATAAATTAAGCTTAACATTGATTTTATCATGCTATTGATAAGCAAAGAAATGTTGCAGGATCTATCATATAAAAGAAGATAACATCACGCTATAGCGAATTATCACTTATTACCTATAGTAAATTGATGACTAATGATGGATTAACCAAAAAAATATGTCTGTTGCTAATGTAAAAAAACAGTTTGGTCAAAATCGCAATTAAACTAATCTGTGAGTTGTAATAAGTTAAATGGCTCTGTTATTCACAGAGCCATTTAATATTATTTATTGATCAGACTTTTTAAAAATGACAGTATATCGGCCACTTTGACTAATTGCTTTTCACCTGTTTTACGTGATTTATATTCAATTTCGTTATTATCGAGATTACGATCACCTATGATAAGCATATGTGGAATACCAATAAGCTCCATATCCGCAAACATTACACCTGGCCTTTCTTTACGATCATCAAACAAAACGTCAATGCCTTCAGCGCGTAAGGCGTTATAGAGTTCTTCGGCAGCATGCTGAACACGATATGATTTATGCATATTCATGGGGACAATGACAACACTAAAAGGTGCGATAGTATCAGGCCAAATAATACCTCTATCATCATGGTTTTGTTCAATAGCAGCAGCGACAATGCGAGAAACACCAATACCATAGCATCCCATTAACATTGTCATATTGCGACCATCTTCACCTTGTACAGTTGCTTTCATTGCTTCTGAGTATTTAGTGCCAAGTTGAAAAATATGACCAACTTCAATACCCCGTTTAATTAATAAGGTTCCCTTACCATCTGGACTAGGATCACCTTCCACGACATTACGTAAATCAAAAACATCAGGTAATGGTAGATCACGTAACCAATTAATAGAAAAATAATGTTTACCATCAATATTTGCGCCAGCGACGAAATCACTCATAACAGCAACACTTCTATCAATGATAATAGGGATGGGAAGATTAACCGGACCTAATGAACCGGGACCAGCGCCAACAATTAAACGGATCTCATCTTCACTCGCGAAAACTAAAGGTGAGGCAACAAGAGGATGTTTTTCTGCTTTAATTTCATTAAGTTGATGATCACCGCGTACTAATAATGCTACTAATTTATGACCGCTTTTTTCATTTGCATGAACCAATAATGTTTTAACCGTTTTATGAATAGGTAAATTAAATTGTTCAACTAATGTCATAATAGTTTTTGCATTAGGTGTATCCACTAACGTCATTTGAGCTGTAGGTGCAGGTCTGGATACCTCTGGCGCTATTGCTTCAGCCATCTCAATATTTGCTGCATAATCTGAATCGGTAGAAAAGACAATATCGTCTTCACCGTTTGATGCTAATACCTGAAATTCATGAGAATGATTACCACCAATAGATCCGGTATCGGCCTGTACCGCACGGAAATCAAGTCCCATACGGCTAAAACTATTACTGTAAGCAGTATACATATCGTCATAAGTTTGTTGTAATGACGCTTGAGACGTATGAAATGAATAAGCATCTTTCATAACAAATTCGCGAGCACGCATTACACCAAAGCGAGGACGAACTTCATCACGAAATTTTGTTTGGATTTGATAAAAATTAAGTGGTAATTGTTTATAAGAATTAATTTCATGACGAATTAAATCAGTCATAACTTCTTCATGAGTGGGGCCCAAAACAAAAGGACGGTCTCCACGATCAACAAAGCGTAATAATTCAGGACCATATTGCTCCCAACGACCGCTTTCTTGCCAAAGTTCGGCAGGTTGAACTACAGGCATAGAAATTTCTATTGCGCCAGCATTATTCATTTCTTGCCGGATAATACTTGCAACTTTATTTAGTACACGTAAACCGGTTGGTAGCCAAGTATAGAGACCTGATGCCAGTTTTCGGATCATGCCTGCTCGTAACATTAGCTGGTGACTGATGACTTCTGCATCAGCAGGGGTTTCTTTTAAGGTAGATAACAAGTATTGTGTTGTTCGCATGTTTTTTCGAATTCCATTAAAGCAATTAGATCAATTTCTAATATGCTCATTATATTGTTACAAAACGGATATTATTGTTAAAAACTTAAATAATCGTGTATTAAGTATAGCCCTAACTAATGGTTATATAAGATAGCGTATTATTGTGATAAATGAAATGAAATATGGCAGGCGAAACAAGGATAAAAAAGTATATTGAATTGTAAAGGACAATGTAGTGTAGATGCTATTACTTTTTCTGTAACTAAGTAATATAAAAAAATAGCGCTATTATTATTTGGCTATTTTTAATAGCTGTAATACATTCTATCTGTTATTTATGCTTTTATTTCGGTTCAATAGCAAGAACAGTGACAAGATCACCATCAGTATGCCAGCGTATATTAAATTCTAACAAATGCACAGCATACTCTCGTCTTTTTTTTGATTGCCTATGATAGGCAGGGCGCGGATCCTGAAGCATAAGTTGGTAAATAAAACGGCGTAAAAAGGGATATTTGTTATTGTATTGAATGAGATGTTGTTCTGCCTCTAGACTAAAAAATACGTTTAGTGTTGTTTGGGGAGCACATTGAGCATATCCAGCTACAGCATTAGGTAATGCTTCTGCAAAGGGTAAATAGGGTTTTATATCAAGAACAGGGGTGCCATCAACAAGGTCCAGGCTTCCCAATTGTAAAATAATATTATCGCCTTGCTGACGGATCGCCTTTAATTCAACTAGCGACATGCCAATTGGGTTAGGACGAAAAGGAGAACGGCTGGCAAATACACCAATTCGTTTATTTCCCCCTAATCTGGGCGGTCTTACTGTAGGATGCCAACCTTGCTCAATGACTTGATGAAAAACAAAAATAAGCCATATATGGCTAAATTGATGCAGTTCTCTCACACAATCTAATTGCTTTATAGAGGGTATTAAATGTAACTCACCTCCACCATCATCAACCAAGCCGGGTTGCCTTGGAATAGCAAATTTTTCTTTATAGGGTGAATGAATAATACCGATTGGTGAAAATGTAATTGATTGCATTATAAACTATTTTTATGATATGTAACTAATACAGTATGATTGTAGCATAATTAATTATCATTTATTAGTATAGGCATCAGTTATCCTACTATTAATATAACTTTTATCATATGCGATCGTTATATTAATTACCATTAAGCTTAATATATTCATTCTTTTTTAGCATTGCTATCGGCTAATCAATAATTTTCTGTTTTTTAAAATGCATTAATATTTACTTGTAATAATGTTCCTTCACATATAGCAAGTCGGTAACAACCTAAAGAAGACGACATAATATCACAATGATTAAGTAAAACGGCATTACCTTGGCTTCGAGATGCCCTAGCTCTTAAATCATTACGTGCATCATTAATTGTGACAGGACGATCTTGTTGAATTAATTGGCAACTACTACCTGAAATTGATCCTAATTTATGATAGGACAGATTGACTAATTCATCTTTACTTTGGTAAATATTAATAGAGTGAAATGCATGTTTATTTTGTTTTTTATTTATAGTACAACCGCCTGACAATAAAGAAAATATAATTATTAGTGAAGCAAAAATAGCTTTGTCATTCATGTTATATTTTGTCCCTATTTTTCTTAATAATACCTCTATGACCAAATAAAATAGTCTATTCATTTTAATGAATAAACAATAAAGTAAGACGATATACATCATCTTACTTTATATAATTACCATAATACTAAACGAGTTTAATTTATTTACGGTAGTAATATACCTGTACCATATACAAATTCACTACTTGGTACAGCACTATCAAACGGTTTGTCACTGTCTTGTATTAATACGTAGTTCCAGGATATAGGTAAATCAAACGGTAATCTTCCCGCCGCTTTGCTTTTACCATTAATAATATCGAAGACAGCGTCATCTTCTGCACCAAAGTTGGCTAGAATAATAATATTATTGTCTTGTGCTAATTCAGTAATAATCATTGGCCTATCCATATAAATAGATAGAACAATCGGTATTCCTGCTTGTTGAGCTTGTTTGATAATTGCATAATCATCAGAGCCTTTGTATTCGGTAGTGTATTCTATCGCGCCAGATTCAGATGAAATAGGGCGATGATTATTACCGTCAAGCTCTTCTGGTGACAACAAGGCTAATTGACCAAAGGGTATTTGACCAAAGGGGAATCGTGACGTCATTTCATAAGGCGTATTAATTCGAATAATAGCCATATCTGCATTATTTATATCAGCAATATTCGTAATAGCAGTGAAACCATATTTACGTTCCAATTTATTTACATCTTTTACGCCGTAAACAAATACTCTTTTTGAATCTAAATCAGTAACAGGTAGAATACCATTAGCATTTCTTAGTAAGACTTGTGATTTACGTTGAGCTTGTTTTGCTTTTGCGATATTAGTTTGATTTTTGAATACGTTATCAATATCCTGTGGCTTCGTCGAAACACAGACACTTTCAAATAGCTCAAGTTGCATTTTTTGTGTCAAGATCCTTCTTGCTGCCTCATTGAGCCGTGACATTGTAATTTCACCTGATTGAATTGCAGCAATGAGCTCTGATGGATCACTTAAACCACCAAATTGGTCAACTCCCGCATTCACAGCTTTGATAATTCTAGCTCTTACCGATTCTAATTCCATAGTCCATGGCATACCGAAAGGTAGCTTATTTGCAGAAACATTATTAGCGAGTTCTTTATCGCTTAATCCTTCTGCACAAGCACCATCACAATTATCAAGAATACCCCAATCGCTTATAATCACACCATTAAAAGCATATTCGTTTCTTAAAATAGTTTGAAGAACAGTCTTATTATAATGGAACGCCTCACCCGGAATATCTATAACATTGCCATCAGCTTGCGTATGGAATGCTAAGTCTGGTACGCCATAGTAAGGCATAACAGCTAAAGGCGTTTTACTTGCCTTTTTCAGATTTTTAGCAAAAGGTTGTAGATGTATATCAAATCCAAAATATGGATAAATTTGCTCTTTATTAAATGCATTGGCGGAGTCTATACCTTGGCTTTGTGGACCTGCGCCAGGAAAATGTTTTAATACTGCGATAACACTCTCACGATTTAAGCCATTACCATTTTTATTATTTTGTAAGCCTTCAATATAAGCTCCCGTCATGTCCGTAACGACATCAGGATGTTCTCCAAATGTTCCGGAAATACGTCCCCAACGAGGTTCGCTAGCAATATCAGCTTGTGGCGCAAACGAAATATGAATACCTACAGCACGATATTCTTTACGCACAATCTCAGAAAATTCCTCTATAATAGATGTATTATTCTTTACTGCTTTTGCTTGTTTTACTTTGCTTCTATTATTGTTTTTATTACTTTTATTGCTTCTAACCTTGGCTTCTTGATTGAAATAACTTAATTGTCGATCTGACTGTAATCCCATAGCAGCAAAACCAAGTGTTCCAGGCCAGGCAGTAAATGCACCAGGTTCTAAGCTAAAATCATATAGAGGACGCGAAATAATATGATTCCGAGGGTTTGTACTAATGCTGATAGGAATTCCCCAACGGCTATAGCTAGCTAACGCTTGAACATTATTATTGTCTTCTGCCATTTTTTGGGGATCAGCACCCGATTGTGTAGTAAGGAATGCTGAAATGTGATTATCTATAATAAGTTTTTTCACTTGCTCTTTATCAACACGACCATCACTCGTAAGAGGCATTGTTGGATGTAACATTAAACCTGCTTTTTCTTCGATCGTCATATGATCAATTAAATACTGAACACGTTCAGATATAGGTAATTTATAATTCTCATAGACGTCCAGTTTACCATTCCGATTAAGATCTCGATAGGTAATACCATTTACTACAATAGTACTAAATGATTCTGTACATGCATCTTTTATTATTGGTCCTATTGGTGGTTTTTCGGGATTGGTTGGTTTGTTAGGTTTATGTTTATCACCACATTTACACGAGGTAATAGCTAAAACAATTAGGCTGACTATAGTTAAACGGGTACGTAATGATGCATCGATCATTTATACACTCCTTGTTTTTATGATTTATGAACCTATAAGAATTAACCTATAACGATAGATTAAGTAGTGACTTATTACTATTAGCATAATTACAGGTTATTCCTGCAAAGATAGAGATCAATCGCCGTTTCTATCCTTGAAATGGTTTTTCTCGCCTGAAAAATATATAAATAAAACATTCTAAACATCTCTTGTTCATAAATTACTATAACATAGTATTTAACTATATCATCCTTCTTTTTTACACTAAATGAGTGTGTTTTTTTTAAATTAACGTATCTTATTCATCAAAATAAATAATTTTGTTATAAACAATATTAAATAATGTAATTATATATAAATATCATATATTTCATTTTAAATAAATACTATTTATTTGTTTTTAGTAAGTAACATGTTTAATAAGTTATTATAAATTATATTTATATTTTAAATTTTTAAAAGTAATAAATAAGTTACTTAACTAAAGAAAATATAACTATAAAATTTCTTTTTTAAGAAAATAATAGTTGATTTTTTAACTTGATACATTAATAAATAATAAATTTTACTATAATTATAAATAAACTTATTTTATACAGTATTTATAGGTTGTTACAATCATATTATTTATTGTAAAATGTTTTAAGAAAAATACAGAATAATATTTTTAGTTTTAAAAATTAATTAATTATTTTAATATAACAATCTTTATTAATAATAAGAATGGTAAGGTAAGGATGGCTCCTCTTAACCGATTATATCGCTGGCTAGAGGTGTTACCACAAACAAAATTAGCGAAATACTTAACAATTATAATAGCTATTGTTTGTTGTCAACAACTTGCCCAGCTTAGTTGGTCTCTGATTTCATTTAGCTCCTCTGCAAAGAGTAATATAACCCAACCTTTTTCAGTTAATCGTTCTAATTTTTCTCAATCAATAAAAAGTGAGACTTATACATTTAATACTATAAAAAAAATGATGCTATTTGGACCAGAACCGAAATTTTCTAATACTGTAATTGATAGTGATGATAAAGATGGTGATCTAGATATCTATGATTCATTACCTCTTGCAAATATTAATGCTCACCTTATGGGGATCGTATCTAGTGATAAGCAAGAATTAGCATTAGCTATTTTTAATATAAATAACCAGCAAACCAGTTATAGTGTAGGTGATACTCTTGCTGGTGTAAAAATTGCGTATATTTTGCATGATCGCGTGATTGTCAAACGTCAGGGACATATGGAAGTTATTCCTTTTGGTGAGAAAGGGGAATTCAATACGCAAAAGCGTGGTGTCAATTCCCCTGCAACTAATAAAAAGGCACAATCTAAGGTTCCAAGTAAAGTTGTCACGAAAAATGAAACAGATAACTTATTTAATTATATATCGGCCTCGCCGGTAGTCGCTAATAAAAAGCTTACAGGTTATCGATTAAATCCAGGTCGTGATCCATCGCTATTTAACCAAGTGGGTTTAAAAAACAATGATCTGGCTATTGCTATTAACGGTTACGATTTACGAAATGAAGAAGAAGCGCAAAAAATTATGCGTGATCTTGTGACATTAACATCAGTTAGTATAACCATCGTCAGGGATGGTGAATTACAAGAAATTCAAATTATGTTGGATGAGGAATAGTTGATGATAAAACAAGCCAAGGGGATATGGCATGCTGTTTGGTTTATTTCTCTACTAGCAATTAGCAATTTTGCTAATAGTGCGGAGTTTACAGCAAATTTTAAAGGAACTGATATTAACGAGTTTGTTAATACAGTGAGTAAAGCATTAAATAAAACTATAATTATCGATCCTTCTATTCGTGGAACAATTAACGTTCGTAGTTACGATCCATTAACTGATGATGAGTATTATCAATTCTTTCTAAGTGTGCTTGACGTTTATGGGTACGCCGTGATCACAATGGACAGTGGTGTATTAAAAGTTATTCGGGCGAAGGATGCTAAGACGTCAGCGGCAAAAGTTGCTGACGAAAATGATCCAGGCCTTGGTGATGAAATTGTGACACGCGTAGTTCCGCTACAAAATGTCACTGCTAGAGAATTAGCCCCTTTGTTAAGACAACTTATTGATAATGCAGGTAGTGGTAATGTAGCACATTATGAACCGTCGAACGTTATTTTACTTACAGGACGCGCAGCGGTTGTAAATCGCCTATTACGAATTATTCAGAAAGTCGATCAAGCGGGAGATCGACATGTTGAATCATATAAACTGGAATATGCAGCAGCAAGCGAAGTTGTTAAATTAGTTACCATAATGCTAAAAGAAGATGGTAAAGCTTCTGGCATAAAATTACCGAAATTAGCCGCCGATGAACGGACAAACTCAGTCATGATAAATGGCGATAGAAAATCACGATTATATGTTATCGCCATGCTAAAAAAATTAGATGTAAAACAAGACTCTCAAGGTAATACTAAAGTTATCTATTTAAAACATGCAAAAGCTGAAAATTTAATGAATATCTTGACTGGATTGACGCCTGGTTTACAAAATGATAATGGCACTTCTAATAAGAATGGCGAGTCTGCTGCTGCATTAATGAAAAATGTGACAATAAAAGCAGATGAACAAACTAATGCCTTAATTATTAATGCGCCGCCCGATTTAATGCGTGAGCTAGAAGACATTATTACAAATCTAGATATTCGACGTTCACAAGTAAGAGTCGAAGCTATTATTGCTGAAATTTATGATGCAGATGGTATAAATCTTGGTATTCAATGGGGGAATAAATCGGGAGGAGTGACTCAATTTCCAGATACGACAATACCTATTTCTACCGTAGATAAGGAAGGATGGACATCAACACAAAAAGGCGATGCCTCTCTTGCGAATTATTCTGGGGTTGTTGCAGGGATTTTTTCTGGTAATTGGCGATCATTACTTACTGCATTATCTAGTAATAGCAAAAATGACATTTTAGCAACGCCCAGTATTGTTACGTTAGATAACAAAGAAGCGACTTTTAGTGTAGGGCAAGAAGTTCCTGTTATTACAGGCGATCGAACCAGCACATCAAGTGATAATATTTATCGTACTATTGAACGAAAATCAGTAGGGATTAAGCTAAAGGTTACACCACAAATTAATGCGGATAAATCTGTATTATTGGAAATTGAACAAGAAGTTTCAAGTGTTGGTGATTCGAATAATTCACTTGGTGCAACATTTAATACACGTAATGTTAATAATGCGGTACTTGTTAATAGTGGTGAAACAGTTGTTATTGGCGGACTTCTTGATACGGCAGATAAAGAAACTGTTAGTAAGGTTCCCATCTTAGGCGATATTCCAATGCTTGGCTATTTATTCAGATCGAAAAAAATAACAAAAACTAAAAGAAATCTGATGGTATTTATTCGGCCAACAATTTTAAAAGAACAAAATGAGTATACCACTACATCTAAGCAACTTTATGACCAATTTCGAGAAGAACAACAGATACGTGAAAATGCAAAGAGCCATTGGGATTATCCACGTTCAGAATCATTAATTATACCTGAATATAAGAGAAATAAATGGTCATTTTCTACAGTAAAAAGTGCAATTGATGATTTCAATGGCAACTCGATACGCTAGAGTTAAGCTATGAGCGAGATTAATACTATCCAATTACCTTTTACATTTGCACGTCAGTATGGCGTAATCTTATTACAACAGGCTGAGTCTATGCGTTTGCTATATATAGATTCAATTAGCCCGTCAATTTTACTTGAAGTTCAACGTGCAGTAGGCTGTGATTTTATTACAGAATCAGTAACGAAGGAAAAGTTTGAGCAATGTTTAGTTACATGTTATCAACAAGATTCATCTAAAGCTCGTCAAATGATGGAAAATATTGGTAATGAAATGGATCTTTATACATTGGCCGAAGAACTCCCTGATAGTGAAGATTTACTAAACAGTGATGATGATGCGCCAATAATTCGTATGATTAATGCGTTATTAAGCGAAGCCATTAAAATGGAAGCGTCAGATATTCATATTGAAACATTTGAACGTTATATGACAATACGTTTACGCGTTGATGGCGTATTACGTGAAATATTAAGACCTCAACGCAAATTGGCGCCATTATTAATATCGCGTATAAAAGTTATGTCGAAAATGGATATTGCAGAGAAGCGAATACCTCAAGATGGACGGATTGCTTTGCGCATTGGTGGTCGTTCAGTTGATGTTCGGGTATCAACGATGCCGGCTAATCATGGTGAACGTGTCGTTATGCGCTTGTTAGATAAAAATAATGCACGTCTTGAGTTAAAACAATTAGGCATGACAAAGAAAAATCGACAACTGTTAAGCCAACTAATTAACTCACCTCATGGCATTTTATTGGTAACTGGACCAACAGGATCTGGAAAAAGTACAACTTTATATGCTGCACTTACTCAAATAAATAGTGAAAGCCGTAATATTTTGACGGTAGAAGATCCTATTGAATATGATCTAGAAGGTGTTGGGCAGACACAAGTCAATAATAAAGTTGATATGACATTTTCAAGAGGCTTACGTGCCATTTTGCGTCAAGATCCTGATGTAGTAATGATTGGGGAAATTCGTGATACAGAAACGGCACAAATAGCGGTTCAGGCTTCATTGACAGGACATTTGGTCTTATCAACTTTACATACTAATACAGCTATAGGCGCAGTTACCCGATTACAAGATATGCAAGTCGAGCCATTTTTATTATCAACTTCGTTATTAGGAGTGTTATCTCAACGTTTAGTCCGTGTTTTATGTTCAGAATGTAAAGAAGTATCTCAACTTACTGAATCTGAAGCTAATGATGTCGACCTTCCAAAAAATAGTCCTGTTTGGCGAGCCAAAGGATGTGAACATTGTAATTATACCGGTTATCGAGGGCGTACGGGTATTCATGAACTCCTTATTGTTGATAATACTGTTCGCCAGGCTATTCATCGCGGTGAAAGCGAAATGGAAATTGAAGCCTTAATTCGTAGTTATACCCCTTCGATTCAACAAGACGGATTTAGTAAAGTTTTATCAGGTGTGACGACATTAGAAGAGGTTCTTAGAGTTACCAGGAACGGATAATTTATGGCAGTTTTTCAATATCAAGCAATTGATTTACAAGGTAAACAATTAAAAGGTGTGTTAGAAGCCGATTCAGCGCGTCAGGCACGTCAGCTTATTAGAGAACAAGGCTTAAATGTTATAAGTGTTCAGGAAGCTACGGCTCAGTTTAAAAAAAATAGGCAAGGGTTTGCGTTGTTTCGTTGGCGTATTAGTATTAATGAGCTAACGTTATTAACACGTCAACTTTCAACATTAGTTTCAGCAGCACTTCCGATAGAAGAAGCGCTAAAGGCAGTTTCTCAACAATCGGAAAAACCACAAATTGCTTCATTAATTACAGCTGTACGTAATAAAGTTTTGGAAGGGCATACATTAGCGGATGCTATGGCTGAATTCCCTCAAGTATTTAATCAGCTATATCGAGCAATGATTGCCGCAGGTGAGGCTTCAGGATATCTGGGAGTCGTTTTAGAAAGATTGGCTGATTATACTGAACAACGGCAAGCGATGCGTGTAAAAACCTTACAAGCATTAATCTATCCTTGTGTTCTTACTTTTATAGCAATAGCAGTTATTGCCATTTTGTTAACAGCCGTTGTACCTAAAATTATTGAACAGTTTATTCATATGAAACAAACCTTGCCATTATCGACAAGAATATTAATTCATCTTAGTGATTTTACCCGAGAAGTTGGACCTTATTTATTATTTTCGTTTATTGTCGGATTTCTTTTTCTTTTTCGATTATTAAAAAAACCCAAATGGCAACTAAAGTGGCATAAACAACTATTATCTTTACCTGTTATTGGCCGTGTTAGTCGAGGACAAAATACTGCACGTTATGCAAGAACACTTAGTATTTTAAATAGTAGTGCAGTGCCTTTACTACGTGCAATGCAAATTAGTTGTGAAGTATTAACTAACACTTATGCGCGTCAACAACTAATATTGGCAGCCGATAGAGTAAAAGAAGGTGCTAGTTTAAATATGTCACTTAGTAATACAGGACTATTCCCAGCTATGATGCTACATATGGTTGCATCAGGGGAACGAAGCGGAACGTTGAATGATATGCTCAGTCGAGCTGCTGATAATCAGGATCGTGAATTTTCTACTCAAGTTTCTATAGCATTAAGTATTTTTGAACCAGCATTAATAGTCACTATGGCATCGGTAGTATTATTCATTGTTTTGTCTATTTTGCAACCATTGTTGCAGTTAAATAATATGGCATCTTTTTAATTGTAGAAATATTAGATCATAAAGAAATTACTTTAAGTTAAGGAAGAGCAAAAATGCAAAAAAGACATCATCAGTCAGGTTTTACCTTATTAGAGGTTATGGTTGTAATTGTTATTCTCGGTATATTAGCCGTTTTAGTTGTTCCTAATCTTATGGGAAATAGGGATATTGCTAATAGACAAAAAGCAATAAGTGATATTGTTGCTTTAGAAAATATGCTAGATATGTATCGTCTTGATAATAATCGATATCCGACGACAGAGCAAGGTTTGATAGCTTTAGTATCGAAACCAACATCTGCACCTGAACCACGTAATTATCGCGATGGTGGCTATATAAAACGTTTGCCTAAAGATCCTTGGGGTAATGAATACCAATTATTAAGTCCGGGTAGTCATGGCAAAATCGATATCTATTCATATGGTCCAGACGGTGAAGATGGTACTGACGATGATATCGGTAATTGGAATCTAAATGATAACCCTGCAGGAAATAACTAATGAGATTTCGACAGCAAGGATTTACTTTGCTGGAAATTATGGTTGTTATTGCCATTATGGGGCTTATTGCTGTGATGGTTACGATGACAATGCCTTCAGAGCGTAACAATAATGCGATGGATCAAGCAGAAACATTAAAAGAAGCTATTAGATTAGCAGCAGATCGTGCATTAATTGAAGGGCGAATGATGGGGGTTATCATTAATACGGATGGTTGGCAAATTGTTACATTACGATCCATAGAAAAACAAGCTAGATCAACCTCGTTATTGGATGATTATTTTGCTATCAAAGCATCGTATCAATGGCAACCTTGGTTATATCGCCGTTTACCCCTTCAACGGCACTTATCACCATCATTTCGTTTGATGTTAAATATACAAGGTATGCCAGTAGACTTATACAGTTATGATGATAAAAGGGATGTTGAGCTGACTCCTCTGATTTGGTTATATCCTAGTGGTGAAATAACGTCTTTTAAAATTACTTTATTAAAAAAAGCAACAGAGAAACAATCAGCAATAGAATTCCAGATCACAGGGGATGCATTAGGAAATATCAAGCTAATTGATTTGGATAAGGAAATGTAATGCAGCGGATCCAAGGAATGACACTGTTAGAAGTCTTAGTCGCATTAGTCATATTTTCAATTGCTGCTCTGGCAGTTATGAAATCTACAGGTCAACAAACAGTTGGCCTTGGCTTTTTACAAGAGAAAATGATTGCAGAATGGGTTGCTGATAATCAGTTGGCATTACTGTTATTAGAGCAACGTTGGCCAAATGATAGCTGGATAAAAGGTGAATCAGAAATGGCCGGACAAAAGTGGTACTGGCGTTGGCGTGGTGTTGTTACAGATTTAGATACGTTAAAAGCAATTGATATTGAGGTCTATACTAACCCTGATTATACTGCAATTAGTTCAAGCTTACGGACCTATGTGGTGAAACAGTGAGTTATAAAATAGAACGAGGATTTACATTGCTTGAGTTAATCGTTGCTATAGCGATTTTTACTATTCTTAGCTTATCTGCTTATCAAGTATTACAAGGTGTCATACTACAAGACGAAATTTCACAAAAAAAATCAGATCGATTGGCGGAAATTCAGCGTGCTTTACTTATCATTGAGCGTGATTTTAATACTGCCATACCACTAATACCTCGCGATGACAGTGGTTTATCTTCCCAAATGTTTTCAGCACAACCAAATTTATTAGAAAGCGATGATTGGGGTGTCTCTTTTGTTCGTAATAGTTGGCAAAATCCAGAAGCTCGACTACCACGTTCAGATCAAGAAAGACTAGCCTATAGATTGAAAAACAATCAATTAGAGCGGATGAACTATAATTATCCCGATCCCATTCCAGGTACAGAACCGTTTAGAAACGAAATATTAACAGGCGTTACAGCATTTAAACTACGCTTTTTCGACAACAATAATTGGCAAACTACATGGCAGAAATCAAATAACTTACCTCAAGGCGTTGAAATTACCTTAAAGTTAGAAGATTTTGGCGTAATAAAACGCATTTTTGTGCTATTACCTTTAACAGAGCCATTGACTGAGGAAGAGTCATGAAAAAAAGACAACAAGGTATGGCATTATTGGTTGTATTACTTATTATATCTTTAATGACAATTATTGCTGTCAGTGTTAATGAACGTTGGCAACGATCTTATCAGCGCTCAAGTGCACTACATTACTTACGTAAAGCAAAATGGTATGCTTTTTCAGGGGAAGCACTCGTCAAAGAAATACTATTACAGGATTACCTTGACTCTGAAGAAAATATTAATTTATCCCAAACCTGGGCAACGGAAGGACGTGTTTATCCATTAGAAGATGCTCATTTGGAAATGGTCGTCTTTGATGAACAAGCCTGTTTTAATATAAATGCAATAAATCAAAATATTACTAGCGAAAGCAATGAGAACAATCAAAATAGTTATATTGAGCAAGTATTACTGCACCTTTTAATCAATATCGATGTTGAGGAATATGAAGCCAAACAAATCGTTGCTGCTATTCAAGATTGGATTGATGAAGATGATACACCCTCTGAATTGGGTGCTGAAGATAACTATTATTTATCTATTGATCCGCCTTATCTTACAGCAAACCGACCATTAAAAAATATTAGCGAATTACGAGCTATAAGAGGGATTACTGCTGAAATTTATCAGAAATTAAGACCTTATGTTTGTGCATTACCTGAAAAAAAATTATCAGTTAATATCAATACTATTAGGAAATTTCAGGCTCCTTTCCTACAAGCTTTGTTACTTAATCAAGTATCAGAAATGGATGTTATTGAACTTATTAACTCTCGTCCAAGAAAAGGATGGCAAAGTGTTAGTGATTTTATCGAACTAGATGAAATAAAAGTATTAGATACTATTTTGTCTGAATTATCGTCTGGTGGTGTAATTGATGTGCGAAGTCATTATTTTCGCTTAATTACGCGAATAACAATTGATGATTTCCACTATATGGTTACAAGCTTATTAAAAATAAAAAATGAAACTATTGATGTAATTGAACGTCAGTATGGGCTAGGGAAATTTAATACCGATGATTCATGATGTGTAAAGGCTGGAGGCAATTTGACTGAATATATGGTTATCCGTTTAGGACGGATGGAAAACGAGACTATTCATTGGTTAATATGGTCAGTGGAAAAGCAAGCTTCTATAAAGGAAGGTTATCTATCAAGTACGTTACAACTTAATGAATTAACTGAATATTGTCAGCAACGTACAGTGTATGTTCTTGTGCCAGGAAGTTGTATTACTTACCATACTGTGTCATTGCCAGGAAAAGTTACACGTCAGTCAATTCAAGCACTTCCTTTTTTAATTGAGGAACGTGTCGCTTCTGATATAGATAAGCTGCATGTTATAGAATTATATCGTCAGCAAAATACATTTCATTTAGCTGTTATTGATCGTGTCTTAATTCAGCAATGGCTTAAATTATTATTAGATGCAGGTATTTCACCCTATAAAATGTTGCCCGATTGTTTAGCACTTCCTGTTGAAGACGATACTTGGCAAGCGGTTAAATTAGAACAGCAATGGTTAATAAGGCAAACGCAATATTCTGGTATGTCTATTGATGAAAAGTTATTACCAATAGTATTAGCGGGGGATGCGATTCCAACGGTTGTTTATTGCTATAGTGAATTACCGACTAATGTCACCGGATGGCAAGCAAAACCTAATGAACCCGCGATGGTATTACTGGCAAAAAATGTTATTAATAATAAGGTAAATTTGCTAGCAGGAATTTATAAACAACAGACATCATGGCTAAAATTTATCCGTCCTTGGTATAGTGTTATTGCAGCTTTGTCTGTTTGCTTATTTTTACTTATAGCCAATACATTAGTCAATGTTCATCAGTTGAATCAACAGACTAATAATATCAAACAGCAAACAGTTAAATTATACCATCAATTATTTCCTGATGAACGTAGGGTCACTAATCCACGTAAGCAAATGGAACAACATATTAGGCAATTAAAACAACAAGATAATTCAAATAGTTTTATTATTTTATTAAATGAACTTCAGTCTATATTAACGCAATTTACCCCTATTGAAATGAAGACATTATATTTTGATAAAAAGCAAAATGAATTACGCTTTACAATCAGAATGAATAGTCTAGACCATTTTGAGCAATTACGTAAAGCGTTAACAGCTCAATATGATGTCCAACAAATTAATTTAATTGAAAAGTCTGAACAAATTGAGGGTGCGCTTGCTATCAGGAGGCGTAAATGAAAGAACAAATAAAATATTGGTGGGAAAATTGTCGACAACGTGAAAGACAGTTATTAGTTGTTACAGGTGTTCTAGTCATCTTACTCTTTATATGGATTGCTATTTACCAGCCTATTCAACAACATATTAAACATGCTCAACAACAGCGTAATTATCAACAACAAAATTTAGTATGGATGCAACAGCATAGTGAAGAATTGATTACTTTACGAAAGGAAAGAAAAAGCACTCAACGTCAAACAGATAGTATTGAATCGCTGATATATAAGTCAGCCAAACAACATCAGATTAAGATTCAGCGTTTACAACTACAAGGAAAACAAGTTTTAGTTGAAATCGAATTAATTATATTTAGCCAATTACTCGATTGGTTTGTTGAATTAGAGCAACAATTGAGTATTGATATTGCGACAGTTGAGATTAGTTCCAATGATAAACTACCGGGTATGATAAATGTTAACCGTCTATTGCTTCAGGGATATATAAATGGTTAAAAAAATAAGATGGCCAATTCTTTCATTGATTGCCTGCTATTTCTTTTTTCTTATTTTATATCTGCCGGCATCAATGGTTGTGAATTGGTTATCTTTACCTTCTAGTATTAAATTGGCCGGCATTAATGGTTCAATTTGGCATGGCAATATAAATAGATTAATAGTTAATGATAGCATTATTAATGCACTTGAATGGCGGATCGGATTTTCTGGTATTTATCCTGTAGTACATCTATTCTCATCAGATGAAAATATTTCTGGAAAGGCAAATCTAATCTGGAAAGGGGATTGGCTTATAAGAGATATTAAACTCAATATCTTGGCAGATTATCTGCAAGGCATAAGTAATCTAGCTATCCCAATGTTAATACAAGGAAATTTTTATATTGATATTGATCAGATTGCATTTAGTGGAAATACATGTAAAAACATAGATGGCACTATTTATTGGCAACATGCAGGCGTTAAATCATTAGTAGGAACAATTGATTTAGGTAACAGTTTTTTTAAAACTGACTGTCAGCAAGGACAGCTCTTTTTTATCTTTACGCAAGAATCTGATGCAGTTACGACAACGGCAACAATTCGCATTTTTGAAGATAATTATTGGTTAGATGCTTTACTTACACCAGGAAATTTATTTCCTCCCCTACTATTAGAGAGTTTAAATAATATTGGTATTAAAGATAAACAGGGTGTATTTAATATTAATACCTCTGGTCAGTTATAAAAAATAAATCATCTATTAATTTATAATAAAAATTTTGAATTAAATAAAGTTATATTTTAGATCTCTATATTATATAGGTATATTTATCTGTTATTTTCAGAGGCTATAAATCATATAACTTAGATGTCATTTTAGCCACGGAAAATACGTAAACAAGATGTTCTAAAAATAAGCTACGAAAAATAACATGTTATCTACGAGTTTTTCATTAAATTGAGTTGGATATCATATTATTTTAATTTGTTATTATATTAATTTTATTTACTAAATTATAGTTAACAAAGTTACTATTTTGTTTTACAAAGGATAAATAGACTATGATCGGATGGTCAATATATTTTACGGTACTATATCAGCAACATTTTCTATTGTGGTTATTATTTTCAGGCATTTTAGGACTAATCATTGGCAGTTTTATTAATGTTGTTGTTTATCGTCTGCCTATTATGTTAGAAAAAGTATGGCAAGAAGAAGCCAAATTTATTTTGGGTGTGTCATCGTCAGCGTTTTTAGAAAAAACATACAACTTATTATATCCTTCATCGCATTGTATTAATTGCCATCATGCTATACGTTGGTTTGATAATATCCCTCTTTTAAGCTGGTTAATATTAAGAGGTCGTTGTCGCGATTGTCAAACTAAGATTAGTATTCGTTATCCGCTTATTGAATTACTTACAGCAATAATCACAATGATTATATGTAGTTTTATTACGCCTAGTTTATTTTTAGTGGCTACACTTATTTTTTCATGGTATTTACTTATAGCGGCATTTATTGATGCCGAAAAACTATTGTTACCAGATTGTTTAACACTATCATTTCTTTGGTTAGGGTTATTCTTTAATTTGTATGGAGGATTTACCTCATTAGACGATGCAGTAAAAGGGGCAATAATAGGTTATATGGTATTATGGTTCGTAAATACACTGTTCAAATTCCTTTATAAAAAAGAAGGGCTTGGTCATGGTGATTTCAAATTATTAGCCGCGTTAGGTGCTTGGTTAGGTTGGCATTATATAATTAATATTATTTTGCTTGCCTCAGTAAGTGGTATCATTATAACGAGTGTACTTATATTATTTCGAGTTAAATCAGCTAAGCAGCCTATTGCATTTGGTGTTTATTTGTCGTTTGCAGGGTGGCTTATCATGATTTGTAATCGGACGGATTACTGGCTATTTTGATTTATAACTTATTTTTTAGATATAAGTAATGCTGTTAATATTAATAGAACTATTTTATTAACAGCAAATAGCGTAATTATTTCATCAGGTTAAGTTACATGAATATTACAAACAAGATTAAAAATAAGATTACTCTCTTTTTGATGTATTTATCTTATCAAGAAAAGTAGTTAGTGATAAATTAAACTCCTGACATTTTTCGCTTTTTGGTATTTTATCATTAATAAGATCGTAATAAATATCTTTACTGCGCTGTTTTATACGATTAATAGGTAAAAAACCATTTTCATCTATTTTATTATAATCACTAATATTCCAACCTTTATTTTTTGCAGCATGAAGAGCATATTGGATCACTTCCCGACTATCAGGTAAATCACTTCGACCACATTGTTCTTGTAGATATTGAGTAGCTGCGACCAATGATGACAGTTGCGTAATTTGATAGTTAAGTGGTATCTGATTTTTTTCACTATTTTGGCAAGCAACTACAGATAAGATTAATAAAAAAGAGATAAATAAACGTAGTAGCATAATTAAATATAATATATAAAATTGTCAATAATATAAAACATAACAAATTTACCACTCATTGTCATCTCAATATATGTATTATTAGTTAATAATACTAAATATTATTCTATTTAATTTTATGAGAATAACTAAATAACGTAATGAATTACGTTATTTAGTTAAAAATAGTATTTGTTTTTATTACCAACCTTTAATTGCACCACCTTTAAATTCTTTTTTTGCAGCTTGATAAACTTCTTCTGATTGATAAGCTTTTACATAATTCTTTACTTTCTCAGAATTTTGATTATCTCTTCTTGAAACAATAATATTGACATAAGGGGAATCTTTATCTTCAGAGAATAATCCATCACGCGTTGGAATTAAGTTAATTTGGCTGGAATAAGCTGTATTAATAATAGCTAATGAGACTTTATTATCAGCATAAGCTCGAGGTAATTGAGGTGCATCTAATTCTAAAATATTGAAATGTTTTGGATTATCTTTAATATCTAATAGTGTTGGTAATGGACCAACATTATCTTTTAACGTAATTAAACCTTGTTTTTGTAATAAAAGAAGAGAACGTGCTAAGTTAGTTGGATCATTTGGAATAACAATGGTATCCCCTTCTTTTAGTTCATCAATAGATTTTATCTTCTTTGAATATGCTGCAATAGGGTAAACAAAGGTATTACCAACAGGGACAAGATCATAACCACGTGTTTTAATTTGTTCATCGAGAAATTGTTTGTGTTGGAAGGCATTAACATCAATATTTCCTTTTGCCAAAGCAGCATTTGGAACGACATAATCAGTAAATACAACAAGTTCTACATCCAAGTTATATTTTTCTTTTGCTACTTTTTTGGCTGCTTCAGCAACATTTAATTCTGACCCCATGATAACACCTACTTTGATTTTGTTATCACTAGATACATTTTTATCACCACAGCCAAATAAGAAGAATGAACTGAATAGTGTACTAATAACAACCATTTTTTTTAATGTTGATAACATAATAATTCTCTCTGTAAAATAGACGGTCTAAAGTATTAGCAGAATAGTGATCGTTATTTATGTGACATCTTTTTTGCTAAGCGATCCCCCGTAAATTGAATAAGGAAAACCAGTGAAACTAATATAATTAAAACGGTATTCATTATTACTGGGTTATAGTTAATATGGCCATAGAGATAACCTAATTGACCTAATCCACCGGCTCCAACTGCTCCGCCCATTGCAGAATAACCTACTAATGTTATTAATGTGATAGATAGACTATTAATTAATGACGGTAACGCCTCGGGAAGGATCACTTTCTTTATGATTTGTAACGGCGTTGCACCCATTGATTTAGCTGCTTCAATCAAACCATAAGGGACTTCAAGTAAAGCATTTTCAACCATACGCGCTATAAATGGTGCAGCTGCAATACTAAGTGGAACTAAAACGGCCTCTACACCAATGTTTGTTCCAACAATAAAATTGGTAACAGGATCGATCCAAAAGATCATAATAATAAATGGGATCGCACGTAACATATTAACAACGATAGATAATATACGGTAAAACTTAGCATTTTCTAAAATTTGGCCTGGACGACAAACTAATAAGAGAATACCAACCGGTAATCCCAGAAGAGTACCAAAAAAACAGGATGTAATTGTCATAATGATTGTTTCACCCGTTGCTTCTAAAATATGATAAAGCATATCGTTATTTAGGCCATGTACAGCCAACCATTCAAACATAACCTAATACCTCGACGTTCACACGATTTTCTTTTAAAAAATTAATAGCTGCAGTAGTATTTTCTACTGTCCCTTCTATTTCGGTTAACATGATTCCAAATTTTGTTCCTCCGGCGTAGTCCATTTGTGCACTAATAATATTATTATTAACTGAATAGTTACGTGCTAGTTTAGACAATAAAGGTGAATCAACCGAATTACCTGTAAATTCAAGGCGTAATAATGGATGTTTACCTTCTTGTTTTGTTGTCAAACGTTGTTTGTATTCTTCTGGAATATCAATATGGAGTGTTGATTGGATAAATTCTTGCGCTAATGGTGTTTTAGGATGAGAGAAAATTTCACCTACGCTATTTTGTTCAATTAACTTACCATTACTTATTATTGCAACACGATCACATATTGTTTTCACAACATCCATCTCATGAGTAATAAGTAAAATAGTTAATCCCAATTTTTTGTTGATATTTTTGAGTAGAGTAAGAATAGAGCGAGTTGTTGCTGGATCTAGAGCGCTCGTAGCCTCATCACATAACAAGACTTTGGGGTTGTTTGCTAATGCCCTAGCTATGGCAACGCGTTGTTTTTGTCCACCGGATAAATTAGCTGGATAAACATTATGTTTATCTTTTAAACCAACTAACTCAAGTAATTCTGTGACCCTTTTTTTAATATCAACTTTAGAATGTGCTAATTCGAGCGACAGTGCTACATTATCGAATACAGTCCGGCTAGACAATAAATTAAAATGTTGAAAGATCATGCCGATATGTCGACGCGCTAAAGTAATTTTTTTTTCTGGTAAATCAGTCAAATTCTGCCCATCAACTATTACTTGGCCCGTCGTAGGTCTTTCTAACATATTGACACAGCGAATTAATGTACTTTTTCCTGCGCCAGATGAACCGATTACTCCAAAAATCTGCCCAGCAGGAACATGAAGAGTTACATCTGCTAATGCAAAAATATTTTTTTCATTTGATCGAAAGATCTTGGTTACGTTGTTTAGCCTAATCATATATTAAATTTTATAGTAAAATCATTGTGTAATGTGAATATTATTCGATAAGTATAGTGTTTTTCTATTTTTTACTTATGAGTAATGAGTAAAAATTATAAATGGATGTTAAGGTGTCTAGACGTCTAAGTCAAATATCATTATATAAATTTTTATTTATGTTATTTCTTGCTAGATTGATTGATGTAATATAGACGGCTTAAAAACTAAAGGACAAGCCAGAGGTATTATATGTCAAAGTTACGCCCAGCGATTTTTATTGATCGTGATGGTACAATAAATATCGATCATGGTTATGTCCATGAGATTGAGCAATTTCACTTTATTGATGGTGTCATTGATGCCTGCCTAACCTTAAAAAAAATGGGATTTGCTTTAGTAATGATTACCAATCAGTCGGGCATTGGTCGGGGAAAATTTACAGAAGCACAATTTTTACAGCTAACCGAATGGATGGATTGGTCTTTAGCTGATCGTGGAGTTGATTTAGATGGTATTTATTATTGTCCTCATCATCCTCAAGCAGTAATAGATGAGTTTCGTCAGTCTTGTCATTGCCGTAAACCTATGCCCGGAATGTTACTTACAGCACAAAAAGAATTAAAGCTTGATATGTCAGCATCTTATATGGTTGGTGATAAAATTGAGGATTTACAAGCAGCACTTGCTGCGGATGTCGGTACAAAAGTTCTTGTTAGAACAGGAAAACCAATTACCTCTGAGGGTGAAACATTAGCAGATCTAATTATTGATAGTTTGGCTCAACTACCAGAAAAGATCAGGCGATTACGTTAAATACATAGGAATTTAATAATTTTTTTGCTGGTTTCGTATCTATAAAAAGAGCCAGCAATATTGACTATATGTTTTACTTAACGTTGACGTTGCAGAGATTGGCCATATACATTCATCATATAATATAATACTAAGGCCAGAATCATGTCATCTATTCACTAATGTGTAAGAGTAATTGCTAACAAGTCTTTAATGCAATAGATACAATATTTTTTATAAAGATGCTTAGGATTACTTTTATTTAAAAACAAAAAGTGAATATTTATATAAAGTTAAAAAATAGCAGCGCTGATGAAATATTCATAAAAATAATATTAATCATATTCTTCATAAAATAACTACGTGCTTGTCAAATAGGCGTTATGGTTTAGTCACCATAACTATTGGAAGATATCTAATATATCAAGCGAATTCAGTTTAGAGTCATCATTAACTCTTTATAGTACTCATCATATAGAATACAAACGCTATAATATAAAAGAATAAGAATGAAGCAGTAAATCTGTATAGAAACAGATATCAATAAAATAACCAAAATATATTTTACTAATGACAATGACTAATCTCATTGTAGGGGGACAATGATAGGCATGATCCAAATAGTATGATAAGAATATTCTAATCACTAATCTGTGGGAGAAAGTTAATAAAATACTTATTAAAAGGCAGGGCTTCTATCGGAAAAAGCATCTAATAAGATGTGTAGTCATATTGTAATTGATAGTAGAAAACAGCTTAGAAGTGATAACTAATAAAACAAATGTACAAATAATCGTTCAAATTTGATAAAATATACAGCACTTTTGATGATTTTGAACAAAAAAACGGCGAACGAAAATAAAAATGCAATAAAGACTTGCAGTAAAAATAAAAGGCCCTATAATGCGCAACC
>CALYQQ010000011.1 GCA_945288535.1 uncultured Enterobacterales bacterium | reverse complement strand
ATAATTAATTAAAAAATATCTTAAAATTATTTTTATTTTTATTTTTATTTTTATTAAGTAATAATATTAATCATTATTTAATGAAATCCTTTAAGTAAGGAATCACTGTGAATATAACCAACATAGGGAAATGTAATTCTTTTATCTCATTACTTTGTCTGGTTTTATTATTATCAGGCTGTAGTTTAACAAATAACGATTTAACTGATGAAAGATTAAAAAACAACGAAAATATCGCATTCTTTAATAAATCGGGCTGGCAAGCATGTGCGGTAGGATCAATTGGTGGTACATTAATTGGGACATTGGCCTGCTCAAACAAAAAAGGCAAAAATAAAGTATTATGTGTTACTAGCTCCGCAGTTGCGGGATGCGGTATTGGTGTTGGTGTAAATACTTATTTAGATTATCAACGAAGCAAATATCACACTACAGAAGAACGACTTTATGCCACCTTAATAGATATTCGACGTGATAATGCAAAGCTTCAAGAATTAACAACAAGTGCAAAAGCCGTTATTTCTGATAACCGTAAATTTTTAGTGCATTTACAAAAAGATATTGCTAATAACAAGCTCGATAAGCGTAATACCGAAAACAAAATAGCACAGATTGATGCAAACCTTTATTTGCTAAACAATAGTGTTACACAAATAAAAGAGCGTGAAAAGCAGTGGAGTAGTATTAAGCATATAGAGTCAAAACAGGCTAACAATAAAGAAACAAAAAAGTCAGTTGCAATGTTGGATAAAGAAATTAATAAAATGCGACATCAAGTAACTCTGTTACAAAATGAAATAGATGGCCTTTATTCTATTCGATCCGCAATTAAAGTTAGCTAGATATATTGATCCTATCTTCATATTAAAGTACCTATATTTTATTGAAATAGAATAAAAAATGTTAAGGAATAATGATGCGTCGTATATGTATAGCCCTGATAGGAAGCATAGGATTACTTATCGGATGTGTAAGTGAAACAGATCAATGTGACCCAGCGATTAATAATACGAGTTTTATCTCCAAATTTAATTGCCAATTTTCTGGCGAATATGAGCGTCGCATTGCGACTAAGCAATTAGAATTAGAGAATGAAAAAGCATTAAATGAAGATTTAAAGCAACTTTATAATACGATCAACATAGAAAAAGATAATATAAATCAACAAATAAAATTTAGTAAAGCTGAATTGATTAAATTAAGAGCAACGCTTACTAACCTATCAATGCAACTTAAGAAAAGTAACCAAACTCTTTATAATGCACATGAAGCTCAATTAGTTACTGATATTCAAAATCAATTAAATAGCCTTGATACTAAACCAGACGATGTTATTATGCTAAAAGAGAAAGATTTAGAAAAATTACGTAAACGTGTTTCAGCACTTCAACAAGCACTTGGTCTAGAGTAAGTGCTTTTCTTTAATTAGGTGATGCTGCTGATCATTTATTTGATTTATCAAAATAGCTGTTCTATTGGCATATTTACCTTGATTTTGCGGTTATAACTCATCATTATCTTTTGTGCTATAACTAGTCATTTCGATATGATGGTTACATAATTGACCTTTATCCTTTACACAGTATTGCTAAATTTTATTGTTTACTTGTGGAAGTTTTTAGTTTGTTGTATTTGTTGGCAAATAATTATTGCATCTTATAGAAATAGCTTTTCTTACTAAAGGTTTCATTACTATAATAATCGCTTATATCAAACAGATAAATAATTTATAAAGAAAATCAAAAGATTAATCACGCAAATATAATGCAAAGGGGTACTTTAACTATTCTGTAAAATACGTTCTCTGATTAAGTATATTTACCCCACTGTTGGTAACATTCTTATACATTTTATTTTTATTACTATAGTTAGATATTTTCGTTAGGTAAAATCTATGAATTTTATAAAGGTAAAAACATTAGTAGCGAGTAGTATCTTGATAGCCACAGCTACGGCTACACAGGCAAAAGATATCAAAGTTGCAATTGTCGGCGCAATGTCAGGTCCAGTAGCTCAATATGGTGATATGCAGTTTGCAGGAGCTAAACAAGCCATTGAAGATATTAATAGTTTAGGCGGTATTAATGGTGATAAGCTTGTCGCAGTAGAATATGATGATATGTGTGATCCTAAACAAGCTGTTGCCGTAGCAAATAAAGTTGTTAATGATGGTGTACATTATGTTATTGGTCATTTATGCTCATCTTCTACACAACCTGCATCAGATATTTATGAAGATGAAGGGATTTTAATGATCACGCCAGCAGCGACTAATCCTGAATTAACCGAACGTGATTATAAGTTGGTTATGCGTACCACGGGCCTTGATTCTGATCAGTCACCGACCGCAGCACATTACGTTATTAATACACTTAAACCGAAGCGCATTGCTGTTATTCATGATCGTCAGCAATATGGAGAAGGTTTAGCCAGATTGTTCCGTGATGAAATTGTTAAAGCTGGATTAAATGTTGTTATGTTTGAGGGGGTTAGTGCAGGAGATAAAGATTTTTCTTCACTAATTGCAAAATTAAATCGTGAAAATATTGATTTTGCCTATTTTGGTGGGTATCACCCTGAAATGGGGCAAATTCTGCGTCAGTCAAAACAAGTTGGTCTTAAAACCCAATTTATGGGGCCTGAAGGGTTAGGTAATGTTTCACTGACTAATATTGCAGGCGATGCTGCAGAAGGATTATTAGTCACTATGCCAAAACGTTATGATCAACTACCAGAAAACAAAGCAGTTGTAGATGCTCTACTTGCTAAAAAGCAAGATACTACAGGCGCATTCGTTTGGACGAGTTATGCTGCAGTCCAATCATTAGCACAAGGTATGGCAAAGAGTAAAAGCCAAGATCCAGAAACGATTTCAGCATATTTGAAAAAATACGGGGCTGATACTGTAATGGGTCATCTAACTTGGAATGAAGCCGGTGATCTAAAAGGATTTGAATTTGGAATTTTTAGATGGCAGGCTGATGGTTCTTCCACACTGATTAAATAACTCAGTATTGCAGATTTAATAGGTGGTGGTTAAGTTGACCACCTATTTCTCTGTTCATAAAAAGATGTAAATTATGTCAGAACAATTATTGTATTTTATTCAACAGACCAGTAATGGATTAACACTGGGAAGCACATATGCCTTGATTGCTATTGGTTATACCATGGTATACGGTATCATTGGCATGATAAACTTCGCACATGGCGAAGTTTATATGATAGGTAGCTATATTTCCTTTATAGTCATCGCGGGTTTAATGGCATTTGGCGTTGATAGCAGTTGGTTACTCATTTTTTCTGCATTTGCCATCTCAATTATAATAACCAGTGCATATGGTTGGAGTATTGAGCGTGTTGCTTATAAACCAGTTCGCCATTCAAAACGGCTGATAGCACTTATTTCAGCGATTGGCATGTCTATATTTTTACAAAATTATGTCAGCCTTACACAAGGATCACGTGATTTAGCATTACCGCAATTAATTAACGATCAATTGACTATTAGTAGCCATATAGCCGGCAATTTTATTGTGAGTATCTCATCTATTCAAATTATGATTTGGTTAGTGACGTTATTGGCTATGTTGGCGTTAACCTTATTTATCCGGTATTCCCGAATGGGGCGAGCATGTCGTGCTTGCTCAGAAGACTTAAAGATGGCTGGATTGCTAGGTATTAATACTGATAAAGTGATTTCACTTACGTTTGTTATTGGTGCTGTGATGGCAGCTATTGCCGGGGTGTTATTAAGTCAATTTTATGGTGTTATTAATCCATATATTGGCTTTATGGCAGGAATGAAAGCATTTACGGCAGCAGTACTTGGTGGAATTGGCAGTATTCCAGGCGCCATGGTTGGTGGTTTGATCCTTGGTCTATCAGAGTCTTTTACTTCAGCCTATTTTAGCACCGAATATAAAGATGTGGTTTCATTTGCCATTTTGATTTTGGTTTTACTTGTTAAACCAACCGGTATTTTGGGAAGACCTGAGGTGGAAAAGGTATGAAGTCGCTGAATTTATTTAATGCTATCATTGCTACTTTGGTTCTATTTATTCTTGCTGCTTTTATGATGGGTTGTCAGTTAACCGTTGAGAATACCCGATTAACTGTAATAGTTGCACCACAAGCGCGTTGGCATTTAATCGCTATTGCATGTCTAATAGTATTTATTTTTCAACTTATTAGGCCTTTATTACAACGCAGCTATCATCATTTATCCTCTGGATACTCTTTTGTTTTACCCAGTATAGATGGTCAATCTATAAAGCAAAAAATTGGATTAGTATTACTATTGATCGCCGCAATTATTTGGCCTTTTTTAGTATCGCGTTCTGCTGTTGATATTGCTACCGTTACACTTATTTATGTCATGCTGGGCTTAGGGCTAAATGTGGTAGTTGGTATTTCAGGATTATTAGTTCTTGGTTACAGTGGTTTCTATGCCATTGGGGCTTATACTTTTGCTTTATTAAATCATTACTATGGTATTGGTTTTTGGATAGCTTTACCTCTTGCTGGTCTAATAGCTTCATTGGCTGGATTATTATTAGGTTTTCCGGTATTGCGATTACGAGGTGATTATCTTGCTATTGTTACGCTAGGGTTTGGCGAAATTGTTCGTATTTTACTTCTTAATTGTACGCAATTTACTGGAGGACCGAATGGTATCAGCCAAATCCCTAAACCCACCTTATTTGGCCTGGAATTTAATCGGCGTTTAAGTAATGGAGGCTGGGATACATTCCATCATTTCTTTGGATTAAATTATGATTCTAGTTATCGAGTAATTTATCTTTATTTAGTGGCATTACTATTAGTTACCTTAACGCTATTTACGATTAATCGTCTCTTGCGTATGCCATTAGGTCGAGCATGGGAAGCATTACGAGAAGATGAAATTGCGTGCCGATCTTTAGGACTTAATCCAACACGTATTAAGTTAGCTGCATTTTCTATTAGTGCTGCATTTGCTGGATTTGCAGGGACATTGTTTGCTGCACGTCAAGGCTTTATCAGTCCGGAATCATTTACATTTGCGGAATCTGCGTTTGTATTAGCTATTGTTGTTTTAGGTGGTATGGGTTCACAAGTTGCAGTGATTTTAGCAGCAATTCTATTAGTCGTTTCACGAGAAATGATGCGTGATTTAAACGAATATAGTATGTTGTTATTAGGGGCACTTATGGTGCTCATGATGATTTGGCGTCCGCAGGGATTATTACCAATGCAACGACCAAATTTTACATTATCTACAAAACCGCTATCTGGTAATGAAGGGGAAAAAGCATGAGTCAGCAACCTTTATTATCAGTTAATCATTTATCAATGCGATTTGGCGGACTTTTGGCTGTTAATGATGTGTTTCTCAATTTGCAGCAAGGAGAAATTGTTTCTTTAATTGGCCCCAATGGTGCAGGAAAAACGACTATCTTTAATTGCCTAACTGGTTTTTATAAACCTACTACGGGTTCTATTCTCTTAAATGGGCAACAACTTGCTGGATTATCAGGTAATCAAATCGCTCGTCTAGGTGTAGTGCGGACGTTTCAGCATGTTCGATTATTTAAGGAAATGTCAGTTGTTGAAAACTTATTAGTTGCGCAGCATTCTCATTTAGTGACGGGGTTATTTGCAGGTTTATTTAAATCGCCAGCATTTCGCCGCGCAGAAGCCGAGGCACTTGATCATGTGGCATATTGGTTAGAACAAGTCGATTTATTAGAATATGCCGGTAGAATGGCTGGAAATTTATCTTATGGCCAACAGCGCCGATTAGAAATCGCTAGATGTATGGTAACGCAACCAAAAATCTTAATGCTTGATGAGCCTGCAGCTGGGCTAAATCCGAAAGAAACGGATGAGCTTGATGCATTAATTATTCAGTTACGTGATAAAAACGCTGTCTCAATATTGCTTATTGAACATGATATGAAATTAGTCATGGGTATTTCTGATCGTATCTATGTTGTAAATCAGGGCTCACCACTTGCGAATGGTACACCTGATGAAGTTCGTAACAATGCAAACGTAATCCGTGCTTATTTGGGTGAAGATGAATGAAACAAGACGTTATATTGTCATTACAGCAAGTCTCTGCACATTATGGGCTAATTCAGGCACTTGATAAAATTAGTCTGGAAATTCGACAAGGTGAGATTGTAACACTAATTGGTGCCAATGGTGCAGGAAAAACATCACTACTTGGCTCTATTTGTGGTGAACCTCGTGCGACTCATGGGACTATTTTATTTAATAATATGGATATAACTCAATGGCCAACAGCACGAATTATGCGAGAAGCAATCGCGATTGTTCCTGAGGGGCGACGTATTTTTAGCCGTATGACTGTTGAAGAAAATTTAGCATTAGGTGGCTTTTTTGCTGATCATAAACAGTATAAACAGCGCCTTGATTATGTTTATCAATTATTTCCTCGATTATATGAGCGTTATACGCAACGCGCAGGGACTATGTCAGGTGGTGAACAACAAATGTTAGCTATTGGTCGTGCATTAATGAGTCAACCACGGTTGCTATTACTTGATGAACCATCGCTAGGATTGGCTCCTATCATTATTCAACAGATTTTTACTATTATTGAGCAATTACGTAAAGAAGGAATGACTATTTTCTTGGTTGAACAAAATGCAAATCAAGCATTAAAGTTAGCTGATCGTGGCTATGTATTAGAGAATGGTCGCATTGTTTTATCTGATAGTGGCGCAGCATTATTAGCCAATGATGCTGTACGTAGCGCATATCTTGGTAGTTAAATATAGTTCCCGTGATATTCACGGGAATTTATTAATATGTATCTAATTCACTTAACCAATGTCATAGAGTATTAAGTTAAAAGAAAATTAATGTTAATAAAATAAAGAGTGGTAATAGTACTAATGCAGACCATTTCATATAGCCAAAAAAACTAGGCATATTTACGCCTTGTCGAACAGCAATACTACATATCATAAAATTAGGCGCATTTCCTATATAAGTAACCGCACCCATAAAAACAGATCCCATCGAAATAGCTAATAATGTTAATGAATGATTATTCATTAGGTTAATAGCATTTCCATCAGCAAGATTAAAAAATATTAGATATGTTGGTGCATTATCCAGGAAACTAGATAATAACCCGCTTATCCAAAAATACATGGTATTAATAGGCTCACCTTGGCTATTAGTGGTGAATGCGACGAGTCCAGCTAGTTGTCCATTGTAACCTGAACGCAAAATAACAATGACGGGGACAATGGTAATAAAAATACCGGCAAACAACTTAGCAACTTCTAAAATAGGTAGCCAATTAAAATCATTCTCTCTTCGAAGGATGGGAGATGTTATCATCATAGATATCACGGTAATAGCTAATAATAAGCTGTCACGCACCAGGGAGGATAAGCTAATATCTATATGCATTATTGTGACAATCGTTTCAGGTTTCCAGAAACCAGACAAAAGAATACATCCAATAACTGCTAATAATAGAACAAAATTTATTTTACCGACAATTTCAAATTTGCTGTTAGTGGGGGGATTAAAAGAAGTAATAACTTCATGTTTATAGTAATAGCGATCGATAAAATAAAAAACAGCAAGTAATACAATGATACTAATGACAACAGGTAGTAGCATATGTCGTACAGTCCAGAAGAAATCGACACCGTGTAAAAAACCTAAAAATAACGGAGGATCACCTAACGGTGTTAACCCACCACCAATATTGGCGACTAAAAAAATAAAAAAGATAACGACGTGTACATTATGTTTACGATGACGATTAGCACGTAATAAAGGGCGAATAAATAACATGGCTGCGCCAGTCGTTCCCATAAAGGAAGAAAGTAACGTGGCGCCAGCGAGTAGGTAAGTGTTTAAGCGAGCAGAACCTGATAAATTACCTTTTATCAAAATTCCCCCTGAGATAGTATATAATGCTAATAATAATAAAATAAAAGGAATATATTCCGAGATTAATGTGTGAGCAATAAGATATATGGTCTGTTCATAGCTAAAATGTAACATAAATGCGCATAAGAAAATTAGCGTCCAGCCAGCGATAATTTTGCCAAAATGATGATGCCAAAATGAGGGAGCAATAAGAGGGAATAATGCAATAGAAAGTAAGATCCCCATAAAAGGGATCCCCCAAAATAAACTTAAATTTTCTCCTGTTATATCAGTGGCTTGAGCCATTCCTGGAAAGAGTATACAAACTGAAGCAAATATAAATATTGAATTAAATACGTTTAATTTCATTGTCGTTATATCATTGAATAATTAGATCTACCTACTCTATCAGGTTATATAAAGAAAGATACAAAAACTCTTTACTCAGGTATTAGCAAAAAATAATGGTAATAAAATGTACTCTGTTGCTATTAATTTTTATTAAAGAATAAAATAAATTTTAAAATGATCATCTTGTTAAACAATAGATAGGAACCAAAATTAGACTAATTCTATTTTTATAACTTTTGCATATTGATAAATAGTATCATTATTTCATTAGCTCACACTATTAATTGTCATAATTCAATAATCATTGGTATTAGATTGACACTAATTAATAAATAAGGAACTTCTATAAGCATTAACCATAATTAGAAACCGTATCCGATGGATGTTACTATGCTAAATTATTTGGAAAACATTAAATGTATAAATTGATAACACTTTCTAATCATCGGCTAGCACAAGCTTTTGTTGATTATATGGCAACAAAACATATTAGTATTCAATTAAATCGTGTTGGTAATGATGTTGAGCTTTGGTTATATGATGAAACAAAATATAAACAAGTAAAAGACGAGTTAGCTTTATTTATAAAAAATCCTATGGATGCGCATTATTGGCAGGCAAGCTGGCAAACAGGTAAATTAAATGTAGGCATTACTTATCCTTCTACCTCTATTTTATCTACATTATATCGAGATTCAGGTAGATTAACCTTATTTATGATGAGCCTATCACTAATCATTTTTTTTATAATGCAGTTTAATGATGGTTATCAAACAATACTTACATGGCTAATGTTTCCTGCTGATCCTTATCAATATTGGCAATTGTGGCGATGGATTACCCCAATCTTACTTCATTTTTCAATTTCTCATATTTTATTTAATCTTATTGTTTGGTGGTTTCTTGGTAATAAAATTGAGCATTATCTTGGTATGAGCAAGCTGTTAGAAATAACCTTATTATCAGCGGGTATATCAAATTATGCCGAATCATTTTTTAGTGGTAACCAATTTGGTGGTATTTCAGGTGTTGTTTATGCTCTTGCTGGCTACAGTTGGGTATATGGTGAGTATTACCGTGATCAACCTGTTAACATTGATAGATCCGTCATTGTGATGATGATAGTTTGGATAGGACTTGGTTATGCTAATATCATTCATAATATTAGCAACACGGCACATCTATCCGGTTTTCTTGTTGGCTTAGCGTTGGCAAGCTGTAACACCTTTATTTGGCCGAATAAAGTAAATAAATAAGAAAGTTATTAAGAAATAAGCACAATAGATCTAAATAAATAAAATAAAGCGCTAAAGCTATAATTGCATCTCATTAGTAGATAGCTCATTATGGTGGAACATTATCAACGCATTAAAAATAATCAGCAAGTGTAAATGACTTAACTAGAGGTAACAGCTTGAAACAGGTAAATCGGCATGAATTAATAATTGAAATGGTGCATCGATATGGTTATGTCAGTACTGAAGAACTCGTTGAACAATTTAAAGTGAGTTCTCAAACCATTCGGCGTGATCTTAATGAATTGGCCGAACAAAATAAAATTCAACGACATCATGGTGGTGCTGCACAAATTACTAGTTCGGCTATAAATGCAGCTTACAGCGATCGCAAATCAATGAATTTCGATCAAAAAAAGCGCATAGCTGAAAAGGTTGCCAGTTATATTCCCGATGGCGCAACGCTATTTATTGATATTGGTACTACACCTGAAGCCGTTGCAGGTGCATTACTCAATCACAAGAGTTTACGCATAGTGACCAATAATCTTAATGTAGCATCATTATTATTAAGTAAAAAAGATTTCCGCGTCATTTTGGCTGGGGGTGAGGTTCGTCACCGTGATGGTGGTATCATTGGTGAAGCTACGCTCGATTTTATTTCTCAATTTCGTCTAGATTATGGCATATTAGGCATTAGTGGGATTGATCAGGATGGCTCACTCCTTGATTTTGACTATCATGAAGTTCGAACTAAAAAGGCCATTATAGAGAATTCTCGAAGTACGATGTTAGTCACTGATTCTTCAAAATTTGGTCGGAATGCGATGGTTAATTTAGGAAAAATGAATTTAATCAATTATTTATTTGTTGATAAAGCACCGTCACTTGAAATGATTAAAATTATTGATCATTATGGCGTAAAGTTGGAAATCTGTAATAATTAATACAATATTCGCTATTAGCATCATATTATTACTATAAAATAAAGCCATATTAGTATTTCCTATGTTCAAATAATTTAAGATGTACTAGTTAAGGCAAAAAAATCAAAGCCATACCAAACAATTTATAGGTTGTAAGGCGTTAATTAAAAAAAACATTAAGAAATTAAAATACCTGATATAGGTATAACAAGCGTACTTAATCCGGCTATAAGAGCAAGCATTGTTTTTAAATAGATAATCAAAGTAATCAATCCATAGTCGTTGCTAAGATTGTATTCTAACGTAAAGCAAAACAAAAATAGGGTGTAGTTATAATGTAACTTTTACTGAAGAGGATGTAATAATCCATAATGGTACACCTTATAATATTTACTATGTTGTTAGTATCCTCATTTCAAGCGGATTATATAATTGCTTTACTGTCATAGAACAGCTTGTCTAATGCAATCCAGCTAAAATAGCGATAGATTGCGTTAGTGAAACCCCATAATTTTAAGATTAATAATGGGCTAATGATAGCAATATATACTGAAATCAATTATGCCGAACGTAAAAACGTAAATGTTTCTAAGAAACCCTGCAGAAAGACAAACGAACTAAAATGGCCTGATATACATCACAATAAGCATATTTCCAGCTCCTCAGTTTATAAAAATAAAGATATGCCTATAGGTTGAAATAAATCAATGAGCGTGATAGGTGAAAAAAGAGGGGGAGATTTAATAGAACAGCTAGTAATCTTGCATAAGTAATAAAAATAGCGAAGTAATACCGATTTTTAGGGTGGTAAAAATGTGTATTAATAAAGGTAAGATTAAGACCTGCTTTTATTACGATCCAATTATATCCTTATACTATTAATAACAAAAATACTAATAAAGAAATGGGTTTTTATTCCATTATATACATTTATTGCTTATTTACCGATATTAATAACTTAGTCTTATAGAATAAATATTCTACATAACAATGAAAATGCTAAGAACAGATCTTCACTTCTCTACAAAAGCGGTGTACATGGCACAGCTAGCTGTATTGCACTATTCTCAAACTATTTATAACAATAATCTATTTTCTGAATAAACTAAATTATTACTTTCATAGGACAAATGATAATTATTGTTATTTGTAAAATAAAATCATTATGGTAATATGTTCGAAATGGAACTTATTATAATCGATTTAGAAAATATATTGTATATTTTTGGGGGATATCGAAAGTGAAAGATCTTATTGTTATTGGAGGTGGTATTAACGGTGCAGGTATAGCAGCGGATGCCGCCGGTCGGGGATTATCAGTTTTATTATTAGAAGCACAAGATTTAGCTTGCGCCACTTCTTCAGCAAGTTCTAAATTAATTCATGGTGGTTTACGCTATTTGGAATATTATGAATTCCGACTTGTTTCTGAAGCATTAAAAGAGCGTGAAGTGTTATTACATCAAGCGCCTCATATTACGAAACCTTTGCGTTTTAGATTACCCCATCAACCTCATTTACGGCCGGCGTGGATGATTCGGATCGGCTTATTTTTATATGATCATTTAGGCAAACGTGTAAGTTTACCTGCTAGTAAAGGGATTAATTTTGGTCCTAACTCTGTACTCAAACCTACTATGAAACGTGGGTTCGAATACTCTGATTGTTGGGTTGATGATGCTCGTTTAGTTATTTTAAATGCGCTTGAAGTTGTAAAACAAGGTGGTGAGGTTCTTACCCAAACGAAAGTCACGAAAGCTTGGAGACAAGATGATTTATGGCATATTGAAGCAATAAATCAAGTGTCAGGAGAGATAGCAACTTATAAAGCAAAAGCATTAGTAAATGCAGCGGGTCCTTGGGTAAAAGAATTTTATGATGATGGATTGCAAATGAAATCACCACGAGGGATCCGCCTTATTAAGGGAAGTCATATTGTTGTACCAAAAGTACATGATGAACCCCAGGCTTATATTCTTCAAAATATAGATAACCGAATTGTCTTTGTTATTCCATGGTTAAATACTTTTTCGATTATTGGTACAACTGATGTTGAATATCAAGGCGATCCGTTAGCAGCTCATATTGATAATAATGAAATAGACTATTTGCTGAAGGTGTATAATGACCATTTCAGCAAACAATTATCTAAACAGGATATTGTTTGGAGCTATTCTGGTGTTAGACCGTTATGCGATGATGAATCGAATTCAGCACAAGCAGTCACACGCGACTATACACTTGAAGTAGCTGATCAACAAGGTAAGTTACCATTGCTTTCAGTATTTGGCGGAAAATTAACGACATATCGTAAATTAGCCGAACATGCCGTCGATAAATTAAAATATTATTTTCCACAAATAGGTGAAGCGTGGACGAAAAACAATCAGTTACCTGGTGGTAATTTAAATCAAGACGTTAATAACTATATCACAACAATAAAATGTCAATATCCATGGCTTCCTACTGAACTTGTAAAGCGTTATGTACACACTTATGGTACACGGTTAATAATGGTTATTAATGATGCGCAGCATATTGATCAGCTTGGCGAACATTTTGGTCATGGACTCTATGAAGCTGAATTAAAATATTTGTATCATCATGAATGGGCAAGAAAGCTTGATGATGTTATTTGGCGGCGAACGAAGCTAGGTATGTGGTTAAACAAAGAAGAATGTCAACGCGTGAGTGACTGGCTAGCCGCCTATCCAGCTACTATAACATCGTAGATTCATCATTATAAGTGAGATACTAAAGTAAGTAATGACTTACTTATTATAAATACGGGCGATATTACCTGTTCCTTGTATCTGAATATCGCCTTTATTTGGGGTTATAAAGCAGGATTCCCCGGCTTTCAGTGTCAATGAACAATGCTGCTGTTCACAATGTGCCTCACCGGTAATAACAAAAATAATTGTGCCACTCTGTATATTTAACGTAAGTGCTTGCTTACATAATGTATAAATAGAAAAAGCAAAATCCTTAACAGGAATGGGATAACTCAGTTCTATTGATTGTCGAGTAGGATGTATAAGTAACTCACCGCTTTCCTTTTCAATAAAATTAACATTGGCAACCAATTCGGGAAGATCAATATGTTTATTGGTAAGTCCGGCACGTAATACATTATCAGAGTTTGCCATTGCTTCTAGCCCACATCCATGAAGATAAGCATGTGGCGTGCCTGCATAAAGAAACATCGCTTCACCTGGTTTAAGTTCAATTAGATTCATCATTAAAGGTGCAAATAAACCTATATCATCTGGATAATGTATTATCATACTGTGGATTGTTGACCAGGGCTCGTAAGAATATTGTTGTGAAAGTTGCTTTAATTTGTGCAATAGCATTTTTTTTTCAACCCCAGATAATGATAGTAATGTCGTAAACATAGCTTGTAAATTTGTTTCATTAGGTTGTTTAATAAAATGTTTGATTGCGAAGTGATTATTTGCTAACTGATACATTAGTAATGCGATTTCATGAAAACACCGAAAACCGTTAATAGCTTTAAATGGCGTTAATGCATAAAGTAATTCTGGTTTGTGATTAGCATCTTTATAATTACGGTGATTGGCCGTTAGTAAAATTTGTTGTTGATTTTCTTTTGCAAAGCCTTGCTCCGCTTGGATTTTATTTGGATGAACCTGAATTGAAAGTGGTTTTTCTGCAGTTAATAATTTAAATAAAAAAGGTAATTCTTTAAAAAGTTGAGCCGTATGTGAACCTAAAAAATCATCAGGATTTGCTTTAATAGCATCATAGAGTGATTGTATGCCAAGCGGTGTAATAATCTGTGAACTTAGTAAAGGATGGGCACCCATCCACATCTCAGCCATCGGTTTTTGTTGTGGATTCGCAATATTGTATAGCATGGTCATACAGACCTTACTTCCCCAATCATAATACTGAATACCATTAATCATTTTATACATAATTCTTGAATCCTATTTTTGAGCGGAATGATTTACCACTCATTAATATTATATTAATAGTATAAGTAGAAATTTTACGTCACTAGGTATTAACCAAATAAACAGTCTTCTTTATGCACTATTATATCTAATTAATCAGCAATGCTTATTAGCTATTTTATTTATTTTGTTATTTTGAAGTATATTGAAATATTTATTTATTATAATAATATTAATAAATGAAATCATACTGATACACACATTTTTTATTTTGATTATTATAAAATGTTAGTAATTTAAGTAAAATCCTACTCTAGAATATAACTAAAATTAAAATGGTTAAATTATCATTAATTAAAGTAAAATAATTATTTAGAATATTAATTTATTTAAATTAATAATTGACAAACTTATAGAGAAATAAAATGTATTTATTAAATTTATTATTAACAGTTAATAAACTTAAATAAAAACAATATTATTTTTAATGGAAATTAATTAACAAACCAATATATAAATTAGATAATATAAAAATACGACTACCCATTTAATTAAGTATATATCTGTGACAAGTTGATTGGCAAATATCAAATTTATACTAAAAGGATTTCATTATGATAGTTGATAATTTTAACCTTAATACACTACCTACAATAAAAACTGAATACATTACTAATGCCGTTAAAGATATGCGTAATTCTTTACGTGATATGTTATTTGTTTCAAAAAAGTATGAAAAACATGAAGAAGTGATGAGTATTCTTAATATTACCATCCCTAGTGAAACACGTTCTCATGAAATCCCACTTCGTTTTTATTTTCCTTTAGAAGCTAAGCAACAAAAAAATTTACCGATGTTTTTATTTATCCATGGAGGTGGTTTTGTTGCTGGTGAATTAGATTTTTATGATACGTTACTTCGTGCAATAACAAATAAAGCAGGATGTATTGTTGTTTCTGTTGGTTATCGTCTCGCACCAGAATATCCTTTTCCGTCAGGATTAAAGGATAGTTATACTGCTTTCCGTTGGCTTTCCGATAATGCGTCTACCTATGGCGGGAATGCCTTTAAAATTGTTGTTGGTGGTGATAGTGCAGGAGGGAATCTTGCGGCTGCACTAGCTATTATAAATCGGGACTACCACGGCCCAAAAATTCTAGCGCAATGGCTAATGTATCCCACCCTGAGTAATAAGATGGATACAATATCATGGACTGAGTTAGGTGATAAATATTTTCCTACACGTGATGTAATGAAAATTGTTATTAATGCTTATGTACCAAAAGATAAAAGTCCCTATGATCCGCTTATTTCTCCTCTTTATGCAAATTTAGATAACTTACCAGAGGCATTAGTACAAGTTGGTGGATTGGATCCTTTAAATAGCGAAAATAAGGATTTCGTTGAGAAGTTAAAACAACATGGCATTACTGCGCAGTTCAAACTTTATCCAAAATATGAACATGGCTTTTTACAATTTTATCAGGATGAGCAGCGGTTTCCTGATGCAGAAAAAGCCTTAATGGAAGGCATTGTTTGGTTAAAACAGATTATTAATTCAGCTAAGTAATAAAAACAGTGATACAAAACTTTTTCGTATGGCTGCTAAAGAAAAATTAAACTGGAAAAGATTATTATTGATAAAAAGAAGTTATTATCATGATATTAATGATAGGTAGATCATCATAAACCTAAAATATAGTAATAAAAAAGAGTCTCTAAATTAAGCGACTCTTTTTATTTATCGTCTTATTTTAATAGAAAGAGTGCTGTCCACGTTGATGCTCAGTGATATCTTTAACACCAGCAAGCTCTGGAAATTGCTGCATTAGCTGTTTTTCAATGCCTTCCTTCAAGGTATAATCTACCATTGAACAGCCGTTACATCCACCACCAAATTGTAGAATCGCGTAATTATCATCTGTTATTTCAATTAAGACGACATGCCCACCATGACCAGCTAACTGAGGATTTATTTGAGATTGAATAGTGTACTCGACACGCTCAATAAGTGGTGCATCGTCAGAAACTTTACGCATTTTAGCATTAGGTGCTTTTAATGTTAATTGCGAGCCTAATTGATCAGTAACAAAGTCAATTTCGGCTTCTTCTAAGAAAGGTGCGCTAATTTCGTCAACATATGATGAAAATTCTTTAAATTTTAATTCAATATCATTAGGTTCTATTGCATCAGGCGGACAATAAGATACACCACATTCAGCATTGGGTGTGCCGGGATTAATCACAAAAACTCGAATTTGAGTGCCTGGTTCCTGATTTGCCAGTAACTTTACAAAATGCGCCTGAGCCGTATCAGTAATTTTAATCATAACGCTCACTCATAATAAAATAGTTGACTGTAATAGTCAGTTATAATACGCCTGTTAATATAGTTTCGACAAGTTAAAAGAATGTAACAATTGCCTAAAATGCTCTATTTTTTCATTATTGTGTTCGGCAAATACACCATATTTGTATTGATGCAACACCTTCATTAATAAGTAATTGACAAATTTCCTTTACTGTATTTCCAGTTGTAACAACATCGTCAATAATAGCAATATGTTGGCCGGCGACATTGTATTGACAATAGAAAGCGTCTTTTACATTTTCTTGTCGTTTATCTATCGATAAACGAGCCTGAAAAGGTGTTGCTTTGTTTCGAATAAGTGTATCCGCTTGCCATTGGCAGCCTAATACTTGAGATAGCCATAATGCAAGTAAATCCGCTTGATTAAAACCACGTCGCCATTTTCTGTTATGATGTAATGGAACACTTATTACTTGATTGGGACGTACTCTTCCGAGCAGATGGCGTTGCTTGAGCCAAGAAAGTAATATTAATCTGGCTAATAACTGACTGATTTGTGATTGTTTACGATATTTAAAGCGATAAATTAATTGATTTAGTGGAGGTTGATAAGGCGTTACTGCAGTTAATGATTGCCACAGAGGGGGGGTATGAACACAAGTAGAACAAATAGAAGTTTCACTTGTATGAGGAAGGCCACATTTAAAGCACATTATTGGGTGACTGAGCAGTTTATTACTGCATAGAGAACAAATATGATGAGAAGATATATAAAGGGGTTCATAGCAAATCCAACATAAACTATTTATCTTTAACATGATATTTTTGTCATAAATAAAATATAATGTCTTTAATCTTAAAAATATTTTATTAAAAAACAAAATAAATAATAAAAATATAAATTAAGAATCACAAAAAAATGTAACAGTAAACAAGTATTATTTGTTACTACTTTTGATAGGATAAAAATAGTAGGTTTAGTAAGTTATTTATAAAAATAAATTTAATTATTTAGTTTTGTGTCAATGTAATAATAAATAATTTTTTATTAAAAATAATTTAAATTAATAATAAAAATACAATAGATAAATTTTCAATTTATAATTGTAATTATTAAAAATAATACACTCTTATTAACTTGAATTAATCAATTTTTATTACCGTAATATAAATTTAACTATTACATCATAATAAATAAATTTATTAAATTATAATCATTAGGAAGATAATAATATTGACAAAGTAGCTATAAAATAATTTCGCAATATCTATTAATTGATATAATTAAATTGGAACAATTAAGATAAAAATTATTTATATAATGTTAATTAATTATCTTTTGCAAATAACTAAAGAAAATTATGTAAAAATCTCATTTAATAAAGTATAACTGCCTAAAGGGGTTATAGTGAACTATCTATTTTATGAAGACCTATACAAACACTATTCACATGTTAATTAGTCCATTAAATCTTTCACGGTGTTTAAAAAAACTTAATTATTCATATGTGTTATTTATATTAGGCCTATTTATTGCCTGTATGTAGCTATCTAATGTAATATTCCTACCACAAAGTACAATGGCTACTCTTTTATTTTGGTATTCATTTGCTACACGCAAAAAAGCAGCGAAAGCTACACCTGCTGCGCCTTCTATCATCCAATGTTCTGTTTCCGCGAGTATGCGCATAGCTTCTTTAATTTCATATTCACTTACCAATAAATAACGATCAATTAATGTTTGACATAAAGGAAAGGTGATAGTATCGGGTTCAATATTTCCCGCTGTACCGTCAGAAATGGTTTTATCTTCATCTATAGCAATAATGCGTTGGTTTTGTATACAATGATACATGCTGGCCGCATTTTTAGGCCAACATCCAATCAGTTGTGTTTTGGGTGAAAAAGTTTTAATTACTGTGCCAATACCAGATATCATACCGCCGCCGCCTACAGCTACAAAAATGGCATCCAATTTGGGGCATTGTTGAATAATCTCTATACCAATCGATCCTTGACCAGCAATAATATCGTAATCATTATAAGGAGATACAAAATATTTATCGTCTTGATTTGCCTGACGACGAGCTATTGTTTTAGCTTGTAGGGCATTGCCTTTTACGGTGACAATCTGGCATGCATAGCTGCGAATTGCATCGAGCTTAATGGCTGAGGCATTAATAGGAACATAAACTATAACATTCGTTGAAGTTAATTTTCCGGCAAGCGCCATAGCGTGCCCATGATTTCCTGTTGATGCTGTAATGATACCTTGCTGACGTTTTTTTTCATTTAATGTAAGAAGTTTATTTATTGCACCACGAAATTTAAATGAGCCAGTACGTTGTTGATGTTCACACTTAAAATAAAGATGGCAACCTGTTAATGTTGAAAGAAGTGGACTATATTCAGTCGGGGTCAATGTGATATAACTATAAATTTTTTTATAATCATTATTAATTTTTTTTAAGAATAATGACATTATATGCCCCCTTCTATAAATAAATTAAAATCCATAATAAATATTATTATTAAATTTTAATGCTGATTAATTTTCTTTTTTAGCATTGCATTCTTAATAATTGAGTATTTTTGTTATAAAAATCAAGTTACTATTTTAAGCAACTTCCACTACTAAAATAGAAGTAAGTAGTTTAGTACTTTAAATATTGACTTTTTATCTAATAATACTACCATTAGAAGGTTTAATATAAATTAAAAATAGTGTTTATCGCAGTGCATTGAATTAAATCTTATTTTAATTAAATATAATAAATATATTAATTTTATTTTATGCAAGTTATTTTACAGTTTCTTTATCCTAAGTGGTAGGGAGTTTATTATGAATTTCAGGGAATTAAAATTCATTCATCAAAAAAACAAACAATCTGGTGTTATTGCTGTTGAGTTTGCAATGACTATTCCTGTGCTGTTCCTTTTGTTATTATTCTTTTTAGAAATATGTAGAATAATTTCTTTATGTGCAGTCATTGATTTAGCTCTCGCAGAGTCAGGACGCTATACAGCAAGAACCACAGTTAATACCCAACAATATAAATCAATTTTTGAAAAGCATTTGAGGGAAAATAGAAGTTCTTTACTTAATTATTTTCTACCAGATGCTCATGATAAAGATATAGGTATTAATGTTTTTGTTACTTATTGTGAATCAGTAAACGATATCATTAAAAACACGTGTAATGATGATCCATCAAATAAATTTGCTATTTATAATATTAATTATAGATATAAGCCATTATTTTTAGGTTTACCTAATATAATAAAATCTAAAATTGGATTTGATAGAAAAATTGTTTACCTACAAGAATTGGCTCGTTAATAAAATATATTTTTATTTAATAATGTTAACAAGTTAATAATATTATGAAAATTGTTCAATTTATTATATAAAAAGACAATTATTTTATAGAGGTCTATTTATGCGATGGAATGCAAAATTATACAGTAAGATAATTTCAATAGTTAAACCGAATAATAAAGGTGTTATGAGTATTGAAATAGCCATTGTCACACTGTCTTTCTTTATTGTGATATTTTTTGCTGTTGATATCGGTGTTCATATTACCAATAAGAGTAAAGTTGAACGTGTAGCTTATTCTCTGGCGTCACTTTTTAGAGAGCGTGCATCTCTCTATAATGGCAATGATAATATCAATGAAGAAGATGTAAATACACTTGCAAAAGTAGCAAACGTTCTTCTTGGTGAAGATCTGTCTAAAGGAGCGAGTTTATTAGTTGAAGGTTTATATTTTGATAATATAAATCCAGCCATATCAATGGATAACCCTATATTAAAAGAACCTGCTATTCAATCAAAGTTAGTACCCCTCAGTGGAATGGGTGGTTCTTCTTGTTCTAATCAACAACCATCGATTCCTTTAATTAATTTAAAAGATATGAGTATTTGGTCACAAGATAATCGTTGGACAACGATTTATCGGATTTCATTGTGTATACCGAATAATTCAAAACTGTCATTACACTTTTCAGATTATGTTAATACACGTCCCAAATATTATATTGTATCAGACACTGTGCTGGCTCGTTAATATGACGTTTGATGCATAATTTATAACTAGGCTACTAAAGGATTGCTACGTAGCGTTATGAAATGGGAAACTATTATGATAAAAGCGATTAATAATTTAAGGCAATATTTGCATACGTTTATGTATGCAACAAAAGGAAGTATTGCTGTTATCTTTGCTATGATGATCCCGGTATTTTTTATCTTCATGGCATATTATTTTGACAGCGTTCAGCTCGTTGCCAAGCAAGCCAGATTATCCGATGCTGTCGATGAGGGTACATTAGCAATATCGTCTCGTGGTTGGGGCGAGGAAAGAAATCAAGAAAATATTGATATACTGCACCTTTATTTAAATGATTATTTACCAGAAGCGAAAGCCTTTTCTGATGTTGATGTAAAATTAAATGACCCAATGAATGGCTGTTTAACTCGGTATTATACTAAAGCTAAAGCCGAAATTAATATGAGTTTTCATTTTGAAAACTGGGCAAGTTTCAATCCTACAGAGTTAGTTGCAGCAAATAGTAAAGCGTGTATTCGTGCCGAGACAGTGAGATACGTTGGTGATTTTGCTTTCTTAATTGATTTATCCTCTTCTATGACCGAAGATATGCCTGATAAAGAAGGTAAAAAACAAAAGAAACTCGATGTATTAAAAAATGTTGTTACTAATATGATAGCAACAATTATGAGAAGCTCCGATGACTCTAAATTTGCTTTAGTTCCTTTTAATTTAGGCGTACCGGTTAAATTAGAAGGTACAACTGAAGCTGGTAGTGATCTATTTGGTTGTTCTGTAGCATTTACGCCCAAAGCTGACTTTGATATTGATTATGCTTATTGGGCTAATAAATATATTCCTCCCGAGACTGAGTCCTTATCAAAAGCCGTTAATTTGGTTGATAATGCTCGTTTCGAGTATTATTCAGAGTATATTGTAGGTAATGGTGATGATGATACAACCTTAAATGATTATTGCTCAGAAAACAAGCAGTCAGGTGGTGCATCAGGATTTGGTCAGGCACCTTATAGTTGTGTTGCTAATATGAATCGACCATACGAAAAGAATGCTAGAGTAGGTTCTCAAGGTTGGTATAATAATAATTCAATGCTTTATTATGATCCTAATCTGACTGGGTTTATTAATATTTATCAGTGTGTTGATACATCATTCGAGTGGGCATCATGTGTTGAATCTATGATATCGCCTGATGTTTCTCGTAAGATCCATCCAACCTTTGTTAATGAATGGCAAAAAGCGATGAAAGCAAGGATTGTTGCCTCACAGCAAGATCCTAATCCAAAATTTATACCTGGATTGACGTCTAATTCACTTACAGAATTTAAAAAGCAAGCATTATTATATCGAAATATTGTTAATGATGAATCGATTGATTATGAAAAAACACTAGAGAATATGTTTAATGAGTCTTCAATTAAAACATTTGCCATGCCTTTAGTGTATCGTCGTGATCATACTGATGATAATGAAGTGACAAAGAACTTAAGACCCTATCATTGGATGTGTCCATCAATTCCAGGTGGCTATAGAGCTGCTTATGGGTCAGAGGAAGAGGCTGAATATGCCGGTAAAAAAGAAATGCGGAAAATTATCCGAGGTGCTCGTATGAATCACTACCTGGTCGGTTTAACGCGCTTCTGTGGCAGTAATGCATTCTTAAATGGTGATGCATTAGATCAATGTGATAATAGTAAAACAAGTTTAGAAGTTATTGAAACTATTGATGTACCTCGAAATGTACGTACTGACACAATGACGGGTTTATTACGTGCTATTCCAGTTATTGCACATAGTAAAAATAACTTTAAATCTATCATTATCGTTTCTGATGGTGCCGACAATGTCAATCTTGCACTATCAAAGAAAATGCTGACGACATATCAAATATGCGATAGGATCCGTAGTGGTTTCAAACTGTTAAATGAGAAAAATGAAGTTGGATTATACATGGTGTTCACTTCTTCTGATTCATTAACTGATCCAGAGATTATTGAACATGTTCAACTTTGGAAAGACTGCGTAGGTGAAAATAATTTTTATTTAGCAACGTCAGTTGATGCGCTTGAATCAGCTATAAAAGATATTTTGAATAAAACACATATCAGTAAGCGATATGAAATGGCATCGTTTATTTCTGACGATAAATAATCGTAGCAAGAGATAACCAAAAAGCACTTATCAAACTTAGATCCAATGCCGTATTGTTTAAGCAAATACGGCATTTTTATTATTGCTAAGTCTAACACGTGTTTTATGTGATAGTAAGGAATTAACGAGGCGTTTAACTGGATATTTATTATGATAGTACGTCAGAAACAGCTAACATTTGCTAAAAGAAGTCATCAATTAACTAATATCAATGTGTGGACACCTGATTCCCAATGGATCTTATTTGATACTCGCCCTGATCAAGCCCAGTTTTTAGGTAAGACAATCGAGAGAGTCAATATAGTAACGGGTCATACAGAGTTAATTTACCAAGCGAGTGAAAATGCACATGTAGGTGTTGTTACAGTAAGCCCAGAATACCCTTTACGTTATGTCTTTATTCATGGTCCTGAAAATCCAGATCAGAATTGGCATTATGATTTTCATCATAGACGGGGCGTAATTATAACAGAACCTCAACGATCGCAAGCTGTAACATTAGATGCATTTGATATAACGCCACCCTATACCATCGGGGCTTTGCGTGGTGGTAGTCATGTCCACGTATTTAGTCCAGATGGCAGTAGAATTAGTTTTACCTATAATGATCATGTATTACATGAATATGATGCTCGTTTGAACCTTCGTAATATTGGTGTTGCCGTTCCATTGTCTCCGGTAAATATAATAAAACAGCATCCCAGGGAATATAGTGGTAGTCATTTTTGTGTATTAGTTAGTAAGACTGTTGCTAATCCGGAACGAGGCTCAAATCAGATCAGCAGAGCTTACGAAGAAACATGGATTGGTACTAGAGGCTACTGGACACAAGATCAACATCATCAACGTTGGGCAATAGCTTTTATTGGTGATACATGGTCAAGTAATGGTGATAAAGTACCTGAAATTTTTATCGTTGACTTACCTGAAGAATTGACAGATTTTCAATGTGAAGGACCAGAACCCCTTACCGGGACTGAGATATCACTACCTGCACCACCAGCAGGGGTCCAACAACGGCGATTAACTTATACTTCACACCGACGTTATCCTGGTGTAGTAAATATTCCTCGTCATTGGGTACGTAGTTCTCCTGATGGTCAATTTATTGCATTTCTTATGCGTGATGATCAAGGCATTGTACAAGTATGGTTGGTGCCTAGTGCTGGGGGCGATTATAGGCAATTAACGTTTAGTAGCTATTCGGTTCAATCCGCGTTCAGTTGGAGCAATAATGGTCGTTTTTTAACATTTGTTATGGATAATAGTATTGTTCTTTGTCATGTTAATGAAGGTATTGTTGAAAGACTAACAGAACGGACTGTAATACCACCTTGTCCAGAAGCTGTTGTGTTTTCGCCTGATGATAAAAAGATCGCATTTATGCGAGATATTGATGGATATAGACAAATTTTTTATGTTGAACTCGCAGATAATCCCGATAATAAAGAAAAAGTTTAATAATCAATAATGATAATTTTTATTCAAAAAGGTTGCCATTAGGTATATTCTGGGTTTTTAGTCAAGCAAAGTGTATCGATTGATTATTACGCTCATTCGTAAATTAATTTCCTTATTAGAATATTACTAAAATTAGTATATTTTATATAAATTCCTACCATAATGTGCCAAAGCATTTACCATTCAACTTATTTATCAGTTGTGGCATCTGTTTTTCTTCTGGGATTTTTCCATAATATACGGCAACTTTATTTGCACCAATACTTGTCGCTAATTCACCAAATATACGATATTCAACAGACGTTATACCACCAGAAAGATCAACAATCGGTTGGATTAATATATAAGGTTTTCGATAATGCTTTTTAAGTGAGGATACTGCGGGTTTTAGTGTGTTATGGGCTTCGTAAAAATTTGCAATAAGAAGTCGTGGTGAGTAGTACTGTTGATCCCTATTTAATTCAATAATTTTATTATAATTGATATTTTTTACAATAAATTTGTCTACTGCTATTTGTATATAAAATATTTCGGGAATAAAAAATTTTTCTAACATCAATTATCCTCAAATAAAGCATTATTGTGATATAGATAAATCAGTTATAACTCATTCGATTAAATATGATAAGCTGATTTTAGTAATAGGATAAACTAATATCAAAATAACGATAAATATTATTATATTTAGTAGCTGTAGAGTAAAATTATGTAAATGATTATATCGGTTACAATTAAATTGTGTAAATAGACGCACTTATCTCTATTGGTTTATTTATAGTTATAATAAATATAATTTAGTCGCTTATTGTACTAATTTAACAAATCTAATCTATAAAAGGTTCTTATAGCGATAACCTATTAATTATCTTATATTAAAAACTGATCACTCTGCATGTCCGCTTACAGGCATTTATTATAATTTAGACGTAAAAACGGAGAAAAATAGCGCAAATAATAAGAAATTTGCGCTATCGCAAGAGTTAATAAAATAGCAGTAAGTTATTTTATTAAAGTGGCGTCAATATAATTTCTACGCGGCGGTTTTCAGCACGACCAGTTGCACTGCTGTTGTCAGCGATAGGGCTTTTTGACCCAGCACCAATAATACCAATACGGTTAGCGGCGATACCTTGATTAATTAAGGTAGAGGCGACATTATCGGCACGCTCTTTAGATAAGCGATTGTTTATTTCGTCGGAACCAGTGTTATCTGTATGACCAATAACTTGGATACCTGTTTTGTCATACTCTTTTAATACTAACACAACACCGCTAAGTGTGTTCGCGCCTGCAGGTTTAATTACACTGCTATTAGTATTGAATGTAACATTATTTGGCATATTTAAAATAATTTGATTACCTTTACGAGTAACACTTACACCGGTTCCTCGCATTTTCTCACGTAGTTTGGCTTCCTGAGTATCCATGTAATAACCAACACCACTACCTAAAGCAACGCCTGCTGCTGCACCAATTATCGCGCCTTTACCACGATCTTTTTTAGACGAAGAAAGAGCACCAATGCCCGCACCTAGTAAAGCACCAGCTGCAGCACCAATACTGGCATCACTAGCTTGTGATTCATTTGTATAAGGATTAACCGTACAACCCGATAAAATTAACGTAGGGCTTATAGCGATAATAACCGCAAGTGTAATTTTTTTCATATTTATTTCCTTAAACGAGATCAGATAATATTTTATAAATTAATTTTTATCTCAAGATAATTAACAAAAGAAAGGCTACTTACGGCAAGATCCTGAATTAAAAACTCAGTGTATGAATAAGTCATTTATTAACCAGTAAACTATGCGCTAAAGTGGCATTATTCATCATCATGGCTCGCCTAATAGATTTAGTCAATTACTTGTTATCTTTTATATGATAGATATTAAACTGATAATTCCTGTTGTAATAAAAATGCCTGACGCTAAATAACGAATAAATGAATTCCCTATATAACGCTTGAGATGATGACCAAACCATAACATAGGTGCATTTGCTAATACCATACCAACGGTTGAACCAATGACAACCAAGGTTAAATTATTATGCTGTGCTTCAAGCAATAAAGTTGCTAATTGGGTTTTATCCCCCATTTCCGCTACAAAAAATAAGATAAACGACGTTAAAAAAGCATTATTTCCCTTAATATAACTATCATTCTTATCGGGTAAAAGTAGCCAAAAACCAGTAACAATAAAACCAATATCGATAACACGCTGCATATGCTCATGGGTTAACCAAGTACCAATTATATCACCTACAGATGCTGCTAGTGAATGATTGAATAATGTACTTAAAATAATGGCAAATAAAATAATAAACGGTTTACTAAAACGCGTGACTAGTAATAATGTAAGTAATTGCGTTTTATCACCAAGTTCTGCTAGTGTTATTATACCCATCGCAGTAAGAAAAATAGACATTTTGATTCAGTTCATTCTAAGGTGAGAAATAAAATAGACATATGGCCAATACTCATGTTTACCCCGGTATGTACTAGTATAACCTTAAGTATTACCTACTCTATATACCTCACTAGAGCATTATTACCATAGTTTTTTATTCATTAAGATTGTTGATAATAATTTTTCATATATTACTCAAAATTAATTCATTTAATAATGAATTTATATATAACAATGAACTACTCTCCTATGTAAGGTTGCAAATTTTAAACAATGACAGTCGTATTGACAAGAAACAAATGTTGGCTTTAAAGGTAACCCAATAATAATGAAAATATTATATTGAATATGTAATTCAGTTAACTCAAATACACTAGAAAAGTACTTTATTTATTAATTTTCATCGTTATTAATAAGATAAAATGGTTTATATATAATTAGTGATTTTTAAGAGATTTTATTAAATACTACTAGATAGGCTCTAATATAAAGAAATTATGTTGCCTCTTATTATGATTGAAGTAATTTTTTTATACTCTTATTGAGATTGAGTATTTTTAGAAGATAAAAAGCAACTAGTAATATGATCGTTTACAAGTCCCATTGACTGCATAAAAGCATAACAAGTAGTAGAGCCGACAAAGACGAAGCCTCGCTTTTTTAATGCATTGGCTAATTTATAAGATGTGGGGGTTCGATTTGGTACCTCAGATAGGCAGTTAAATTGATTCTGTTGAGGAAAACCGCCAACAAATGACCAAACAAATTGAGAAAAATTTTCACCTTTTTCAGCCATATTTAAATAGGCTTTTGCATTGGTTACAATAGCGTTAAGTTTAGCGCGATGCCTAATTAATCCAGGATCTTTCAGTAATTTTTCTATATCATTTTGTGTCATACGGGCAATTTTAACTGGATCAAATTGATAAAAGTTATCGCGATAACACGAGCGTTTTTTTAAAACAGTAAACCAAGATAAACCCGTTTGTTGGCCTTCAAGACAAATGTTTTCAAATAATGTATGGTTATTATATTCAGGTTTTCCCCATTCATTATCATGATAAGCAATATAGAGAGGATTCGTTGTCACCCATTCACAACGACATTTTTTATTGACCTTAGGCAAGGTTGACATAAATTTCCTTATTTATAAGAAATAGGTCAGATTTTATGTTTATATCTTATCAGCAATAGGTATACTGAACAATCTAATATTATTATCCATGATAGCCATGATCATCAGCGATGTAAAAACTATGCAAAAGTTCGATATAAAGACCTTTCAGGGGTTAATCCTGACATTACAAGATTACTGGTCACGTCAAGGTTGTACTATTGTTCAACCATTGGATATGGAAGTGGGTGCAGGAACATCCCACCCAATGACATGCCTTAGAGCATTAGGACCAGAACCTTTGGCTGTAGCTTATGTACAACCATCACGTCGCCCAACAGATGGCCGATATGGTGAAAATCCCAATCGTCTACAGCACTATTATCAGTTTCAAGTAGCTATTAAACCATCACCAGATAATATTCAGGAGCTTTATCTTGGCTCATTACAAGCACTAGGCTTAGATCCTTGTGTACACGATATTCGTTTTGTTGAAGATAACTGGGAAAATCCTACATTAGGTGCCTGGGGGCTAGGTTGGGAAGTCTGGTTAAATGGGATGGAAGTAACGCAGTTTACTTATTTCCAACAAGTCGGAGGCTTGGAATGTAAGCCTGTCACGGGTGAAATCACCTATGGATTAGAGCGATTGGCGATGTATATTCAAGGTGTAGATAGTGTCTACGATTTAGTTTGGAGTAATGGACCATTAGGCAAAACAACGTATGGTGATGTTTATCATCAAAATGAAGTAGAACAATCTACCTATAATTTTGAATATGCTGATATTGATTTTTTATTTAGCTGTTTTGACCATTATGAAAAAGAAGCAAAAAAGCTGCTTGAATTAGATACGCCATTGCCGCTACCTGCATATGAACGGATCCTTAAAGCTGCACATAGCTTTAACCTCCTTGACGCCCGTAAAGCTATTTCGGTAACTGAACGGCAGCGTTATATTTTGCGTATCAGAACATTGACAAAAGCAGTTGCAGAAGCCTATTACGCTTCTCGTGAGGCTTTAGGTTTTCCTCTATGTAATAACAAGAAGTAAGAGGTAGTTATGACTCAACAAACATTTCTGGTGGAAATCGGTACGGAAGAGTTACCGCCAAAATCACTACGCTCACTTGCTAATGCTTTTGCAGAAAATTTTTCTCAGGAATTGAATAATGCTGATTTACAATTCGATAGAATTCAATCGTTTGCATCACCACGTCGATTAGCATTGCAAGTTTACAAATTAGCTGCTGCGCAACCAGATAGACAAATAGAAAAACGTGGTCCAGCAATAGCACAGGCTTTCTCACCGGAAGGTAAACCGAGTAAAGCTGCAGAAGGTTGGGCGCGTGGTTGTGGTATTTCAGTTGATCAGGCAGAAAGATTGGTTACTGATAAAGGCGAGTGGTTAGTCTATCGTGCTCAAAGTAAAGGCCAACCTGTACAAGCACTACTTACAGAGTTGGTAAGTAAGGCACTATCGGCATTACCTATTCCTAAACCAATGCGTTGGGGAGATAAAGATACTGAATTTATTCGACCTGTTCATACCGTAACCATGCTTTATGGTAGTGAATTGATTAAAGGAACAATTTTAGGAGTTGAATCATCAAGGATTATTCGTGGACACCGCTTTATGGGCCAGGCAGAACTTTCATTAGCTTCAGCAGATGAATACATTACCTCGCTTCAGGAAAAAGGTCGTGTTATAGCTGATTATGAACAACGTAAATCAATAATCCGAGCAGACGCAGAAAAAGCAGCAAAACAATTAGGTGGTAAGGCTGACATAAGTGAAAGTCTATTAGATGAAGTGACGTCATTGGTTGAGTGGCCGGTTGTATTAACAGCAACATTTGAAGAACGTTTTTTGGCGGTACCTTCTGAAGCATTAGTTCATACAATGAAAGGTGACCAAAAATACTTCCCTGTTTACGATTCAACGGATCGGTTATTACCTCACTTTATTTTTGTGGCTAATATAGAATCAACTGATCCACAGCAAATTATTTCAGGTAATGAAAAAGTTGTTCGTCCTCGTTTAGCTGATGCGGAGTTTTTCTTTAATACTGACAGGAAACAACGCCTTGATGCAAGATTACCTTTGCTAGAAAACATATTATTCCAGCAGAAATTAGGTTCATTACGTGATAAAACAGAAAGAATTGAAGCATTAGCAGGATGGGTAGCTGAGCAGATCGGTGCAGATGTTAATAAAGCTACTCGTGCTGGTTTATTATCGAAATGTGATTTAATGACTAATATGGTTTTTGAATTTACCGATACCCAAGGTATTATGGGTATGCATTATGCGCATTATGATGGTGAAGCAGATGAAGTAGCTACAGCGTTAAATGAACAGTATATGCCTCGTTTTGCTGGTGATAAATTACCCGCGTCATTGGTCGCCTGTTCTGTTGCTATTGCGGATAAAATAGACACGCTTGTAGGTATTTTTGGTATTGGTTTACATCCTAAAGGTGATAAAGATCCTTTTGCTTTAAGGCGTGCGGCATTAGGGATATTACGTATTATTGTAGAGAAAAAGTTACCTCTGGATCTTGTCACCTTGACTGAACATGCTATTACTTTATATGGTAATAAACTGACGAATAGCCAAGTGATGGATGATGTGGTTGATTTTCTTTTAGGTCGTTTTAGAGCTTGGTATCAAGAAGAGGGCTATTCCGTTGATGTCATTCAAGCTGTTTTGGCTCGTAGGCCAACAAGTCCAGTGGACTTTGACTCTCGAGTAAAAGCAGTATCATATTTTCGTACATTAGATGAAGCAGCGTCTTTAGCCGAATCGAACAAACGGGTATCGAATATTTTATCAAAATCCTCTGTTACCGTTAATAGTGATGTAAGTGCAGTTTTATTAAAAGAGTCAGCTGAAATTAAGCTCGCTACACATTTAGTGGTGATACGCGATAAGCTAGAACCTTTATTTGCTGAGAACCGTTATCAGGAAGCACTCGTTGAGTTGGCGGATTTACGAGAACATATCGATGCATTTTTTGATAATGTAAGGGTTATGGTAGATGATCAGGCTATCTGCCTTAATCGTTTAACATTACTTAGCAAATTAAGAGATCTTTTTTTAAAAGTTGCAGATATTTCTTTATTACAAAAATAACTATTTAACGCCCTATATTACTCATTGTAGGGCTAATTTTAGCTATACTTGATTTATTACATCCTTATTTAATCCCTTTTCATTTAATTTTAATAGAGTTAGCTATGAAATCTGATAATGTACAAAAGATCTGGTGGTTGCCTTTGTTATTTATAATGCTGGTAACCGGTTTACAACTCACAGGATGCAGCGATCCTGAGCCACGGCATCGTTCAGCATTTATTCTTTTTTTACAGACTGAGATTATCAACAAAAGTCGTGTTAATTTGCCTACACTTACGCCTGAAAAACAAGAGTCAATGGGGAAATATTTCCAGTACTATCAGTTATTAACTAGTTTTAACCAGCAACTCAAAACTGCATTTACTCCATTAGAGCAGTCTATTCGCGCGATTAAACCAATGAATACCGTAGCACAACTCATTGAGCAACAGCAGCCAATTAATGAAGTACTCGAAAATATAAAAACAACACAGCAAGCGTTAGATAAACTTGTCGAAAGCAGTAAAACAACGTATGACGCATTAGCATTGCCTGAAGACGTGAAAAAAGTGTTTGATGAAGCGTTTAAAAAAGTCGTCACCAATGAAATACAGACAGCAAAACAGGTGTTACCGCTAATGTCGAATGTATATACAAGTATGCAAAACGTCATTAACTTTGTAAAATCAAAAGGTGATACTGTCTCTGTCAATAATGCATCTATACAGTTTTCTACTACGCAAGATTTAGATCAATTTAATCAACTTTACAAAGTGATGCAAGATGCATATCAAGAATACCGACAATTCAATCAAGTAACGCATTGAGTTATAGCGATTTCGTTAAAAAGATGGATAACCGTTCGCCTTTTTGTTTTTTTTTAAGGAAATTGCTAACCAATGTGTTGCATTTAGCGTAGGCAATCTAATGAGGGTTGAACAGTTACAGTAAACGCGGGTTTACCCTCATTAGTGAAGTAACTGTAGCGCATAATAATATTATTTTGAACAAAAAACGCAAATTGTGTCTGATTACAAATCGCATACACAAGCGTTGGCTTTAATTGTTGGTAATCATTCAGATCGGCTTGTTCGTTACTAAGATGAACAATTGTATAAATATAATTAATTCCTAGCTGATTATTAATCTTTTCTATCCGATCTAACCGCGTCTTATCATCGATCATTTTAGGTAAAGTTGCGTTATTCTGGTTAATCATTGTAAGTAACTGCTTATTTAACTCATCATTTTTATTATGACAACCGCTAATGATGGCAACAATACCTAACATAATGGGAAAATATATTTTTTTCATAATGGATCCTTGTAAATACATATTTACTCGCAGCAGTGTCGAGGCTCTTAAGTTTTTACTGATCTCAAAAGAGTTTAACATAAATGAACTTGTTATCCAGCAGCCATAGTTATTTTATTGATATTAAGCGTTCGATGTGATGAATAATAACAAATAATGCAATATTTTCATGGTCAACTACTATTAAACAAATACTATGTGTTACATGAGATAGACTATGTTAAAAACCTCCAACGATATCGAGCTTACCAATCAGAAGGAAAAACGATTATTTGCTTATGTAGGCACCTATCATCCAAAAGGGCGAGGTATACATTTATTAGAGTATGATCCTATAACTGGTAAATTGTATAAAAAGCATGTTGTAAGTAATATAATCGATGCTGCGCAATTAGTTGTATCTCTTTCAGGCCATCAACTTTATGTTGCAAGTGAAGTTGATAATTATAAAAATACACAGGCTGGCCTTATTGTGGCATATCATATCAATGAGAAAGATGGTTCATTGGATGAGATCAATCGCGTAAACTCTGCGGGTGCAGAACCTGCTTACATCACATTGCATCCATCAGGAAAATATATAATGGTAGCTAATTATAAAAGTGGCTCGGTTGCTATATTTCCTATCAAAAAAAATGGTGGATTAGCAGAGGCTTGCTGTGTAAAACAAAGTACAGGCATACCAGGAACGCCTTTACCTCAGGCTGCATCTCATGGTAGTTTTGCATATAGCGATCATGATGGTCCGCATGCACATATGATTGAAAGCGATATGTCTGGTAAATTTGTGTTCTCTACAGATGTTGGCCTTGATCGAATTTATCAGTGGCATTTCGATGTAAATCGAGGTGAATTGAGCGCAAATGATCCTGCATATCTTATGGCATCATCAAAGAGTGCTGGGCCTAGGCACTTTGTTTTTCATCCAAAATTTAATTTTATTTATTTACTGAATGAACAAGCTTCAACTGTGACTCGTTATCACTATGATAAACAAACGGGGTTACTTACCATGCTGAATTCTGTTTCATCATTACCTGTTCATTATCGGGGAACCAGCTTAGCATCGGGACTTGTGATCAGTCAAGCAGGGGATCACCTTTATGCAGCAAATCGATTACATAACTCGATCGCCCACTTTTTGATAAATCAAGAGGGGGATCTTAAGTTGGTGGATCATATTTGGACATCAGGTGATCACCCTCGTACCATGACATTCTCGCCTGCAGGTGACTTTCTTTATGTGATGAATCAGCGTAGCGATAACATAATTCAATTTAAAGTGGATAAAGAGAGTGGCTCGTTGCTACTTATAAATAATTATGTCGATATTGGTTCACCGTCACAATTAGTTTTTTTAAAGAACAATAGTTAATCTAAATAAAAGCCTCATTTAGAGGCTTTAATAAAGATAAAATACATTCAATGTATGGCAATATATGAGACTAAATTAATTAATATAATTTTTTTGCTACACTTAGCCAGTCAGACTTGTCAGGGCGTTTCATTTTCTCGATAGCATCGATAATGTCATGGTGAACAAGCTTTTCATTTTGAATACCTACACAACGGCCACCATGACCTTGTAATAATAATTCTACTGCATAAGCACCCATTCGAGAGGCTAAGATACGATCATAAGGAACCGGGGCACCACCACGTTGAATGTGGCCAAGGATAGTTGCTCGCGTTTCTCTTTGTGTTTCTTTTTCAATATAAACAGCTAACTCATTGATATCACATATTTTTTCTGTAATTGCAATAATAGCATGTTTTTTCCCTTTTCTGATGCCGGCCCAAATTTCATTAACTAAATCTTCACGATTAAATTCAACTTCCGGTACCACGACATATTCACAGCCACCTGCTATAGCCGCTGCCAAAGTAAGATCGCCACAATAACGTCCCATCACTTCAACAATTGAAATACGTTGATGAGATGATGAAGTATCACGAAGACGATCGATGGCTTCCACAACAGTACTCAATGCAGTAAAAAAACCAATAGTATAATCAGTACCGGCTACATCATTATCGATTGTGCCAGGCAGTCCAATACAAGGAAAGCCCATTTCAGTTAGGCGTTTTGCGCCCATATAAGACCCATCACCCCCAATAACGACTAAAGCATCGATACCTACAGCACGCATATTTTCAATAGCTATTTGTCTGGTCGCTTCTTCTTTAAATTCTGGAAAGCGAGCCGAGCCAAGAAATGTACCACCACGATTAATCATATCAGAAACACTATAACGATCTAATGGTGTAAATTTTCCCTCATATAGCCCTAAATAACCATCATGGACACCAACGACTTCCATATTTTCTGAAAGTGCAGAACGTACCACACCACGAATGGCTGCATTCATTCCAGGAGCATCGCCCCCACTGGTTAATACGCCGATTTTTTTTATCATGATCATCCTCTGTACATGCAAATTAAAAAAATTATTACTAGGAAAGATACTAAGTTTTTTATTCTTGCGGCGAAATGATGTTGTTAGAAATCAAATAGCATGCATGCACTTAGTAAATTACCCATACATTTTTTGAGTATAACGAATCTAATTGTTGAATGGGTTTAATTTATGATAACAATTGTATTTTATTACTTAATTAATAATATTAAACTGACATGAATAGGCAGTTTTTTTGATGCTTTTTATTCAGATGATGCCATTTATAATGATGGGCGTTCACCACGTTCAATTTCCTTTTCAACTGCAGAAAATGGATCCTGATGGATAATTATATTGGCATTAGGAAAACGCGCAAGCAAAGCTTGTTCAAGATCGAAGGCGATGTCATGGGCTTTAATCAATGGCAAATGGTCATCTAACTCCAAATGAAGTTGAATAAATTTTTCATGTCCAGCCTGCCGTGTACGTAGTTCATGGTACATTAATTTCTTAGATTTAATAATTCGCACAATTTCTTGTCTTTCTTGATCTGGCAATACGCGATCTAATAATGTCTGAATAGCATCGTAACTCATTATCCAAGCATTATAGAGGATGTAACAACCAATAAGAATAGCAAAGAGTGAATCTGCATTTTGTATATTAAGCCAACTTAATAATAATGCGAATAATACCGCACAATTCATTAATAAATCAGATTTATAATGTAGCATATCAGCATATATTGCTTGACTCCCAGTACGTTTTATAACGTTTTCCTGAAACATGACTAAACCCAGCGTAATTATGATTGAAATAACCATAACTACAATACCGATAGTTGGTGTTTTTAGTAATGTAGCCCCTGCCTGCATGGTATTTATTGCATAGATTTGCTGACAACCTGTTAATATAAGAAAAATGGCAGAGCCCGCAACAAATGTGCCTTGTGCTAATGCGGCTAATGATTCTGCTTTGCCATGGCCAAAATCATGATCATAATCGGCTGGGCGAGAAGAAAATCGAAGTACAAATAGATTCGTAAGTGATGAGGCGAGGTCAACACAGGAATCAATAATTGTAGCTAATAAACTAATCGAATGCGTACTCCACCAAGCAATAATTTTGATAATTAATAGAAATATTGCACAAATAGTGGCATATGATGCAGCTGTTTTAACTAATTTAGTGTAATTTCTATTCATATTAAGTTTGACCTTAAATAGGCCTGGTAGCGATCATTGAATATTCCGCTTACAGGCTGAGTAAAAATTTCATATTATAAGGTGATGTACATTGAAGCGAAATGTTAACGAACAAAAATAACTGATTATGCTTAATTCTGTCTAATCTTTTGTCTATAAGTGTAGTTGATAAGCGACATCACAAAAATAGAAATATGTTATTTTTGCAATAAATGAGCATAAAAATTTATCTGATATGAAAACAAAATGCGTGTTTCATATCAGATATAAAGAACGTTTGTATAAAGGCTAAATAACATGCGATTATTTTGTTTATTGCTACATTTTCTCTATCAACGCTTGATGCTTTTGAGCAACGAGGTTTTTTTGCTCTGGCGTTAACAAATTAAATATTTTATTGGCACCTTTTGCCAGTTCAACACGCAATTCAATTTCCAGTTTATTTTCAGCTTCAATTTTTTCACGAAGAGCCGTTTCATTAAAATGTTCTGTAGCAATGAATGGATAAAGTGCTAATGTAGATTTATATCCGTTATCTTTTAATAAGTCATGAAATTTTTTGATGGACGCTTTTTGTTGTTGCATGATTTCCTGCATACTTTGTTTTTGGCTTTCAGTTAATTTAATATCGCTATATATCTTATTCAAATCCATCATTGCGTCATGAGATAACATCATTTTATTCCTATTATGATGGTGATTATGTTTGTTGTGACTCATCAGATGATTATCACAACGACATGATCGTGCTGTATTATTTGTGTCATCTTTTACTAAATTTTTTTCTATAGCTAGTACGGATAACGGTACGGCAAGGGAAACTAAGGTGAGGATTAATAAAATCACTTTACGCATAATGAATCTCCAAATATTAAGTTATTTATTGCATTCCACTTTAACTTATTATGAGAAAATTGATGTCAAAAGATGTAAAACAATGTAAAGACATGGATTAAGAGTAAATAATACCGTAATTTTATAGCTGTGGAGGAAGAGATTATGAGTAAAATTTTACTTGTTGATGATGATCTTGAATTAATTCAACTATTAAAAGAACTACTAGAGCTTGAAGGATTTGACGTCATAATTGCTTATGATGGTGAACAAGCGCTTGCTTTAATTGATAATACAATTGATTTAATACTATTAGATATCATGATGCCGAAAAAAAATGGTTTAGATACACTAAAAGAGTTACGACGGTATTATAAAGTTCCGGTCATTATGTTGACAGCAAAAGGAAATGAATTAGATAGAGTGCTAGGCCTTGAATTAGGTGCTGATGATTATTTACCTAAACCATTTAATGATCGTGAGTTAATAGCTCGTGTCCGTGCAATTTTACGACGTTCAGAATGGGGAGAGTCAGTTATTATTGATAGTAACAATACCTCTGTGATTGTCGTTGATAAATTACAACTGCACCCAGGTCATCAGGAGGCAAGTTTTGCAGGTATTATTCTCGAGCTCACGGGCACTGAATTTGCTTTACTCTATTTGCTGGCTAAAAATAGAGGACAGGTAGTGTCAAAAGAGCAATTAAGTCAAGATGTTTTAGGAAAGCGATTAACCCCTTTTGATCGGGCAATTGATATGCATATTTCTAATTTGCGACGTAAATTACCTAAACGTATTGATGGTTTACCCTGGTTTAAAACATTACGAGGTAGAGGTTACTTGTTGGTGTCAGGTCTATGAACCGATTAAATAGTCTGACTACGAGGATCTTTGCTATTTTCTGGTTAACACTTGCTTTGGTGTTAATGTCCGTTTTGTTATTACCTACACTTGATTCTCGTCAATTAAAATCATTATCTAAAGAGGAAATACGCCATTGTCTGCTGATCAAAGCAGAATTAGAAAAAGCCTTCACCCATTATAAAAAAGGGCAACAAACCTTATTGTGGAAAAGGATATTAATTAAACCTCTCATACCAGGAAAGCGATTAATTTTTGTTGATCCAGACGGTCAGATTTTTGGTGCACCACGTCATGAAATAGCGACGGTAAGGAATTTTATTAGCTTGTCTGATGATATAAAAACCCCAAAAAAGAAAATTTATACACAAATGGAAATAATGGGGCCTTTTTCTATTTATGATGGCGAAAAAACTTATATGATTTATCTCGCACGCCGCGAGGTATTACCACAAGCAAACTTTATTAATTTATTGTTCGATCGCCCACTATTTTTATTATTTTTTACCATGCTGATCAGTACGCCTTTATTGTTATGGTTAGCTTGGAGTTTAGCCAAACCGGCAAGGAAACTAAAAGCAGCGGCGGATGCTGTGACTAAAGGTGATTTAAGAATTCACCCAGAATTAGAATCGGGACCTATTGAGTTTCGTGCCACTGGGGTGAGTTTTAACCAAATGATTGAAGGGTTAGTACAAATGATCACCGCACAGCAGCGCTTAATTTCAGATATGTCTCATGAATTAAGAACACCATTAACGCGGTTGCAATTAGCGACCGCTTTAATCAGACGTAAACAAGGTAATAGTTCTGAGTTAGAACGTATTGAAAATGAAGCATTACGACTTGAAAATATGATTGATAACTTGCTAAGCGTATCAAGATATCAGTATAACGATCAAAAAAATCATCAGGTTTTATCAGCTGATACTTTATGGTATGACATGTTAGAAAGTGCCTTATTCGAAGCAAAACATGTGGGAAAATCTCTACATATTGTCAGTGCACCTGAATCGTGGTTAATTTTAGGTAATGCGGAATCATTAGATAGTGCATTAGAAAATATTATTCGTAATGCTTTGCGTTACTCTAACCAACAGATTATTATTACTTTTTCTGCCGATGCGCAAGGGATAACAATAATTGTTGAAGATGATGGGCCTGGAGTAGCTGAAAAAGAAGAAGAACTTATTTTTACGCCTTTTTATCGAACTGATGAAGCTAGGGATCGTGCGTCAGGTGGAACCGGCTTAGGGTTAGCAATTGTATCTTCTGTTGTCGCACAACATAACGGTCATGTCTACGCGATGAAAAGTCGTTATGGCGGGTTGCGTGTAGTATTATGGCTCCCCCGTTATTATGAATAATTATTTATTATTGAATTAGCGTGTAAATATCACTTAATAAGCAAGAGTTATTTAGAGTAAATTTATGTTAAATATTGTTTTATATGAGCCAGAAATTCCAGCGAACACCGGTAATATTATCCGTCTGTGCGCAAATACGGGATTTTCATTACATCTTATTGAGCCATTAGGTTTTGCTTGGGATGATAAGCGATTACGCCGTGCCGGATTGGATTATCATGAATTTACTGTCGTAAAACATTACACCAACTTCTTGACATTTCTTGAGGAAGCGCAACCATCAAGATTATTTGCTTTAACGACAAAAGGAGCTCGTCCTCATAGTGAAGTTGATTATTTGGTGGGCGATTATCTTCTTTTTGGTCCAGAGACACGCGGTATTCCGCAGACTATTTTAGAAAATTTGCCTGCAGAACAACGTATTCGTATTCCAATGCAGGCACACAGTCGTAGTATGAATTTATCTAATGCAGTTTCAGTTGTCGTATATGAGTCCTGGCGTCAATTAGGTTATCCGGGAGCGGTGTTCAATAATAATACGCTTCTTTAGACTGCTTAAGGTGGATAAACCATCCGATATGAGCAATATCTATCGCTATGACCAACGATGTTCGGAAGTAAATAGCGATGATAATTATTCATCAAAATTTTGAACCATATCAACAGCAGGCTTATCGGAACAAGGTTTACCAATGATTTTTGCCGGAACACCCGCAACCGTTGTATGAGGAGGAACAGGCTGTAAAACAACTGAACCGGCGCCAATTTTAGCACCTTTACCAATTTCAATGTTTCCAAGAATTTTTGCACCGGCACCAATCATGACACCCTCCCTGATTTTGGGATGGCGATCACCGATTTCTTTTCCTGTTCCACCTAGAGTGACCATTTGTAAGATGGAAACATCATTTTCAACGACAGCAGTTTCTCCGATAACAATGCCTGTGGCATGGTCTAGCATAATACCGTACCCAATATCTGCTGCGGGATGAATATCTACATCAAATGTTATCGATATTTGATTTTGCATAAATATAGCTAAATCAGTTCTATTTTCTAGCCATAACCAATGAGCAATTCGATAAGCTTGTAAAGCATGAAAACCTTTTAAATAAAGCAGCGGTGTTGAATATTTTTTTACTGCAGGGTCACGTTCACGAACAGCAATGATATCGTTGGTTGCATGTTCAATAATTATTGGATGCGCTAAGTAAACTTTTTCTAGCATTTTATTTAAAGCGGTGACAGAGACAATTGAATTGGTTAATTTACTTGCGAGTATATAGCTTAACGCTTGCCCCAAATTTTCATGCTTAAGGATGACGCTATGATAAAATTTAGCAAGTATAGGTTCACAATTAACCAGATCTGTTGCTTCTTCTCTGATTGTTTGCCAAAGATTATTAGAATCTATCGACATAGTGCTACCTCTTATCAATTTTTAATGTATCTTAACGCAAAAGTTAAAATAATTTAGCATTACTCAACACTGGATATTAATAATACTTACTATTTATTTCTACTCTTCTATCAATAGAAAGAAAATATCGTAAATTTCGTATTTATCTACTTTATTTCTCGAGATAAAAAATATAAAGACTGACGTTGATTCAATTACAATAGCGTTTTTATTTTATTGAAATGTAATGAATATTTATTTTAATTACGCAATAAGCCTTCAATATAATGATTATCTATACCATCAAATAGAAAATTAATTACGTTAGATGAGTTTAAATTACTTATATTATACTGGTTTGCTAAATAGCCATTACATAACATAATAATGACTATAGTCATTGAAATGATCATCGCTGACTCACATGCTGTTGTAAGTCAGCAACTCCAACAATAAGTTATTATGAATCTAGCTGTGTATTAGATGCGTGTTCAGCTTGTTGTAATTGATTCAAATATATTGCATCAAAATTAATCATAGGTGCAATGTTGATTTGTGGGAATGTACCACGAGTCACCATATTTGAAATACATTCACGCACATAAGGAAATAAAATGCTAGGACAATAAGCACCAAGAAAATGTCCCATTTGTTCATTCGTGAGCCCTGAAACCGTAAAAATACCGGCTTGCTGTACTTCACAAAGGAATGCAATATCCTCTCCAATTTTGGCCGTAATCGTTACACGCAGGGCAACTTCATAAATATCATCACCTAATTTTTGTGATGTTGAATCTAAATCCATATGGATTTCTGGATTCCATTCTGATTGAAAAATATGCGGTGCATTGGGTACTTCAAAAGACACATCTTTAACATAGAGACGTTGAAGCTGAACAACTGTTTCTGTTGTTTCTGTTTGATTTTGTTCTGACATATATTTGCCTTTATAATCAAAAAAATAATGAATAAAATAAAGACGTTATTATTGTTACATGAAGATTGCGATCAGTTAACTGACATAGCTATTTTTATAAGTTAACAATGATAAGTCTTGAGTAAAATTAATGTTTTCTACGTACGATAGGCATATTACCTTGTTTCCAACCGAGAATACCCCCTTTGAGCATATAGACACGAGTAAAGCCTTGTTCCAATAACGCTTGACCTGAAGAACGACTTTCTGTGCCATCAGCATCGACAATAACAATGGGTTGTTCTTTATGCTTATTTAAGTGGGCAATATTACCCGATTTAATATCGGTTGGTATCAAATTGATTGCTTCAGCTACAATAGTTGCTTCATTAAACGCTTCGATAGGGCGAATATCGACAACAATAGCATCTTCTTTATTTATTAAGGTAACAGCTTCCGCATTATTAATCACTTTTACTTTAGAAAAAATAAGTTTAAAAGTGAGAACGATGACGGCGATTAATAAACCAATCCACGCTATGCATAGGATCGGATTCTTACTTGCAAATTGTATAACTTCTTGCATAACGAATTATAACTCTTGTTAATTAAGATAGGGATTCAAGATAATGAGTATACCATCTTCAGTTGCTGAGAAATACAACCAATAAATTAACTTTATCTTATTCAGCAATAAACATAATTAGCTACGCGTGTTATTATATTTAGCGTACCTAACAAGCTGGCTTAATTCACTATTATAAATTTTTAGCCTCAATTTTCCTTTTTTTTGTAGTAAAATTCTGACAATCAGTAAATAAGTTATTTACATATTGATTATGAATTGTGTCGTATTTAATCAAACATTTCTTGTTTTCAGCTGATTTTATAGCCACTATGGTTCTATAATGCCAGGTGCAATGTCAAATTATATAATATATCAATTTAATGAATGTAAAGAGGCGTTTACATGTCCAGTACTAAAAAACCAATGGTTCTAGTCATTCTTGATGGCTATGGTTATCGAGAAGAACAACAGCATAATGCAATTATTAATGCAAAAACCCCCATCATGGATAAACTATGGGAAACTTATCCACACACCTTGATCTCTGCGTCAGGATTGGATGTTGGATTGCCAGATGGTCAGATGGGTAATTCTGAAGTCGGACATGTAAATTTAGGTGCTGGTAGGGTTGTTTATCAAGATTTAACCCTATTGGACAAAGAAATCGCTGAGGGCAATTTTGCTAAAAATACGGTGTTAGTAAATGCAGTTGATCATGCAGTAAAAACAGGTCATGCTGTTCATATTATGGGCTTAGTTTCACCGGGTGGTATTCATAGCCATGATAATCATATTATTGCTATGATCGAAATGGCAGCACAACAAGGGGCTGAAAAAATTTATTTACATGCCTTTTTAGATGGACGCGACACGCCACCTCGTAGTGCTGAAGCTTATTTACAACGCATTAATGATACGTTTGCAAAAGTAGGTAAAGGGCGTATTGCCTCTATCATCGGTCGTTATTATGCCATGGACCGTGATAATCGTTGGGATCGAGTACAATTAGCTTATGACTTAATGACCCAAGCAAAAGGACAGTATTTTGCCGATAATGCTATAGCTGGACTAGAAGCCGCTTATGCGAGGGATGAAAATGATGAATTTGTTAAACCAACAGTTATCCAGGCTGCAGGTGAATCAAGTGCAGCAATGAACGACGGTGATACATTAATTTTCATGAATTTTCGTGCTGATCGCGCGCGGCAAATTACACGTGCTTTTATTAATCAGGATTTTGATGGATTTAAACGCGAAAAAGTTATTAATTTCACTGATTTTGTAATGTTAACTGAATATGCAGCAGATATAAAAGCCAATTGTGCTTATCCACCAGAATCATTAGTTAATACTATGGGTGAATGGCTAGCAGCACATAATAAAACGCAATTGCGTATTTCGGAAACGGAAAAATATGCTCACGTTACCTTCTTCTATAATGGGGGGGTTGAACAACCTTTTGAGGGAGAAGATCGCATTCTTATTCAATCACCTCAAGTCGCAACTTATGATCTACAACCTGAAATGAGCTCTAAGGAACTCACTGAAAAGCTAGTTAATGCTATTGGTAGTGGAAAATATGACGTTATTATTTGTAATTATCCAAATGGTGATATGGTAGGGCATACAGGTATCTATGATGCAGCGATTAAAGCTGTTGAGGCATTAGATGAGTGTATTGGTCAGGTTGTTAATGCGGTTAAGCAAGCTGATGGTCAACTACTTATTACTGCAGATCATGGTAATGCAGAACAAATGAAAGATGAACAAACAGGACAACCACATACCGCGCATACAAGCTTACCTGTTCCTTTAATTTATATTGGTAAATCGGCACAAGCTGTTAATGGTGGAAAACTTTCTGATATAGCACCAACAATGCTATCATTAATGGAAATGGAAATACCGAAGGAAATGACGGGTGAACCGTTATTTATTCTTAATCATGTTTCTAACTGAGAAGAATACTATTATTGACGCATTATAATAAAAAAATCAGGTTAGGTGCTGCATTTGCAGCACTTATATTAAAGACGAGAACATCGTCTCTTTTTTCAGCTTCTTGTTTATTATTGGCAAGTGTTCTTTTGTATCCACTTACAATACGTGCTGAGACAACATTAGCTACTATTTTAAGTGATATAGCGCAGCAAGAACAAACAGTTAATACGCAAAAGAAACAACGAGAACTATTGCAACAACAGTTAGCCAATCAAGATAAGATTATCGCGGAAGCAAGTAAACTTGTTCACAATACTCAAATTACCTTGTTATCTTTAAATAAAGATATTGAACAAGCTGAACTAGCCATTAATGAATTAAAACAACAAGAGAAACAGCATCAAGACTACCTTGCAAAACAGCTTCAGGCAGCTTATCGATTAGGTAAATACTCCGGACTACAACTTCTGCTGTTAGAAGATAAAAAACAGCGAGGCGAGCGCATCTTAATGTATTTCAATTACTTAAACGAAAAAAGGCAAAAAGTGATTAGTGATCTGCAAGAAACCCAGACAGAGCTAACACTGCAACAAAATTTGCGCGAACAAAAACTTAATCAGCAAAAAAACTTATTAGCACAACAAAATAGCGAAAAAGAAAGATTAAATCGTGCTCGCGATGAACGTTCGCAAACATTAACTGCATTAAACTCATCAGTTAAAAAAGGCGAGGAACGATTAGCAATATTAAAGCTAAATGAGTCAAAATTAAGACAAAAAATCGCACAAGCCGAACGAGAAGCAAAAGCCCGAGCCGATAAAGAAAAGAAACAAGCTGCCGAATTAGTGAAAAAACAAAATCAAGCAAAACAGCAAGGGAAAGAGTATGTATTAAATGAAAAAGAGCGCCAATTGATGGTTCGCTCTGGTGGTATAGGATTACCGAAAAATCAATATAATTGGCCAGTAAATAGTCGTTCTATTTTACATCGATTTGGTGAATTGCAGCGAGGAGAACTGCGATGGAAAGCCATGATTATGGCAGCACCTGAAGGCAGTGAAGTTAAAGCTGTTGCTGATGGTATCGTTGTTATGGCTAATTGGCTAGTGGGTTATGGTTATGTGATTGCTATTGATCATGGCAAAAATGATATGAGTCTATATGGTTATAATCAAACCATGCTTGTTGAATTAAATAAACAAGTAAAAGCAGGGGAAGTCATAGGTTTGGTTGGTATTAATGCGGAACAAAAACAACCGGCGTTATATTTTCAAATTCGTCGTCAAGGACAAGCGGTCAATCCACAGGCATGGTTAAAAAAATAATAATATCCATTATACAAATAATAAATTTACAAAGAATGATAAAATAACTATTGATAGGGATATCAGGCATATACTTTTGTTAACAAGCTATTATTGTCATAATAATGTACAACTAACAAAATAATAATTATAAGCACTTCATATTATTTGCAGTAGAAAAATCGTTTTGTGTTGTAAGGAGAAATCGTGCGCATTTGTCGCTTGCTGATTAGTTTAAGTTGTTTGCTATGGTTGCCTATGAGTTATGCAGGCCAAATGGCAATAGTTATTGATGATTTTGGTTACCGACACAAAATAGAAAGCCAAATTTTGATGTTATCACCTAATATATCAATATCGATTCTACCCGACTCTCCGCATGGTCTAGAAATGGCAAAGAAAGCATATCAACAAGATAGGGAAATTTTAATCCATTTACCGATGGCGCCTATTTCTCGACAGAATCTTGAGCGAAATACATTGCTACCTTCGATGGGACAAGAAGAAATAGAAAAAATCATACAACGGGCAATAAAAAAGATTCCCCATGCTAAAGGAATAAATAATCATATGGGAAGTGCGATGACTGCAAATAGTGCAGCGATGCAACGTGTTATGAATGTTCTAAAGCAGACTGATTATTATTTTATCGACAGTATGACATCTGCTAAAAGCAAAGGCTATCAAATCGCATTAGCATCAGGGGTTCCGGCACTACAGCGGCATATTTTTCTTGATCATGACATTAATTTGCATGCTATTCGCCGGCAATTTAATATTGCTATTGATATTGCACGCAAAAAAGGTTTTGTTGTTGTCATTGGCCACCCTCATCCCGAAACAGCATTAATTCTTCAACAAGAAATAGCGACATTGCCTGCTGATATAACATTAGTTACTCCAAGTGCATTGCTCACACAAACAAAAAAAATAGCTGAAAAAGCGCATGATGGAACGCTTGTTGACACTACAGATACAATAGCTGTAATAGAATTAGAAGCAAACGAATTTAAGAAAAATAGGCTTAGTACAGAGAAGGTAAAGAACGAACGTATTTTCTTAAATAATATTGATGAAAGTAATACGACATCTGTACAATCGTTATCAGGCCAACCAACAAAGTCTATAAATACATTGACACATCAACAAAAATTGCAAATGTCATTATCATTATTCCCTGTACCAATACAATATTTGCTCTTGCAAAATAAAAAATCTGTACTTTTTTCTAAAATAGAACCGAGTCAAAATGAACGTGCTAATTTGTTACAGAGCAATCAATCATTAAATTGATAATTAATTACTGTGTATAACAATTAACTATTTCTAATCACTAATCATGATATAAGCATATGTTAAGTGGGTATAACGTAAGATAATAGAACTAAGCAATAAGTTATCGCATAGAATGTTGTAACGTTATGAGAATATGTGTTTTTATTCTATCGTTTGAGGCATTTAATTACGTTAATGAATAAATAAAAGGGGATCTTATGATTATAGTAACTGGCGGAGCCGGAATGATCGGCAGTAACATTATCAAAGCACTTAATGAGCAAGGGTACCAGGATATTTTAGTTGTTGATAATCTTAAAGATGGTACTAAATTTTCTAATTTAGCTGATTTAGATATTAGCGATTACATGGATAAAGAAGAGTTTCTCATGAGCGTTATTGCTGGAGATCCGCTGGGGGATATTGACGCAATATTCCATGAAGGTGCTTGCTCTGCGACAACAGAGTGGGATGGTAAATATATGATGGATAATAACTATCAGTATTCCAAAGAAGTACTACATTATTGTTTGGAACGTCGTATTCCTTTCCTTTATGCATCATCGGCTGCAACGTATGGTGGACGTGATAATAATTTTGTAGAAGAACGTCAATATGAAAAGCCTTTAAATGTCTATGGCTATTCCAAATTTTTATTTGATCAATACGTACGTAAACTGCTGCCAGAAATTGACTCTCAAGTATGTGGTTTCCGTTATTTTAATGTATATGGACCACGAGAAAATCACAAAGGAAGTATGGCGAGTGTTGCCTTCCACCTTAATAATCAAATAAATAAAGGTGAAAATCCAAAATTATTTGCGGGAAGTGAACACTTTCGGCGCGATTTTATCTATGTAGGCGATGTTGCTCAAGTTAACCTTTGGTTTTGGAAAAAAGGTATTTCAGGCATATTTAATTGCGGTACAGGGCGAGCAGAATCTTTTCAGGCAGTTGCGGATGCAGTAATTAATTATCATAAAAAAGGCGTTATCGAGTATATTCCTTTTCCAGAACATCTAAAAGGACATTATCAATCTTTTACTCAAGCTGATATGAACAAAGTAACTGCGGCAGGTTATGATAAACCATTTAAAACAGTTGCTGAAGGTGTTTCAGAATACCTACATTGGTTAAATAAAGAAAGTATGTCTATCTAGATCGTGGGTTTATATGGCAACACATTTTAGTATTTACGCCTGATTAAGCGATCCGGTTGCTCTGAAGTTGGAGAAAACAGAATGAAAATATTGGTCATCGGACCATCATGGGTTGGCGATATGATGATGTCTCAAGGATTATATCGGACACTTAAAGCGGAATATTCCGATATAACCATCGATGTTATGGCACCAGCATGGTGTCGTCCTCTGTTATCACGAATGCCGGAAGTTAATAATGCTATTGCAATGCCATTAGGCCATGGTGCATTAGCACTAAAAGAACGTTATCGATTAGGTCTTTCTTTGCGCCAAGCTAATTATCAGCAAGCAATTATTTTACCAAATTCCTTTAAATCTGCATTGGTTCCTTTTTGGGCTCGTATTCCTAAACGGACTGGATGGCGTGGTGAAATGCGTTATGGGTTAATCAATGATATGCGTTTCCTTGATAAACAACTGTTTCCGCTTATGATCCAACGTTATATTGCTCTTGCTTATGATAAACGGAAAATAACTAGTGCAGCGGATTTACCTAAGCCATTATTAAATCCTCAATTTAATGTTTCACAACAAGAAATTACTACGTTATTTGAGCGATTTGCTCTCAATAGTTGTCGTCCAGTTATTGGTTTTTGTCATGGCGCTGAATTTGGTCCTGCGAAACGTTGGCCTCATTATCATTATGCAACGCTTGCTAAAAAACTCATTAGTGAAGGTTTCCAAATCATATTATTCGGTTCAGCTAAAGATCAACAAGCAGGAGACGAAATTTGTCAAATGCTGATGCCCGAAGAATTAGTCTATTGCCAGAATCTTTCTGGTAAAACGACACTTGATGAAGCGGTGATCATGTTGGCGGGATGTCACGCAGTAGTAAGTAATGATTCTGGTCTTATGCATATCGCCGCAGCGCTAGATAAACCTTTGGTTGCACTATATGGTCCCACCAGCCCTGATTTTACGCCACCTCTTTCTCAACATGCTGTCGTTATTCGTCTTATAAAGGGATATTATAAAATTCGTAAAGGTAATACACAGGCTGGGTACCATCAAAGTTTAGTCGATATTCAGCCTGAACGGGTAATAGAAGAATTAAGAGTATTGTTAACAAATAAGGCGAAATCATTGTGAATCGTCATGTATTAATTGTAAAAACATCATCAATGGGAGATGTATTACATACATTACCCGCGTTGACCGATGCAATGAAGGTATTGCCAAATATTAAATTTGATTGGGTTGTTGAAGAAAATTTTTCACAAATCCCAACTTGGCATCCTGCTGTAACACGTGTTTTTCCCGTCGCTTTACGCCGTTGGCGAAAACGATGGTTTAGCCAACAACATATATTGCAACGCAAGCAGTTTTATCATCAGTTACAAGAAAGACATTATGATGCGGTGATTGACGCTCAAGGACTATTAAAAAGTGCTGTTTTTGTTGCGAGAAAAGCACATGGTATTCGCCATGGTTTAGATTGGCATAGTGCTAGAGAGCCATTAGCAAGCCTGTTTTATCAAGTTCGTCATAATGTAGATAAACAACAACATGCCGTTGAACGCATAAGACAGCTTTTTGCTATGAGTCTTGGTTATAAATATCCGAATGCACAGGGTGATTATGCAATTGCAACTCATTTTATTAAGCAACCGAATGAAAAGGTAAGCAATTATCTAATTTTTTTACATTCTACTACCCGAGATAATAAACATTGGCCAGAACACTATTGGCGTGCTTTATTATTAATGATGAAGAGTTCGGGATTGCAGATAAAATTACCTTGGGGAACCGAATCAGAACATGCTAGGGCCCTACGTCTTGCTGAAGGATTATCTTATGTGAGCGTAATGGATAAACTCACTTTATCAAACATCGCAGAGTTGATTACAAATGCATTAGGTGTTGTTTCAGTCGATACTGGATTAAGTCATTTAACAGCAGCACTTGATAAACCGAATATAACACTTTATGGTCCAACCAACCCAGGACTTATTGGTGGTTATGGTAAACATCAGTTAAGCTTATTATCACCTAACGGTAAAATGGCTAGTATCAAGCCTGAACTCGTATTTGAGAAAATTGGTAACCATATTTTAGTGAATGAGTAACTATCGAAATAGGCTAAAGTATTATTATCCCCCTTAATACGTTTTAATTAAACTTTATTAAGGGGTTATTACTTATGTAGTTCACTTAATTTAAGACATGTTTATTTTATTTATCTCGTCTATTTGCGGATGATACCTGGTTTCTTAATTGATGAGTGGCTAGTGTAGCCGCTAACATCATAAAACCAAAACCTTCAGCATGGTCAAGTATAAATGAGTTAAATAAATTGCCAGCCATATAAGCAGTGATTAATGATATAAAGAGGGCTTTCTCATCGCCTGTAAATTGAAAACTGGCACGATACATAACACCAACCCAGGCTAAAAATAGCATTAAACCAATGAGACCCGATTGCACTGTTTGCATTAAATATTCGTTATGAGGATTGACATGTAGTTGATTCGTTTTCTCATTATGATATGTAAATCCACCGGCACCATGACCAATAACAGGGGACGCAATAATTTTTTTCAATGCTATATAGATAAATTCAGTTCTGGCTCCCATGGACGTATTACATGAATCTCCATTAATATTATTATGATGTATACTTAATGCGCAGGTATGGATTTCGTTTATGCCGAGAGTAATTCTATCTTTTGCTTTATTTGGTAATATAGCAATTGATAATATAAGAATGGCAGTGGTAATTAATAAAGCAACTCGTTGATTATTTTTTAATGTTAGCCATAAGTAAGTTACCATTCCGACCAAAATAGTCAAATAACCAATGCGGCCATTTACTAAAAACAGCACATCATAAAGACCCAAAATAACAAGTAGTAAATAAATATAACGCTGACAACCCTGTGTTTGTTTTGCTAGTATTAGCCAAAACAAACAACTAATTGACATAAAGAAATTTTGTGTAATATGCAAGCGAAAAACGGTTGGATTTTCGGGACGGATATTAAAAACATTAAACCAATTTAGACTGGCTATAATTGATAAGCTAAGAATAAGGGTATTCGCAATTAAAAAACCTTTTATGGTTGCTGCACGTAATTTTGTATTGATCAGAAAAAAAGAGATAAGAGGTAAGATATAAACTAATTTTCTATATTTAGATAACATAATCTTTGCTGATTGATTATCTGAATAAAAAAGTGAAATGAGCAATAACATAAACATTAATAATGGCAAATAGCAAATAGGTTGTTTTAATACTGCCGTTAATGTTGTTAGAAAAATTTTATAATTAAATATAATAGATAAAACTACCAATATTGTTACTGCATTGAGTAATACAATTGAAACTGGTAATGAAAAACCCAATAGAAATGCTGTGATTAATGGAAGAAAAACAGCTATTCTGGCAAGAGTTAAGTTAGTCGATGCAACTGGCATTATAATTCCATACCCTTAATAAATAATTCTATAATGATGAATTGAAAAGATTGTTATTTAATTTGTTACAGTATAGCATTATGGTGATAGATAAACCTTATACAGTCAGGAATTTTCCAGAAAGATGAAAATTACGTTTATACTGTTACTTAAAATTTTTACAAGTAAAATAATGGTTCATATTCATTAGTCGATTATACTGTAGTATGTGTTAAAATGAGATTATTTTTGCTAAGAAACGTTTAATGCAATTTTTATACACTTTATTACTTTATTTAATTCAACCTGCTATTTGGGGCCGTTTATTATGGCGTAGCAGGAAAGCCCCCGCTTATCGCAAGCGGATCCTTGAACGTTACGGTTTTTGTAAAGGTAAAGTATCTCCAGGCGGTATTCTATTACATTCTGTTTCTGTTGGGGAAACATTGGCAGCAATTCCATTGGTTCGAGCATTACGTTACTATTATCCAGATATCTCTATTACCGTCACGACAATGACACCGACTGGCTCTGAACGTGTTCGGTCAGCATTTGGCAACGGTATTAATCATGTCTATTTGCCTTATGATCTTCCTTGTGCATTGCATCGTTTTTTTTGCCATGTGCAACCTTGTTTAGTTATCGTTATGGAAACTGAATTATGGCCAAATATGATTACTTATCTACATAAGCATAATATACCTCTGGTCATCGCTAATGCGCGCTTATCAGAACGTTCTGCACAAGGCTACCGAAAATTAGGAAAAATGATCCAATCCATACTGCAGCGTATCACGCTTATTGCTGTCCAAACAGAAGAAGATGGTGAACAATTTAAATCTCTTGGCGTTAAACGGTCTCATTTGGTGGTGATGGGAAGTATTAAATTTGATATTGCCGTCACCCCAGGTTTAGCGGCTAAAGCAGTAACTTTACGTCGACAATGGGCACATCATCGTCCTGTATGGATAGCAGCGAGTACGCATGAAGGTGAAGACCAAATAATATTACAATCGCATAAAAAGCTATTACAAACTTATCCTGACTTACTGTTGATACTGGCACCACGCCATCCTGAACGTTTTTCTCAAGTATGTCAGTTAGTTAATAAAATGTCATTTAGTTATATTACGCGAACAAGTGGTCAAATCCCTAATAGTTCAACTCAAGTTGTGGTAGCCGATACTATGGGGGAATTAATGCTATTTTACGGAATAAGTGATTTAGCCTTTGTTGGCGGTAGCTTGATTGAGCGAGGGGGGCATAATCCACTAGAGCCAGCAGCACATGCTATCCCTGTCTTAATGGGGCCTCATACGTTTAATTTTAAAGATATTTGTAATAAGCTAACACAAGCTGGGGCATTAATTACCGTTACTGATGAGAGCACACTAGTAAATTGTATTAAAGAATTACTCAATGATAGTCAGCACCGCCAACAAATTGGTCATGCTGCATCTGAAGTATTGCACCAAAATCAGGGTGCTTTAGCACGATTGCTAACGCAATTAAAGCCGTATTTACCTCAATAAGATTTCTTATTAAGACACACATTTAGCTTAATAAAATTTAAAGGAAAATAGGCATAATGATAATCGGTTATCAATCCGATTATCATTATTAAGTAAAATTAAATTAACCCATCAGTACGTATCTGTTTTAGCACATTAACAAACGTAAGCATTTTTTCAGGATTACCTGACGTGAGACGACACTAGGATGCAACAGGTGGAAATTCAGCCCCACATAGATATGATGATATTTCATATATTCTTGATACGTTTTTACTTCTTTTTTAATTCTATGAAAAAGAAAGTTAATTTGTGATGGGGATAATCTATATTCAATTCTTGTAATATTGTCGTAATAATATTTTGGGAAATGAATTTTGAGTCACGATTTAACGTAAGAAAAGTCGTGTCTTTTAAGGATATTAAAGTGGTAGTTGCTTTAGCATAATTTATATTATCAGTAGAAATAAAGGATTCAATATTAGCAATTGTTTCTGGATGAACAATACCATAGCCAATGCGTAAAACTGCTAAGGCATAAATCTTCGAAAGAGTCCGCATAATTATAATATTTTGATGTTCTACAACAATTAATTTAATAGTACTTTTAACATTTGGACTGTCAACGTATTCCGTATAAGCCTCATTAATCAGAAAAAATCTGTTTTTGCGTAATTGTGCGATCCAGTTATCTAATTGATTTGAATGTGTAATTATAGCCGTGGGATTATTACGATGATATAAATAAACAAGTGATAGATCATTAAAATACTCAATTTGATTTTGCATTGCACATAAATCAAATTTCATTTTTAATGGAAGAGGCACTTTACAAATCGTGATGTCAAGTGGTTTTGCATATAATTCAGCATAATTAAACGTAGGCTCTGGCACAACTAATTGTATATTTTTTCTTTTCTCTAATATTTTAGGATAATCGCTTGAATTGTGGCCTGAATTGTTTCTGATGAACATATTACCAAGTGTAATTTATTCTGACATTACTTTATACGTTTCGGCTAGAGTATTCAGTAACATTTTACATTCTTGATCAGGATAATGAAAAGAATTAGCTAAATCTTTAATAACCGCTTGGAATGCCTTAGGTAACATACCTAACGAATTCTCATTAAAGGTTAACAAAATAGGCCTATTTTTTGTCGCAGTGATAGGATGAATAGTTTTCCTTTTGCGTGACGAGACTGATTGAAATCAGTAGATTAGCAGTAATACTGCCAAGTAATAGTCCAGATGACTTTAATAAATTACGACGATCCATACGATAATATCTTGTATATTTCGAATGAGACTAGATAACATTCAATGTAATAGAAGTACTAAGTAACTTCTTTTCTCCTAACCAATAAAATAATAGTATTTATTGGTTAGGATTTAATAGAATAAAATAGCGAGTAAACATAAATACACATCTATTTTATTGATTAAGATGAGAAGAAGACTGATTAAGACGACCTACCTGACTATAAAAAAACACTCTTTAATATCGCTAAGCTATATTAAAGAGTGTCTAAAAAGTAAAAACATGTCGAGGACAAATTGATTATAGAACATAATTGAAATAATTTTTGAAATAATAAAAATTATTGCATTAATATTGGCTTTTCTATTACATTTGTTCTAGCTTGCTTTTGTATATTATTAATCCGGTCTTGATAATGTTTTATATCGTGATTATTGGTTAATAATGTATAAATTAAGGTAAATTCTGTTTTCTCGCCTGGTTGTAGTTGTTTTACTCGACCGTGTGCTTTTTCAATAGTTACAGGATAAGCAAAACTAGTACCTGGCTCAATTCCGGTGACATACCCTTGTTTTAGAGTATCTGTATTTTTCCATAAACTTAATACGGGTAATTGGTTTAAATTAAATTCCATCAACACAGCTTTATCATTTGCTTTATTGGATAGCATTGCCATTGTTTGACCAGTGTTTTCTGCTAATAACACTAAATTAAAGACTTCTTCGTCAAAGTGTTTTGTCGGGGCTGAATAGGTTTTCCAATTTTTTAGGCCTTTTACTGCATATTCATTAAATGGGGAAATTTCTTTGACAGGTGCAAAAAATTGAGCACCCTCTTCAAGAAGGGGTGTACCAAAATTGCTATGATAAATAATTTGGTAATCTTTTGCATAATCTGATTGATTAGTGAGTACGTCATGTACCGTAAAAGAATGTGTTCCAGGAACATAGCGAAGCTCTGTTTGTGTTTCTAATTTGCTATTTTTAAATGTATTTTCTTTAATTAACCCACGGATTTTTATGGTATAAGGGGGCATTTCTTCAATATTGATAACGACATTAGATGCCGGTGTATTCCCGGCACGACCGTGTATTGAATAGGTTCGACCATCAACAACCACTGGATGACCTGTCCATTCAAAGCCACAGCGAACCATCATTTCATTGAACCCATCAAGCCAACCTAAACCACCACGACTTTCTAAATTGATATAAGCAGGATTAACAACTTCGTCGATAGGAGAATCCCAACCTATACGAACGCCATTGCCTTTTGCTGACAAAATGCTCATACCACGCGTTGGACTTACTGATAAAGAAAAATCTTCACTTGTCAAAGTAATTACTTCACTGCCATGTTGTTTGCCCCCAACGAGGACCTTATTTTCTATTTTAAATGCCTTATCACTAATATTCATATCTTTATTAGTAATAGACCAATTACCTACAAAAATATCCGCTTTAGTATCAGTTAAGACAAATTCTTTTGCTATTGTTTGGACAGAGATTGCAGTGAATAGCGTACTAAGTAATATAACATTTAACTTTTTCATGAAAATTCCCTCTATTATCTATGTTAAATTTGATTTAATTACCGAGCATGGGAAAACAAATAAAATGGTAAGGACCTCGCTATTTTGTAAAAATATTATGAATATGTTATTAAGTGCTTATTTGAGTTTGTATGTCAAAAAGTAGTGTAGGGATTATGGACGCGTGTGGTAGTTATATAAAGTAATTATTATTTAGAGGTTGAAATATATTAGTGTCAGGCCAGGCTGCTAATAACCTATATTAGCAGCCCGTTTATTTTATTAAATCGTATTTTCGATTTCTTTTGACTCAGGACGTTTTACAATGGCATACGCAATACCAGCAACAAGAGCCCCTGCTAAAATAGCCAGAAGATAACCAAGCACTGGTGTAATTGCACCAGGAATGGCCAGAACAAAAATACCGCCATGTGGTGCTTTTAACTGTGCTCCTATAGCCATGCATAGTGCGCCTGTTAAGGCTCCTCCAGCGATACAGCAAGGTATAACACGCATAGGATCACGTGCCGCAAATGGAATAACACCTTCTGAAATAAAGCACATACCGAGAACTAATGCTGTTTTACCACTATCGCGTTCCGCTTGAGCGAATTTACGACGTGCTAATAAAGTAGCTAAGCCAACAGCAAGTGGAGGTACCATACCAGCCGCCATAGTTGCAGCTATTGGCATATAAAGGCCTTTACTGATAAGCGCAACACTCGCAGCGTAAGCTGCTTTATTTATTGGGCCCCCCATATCAGAACACATCATAATACCAAGGATCGCACCTAATATAATTCCTGTATCTGTTTGACCTGACTCTTGTATCCACGCAGTAAGCCAAGACATAACAGCAGCGACAGGCGTACCGATAACATAGATCATAATTAATCCAGTGATTAAACTGGCAAATAAAGGAATGATCAATATCGGTTTTAATGATTCCAGGCTTTGTGGTAGTTTTAACTTTCTGCTGATAAATTTAGCAATATAACCCGCAAGGAAACCAGCTAAAATTCCCCCTAGAAAACCTGCTTTAGTACTATCAGCTAACATACCACCAATCATACCAGGCACTAAACCAGGTCGATCGGCAATAGAAAATGCAATATAACCGGCTAATATTGGCACCATAAGTTTAAAGGCTGTATCGCCACCAATTTCATGCAGAGCAGCTGCTAAACTACCCGGTACTTCATAAGCATTAATACCGAAGATAAGTGATAGTGCCACACATAACCCGCCAGCAACCACCATTGGGAGCATATACGATACACCTGTCAACAAATGGCGATAAATACCAGTAGATTCTTGTTTTTGCTCTGATGATGCCTGTGTAGTTGCTTGTGTTTTTGGTTCAAAAACGCGCGCTTCTTTAAATGCTTTATCAAATTCTTGAGCTGTCTTTTTAAGTGCAAGTCCTGTTGACGTACGATACATAGGTTTGCCAGCAAATTTATTAAGATCGACTTCGATATCTGCAGCAACTAGAACTAAATCAGCTTGTTTAATTTCATCTGGTGTCAAGGCATTACCTGTACCTACTGAACCACGTGTTTCTACTTTTACCCACCAGCCACGTTTTTTCGCCTCAGTTTCAATAGCTTCTGCAGCCATAAATGTATGTGCAACACCTGTAGGACAAGCAGTGACAGCAACAATACGTTTTCGTCCCGCAATGCTATTTGCATCTATTGCTGGTGCTTGCCATTCAGTAGCGTTATTTTTTGCTGTTGTTAGAAAGGCAACAGGCTGGCGAATTGCTTGTTCTATGTCACCAACAAAAACACGTTTACCCGCAAGGTTATCATCGGCTAAACTTGCTTGATCAAAAGCAATCACTAAGTCAGCATCATTTACTTGATCAGTTAATGTAAGTCCAGCATCAGCAAAAGCTGCTTTGAGTGTGGATTTCGCCAGGTAATTACGTGCCTGACCAAATGTATTTTTTATTATCAGCAGTGTATTCATTAAGGCCTCCTGCTGTTAGTTTAATGATTTCAACTCGACACGCGCCATCATCGCGGCCAGTTGAGTACGATCGGTTACGCCCACATTACTTTGACTAACTGCTAATGCGCTAATAGCGGTCGCCAGGCGTAAAGTATGTTCAGTAGATTCTCGCATGAGTAATCCGTATATTAATCCAGCAACCATGGAATCACCTGCTCCTACAGTACTAACAACGTTACAAGCTGGTGGAGTCGCTAGCCATGTTTCAGTGGAATTTACCCATAAAGCACCTTTTTCTCCTAGAGAAACGATAACATGAGCAATACCTGAGTCATGGAGCTGGTGAGCTGCTTTTATAATATCTTCAAGTGAGTCAAGTTTATGGCCAACCCAGCCTTCTAATTCACGATGATTAGGTTTTACTAACCATGGTGACGCTTTTAGACCGGCCATCAATGCATCACCACTACTATCGAATACTACACATGGACATTGTGTTTTTAACTGGGTAAGCCAGTCAGTAAAAGCATTAGTATCAACCCCACCAGGTAAACTGCCACTGACACACACGATATCACATTGGTTCAACCAGGTTAATGAGTCAGTAACAAACTGTTGCCAATCTGCAGCAGTAACCTCGAATCCTGAAAAATTAAGGTCAGTCACATTGCCATTATCTTCTGTTAATTTGACATTAATTCGAGTGCGGCCTGGGACCAATTGAAAACGATTAGCAATGCCTAATTGACTAAATAGTTGTTGAAAACCATCCTGGTTTTCAATCCCCATAAAGCCACCTACAGTGACATCCATACCAAGTTCTTTTAACACCTTAGCGACATTAATACCTTTTCCTGCGGCGTGGAGTCCTGCCATTTTAACCCGATTAACTTCGTTAAGTTCAATGATAGGTAAATGGCCAACTAAATCATAAGCTGGATTTAAGGTAATTGTAGCAACTTTTCTACTCATGCAGCCCCCTCACCCAGACCATTTTCAATAGCCTCACCGATAGCGTTTAATGCTTCTTGGGCATCAGGACCACTAGCTGTAAAGCGCAGCTTATGACCTTTTTTAACACCAAGTGCAACGACTTTCATTAAACTTCTGCCGTTAACGGTATTACCCGTACCGTCAAGATTAGCAACAGTAATATTAGAGTCGAATTTCTTTATGGTATTAACTAACATCGCACCTGGACGGGCATGTATACCATGCTCATTACGGATGGTAAATTCCGCTGTCAATGTATCCCCTTGTTCTGAATCAGAATCAGATGGCGCTGTTTGTCCTGATAGCAAGGCTAAGACCGCACTCTGATCCGCTGCATTAAGTAATTGCTCTGCTTTTTGCGCATTAAGTAAATTCATTAAGTTATCAAGAATAGGTTGAGGCTGAGTATCAACCATTGAAACTGTGATCATTAATGTTGCTTTTTCGCTATTAACGGAGAATGATTCAGATGTACGACTAATTGCAATAGCACTTTTTTGATTGCCATGTGCACTATCACTAAACCAAATTCCTTGCCCTAAATTTAATGGCGGTTTCGCAATGATATCACTGATAAAATCAGCAGAAATTGCGTCAGCTTGCTGTAAATTACCTAAATTTACTGCTTGCAATACCGTGAGATTATTTGCTTTAACATCAAGCGCAATCATACTATTGTTGAAAAGCAATTCTTCTGATTTATTCTCAGCCATCAATAGGCTACGTAGTTCGTCTGCTGATGTTGTTTTAGCAAGTTTATCAGTAACACTTTCATCGCTAAGTACATGTGTTAATTGGCGTAATAAAGATAAATGCTCATCAGAACTTGCAGCAATGCCTATAACTACATAGGCAAGTTGGCCATCTCCCCAATCAATACCTTTAGGAAATTGGAATACTTGAATACCAGTCTTTTTAACTAAATGACGTGTATCTATTGTTCCATGAGGAATGGCAATACCATTTCCTAGATAAGTAGATGTTTGTTGCTCTCTTTGTAACATACCGTCGACGTAGCCCGCATCAACACACCCTTTAGTGGTTAACGCGGAAGCAACTTGTTTAATTGCATCCAGTTTATTATCAGCATTGGCTGCAATATGAATATCTTGTTGTGACAACTGAAACATAGCTTTCCTCGCATGAATTTATAAAAACGATTCAGCTTTAAATTAAGTAAATTAATACAACAGTGAAAAAAAGCTTTTCTGACAGTTGCTGAAACGTTTCAATGATTTCAGATCTTTTGTTGCTTATATGCAAGCATTTTGTGATTTAATGTTAATTTTTTTTGACATTATTCACATTTTTTAGTCTATATGATAACTATAAGTTATGGTTGTGTATATTCCAATTATTAAAAATCAGACTGGACAACTCTCTAATCTAATAAATTTAGTTATCATTTTATACTGTAAATATGTTCAATTTTTGAGATTATTTTCTAGAAATAGGCTTTTTAGCATTTGGTGCATCATTAACATTGTTAATGTATAAAGTAGGTAAGATTAGCTGTTTTGCTTGTTTGATGGTAACCTAAAAATCATGTTCTTATTTAAAGAAAATATAACTATTTTTCATTATGTTATCATTAAATAAACGAAAGGTTTACTTAATTATACGTTTCATTGTTAAGATTTGCGGATCGGATTCGATTTCTAATGCAGTAAATCTTAGACTTTGATAAATTGCTAAAGCACGATAATTACAGCGATAAACGCGTAATGTCAATTGTGATGCATTTGTTCGTTGTACCGCACTCGTTATAAGCAAACGACACAATGACTTACCGAAACCAAATCCTCTAAATGTAGGTGCAACAATAATTCGACAAAGAAGTACTGAGTTAGGACCATTTACGCGAAATTGGCCAAATCCTAGGGGATTATTTTGTTGATTAGTTAATATGTAACTTTGCTCTGTTGATTGTGTTAGTAATAGCCTAAGTTCATTTTTATTAAATGGGAAGGGTAGCTGAGATCCTGTCCAATATGCCATTTCTTGGCGATTTCTAATCCATGACGATAAAATTATATAATCTTCAGCGGTGGGTGATCTTAGATGTAGTATATTTGCATCCATTAACGATACCATGAATTTTAGTTAAAAATCCGTTAAGTGACGTTTTGTTTTTAAATAAATTATGAAATATTATTGATTAAGTGCACTTTCAACAAAATTAATAATTTCAGCAACACTATTTGTAAAAATATCTGCTTTTCCACATTGAAACGCTTTTTTCCAAATTTTATACCCTGGCAAATAAAGGTTATCAGGACGTGATTGTTTCATTAATGTAGTTAAACTTTTTTGTAGTGTGTGTTCTGAAACGGGAAGATGAGGCAATTGATAGGCAATACCTCCAGGTATAGTTGGATCTTTGATCCTTATTCTTGTGATACTAATATGGTATATCAGACCATAGCGCCGATCTTTGTCGATTTGATTTATCATTAATCTTGAGTAATCTTCACCTGGACGCGTTTTATACGACCAGATTTGGCCAATAAAAAGGATTGTCTGATCTAAGGAGGAAAAAGATGTCATGATTGCGTTATCCCTTACTTATTTTATTGACAATTTGCTTATTTTTTGGTCATTATAATAATATACACTATTAATTAGCAAATAAATACGCTGAAAATTAGTTTATTGACGACATATATGTCAGCTATATTGCCCCATAGAGTGGTATGGCCGTTGTTTTTCTAAGCATATCTATTATTTATTTTATTCTGATCAGGAGTTGTCAATGTTTCAGCATGTGGATGCGTATTCTGGGGATCCTATTCTTTCGCTAATGGAGGATTATTTACTTGATAAGCGTGAAAATAAAGCAAATCTAAGTATTGGCCTTTATTATAATGCAGAAGGCGAGGTACCCTTATTACCTGTGATAGAACAAGCTCAGATGCAATTAGCTCGTGAAAAATCACCATTGCTTTATTTACCTATGGATGGATTAGCACGTTATTGTGAGCTTACGCAACAATTATTATTGGGTGAAAATCATGCCGCACTTCTTGCTAAACGAGTTGCAACGATTCAATCGATTGGTGCTTCTGGTGCATTAAAAATAGGTGCCGAGTTTCTTAAATGCTATTTTCCTGATTCACAAGTGTGGTTAAGTAACCCTACATGGGATAATCATGCCGCTATTTTTAGTGGTGCTGGAATAAAGATAAATTATTATCCTTATTTTGATTATCGTACAAAAGGGGTTGATTTTTCAGCAATGTTATCAATATTAGCGACTTTGCCTGCTAAAAGTATCGTTTTATTACATCCTTGTTGCCATAATCCAACAGGAGCCGATCTTACTGAACAACAATGGGATCACGTTATTGACATATTAAGAGAACGACAGCTTATTCCTTTTATGGATTTGGCCTATCAGGGCTTTGCCGAAAGTCTAACGGCTGATAGCTATTTAGTTAGAAAAATTGCAGAAGCGGGTATTTCAGCCTTACTGAGCAATTCGTTCTCAAAAAATTTGTCGATATATGGCGAGCGTTGTGGTGCGCTATCTATTTTTTGTGAGAATAAGCTACAGGCTGATTGTGTATTAGGTCAATTAAAAGCTAATGTGCGGCGTAATTATTCTAGTCCACCTTTACAAGGTGCTAGATTAGTTGCAACGGTATTGGCCGATCATCATTTAAAAGCGCGATGGATCGAGGATGTGACACAGATGCGTAATAGAATTTTGACTATGCGACAAAAGCTTGTTGATGCTCTTGGCGTTGTTTTACCTGGTCATGATTTCAAGTATTTATTAACGCAACGAGGTATGTTCAGCTACACTGGTTTTAGTGCTGAACAGGTTGATAGATTGCGAGAACTTTATGGCGTATATTTATTGCGTAGTGGTAGAATGTGTTTAACTGGCCTTACTGATACTAACGTTAATTATGTGGCTAAAGCGTTTGCAGCAGTGCAGTAATTTGTTTGTTTATTAAATCATATATATATGTGGGCAGGCTAATTTATAGCGTGCCCACGTTTGCTTTAAGATGTTTTAAAAGTCAATATTTATTCCTATCCAATAACGACGACCATCTTGCTCTTTACCTACAGTCTCATTATTAATTTTCTTATCGGTAATATTATAAATGCCCGCATAGAGGTTGGTTTGAGCATGTACTTTCCATGAAGCACCAATATCCCATGTTGTAAAGCCAGGATATTTATCCACTTTCATTGTGTTATTTTTTCGTGTTGATGTCACTTCTTTACCGTTGTAGGTGGCTTTTAGCCAAGTATCTATCATGTCATTAACTTTCCAATCAAGTGTCGCAACAAATCGATGTTCTGGGATACGGTTCAATGCCATACCTTTGTTTACACCACTCTTTTGTTCTGTTTTTGTCCACGTATAATTATTACTTAGGCTTAATTGATTAACTAACGGTACTTTAAATGAAAACTCTGTACCATATAAGGTCGCTTTATCAACATTTTCCCATTCCTGGATAAAATCATAGTCTTTACCATTTGAGGCTGTGCAGCTATTTTGGCCATAAGGCCCACTACAAATATATCGACTTTGGATCTTATCTTTAAACTTGGTATAAAAGCCTGTAAGACTACTATTAATGCGACTTTCTTGGTTATAGTAATTTAAGCTTGTTTCATAATTAATAGACTTTTCTGGTTGCAAATTAGGCGAACCTAAAATAATACCATTAGCATAACGATTTCCAGTCGGTTGTCCCCAATCAGTAACAACTTGGCGTAATGAAGGTGTTTTATATCCCGTTGAAATACCACCTTTAAGTACAATATTATTCGTTAAATCAAAAACAGCATAAAGGCGAGGTGACCAGTGATCAGAGAAATTTTCATCGTAGTCATAGCGTAATCCCGCAGTTAATGCAAAATTATCAATAACACGCCATTCATCTTCAGCTGAGAAAGAGTAACTCCAGCGCGTAATTTTCTCTAACGATTTATCGTATGAATTATTATCATCATTAAGTTTTTCATATTTATAACTTCCTCCTAATGTCAGCATATGAGCATCAAAAGGCAATAACATTTGACCATTAACATTTGTGTTATCAATTTTCATCTTACGAATATAATTATCCGTATTTTCGTGAGTAACGACTATATCTGTCATAGCCGAGCCCCACGAGCCTTTATGTCGAATAGATTGATTTTCACGACGTGATCGGTGAGAACTGTTATATTTAGATGAGGCATTTTCCGTTGCATCACGTTTTTGAATTGAGCCACCTAATTCAATTTCAACAGTTTGCGTATTTGAAGGCGTATAACTAAATTTGCTATTAACACTATTTAAGTTTTGTTCTGCATAACCACCAATAATTTTATCTTCGGGACGGTGTGCATATTTACCATATATTTGTACACCAAGAATGTTATCAATAAGTGGGCCATTAATATAAAGTTCAGCATTACTTGGATCACCAGCATTTTGGTTGTGTTGTTTTGTGGTATCTAAACGCACACTACCACCCCAAGTAGGTGATACTTTACGAGTAATAATATTAATCACTCCCCCCATAGCATCTGAACCATAAAGTGATGACATAGGGCCACGAATAACTTCTATCCGTTCAATAGCTGATAGTGGTGGGATCCAACCTTGCTCTATACCAGGACCATCACTATTGGGCCGAGTTTCCCGGCTATTTTGTCTTTTACCATCAACTAAAATTAATGTATAACTCGCCCCCATACCGCGAATACTTATATCCGTATTGGCGCCACTACCAGTAATAACGACACCAGGTATGTCTTTTAGTGCATCGGTTAGATCACGGAAAGGCTTATCGCTAAGATCATTGTGATTGATGACTGAAATACTAGCAGGTGCATTTTTTATTTGTTGTTCAAAACCAGATGCTGTAACTACCATTGTTTCTTCAGCATGTACAGAACAAATATAAAAAGTTAAAGCAATAGGCAAGTAAATATTATTATAATTAAATTGTTTTTTTTTCATTTCTGAGCAGTCCTTAAGGATAAAATAATGCTCACTGCATCTCAATGTCATTTATATAAAGTAGATAATCAATAAATATTATTGATTACCTAATTAATGTAGGGTTATTATTAAATAAATTTATTATAAATACAGTTAACTATACCTAAGGGAATATTTATTAGCAAATGACTTTATTTAATATATTGACTATTATTTAAAATAACAGATGTAATTTTTCTATTAAATTAGATGAATATTTCAATATAATAGAATGATTGAGAGCATGAATCGTGTGAAATGCTAGGGTATACTTTATTAAATTAGTATTAGCTTAATATGCACTATCGTAAGTTATATTTACATCAATAAATCTCACCATAGTTTTATCTTATTTTTATCAATCTATTTTAAAATACTAGGTAAAAATGAGATTTTTTATTTAACATATGCCTTAATCTATAACATGAAATTTTTCATACAATAATGATAGTGCTATTTTGAAAAGTATTGACTGGTGAACATGTTTGTTTTTGTATTCAAGTTGATATTTTATATAATATGCATTACAGAGTCATTGCTATAAATTTTATATAAATAGTAGTTAAAATAATCGTATATTGATAACTTTTTATTGTATTGTTATTTTTTATACGTTTATAGTTATTTTTGCTTGTTAAATAGTCTATAAATCACTTTTATTAGTAATTTATTCTAGATATTAATTTTTTACTTAGTTAGAGTTGCCAAAAATAATAAGTATGTTATAACAAAAAATGATTAATTAATGTTCATCATTACCTACTAACTATAGTGAGTTTTATTACGGGGATAGCTATATTTCATAATGGAGATTCTTCTTCCTAAATCTTATCACTAAATATTTTTTAATATAATGATAACAACATGAAATATCTACCCTATCTTTTTAGAATAATTTTTCTTGTACTTCATATGTATCATTACATCATTATCAATGTTAATGTATGTTAATATTACTGGTATTATGAAGTATTATTTAACGAAATTTTAATATTCTAGATATAATACTATGAGTAACTATTGGGTTTTATAGTTGTATTTAAAATTGTTATTAGCAAATTTAGGTTAGGCATATTCTAGGTTATTTATTTGCTGATATTAAATTGCCATCTTCTAGTTGCTTAATCAGACTAAATTTTGCAGAAAATTAACGAGTTATATTAGTGGATAGTAGTTTTTTTATACTTTAATCTTTGTTTTGGGATATATTCGTTGTAGTTTGTCATTGTTCTTATAACGATATAGTTTTTTAAGCTTGTATTTTGATTGCCTCGTCATTGGTTGAATAAACATGGAAATATTTTTTACTATTCTTATTTTAATTTTGGTTGTATCCCTGTCGGGTATCGTGACACGGATGCTACCTTTTCAGATCCCGTTGCCTCTTATTCAAATCGCCTTGGGCGCCTTAATTGCCTGGCCCGCATTTGGCTTACATGTGGAATTTAATCCAGAATTATTTTTAGTCCTTTTTATTCCACCTTTACTTTTTGCTGATGGGCGTAAAACACCTATTCGCGAATTTTTGCATCATGGTCGTGAAATTATTGGTTTGGCCCTTGTATTGGTTTTCTTCACGGTATTTGGATTGGGTTATGTTATTCATATGCTTATTCCTGAGATGCCACTCATTGTCTCATTTGCGCTAGCTGCAGTATTATCACCGACAGATGCGGTGGCATTATCAGGTATTGTGGGTAAAGGACGTATCCCTGATTCCATTATGAGCATATTAGAAGGTGAAGCGTTAATGAATGATGCTTCCGGCTTGGTCTCATTAAATTTTGCTATCCGTGTAGCAATAGGTGCTATGGCATTTTCAACAACAACAGCGGGTTTAGAGTTTGTCAAAGTAGCCGCTGGTGGGATTTTGATTGGTATTGCTGTAACTTGGGTTTATCGTTGGGTACTGCGTGCGATTAACCATTGGGTTGGTGATGATCCGGCAACACAAGTCGTCTTTTTACTTTTGCTTCCTTTTGCTGTGTACTTAGTTGCAGAGCACTTTAAAACTTCAGGTATTTTAGCTGCTGTAGCAGCTGGAATGATGGTAGGTAACTCAAAAGGGTTAAGTAATGTACCACTAGCTATGCGGCTTCGGGCTAATAGCGTTTGGTCCATGCTTGAATTTGTATTAAATGGTACTGTTTTTCTGATGCTAGGTCTGCAAATTCCAGGCATCATGGCGACGACTATGACGACCCTTGATTCAGAAGCTACCCTTACCGCAGGTAAATTATTTGGTGATATAATATTAATTTATGCGGTGTTGATGTTAATGCGCTTCTGGTGGTTACTTGCGATGAAAATCTTTAGTAATAAATTCCTGAAGAAGCGACCTCTATTATTTTCTCAATATAGCGTTCGGGAGTGTTTAATTGCTACTTTTGCAGGCGTTCGTGGTGCTATAACTTTAGCAGGTGCTCTCTCTGTTCCGCTGTGGATTAGGGTTGATGTGGAAGCTTTCCCAGCGCGTTATCTGTTAATCTTTCTAGCTATGGGTGTCATCTTATTTTCTTTAATATGCGGTGTTATTATTTTACCCTTACTATTACGTGGATTAAATATGATGGACCATAGCAAACTTTCGGAAGAAGAAGAGAAAGCGAAAGTAGCAATGTCTAAAATAGCAGTCGAAAGTTTGGAAAAACTACAGGAACGTTTAGAGAAAAGTAGTGAAGAAGATATTGATCCGCATTTATTAGCTGAAATAGGCTCAAAAGTAATTAGTGATCTTCGTTTACATTCAGAAGAAAATAAAAAAGAAGAAATGGAACAGGCCGAACAACTTGAGCGTCGATTCCGTTTAACAGCATTACGAGCGCAACGTGGCGAATTATATCATATGCGAGCGAAACAACAAATTAGTAACGAGACGTTGGATAAACTGTTATACGAGCTTGATCTAATGGAAACACTACTAATAGGTCAAGGGTAAGAATAATTTGTTAAACTGAATAAGAAAGGCGATCATTTAACAGTCTTTCTTATAATAACATGCTATGTTATAGCATACTGGCATAGACGCAAATTCTGCCGTTTTCTCATTATTTATATTTATAAAATAAAAGGTGCTTAATAAATATATTAAGCACCTTTTTTCTGATGTTGAGAAAAACTAAATTAACTCATGCCATATTTTTTGAGCTTTTTACGTAACGTTCCGCGGTTAATTCCCATCATATTTGCTGCGCGTGTTTGATTACCACGAGTGTATTGCATTACCATGTCGAGTAGTGGGTGTTCTACTTCGGCGAGTACCAACTCGTAAAGGTCGTCTACATCTTGACCATTAAGTTGAGCAAAATAGTTTTTAAGCGCAATTTTGACAGAGTCACGCAAGGGTTTTTGTGTTACCTGATCCTGGGAGTTTACAGTAGGAACAGTTAATACATCAGAATTTACACGTTGTTCGAACATAGTTCTATTAGCTCTTTTTGGTTATGCAAAATTTCAAAAAAGTTATCCAATGCTGCCAGCTGATTAGCTGGATTTTCAATAACATTGAATTCTCGTCTAAACTGGATACTCAGGGGATATTCCTGCAAATACCAGAAAACATGTTTCCGGGCTATACGCAAGCCTTTCACGCTACCGTAAAAGTTATGTAAATCCTGCACATGTCCGATTATTACGCGTTTTACCTCTGCTAATGGCAAGGGCGGTAAAAGCTCACCAGTATCCATATAATGCTGTATTTCCCGGAAGATCCAAGGCCTTCCTTGAGCAGCCCGCCCAATCATAATGGCATCAGCTTTTGTATAATTAAGAACTGATTCTGCTTTATGTGGGCTTGTTATGTCACCATTAGCAATGACTGGAATGGAGACATGCTGTTTCACTTGCCGAATACTGTCATATTCCGCATGGCCATTAAACAGGCATTGACGTGTACGTCCATGGACTGTTATTGCCTGAATACCACACTCTTCAGCAAGTTGGGCAATTTCAACACAGTTACGGTGCTCAGGATCCCAGCCTGTTCTAATCTTTAATGTAACAGGCACATTTACCGCATTAACTACAGCGAGTAAGATCTTTTTAACTAATTCAGGGTGGCGCATTAACGCAGAACCAGCTAAATTTCGATTAACTTTTTTTGCTGGACATCCCATATTAATATCAATTAGCTGAGCACCATGCTCTTCATTTACCCGCGCAGCGTAGGCCATATCTTCAGGGATACTCCCCGAAATTTGCACGGCTCTAATACCGGGTTCACCAAAATGAACCATCCGTTGTTTTGACTTATCGCTTTGCCAGACATCACGATTTGACGATAGCATCTCTGATATAGTCATGGCAGCTCCCATCGTATAACATAAATGTCTGAATGGTTTGTCAGACACTCCAGCCATTGGTGCGGCGATAAGCTTATTTCTTAGTTGAATATTTCCGATGCGCATTAAGTAAAAAGGCATAAACGTAACTGTAAGGGCGCGTATATTACGCATTTTTTGTGTCAGAGGAAAGGCCAAATTTTGAACATCTTAATAAAGTTTAAGCGTATTTATAGCCTTCCCACGTCACAAAAATAAATATTTTTCTTTTATATCAAAGAGTTACTTGAAAATTATTCTTTTTTTATAATAAAAAATTATTGAATAATATTTTTTTATAGCTACATCAAATCGCAAAAAACGGTATTAACATGATAAGCGTTGTCCAGTAATACGACACCATTCTTCATTTTCTACAACAGGATCAAGTGTAAAAAAGGAATTGTATGCATTAATAACACTTTCAGCCTGAGATGTTAAAATACCTGATAAACCAAGTTTTCCTTTTGGTTTTACAAGAGATGTTATTATTGATGATAACTCTCTTAATGGTCCTGCGAGTATATTTGCTATGACAATATCGGCCTGTATGTTTTTAGGACACTGATTAGCTAAATATAGTGTCAAATCTTCAGAAACACCATTTTGGACAGCATTATTTGTACTCGCTTCAATTGCTTGAGGATCAATATCAATCCCTATCGCACTTTTTGCACCAAGTTTAAGTGCGGCAATAGCCAAAATACCGGAGCCACACCCGAAATCAACAATTGTTTTGCCGTTGAGATCAAGTCCATCTAACCATTCTAAGCATAATGCAGTCGTTGGATGCGTGCCAGTACCAAATGCTAATCCTGGATCAAGCATCACGTTAATTGCATTTTTATCGGGTACGGGTTGCCAGCTAGGACAAATCCATAATCGTTGGCCAAAGCGCATTGGATGAAAATTATCCATCCATTCACGTTCCCAATCTTTATCGATAACCTGCTCTACACGATAATTAAAGTTATCTACTAATAATGGATTGTCTCTTAATAAATTAATAATTTTTTGTATGTCAATATGTTGTTCATACAAGGCGATAATATCAGTATCATGCCATAACCGTGTTTCACCTGGTAAAGGTTCGAAAACCGGAACATCAAAGCTATCTTGGAATGTTACTGATACGGCGCCCATTTCTGTTAACAAATCACTGAGCTCTTCTGCCCATTTACCTTTCGTATTAATAATAAGTTGCTGCCAGGACATAATTAATTTGCTCATATGATATATAGCGCTAAACAACAAAAATTAGCGCTATTTTTACTAAGACTAAATGATTTCTTTTGCTGGTTTACCAAAGAAATTACCGATTAGGAAGGCTAATCCGCCACAAAGTAGTGCTGGTACAATGGCGTGAAATCCTAATATTTCAACTCTATATGTTGCTAAACTTGCATAAATTACGGCACCGGTGATCATTGAACAAAGCGCACCGTGGCTATTAGCTTTTGGCCAATAAAGGCCTAAAACAAGTGGCCAAAGAAAAACAGCTTGTAAACTACCAAAGGCGGCTAAATTTAGCCAAATTATCATAGCTGGTGGCTTCCAGGCAGTAATAAGCAAAACACAACCTAATAACAGTGTAATAATAACCGATAAACGTGTTAATCGCTTCTGATCAGTATTGTTATTTATTTTCTCCCCTAAATAAAGATCTTTAATAATAGTTGCTGAGGATTGTAAAAGCTCTGCATTTACTGTTGACATAATGGCTGCTAACGGGGCAGCAAGAAAGATCCCAGCGGCAAAGGGTGGTAATATATGTGTCATTAATGTTGGTATTACCGTATCTGTTTCAGTAATATCTGGCAATATTGCATGGGCAAGGACACCGGTTAAGTGCATGCTAAACATGAGTAGCCCAATGATGATAGTTCCAATCACAATACCTTGGTGAACAGCTTTACTATCGCGATAGGCTAAACAACGTGCAGCTGTATGAGGTAAGCCGACTATACCGAAACAAACCAATATCCAAAAAGAAGCCATAAATGGGAAAGTAAGTTTATTATCAACGCCTTGTGGCATTAAAAGTTGGGGGTCAATATGATGTAATGTTGTCACTGCATTTGAGATACCACCGGCATGATAAATTACCATTGTTAACAATAAGCCAGCGCCTACTAACATAACGATACCTTGAAAAGCATCATTAAGGATACTAGCCCGAAAGCCACCAAATGCTGTATAAAATGAAGTGGTAATACCAAAAATCAACAAAGCCATTTCATAACTTATATTAATCGAGCTTTGTAAAAGTCGTGCTGCACCGACAAATTGAACTGTCATTGTCCCAATAAATGCAATAAGAAGACTTGCACTCGCAAGCCAGACTAGAAGCCGGCTTTGGTAACGATGATATAAAATATCACTGAGTGTTACGGCATTATAACGACGAGCTAAAATAGCAAATTTTTTGCCTAAAATGCTTAAGGATAACCAAATGGCAGGAAGCTGGATCATTGCAAGAAGAACCCAACCTAAACCATATTTGTAAGCAGCACCAGGACCACCGATAAAAGAACCTGCGCTAATGTATGTGGCTGTTAGTGTCATCGCTAATAGGAAACCGCCCATTGTCCGATTTCCAATAAAGTAATCAGTAAGAGAATTTACTTTTTCTCGTTTACAAAAGGCATAAATAGAAATAGCAAAGACAAGTACTAAATAACCTACTAATGGAAAAATAATATCAGTCCGCATTTTTGTCATCCAAAGGAATGTTTTTAAATACTAGCTTAACCATAAGCCAACATAAGAAAACGAATAAGGCAGGAAGAAAAAGACAAGATAACTCAAACCAATGAGGTAGGCCAGTAATACCTTGTTCAGCATCAGGTAAATAAGCAGTTAATATCCATCCTAGCATATAAGCTAATGCTAACCAAAGCGCCCAACGCGCCTCGCGGTGAGCTTGTATAAATCTACTATCCATCATTTTTTTCATAATAATTTGCCATAAGTGTATTTATCAAATATTCCGAAATGTGTATAAGCACGACCAATTATGTTCTTTGTGATTTAAATATGTTTATCAAGCAAAAATGATGTTTCATTATTGTTAGCTAAGAATAGATAATAATCTATTCTTAGCTATATCTTATTGACTTAACAAGGGAAGTTATTATGAATAAAACTTCCCTGTTAAGATAGAAAAGAGATTACAGCCCTAATTTTTTCTCCAAGTAATGGATATTAGTTCCACCTTGTTGAAAATTTTCGTCATTCATAATATCAGTCTGCAAACTAATATTAGTTTTAATACCATCAATAATTAATTCAGCAAGCGCATTTTTCATGCGAGCGATAGCTACATCGCGTGTTTCACCGAAAGTAATTAACTTACCTATCATTGAGTCGTAGTAAGGTGGAACGGTATAACCCGCATAAATATGTGATTCCCAACGAACACCAAAGCCACCTGGGGCATGAAAACGTGAAATTTTACCGGGTGAAGGTAAAAATGTTTTTGCATCTTCAGCATTTATGCGACATTCAATAGCATGGCCACGAACTTGTACATCTTCTTGTTTTATTGATAATGGCAAGCCTGCAGCGATCCGGAGTTGTTCTTTAATCAAATCTATCCCTGTGATCATTTCAGTAACGGGGTGTTCAACTTGAATACGGGTGTTCATCTCTATAAAGTAGAATTCACCGTTTTCATAAAGGAACTCAAAGGTACCAGCACCACGATAGCCAATTTCAATGCAGGCTTTAGCACAACGTTTGCCAATATTGTTGCGCATTTCATTTGTAATACCTGGTGCCGGTGCTTCTTCAACAACTTTTTGATGACGGCGTTGCATAGAACAATCGCGCTCAGCTAAATAAATCGCATTACCTTGGCCATCAGATAATACCTGAATTTCTACATGTCTTGGATTTTCTAGGTATTTTTCCATGTATACCATATCATTATTAAAAGCAGCTTTAGCTTCAGCACGTGTCATGAGAATAGATTTCTCTAACTCATTTTCATTACGTACAACGCGCATGCCGCGGCCGCCACCACCTCCAGAGGCCTTAATGATTACCGGATAACCAATACCCTTAGCGACTGTTTTGTTTTTATCCATATCATCGCCAAGTGGACCATCTGAGCCGGGAACACAAGGAACACCTGATTTTTTCATTGCGGTGATTGCTGAGACTTTATCGCCCATTAATCGTATTGTTTCAGGTTTAGGGCCAACAAAAACGAAGCCAGAACGCTCGACTTGCTCGGCAAAATCAGCATTTTCTGATAAGAAACCGTATCCAGGGTGGATAGCATCTGCACCCGTAATTTCAGCAGCAGAAATAAGTGCTGGAATATTAAGATAACTTTTCGCTGATGCGGCAGGGCCGATACATACAGTTTCATCAGCTAGTAATACGTGTTTAAGATCGCGATCTGCAGTTGAGTGTACGGCAACCGTTTTTATGCCTAACTCTTTACACGCTCGCAGTATCCGTAATGCAATCTCTCCACGGTTAGCAATAACAACTTTGTCAAGCATAGGATGCCTCGCTATTCGATGATGATTAATGGTTCATCAAACTCAACTGGTTGGCCATTTTCAGCTAAGATTGCTTTGACGATACCTGCTTTATCTGCTTCTATTTGGTTCATCATTTTCATTGCTTCAACAATACAGAGTGTGTCACCTATCGACACTTGCTGTCCCACTTCAACAAAGGGTTTTGCTTCTGGGCTAGGCGAACGATAGAATGTACCTACCATCGGAGATAAAACCGCATGACCACTAATTTGTGGTTGAGTCACGGATTCTGATGGTATTACTTGGCTAGGTGCTGAAGCCTGTACAGGTGAAGTATGTAACATAACAGGTGCTGTAGGTTGTATTGCCTGCTGGTTGATCGAAGTAAATCCTCTGTTAATACGAACAGATTCTTCACCTTCAGAAATTTCGAGCTCAGAAATACCTGATTCTTCAACTAGCTCAATAAGTTTTTTTATTTTACGAATATCCATGAGTATGATTCCGTATAGTTAGTTAATTAATTATTTTTCAGACAAACGGCGAACCGCCGCTTGTAATGCAAAATCATAACCATCACTCCCTAACCCACAAATAATGCCAGTAGCAATATCGGATAAATAGGAATGATGGCGAAAAGGTTCTCGTGCATGTACATTTGATAAGTGGACTTCAATAAAGGGTATGCTTACAGCGAGTAATGCATCCCTTAATGCCACACTAGTATGAGTAAATGCAGCCGGATTAATTATAATAAAGTCTATATTTCCTTTAGCCTGATGAATAGCGTCAAGCAGTTGATATTCTGCATTAGACTGTATATGTTGGAGTGTAACGCCAAACGTATCAGCACGCAGTTGCAACGAATTAACAATCTCAGGCAAAGAGGCATACCCATATTTATCGGGCTCACGACAACCTAATAAATTTAGATTTGGGCCGTTTAAAAGCAAAATTTTAAATTTCTTAGCCATCGCGCAGCCTTCTCCTTTGAAACAGACTTTAATCGGACAAAATAACCTTATGTGAGGCATTTGTCACTATTTAGATAAAAAAATAATGTAATCACTAAGAAATGATGAGTGATTTTTACACGTTATTTTGATTTCATCATGACGTCTTTTGTTTCCTATATAATAAAGATAATCATCTAGTTAAGTACTGTTTAATAGCTATCCTATGATTAAATTTAAGGTTATTTTTGCGTGATCATTTATCATGATTAATAATTGCATTAACCTTTGTTTCCTTTATAACTGATCATCAGACTGGTTTGCAGATAATTTATTTTTATTACTAACAATTAATCGGTATATAGTTGTCAAAAATCAACTTATCTACTCATTACTAATGATAGAATTAACTCAATGTATAGTATAAGATAGCCTCATTCCATTCATGGCTAGTTTGAAATTATTTGCTGGTAAAAGTTCAACTATCTTTTTGCCATAATTATAATAATAGTAATTACTTATTTCAGGAATGATAAAGTATTCATCAATATGGGTGTATTAGTGGGATTTAATCATCATATTGTTAAAACTAACATTTTTATATTGCTTATCCTATTTCATAAGATGTACTCAATTCCTTTGAGTAATAGTCATATTACTTAAAGATAAGTAGTGTAATAGAGTTAATTATCAGTACCTCTATATAAGAATAAAAGGCGAATATATTATTTATCTTTCTAAAAAAGAATTTATCACAGATGTTTTATAACAATATGTTATTAATAGCAATGGTAGCGAGGATGATAAAAGACGTTAAATGAGATAATCAGGTGATGATTACCGGTATCTGTAATTATACTTATTAGAACATTACATAATAAATCTGGGTTAGTCGTTAGTAAGTAAATAAACGCTATATAAATATAATCAAAAATAACCATACAAATGAGATACTATCAATTCATTATTTACATAATCGTTTCTGAGGAATGAGAACAGGGATGCGATTCAACTTGAAACTCTCAATTGTATCAATATTAATTATTTTAGTACCAGTTTTACTGGTATTGTTTAGTGGTATTCTTAGAGTTACAGCGGTCAGTGAAAAAATATATGATTTTAACGCCTTTGGTCGTCTAGCCAGTCAAATGTTTTTAGTCAATACCGATAATAAAAAACCAAAATTGTCTCTTGAATTATTTAAAGATCGAATGATTAATATTATGCAAAGTTTTAATATTAGTAATATCGATATCTTTGATATTACTCAATCAGAACCAATTATTACTATAAAGAATAATCAAATCGATTCGCATTCTTTTCAGTATTTGCTATCTCGACGCTCTGTTAGTATAAAACTTAATTTTCCCTCATCGATTTCTCAACATTATATAATGATAGTCACTTATCCTCATCCTGTGATAAATCATTTTTTCTCTCTTAATGTTTTATTTTTTCTAATAATTACTTTGCTTTCTATCATAATTATTATTGTTATCAGTGTACATTACTTAGGCCCACATATTGGGAAGATCGTATTGAGTAACATGTGTCAAGATGAGCAATTAAAAATGACAGAATTACTTCCTTCTGCTGTTAAACACACTGACGAAAAAATTCCTATTCATTCAAAGATTATGGATTTTTTTATCCGCGATGCTGAAACAGGTGTCAGCAGTCGATTCTCATTTGATCAACTTTTAGCTGCACAATTGGAAGAAGTCAATGCTTATGGTGTTGTAATGATGATCCAATTGCCTGATTTTGATTTGTATCGAAAACCAATCTTGAAAAATAACGAGATTGATGAACTGCAGCAAATATTAATTGATATCCTGACAACGTATGCAATGCGTTTTAATGTTACATCTTTAGCACGTTATTTTGAAAATACATTTGTCTTTTTATTACCGCATGCAACGGTATCGGATGCAGATAAAATAGCATCCCAACTCATTACATCTATTAATAGTATTTCATTAGATATTGATATAGAACGCAATACCTGGATGTATATCGGCATTACAACTTATGATGAGCATCAAACGCAGGAAGATGTTATGGATTCTGTACGTGAGGCGACGCGCAATGCTGAGCGGCAAGGGGGTAATGGTTGGTATGTTTATAATAATATTGATAAACATCCTATTGGCACGGTTCGATGGTCAACCTTACTTAATCGAGTACTAGAACAAAACGAGTTAATCTATTTTTATGAAGAACCAGCAATATTAACGAATGGGCGCTTATATCATCGTAATATTGTTGCACGAATTTATGATGGTAAACAAGAATTACTAACACCAGAATTTTTGCCATGGTTACAACGATTTAATATGTCAGAAACATTTGATAAAATTATTATTACACGCCTCTTTCCACTCTTAAGACATTGGCAACATGAGATGATATCCTTTCAGATTTGCGTATCATCACTTGTTAATGCGACTTTTTTTAATTGGCTTTGTGATGAATTACAAGAAAAAGGTAAAACACAATGTAATCGTATTATTTTTGAGTTAGTCGAAGCAGATGTAGAACGTAATCTTGAGAAATTAATATCGATTGTTAGAACATTAAAACATTTTGGCTGTCAAATTGCCGTGATACAAGCGGGTATTGATGTAGTAAATACCTCTTATATAAACTTATTATCAATTGATATTATTAAACTTTATTCTGGTATTATTCGTAGTATTACACGGCAACCAGAAAATCAGTTGATTGTTGAAAGTTTGTGTGCCATGTGTGCTGAACAGCAGGTGGGTATTTTTGCAACAGGTGTTCGAACGCCTGCCGAGTGGAACGCATTAATTGATCTAGGAATAAGTGGTGGGCAAGGTGAATTATTTGCTCCGTTGGAGCGTTTGCCTGATATTGATTAGTTATTTCAGCAATAATTATAACAGTAGAAAAAATAAAAATTATTGTAGAAATAATAATTAATTGTCCGAAGAGCATTTGATAACATGGGAATAGTTTATTTAGGGACGCAATATTAAATGAGATTCTATTGAGGACAATAGAATATCCATGATGTAAACGTATTGTTTTATAATAATGGCAGCTAAGGCAAATCCATCAAGTATGCATCATATTTCAAATACTAATTATGTAGTAGGGATGGAAAGATTTTTATTTTTAGCCATTATCATGAATTTAGTCACTCAATTTATTGGGTTCATGCTTTATGCGACTATTTTCGATGAAACAATATCGTTGTATGATAATAGAAGATCAAATTGAAAATTTACAAATATTGTCTGTTTCTTGCATGATTTATGTCAATAAAGAAAACAGGCAAACGTTATTATTCGCTGTTTAGCTATTAGGGTTACCCATTAGATTATGTTTAAAAAATTTCGTGGCATGTTTTCCAATGATTTGTCCATTGACTTAGGGACTGCAAATACACTGATTTATGTAAGAGGGCAAGGTATCGTTTTAAATGAGCCTTCTGTTGTCGCGATTCGCCATCAGGATAGGGCTGGATCACATAAAAGTGTAGCCGCTGTAGGGCATGAAGCTAAACAAATGTTGGGACGTACTCCTGGGAATATTGCAGCGATTCGACCAATGAAAGATGGTGTTATTGCAGACTTCTTTGTAACTGAAAAAATGCTGCAGCATTTTATTCGTCAAGTGCATAGTAATAGTTTTCTACGTCCAAGCCCACGGGTATTAGTCTGTGTGCCTGTTGGGGCGACTCAGGTTGAACGTCGCGCAATTCGGGAATCAGCACAAGGTGCCGGTGCTAGAGAAGTCTTTTTAATTGAAGAGCCGATGGCAGCAGCTATCGGTGCGGGTTTACCGGTATCAGAAGCTACCGGTTCTATGGTAGTTGATATTGGTGGCGGAACGACAGAAGTTGCAGTCATCTCTTTAAATGGCGTAGTTTACTCCTCTTCAGTTCGTATTGGTGGTGACCGTTTTGATGAAGCTATCATTAACTATGTTCGTCGTAATTATGGTTCATTAATTGGTGAAGCGACAGCCGAACGTATTAAACATGAAATTGGCTCAGCTTATCCTAGTACTGAAACGCGAGAAATTGAAGTAAGAGGTCGTAATTTAGCTGAAGGTGTTCCACGCGGATTCTTTTTAAATACAAATGAAATTCTTGATGCACTACAAGAGCCTTTATCAGGAATTGTGAGCGCAGTAATGGCTGCCTTAGAACAATGTCCACCAGAGCTGGCATCAGATATTTCTGAGCGTGGTATGGTGTTGACTGGTGGGGGTGCATTATTACGTAATCTTGATCGCTTATTGATGGAAGAGACCGGCATCCCAGTTGTGGTTGCTGATGATCCATTAACGTGTGTAGCGCGGGGTGGTGGTAAAGCACTTGAAATGATGGATATACATGGCGGTGATTTATTCAGGGAAGAATAGTGTTGCTTAATCAACAGCCAAATTTTTTCTTTAATTCTGAGGATACTGCTATTTTATGAAGCCTATTTTTGGGAGTAGGCCTTTATTACAGCTTCGTCTTGTTTTAGCGTTGGTCGTTTCGATTAGCTTAATGGTTGCAGATCTTCATTCAAAAACCTTTACTCGGGTTCGCGAATATCTTGATACTGCGATAGGTCCAGTGCTTTATGCTGTGAATGGACATCAAACTTTGTTAGATAAGATCTCAGAAAATCTATCTATACGTAGCCAATTAATTACAGAAAATCAGGTATTAAAGCAAGAATTATTAATAAAAAATAGTGATTTACTGATAACTGGCCAGCTGTTACAGGAAAATGCGCGACTGAGGGAGTTATTAGGCTCGCCAGTACGTAGTGGCGAATACAAAATGGTCACACAGGTGTTGTCGACTGATCGCAACCCTTATAGTGACCAAATTGTTATTGATAAAGGTCGTAGTAGTGGCGTTTATGAAGGTCAACCTGTCATTAATGAAAAGGGTGTTGTAGGGCAGGTGATAGCTGTGGCACAGAATAATAGCCGAGTCCTGCTGGTTTGCGATAGTACTCATGCTATACCAGTCCAAGTTTTACGTAATGATGTACGTGTTATTGCTTCTGGCACTGGTTGCCTAGATGATCTACAACTAGAATATCTACCTTTGAATGCTGATATTCAAGTTGGAGATGAATTAGTCAGCTCAGGATTAGGTGGACGTTTTCCTGAAGGTTATCCTGTCGCTGTTGTATCTTCAGTGACAACGGATAGACAAAGGGCGATGATGGTTATTCATGCAAGACCGGTTGTTAATGTAAAACGACTTCGTTACCTATTATTATTATGGTCAGGCGGACACGATAAAGGGGTACCGCTATCACCATCTGAAGTTCAAAAGATTGCCAGTGAACGGCAGTTAGTGAATAGTAATGCAGCTGAATCACTTCCATCGTCAGGAGACTCGCATGAGTAGTTATCGAAGTCGTGGACGTTGGGTTATTTGGATGTCATGCTTTATTGCATTAATCTTGCAAATGATGCCATGGCCTTATGCTATCGATGTATTTAGACCATCTTGGCTTGTTTTGATCCTTATTTATTGGGTTATGGCACTACCACATAGAGTTAACGTCGGTACAGCCTTTATTCTTGGTTTAGTCTGGGATTTGCTATTAAGTTCAGTACTAGGTTTACATTCATTTGCGTTATCAATTATTGTTTATCTGGTTGCATTTAAAAGCCAATTGTTAAGGAATATGGCATTATGGCAGCAAGCATTGGTGGTTTTGCTTTTATCTGCATTAATGTTATTAATTATTTTCTTATTAGAGTTTGTACTGCAACATAGTCCTTTTAAATCTGCTATTTTGTGGAGTAGTGTAACAAATGCAATATTATGGCCTTGGTTGTTTTTGCTTATGCGAAAAATAAGACGAAAATTTGGTGTTCAGTAATGTATGATCAAAAAATTTATTTGGCTTCAACTTCGCCACGGCGTTATGAATTGCTTAAATTCTTATCTATTCCTTTTGAGCAATTAGCGGTAGCTGTTTTTGAACAACCAAAGCAAGGGGAATTAACTCAGAATTATGTTATACGCTTAGCCAAAGAAAAAGCTCAAGCAGGTGTAAAGCTTGCAGAACATGATTTACCAGTACTTGGTGCAGATACATTAGTTACATTAGACAATATTTTGTTAGAAAAGCCTAAAGATAAACAACATGCGGCACAAATGTTACGTCATCTCTCTGGGAAAACTCATCAAGTACTCACGGCAATTGCTTTTGCAGATCGTAATAACTATGTAACTGATCTTATACGGACAGAAGTAGAATTCCGGCCCCTTTCTGAAAAAGATATTCATACTTATATTGCGACAGGAGAACCTATGGATAAGGCTGGCGCATATGCTATTCAAGGCTTTGGTGGTGGATTTATTAAACGAATTAATGGTAGTTATCATGGTGTTGTGGGCTTACCTTTAGTCGAAACTCGGTTGTTACTCGATACCTTTATAAAATTAACTATTAAAGATAATAAGCGATGAATTCAGTTACTTTGGGGATTGGTAACTACGATCAATAATAATTAAAAGGTATTAAACATGGCTGTGGAATTACTTATTAATGTTACACCCTCTGAAACACGCGTTGCCTACATTGAAGGTGGCATTTTACAGGAAATTCATATTGACCGTGAATCACGACGAGGGATTGTCGGCAATATTTATAAAGGTAAAGTTAGTCGCGTATTACCGGGAATGCAAGCCGCATTTGTCGATATAGGCTTAGATAAAGCCGCTTTTCTTCATGCATCCGATATTGTACCTCATACAGAATGTGTTGCTGATAATGAGCAAAAACAATTTCATGTTCGTGATATTGCAGAGTTAGTCAGACAAGGCCAAGATTTAATGGTGCAAGTGGTGAAGGATCCTTTAGGTACAAAAGGTGCTAGGCTCACTAATGATGTAACATTACCTTCGCGTTATTTAGTTTTTATGCCTGGAGCAAGCCATGTAGGTGTTTCTCAACGGATTGAAAGTGAAGAAGAACGTGAACGTTTAAAAAATATTGTTGCTGAATTTTGTGATGAAAATGGTGGTTTCATCATCAGAACAGCAGCCGAAGGTGCAGATTATAAAGAACTAGCGCAAGATGCTGCTTTTCTTAAGCGCCTTTGGGCTAAAGTGATTGATCGCTATAGTCGAAGTGGTAATAGTAAACAGCAACTTTATGGTGAGTTAGCACTTGCTCAACGTATTTTACGAGATTATGCAGGTGAAAAAGAGCTAGATAGAATTAGAATTGATTCCCGATTAACGTTTGAGCTATTGTCAGCTTTTACTGAAGAATTTATACCAACGATAACAAGTAAACTAGAACATTATATTGGTAAACAACCTATTTTTGATCTTTTTGATGTAGAAAATGAAATTCAACGGGCACTAGAAAGAAAAGTTGATTTAAAATCAGGTGGTTATTTGATTATTGATCAAACAGAAGCAATGACAACTATTGATGTTAATACTGGCGCATTTGTTGGGCACCGTAATCTTGATGAAACTATTTTTAATACTAATATTGAAGCAACACAGGCGATTTCTCGACAATTAAGATTACGTAATTTAGGTGGCATTATTATTATTGATTTCATCGATATGACAAAAGATGAACATCGTGAACGTGTACTAAGTTTATTACAACAATCACTAAATAAAGACAGAGCAAAAACTAGTATTCACGGATTTTCTGCATTAGGACTAGTAGAAATGACGCGTAAACGGACGCGTGATAGCATTGAGCATTTATTATGTGATGAATGTCCAGCTTGTCAAGGTCGTGGCCGTGTTAAAACCGTTGAGACAGTGTGTTATGAAATATTGCGTGAAGTTGTACGTGTACACCATGTGTATGCCGCAGATCGTTTCATGATTTATGCGTCATTTGATATCGCTGAAGCGTTACGAAGTGAAGAATCTTATTCGTTAGCAGAGGTAGAATTATTTATTGGTAAACAAGTCAAAGTGCAGGTAGAGCCACTCTATAATCGTGAGCAATTTGATGTCATAATGATGTAACAAAATCGCTGATTTTTAAACGATATGCTATATTACAACAAATAACCGCTTTAGACATGAAGCGGTTATTTTTGTTTTTAGCATTATTATAAAGTATTTAATCTTTAGATCGTTTCGTTAACTATTTATATTTAATTAATTTTGTTAAAACACTTTTATACTATTTAGTTATATCGGTAATACGTTTTGTCATTAATAATACACTATCAGATTCATCGATTGTTTAGTCAGGAGGGCTTCGTGAGGCGACTTATTAAACTGTCTATTAATGCTAGCGTAGTTGTGCTAATTTTTGTAGCACTCCTAGTTTCCTTTCTTCGGCTGCTGCTTCCTCATTTAAATGATCATCGTCAATTTCTACTAGAAAGCATTCAAACATTGTCAGGTTTACCTATTGAAGTTAGATCAATAGAAGGTGAATGGCTATTATTGGGACCAAAACTAAAGTTACAAGGTCTCTCACTTCATGATAAGTCTGCCGATATTAATATTAGTGAAATAAATGTAGAATTAAATATCTGGCGCTCTGTTTTAAGTTCACACTTGTATTTCCAAGCATTAACGACCAAGCAGGTTAACGTAAATATTAAAACTGATATATTTGGTCATACAACGCAAATAGAAAATAAGCAACAATCCACTATCGTTGCAAATATTGTCAATGCCCTATTAAAACAAATTAATTATCTTTCCATAAAAGAGAGTCAAATTAAGTTTCTAAGTCCGACGAGTGAAAAATTAGTACTAAAAACAACTAAATTTAGCTGGATAAATGACGGGTATCACCATAAGGCTAATAGTATTGCCACTCTAGTGAGCTCACAAGGTAATGTTGGTCAATTGCACGCAATATTTGATTTTAAGAGTAATACAAAATTCAATTTTCATGATGGTGTAATTTACTTTGAAACTGATAACATTGATATGCAACCATGGCTTACGAACTGGTTAAGAACGAATACTGGACTTAGTCATATAAATGTTAATCTGGCTACGTGGCTTGTAATTAAAAATGGTCAATTAGATAATGGCACATTTTTACTAAAGCAAAGCAATATAAATTGGCGTAATGAAGATCGTCTTAATAAACTTGAGATCGATCAACAGCAAGTTAATTTTAAGCGCCATCAAAAAGGATGGTTAATTGATTTGCCTGTTTTAAATATGGCCACGAATAATATAGCTTGGCCAAAAGGGCAACTAAAAGCATTTTGGTTGCCCGAAGATAAAATACAAACGGGTAAAATGACTCCACAATTACGTATTCGTGCAGAAAATTTGCAAATTGAACGAATAACACCATTATTATCTTTATATTCTTTTGCAAATCAGGCAGGCGTAAACGCTTTATTTGGCTTGAATCCGCATGGTCGCTTGACTCATTTAGGATTAGATATTCCATTTGCTAATATTAATAATACTCAATTCTCCATTTCTTGGCAGGATATCAGCTGGAATGCTTGGCATACTTTCCCAAGAATAAATCGGTTTACAGGAGCCATAAATGGTGATCTCTCTTCAGGAAAACTCTATGTTGGGCTAAAAAACAGCCAAATGACATTTCCAACAATGTTTCGCGCGCCATTATTGATTAAACGAGCAAGTGGGGAACTCTATTGGATAAATAATAAGCAAGATTTAAAGCTATGGAGTAAAGGATTAGATATTCAGGCCAAATCGCTTTGGATTAATGGCGACTTTAGTTATGTAAAACCCATACAAGGTAAGGCGTTATTACAAATTCTGTCTGGGATCCATCTTTACGATGTAAAAGACGCATGGCGCTATTATCCTGAACCTTTAATGGGTAAAAGTTTGGTTAATTATCTAACATCTGCACTAATTAATGGTCAAGCTAATAATGCTACCTTACTGTATTTTGGTGATCCCCAGGATTTTCCATATTATGATCACTCCGGTATTTTTCAAGTTTGGGTTCCTCTACGTGATGCTACATTCAAGTTTCAGCCTGAATGGTTACCATTTACACATTTAGGTATTGATCTCAATTTTATTAATGACAGTTTATGGATGACTGCTAAGCATGGTATGTTAGGCCGTGCTACGGCGAGTAATATTACCGCTAATATTCCTGCTTATCATGCCGAAAAGCTATTCGTAAATGCCCATATCAATGGTCAAGGAAATGATATTACTGACTATTTAGAAAAATCGCCTCTAAAGAATTCAGTGGCCTCTACGTTGCAAAGTATACAAGTTCGAGGTGAAGTTAATGGTGACTTAAATCTATTTATTCCTATAACTAACGATCAATCAGCCATGGCAAAAGGGAAAATTTATTTAAAAAATAATGATATTCATCTCTCTATGCTAAATTCGACGTTATCTAAAGTAACAGGCGAGTTTAACTTTGATAATAATATATTAACTAGTCAGGTATTATCAGCAAATTGGCTTGCGCAACCCATATCTTTGCGTTTTTCTACTGACCAATCCGCATCCGATTATCATGTTAATATTAATTTGGGTGGAAAATGGTATTTTGAAAAACTTCCCCAATTCCCTGCAAAGCTGACGAAAGATTTTAGTGCATTAATGGATTGGAATAGTACTGTTTCAGTAACTTTACCAACTCAAGCTGAAGCGCATTATAAAGTAAAATTACAAGGAAAGTTAGTTAATATTAGTAAGCGGTTACAAACATTATTACACTTAACTAATAATATATTATCGGCTAAATTCAATGTGATAGGAACAGAAAACAACCTTACTGTTGCTGGTAATCTCAACAATAACACGGGTATTAATACATTATGGCACATGAAAAGTGGTTATTTGCAGCTTAAAAAAGGAATATGGCAAACAAATACGACAGTAATTCCTAAACTACCCAAGCAAGACTCATTAAAATTAGCATTACCCGAATTAGATGGTACATTCTTAATGGGGGTACTTAATGAATCAGGTATCATGAAAAAGGAAAATCAACCTACGCAGCTAAATAGGACAATATTATTACCAGAAACCATTGAGATAATGACGCCAACCATAGCGTTATTTGGTCAATATTGGCGAAATGCTATAGTAACTTATCGACATAGTGGACAGAATCAACAGATCATTGTTGATGGCAATGAATTTAAAGGTCAACTATGGGCGTCTTCCCCAGATCAGTGGCATGCAACTATTGATTATATTTATTACAATCCGTACACTTATTTTATTCGGCAAAAAAATAATAGCGATATAATAAATACTTTCAATATAGATTTTCGGCACTGGCCTAAATTGGATCTTTTATGTAAGCAGTGCTGGTTAATGGGGCAAAATTATAATCATATTTCAGGACACTTATTTCCTGATGGAAATACACTTTTATTGAAAGATGGCCAAATTAAAATGGAAGATACTTTGTTTTCTGTTGATGGGAAATGGCATAAGACATCACATACGAATAGCACCTCATTTTTGGGAAAAGTTCAAAGCACACGTCTTGATCGTACTATGCGTCATTTTGGTGTAATTACACCTATTATTAGTAATGCACCAGCTAATGTAGGATTTCAATTACAGTGGCAAGGTTATCCATGGCAACCTGAGATAGCAACATTATCAGGTACGGTTGACGCTGAATTAGGTAAAGGTATGATTACGAGTATTGATGTAGGCCGGACAGGGCAACTATTAAGAATGGTAAGTATTAGTTCATTGTTAAAAAAGCTTCAATTGGATTTTTCTGATAGTTTTACAAAAGGATTTGATTTTAATTCTATCCAAATGCATGGTACCTTTAAAAAAGGCATTTTTTATACAAATAATACGCTTATCGATGGTTCGATTGCTGATATTGCTCTCAGAGGTAATGTTGACCTAACGAAGAATACCTTATCGCTTAAGGCAATGATTGCGCCAGAAATATCGACAACAATTGGTGTTGCTACAGCTGTTACTATCAACCCTATTGTTGGGGCAGCGATTTTTGCGGCAACTAAAGCGCTAATTCCGTTATGGAGTAAAATTTCATTTATTCATTATAGTATTACGGGAACGTTTGATAATCCTTCTGTTAATGAAACTTTTAGACAAGATCAGCATAAAATGCTCAGTGAGTAATTATAATTGTTATAATAATTCTCTTATATAAATAAGAAAAAATAACGTTTATAGGGTTTAAAGATTTAATTTTATGTTTTAAACAGCTCAAATCTAAAAGTAGATAATTGTTAGGTGCACTATTGATGAATGAATAAAGAAAAATGCAATTAATTATCAATCCGTAATACGTTTCTATCCATAAGAAAAATAAATCGTAGAGTGAATTATGACGAGAGATATTATATGGGAAATAATGTATTGTATTTACGTCAATAATGAAATTATAAAGATCATGTTATAATCATTCAAAAAATTATCCTTTTGATTTTGAAAAATAATTAATGTCAATTAAATTATATTTTATAGACATTCACTATTTTTCTATAGGTATAGTCTGTTAATAACTTATTAGTATAAGCTACAGGCTATTATTCTTGATCTTGAGTAGCTACATTACAATCGAACAATAGTCAATATATTACATTTTAGTGATGGTAAATTCGAGCTATTTTGTGTTTAGGGCGTTATCTATATGTTATTGTAACCCTTTTAGCGTATTATTAATAAAATATTAACTGAGAGTAAATAATAATGACAAATTTGACACTTGTCAGTGAACAACTTCTTACAGCGAATCAATTAAATCAGCAGGATTTATTTAACGTGCTTTCAAATATGAGCGATCGTTGTCTTGATTACGCTGATGTCTATTTTCAGTCCTGTTATTCTGAATCCTGGATAATTGAAGACAGCCTGATAAAAGAAGGTTCGTTCAATATTGATCAAGGCGTTGGCATTAGAGCAGTGAGTGGTGAAAAAACTGGATTTGCTTATGCAGATCAAATTACCCTTAATGCATTAATGCAAAGTGGTCAAGCTGCACGCAGTATTACTCGAGAACAAGGCAATGGAAAAATAAAAACTTTTTCCCATGTAGATTATGCATTGCGTTATCCAACGCAAAATCCATTAAATAGTTTATCCCGTGAAGAAAAAATAGCATTATTACAGCGAGCAGATAAACTTGCTCGGGCTGAAGATAAACGTGTTAAGGAAGTGACAGCAAGTTTAAGTGGGGTTTATGAGCTTGTGCTTATAGCCGCTACTGATGGTACTCTAGCAGCCGATATTCGTCCATTAGTTAGAATGAATATCAGTATATTAGTTGAAGAAAAGGGTAAAAGAGAGCGCGGTTCGGCTGGCGGCGGCGGACGATATGGGTATGATTATTTTCTACAAAATGATTTAGGCGAAAGTCTGATCGAGAGTTATGTTCGTCAGGCAGTAAAAATTGCTTTAGTGAATCTTTCTGCTACTGCCGCACCGGCGGGTTCTATGCCTGTTATTTTGGGACCAGGTTGGCCTGGGGTTTTATTGCATGAAGCCGTTGGGCATGGACTTGAAGGCGATTTCAATCGACGCAAATCATCTGTATTTAGTGGTAAAATAGGTGAAAAAGTCACTTCATCTCTTTGCACTATCGTTGATGATGGCACAATCAATAATCGACGTGGTTCTCTTTCTATTGATGATGAAGGTGTACCTAGTCAATATAATGTTCTTATTGAACAAGGAATACTAAAAAATTATATGCAAGATAAATTAAATGCGCGATTGATGGGACTGGCACCGACGGGTAATGGTCGACGTGAATCTTATGCTTGCTTACCTATGCCTAGAATGACAAATACTTATATGTTAGCAGGAGAATCTGACCCTAAAGATATTATTTTTAGTGTTGATTATGGTATCTATGCACCTCATTTTGCTGGGGGACAGGTTGATATTACTTCAGGTAAATTTGTCTTTACAACAGCAGAAGCTTGGCTAATTGAAAAAGGAAAACTTACAAAACCAGTAAAAGGCGCAACATTAATTGGTTCTGGCATTGAAGCAATGCAACAAATTTCAATGATAGGAAATGATGTCTGTTTGGATCAGGGTGTAGGTATATGTGGCAAAGACGGTCAAAGCGTTCCCGTTGGGGTTGGTCAGCCCACTGTCAAATTAGATAATATTACGGTAGGTGGTACCTCATAATTTAGTCGATTATCTTTGTTTCGTTTATCAGCTGATCTAGTTTAGTCTATTCAGCTGATTTTTACGACAATATTTTAGATAAAAATTGATTTTCACTATAATAACAATGCAAAAATTCACAAAAGTATTTTTTGTGCTTTATATAGTTCAGTGTAATAGAGCATTTTTTTTACATTTTTATCATTTTGTGCTCTAACAGTTAATGAGGTTAATAATATAAAAGTTATTTTTCAATAAGTTATTTTTGTGAACTCATAATCATCCTTTCCTTCACTTAAACTTCACTATTTCTACATATTGACTCAGTATACTTAAAAACAAGTAAAGAGATTAAGTCGTTATTTTGAGTAAATCAGTTAATATAACTCAGTTTATTAAATTAACGTTCCTATAAGCGTAGAGTATGAATCTTGATGCATCCTATTTATAGGGTAATATTAATTAAGTGAATTAACGTAGACGTAGATGTAACTTTCGGGGCAAGGATGCTTAATTTTTCAAAAGGATGAAGAAAGCCCGATAGTATGGTTATGCATGTAATAAAACTTAATGTAACGTTATATGTTAAATTATCATAGACTTTATATTAAGTTGATAGTAGACAGTATTGAAAAATATAGATAATTTTTATTAGACAGCGTTAGTGTATTATTTCACTAGCGTTTGTTTTTTTATATTTCTATTTTTAATTAAATATTAATTTATTTTTAAATATGCTATTTTTTAGTATATATAATATTAAATTAAATATATCCCCGTTATTTAATTCTAACAAACTTTATTTAATTAAGAATTAATCCTTAATTTATATCTTATGCATAAAAATAAAGGCTATTAACCAAAGTTAACAGCCTTTATCGTATTAACTAATTAACATAGACGTAAATACTATTTCAGGAACCACTGATCGAGGGAATCAAAAGAAATTTTGATATAAAACCTATAGAAAGCAATAGTTCATAATCCCTAAGAACATATTACCTTGAATTCATAGTAAGAATAACATAATCAATTAATGATTGGCTAGTATTAATTTATCACTTTATGTAGTTGTGTGAAGTTTATTATTTAAATTACTTTATTGATTTAATTAATAAATAATATGTTTTTATATCATCAATATAATTTATATTAAATAATACTATAAATAAATAGCTATAATACTTATTAATATAAAAATAGTATTACAACCATAATATAATATTGTTAAATTTTATTTAATAATATTTTATTTTTTTAAATATATATTATGCATAATATACAATGAATTATGATTTGTTTTATTAATGATTATTTCATAATAAATAATGAATTATATGCTACTTAACAAACGATTTGATTTTTATAACCTATTGCAAATGAGAATATTACACTATTGAGTTAATATTATGTATGATGATACATCTAAGTTTTGTAAAAGTTAGGTATATATTAGGAGGTATAGGTTATGAATTATTATCAATAATGATTAAATTTGAAATAATTTATTTTAGGCATACTCTATTTATACTTATTATCTATTTTGCTAAATTTAGATAAATACAGTAATAAAAATGATTCTATCTATTAGTTGTCAAGCAAATAAATATTATTTTATAAATAATATTTATAAAATTATTAAAAAATAATTAAATAAAAACAAATATTTTAATAAATACTAAAAAAATGAATTATTATATTTCTTATTTTTAATAATTGTAAAATTAATAAGATAATAAAGTGATTGCTTTATTATTACGCTAAAAAATTGTTTATATAATGTTGAACAGTTGTTAATAATATATTATATAAATTTCGCATATTTAATGCTATAAACACATATACTAATTATTTTACTATAATAGTGTGTTAAAAATTAAAAAAGTAATTAAACTATTATAATAACTTTTATTTAATTATTACTGCTTATTAATATGTCAATCTTACTTTGTTAGTAAATTGCTTATGCATGAATAACTAATATCACTTTTTATATTTTAATGGAGTAATTAGTTTATATGTCTAAAACACGACTATCGATTAACCAACAAATTCTAATTATTATATTTATTTGTTTGCTTGCCTTAATAATTTCTATTGTATTAACACCTTCAGACTTTCAACACAGTAGTCAACCGGGATCAATTTCTGAAAATCGAGCACCGACTTATCCTCAGCAGCATATTAATACTAATGTAGCAATCGATCAATTAACATCAGAGAAATATATTATCGATTATTTGTCTAAAAATCATAAATTGCCCAACTATTATATAACTAAACAACAAGCAATACGTCGTGGATGGGATGCAAAAAGTGGTAACTTATGCCAAATATTGCCGGGACGAGCTATAGGTGGTGATTTTTTTGCTAATAGAGAAAACAAGCTACCGGCTGTTGATAAGCGCATATGGTTTGAAGCTGATATTAATTACTCATGTGGCCGGCGTGGTGCTGATAGAATCGTGTTTTCTAATGATGGATTAATCTATGTAACCCATGATCATTATCAGACATTTCAAGTGGTGGTTTTGCCGAAATGAATAAAATTATATTGGATTTCTCAAATATTAAGTGCTTTGCTGATTTTTATAACCAGCTTGGTCAACAACTTTCCTTACCTAATTATTTTGGCAATAATTTAGATGCACTATGGGATATTCTTACCAGTGGTTATTTACAGATGCCAATAGAAATTATTTTTACTCATTTTACATACCAGCCTGTATATGAACCTTTAGTTGCTTTATTTAATGAAGCACAACAACAATTAAAAGGCGCTCTTATTTTTACAATTATAACAGAATAAATAGCAGTAATTATTCTCATGTAACCTTAAGAAAAAATAATCAAATGCTTTTGATTATTTACTGAAATACAGCACCACAAAAAATAATTGTCTTTAATTGTTTTCTAGTTATCGTAGTTCATAACAATAAAGCATTATGGATTAAATTGCTTGGGAAGAAAAATAAGTTTTCTTCCCTTATTTTATATTTGCTTTGCTAATAATTGACGTAATTCAATAATGTTATTCGGACATAAGTTATTATGTAATTATCATTTCGTCAATTTCTTTTAAATACTGAAAAATCTGACGATAAGCTTTTGGTGGTTTATGATCAGAACGTTCTTTTTGTGCTTGACGAATAAGTGTTCTGAGCTGCTGCCGATCTGCGTAAGGATATAAGGTTAACACTTTTTGGATGGCATTATCACCTTCCTCAATAAGCTCTTCTCGTAATTGCTCCAATTTATGGAAATGAGCTATCTGTTGATTATGTTTGTTCTGAATCTTATCCAAAGCAAGATACAACGGTTCAGGATCTCTAGCGCGTAGCATTTTACCGATTAGTTGTAATTGTCGACGACGCCCTTCTTTTTTTATTCGTTGCGCGAGTTCTATAGCATCACGCAAATCTTCATCCATAGGTACGCGATCTAACGCATTTTTACCTAAATTAACTAGTTGTGCACCAAGTGCTTTGAGCTTTTCAGCATCGCGTTTAATTTCACTTTTGCTCACCCAGATAATATCATCTTCTTGTAGTGCATTATCTGACCGTTTTGTTTCATTTTGATCGTTTTTCATCATTTTTTCGATATCGTAGCTATGTTCAATGTACCTATACTAACAGCTTATACTCTTTATGCGAAATTAAGCAGAGATCCTGTTACACTAGTTACATCTAAATTTAAAGGTGGAAATGATAATGAATATTGCTGAGCACGTTGCTGATCAACAACAAGAATTAGAACGCGCGGTCGCTTATGCGCTTGAACTTGCTAAGCATTCCTGTGATGAAGCTGAGGTTGCAATATTAAAAACCACAGGTCTAAGTGTTTCAACACGTTTTTCTGATGTCGAAAGATTAGCGTTTAACAGTGATGGCGCTTTAAGTATTACAGTTTATCAACAACAGCGTAAAGGTACGGCAACATCCAGTGATTTAAGTGCTAAAGCAATAAAAGATGCATTAGAAGCTGCATTAGATATTGCTCGCTATACATCTGCCGACCCTTATTCAGGACTTGTAGATAAAGAATTAATGGCGTTTAATCCGCCTGTAGTCGATATTTTCTTTCCTGATGTACTTAATCCCGATCAAGCTATTGAGTTAGCCGCAAATGCTGAACGTGTCGCTTTGTCAATAGATAAACGTATCGTGAATAGTGAGGGTAGCAGCTATAATGGGCATTATGGGGTTAAAGTATACGGTAATACTCACGGTTTTTTGCATAGCTATTGTTCCAGTCGTTATTCGCTAGATTGTTGTGTTATTGCTGAGCAAGAAGGCCGAATGGAACGAGATTATTCTTATACTACTGCTCGTGCTATGGATGACTTAAAATCGGCAGAATGGGTTGGTCAGGAAGCTGCAACTAGGACACTTGCACGTCTTAATCCACGTCGCTTACCTACTATGCAAGTTCCAGTCCTGTTTGCTGCCGAAGTCGCTTCTGGTTTATTGGGTCATTTAGTGAGTGCAATAAGCGGAAGCAATTTATATCGTAAATCAAGTTTTTTATTGAATAAATTAGACGAGCAGATCTTTCCTTCTTGGTTAACTATATCAGAATATCCTCACTTAGCTAAGGGATTAGGATCAGCTCCGTTTGATGCTGAGGGTACACAAACGATTAATCGAGATATTATTAAAAAAGGGTTATTACAAACTTATCTATTAAGTAGCTATGCAGCTAGACGCTTAAATATGCAAGCTACAGGTCATTCAGGTGGGATTTATAATTGGCAAGTATCAGGTCAACAAGATAATTTGGATCAATTAATCAAAAAGATGGGGAAAGGATTATTAGTAACGCGATTAATGGGGCAGGGCGTAAATACTGTCACAGGTGATTATTCACGGGGCGCATCTGGATTTTGGATAGAAAATGGCGAAATTCAGTATCCAGTTAATGAAATAACCATAGCGGGTAATTTATCACAGATGTACCGAGATATTGTAACAATCGGAAATGATATTGAAATGCGAAGCAAAATCCAATGTGGTTCTATATTAATCTCCAATATGAAAATCGCGGGTGAATAATACTATATCTATGCTTTAGCAAGCACTGCCGGCTTTTTCTAGCCGGCATGAGGCTCTCTTATTTGATTAAATGGAGATCTAAGGGGGTTTTACTGGGTTGACCACTGATTTCTCGAACCAGACGAGGAACTAAATATCCTGATACTTTGGTGAGAAGTTGCTGCATAATCTGTTGTGCTTGATGATCATCTACCATAAAATGACTTGCGCCACTTACTTTATCTAATGTGTGTAAATAATAAGGTAAAATCCCACTATCAAATAGTGCATTACTTAAATCGGCTAATATATCTGCATTATCATTTATACCTTTCAATAAAACACTTTGATTGAGTAGCGTGACATTTGCAAGAGATAAATCTTGCATAGCCTGCTTTACACAATCATCAATTTCATTTGCATGATTTATATGAGTAACCAATATAACCTGAAGCCGAGAGGTATTAAGGCGATTACATAATGTCGTCGTTATTCGAGCGGGCAATACAGTTGCCATCCGGCTATGAATGCGCAGCCTTTTAAGATGAGGAATGGCTTCTAATTGACTGATTAACCAATCTAATTCATGGTCTTTTGCCATTAAGGGATCACCACCTGAAAATAGAATTTCATCAAGTTCCTTGTGTTGATTTATATAGTTAATTGCATTTAGCCAAGTGTTTTTATTTCCTGGATTATCTTGATAAGGAAAATGACGCCTAAAACAATAACGACAGTTTATCGCACAAGCACCTTTTACTAATAAAAGTGCGCGATTATGATATTTATGTAACAAACCGGGAATAGCGTTTGTTTGTTCATCAAGTGGATTGCAACTATAATGAGGATCCTTGATGAATTCTTCTTGTTGAGTGATCACTTGTAACAGCAATGGATCATTTGCGTCGCCCTGCTTGATTCTAGTGAGATAAGCCCGAGGTACGCGTAATGCAAATAGTTTTTTTGCTGATATACCGTTTAATAAATCAGCATTATCAGATAAACCAAGAAGTTGTAGTAATTCTATTGGATCAGTAATAATGTCTTTTAACTGTTGTATCCAATCTTCTCTATTAGGGGTATTTTGAGTTACACTATGCGTCATTTTTAGTTTTATCTACCAATTAAGAGAATTTTAATATGGCATCCTATAGTACCAATGAATTCCGTTCAGGCCTCAAAATAATGCTTGATGGCGAGCCGTGTGCAATTATTGAGAATGAATTTGTTAAACCAGGTAAAGGCCAAGCATTTAACCGGGTTAAAATACGTAAATTGTTAACCAATAAGGTATTAGAGAAAACTTTCAAATCAGGTGATTCTGTTGAAGCTGCAGATGTAATGGACCTCAATTTGACTTACCTCTATACTGACGGTGAATTCTGGCACTTTATGAACAATGAGACATTTGAACAATTGGCCGCTGATGCTAAAGCTGTTGGCGACAATGCTAAATGGCTGGTTGAACAAGCTGATTGTGTACTGACTTTATGGAATGGTCAACCCATTGCTGTTACTCCACCAAATTTTGTTGAGTTAGAAATTACTGAAACAGATCCTGGTTTAAAAGGCGATACAGCTGGAACAGGGGGTAAACCCGCAACACTAGCTACTGGCGCCGTAGTTAGAGTACCATTATTTGTTCAGATTGGTGAGATCGTTAAAGTTGATACTCGTTCTGGTGAATATGTATCACGCGTAAAATAAATTTTTTTATAAGAAATAATTACAAGTATAATCTATCGATTATGATGATAGTGCTTTATATTTAATTAAGTTTTATTTAGAGTGCCGGTAAGATAAATTAATTGTCATTCTGGCACTATTTTAAATGAGAACCTAAGCGTATTCTCACTGATATTTATTTACGCTTATTATTTCTCGTAATTTATTTATTCTAAACTCGAATCAGTACGTCCTGATTACGTGTCTTTCCTTGGGGATGCCCCCATTTTATTGATTATATAGGTATCGAAATGCCTTGGATCGTCTTGTCTATTGCTGGATTACTTGAGGTTGTTTGGGCGATTAGCTTAAAATATAGTTATGGTTTTACTCGGACAATACCTAGTGCAATAACGTTAATTGCGTCTATAGCTAGTTTTTATCTACTTGCTTATGCAATGAAATCATTACCTGCTGGAACGGCTTATGCTATATGGACAGGCATTGGTGCTGTAGGTGTATCTATTCTTGGTGTTATTTTATTTAGAGAACCTTTAACACTTATCAGAATTATTAGTTTTTTTCTGATTATTGTTGGTATCATTGGCTTAAAGTGGAGTACCAATTAAATCAACGAATGTGTAATCGACACGGTATAACTAGGCAAAAGAAAAGAGTAAGTAAATTTTACTTACTCTTTTTATTTTATTTATTCACTAGATGGTGAACACTATATCGCTTTATTTGATAAATATATTATTAACGCTTAAAAATGGAAAATTCCATAACAAGCTAATAATGTAATCAGCGAAGCGAAACCATAAAAAACCAATTTAGGCGCGGGTACATGAATTTTAAAATCATGCAATGTATGGTGTAAACGGTGCATAGCACACCATAAAGGTAAAATAATCGTAAATAACAAGATCATTCGACCTAAGAAACTGCTCATAAAAAGAATGATGGATTTAGCCTTTGCAGAAAAGGTCAATCCCATCATAATATTATCGCCTAGAGCAACGGGTAAAATTAGTCCAATAACTAAAATTACCGCAGGTGAAACGATAGCACTCCACATGCCACCTGCACCAAATAATCCCCAGAAAACCGGTTCATCAGAACGTTTAGGTGTTTGATTCATTTCGTTCTCCTAGAATTAAAATAAGGCCAATGCCAAAATGGCAATTGTTGCAATAACCATGAGTACCCACATACCTTTAACCAAAATAGAATTTGGAAATTTTTCACCTTTAATAATAAGGTTTACGGCTTTTGGTACTAGATCAAACCATGTTTTTGCATGAAATAAAGTCGCAACCAACGTAATAATATTTAAAAGTAATACAATAGGATTTTGTAGAAAACTTAAAAAAGCAATTGCGGACTCTTGTCCACGTCCCATCGCAATTACACCAAATGTTAATAGTAAACTAAACCATAGAGTAGGTAAGCAAGTGGCTTCGCGAAAAATATAAAATTTATAAAACCCTAGATTTTGCCACCATGATGGTTTTATTTCACGAACATAGGGTTTACGTTTTGTGGTCATTGTTAAAATCCCCTTCCTCATTGCGGTTTAAGCATTGCGATCATAAAATCTTTCGCACTTTCAGCTTTGCCTTGCTGAATGGCTGCAGCAGGATCGACATGTTTTGGGCAAACTTCAGAACAATAGCCAACAAAAGTACAACTCCAGACACCATTATCACTGTTTAATAAAGGCATACGCTCTTTCTTACCATTATCACGATTATCTAGATTATAACGATGGGCTAATGTGATTGCAGCAGGACCAATAAACTCTGGATTTAATCCGAATTGCGGACATGCTGCATAGCATAAACCACAATTTATACACATAGAAAATTGTTGATATTTTAATAATTGTTCTGGAAGTTGGGTATTCGGTCCTTCTTCAGGCTTGCGATTATTACCAATAATATAAGGTTTTATTGCTTCTAGGCTTTCAATAAAGTGCGTCATATCAACGACCAGGTCGCGTTCAATAGGAAAATTACCTAAAGCTTCAATACGCATACCTGACGGATATTCACGCAAAAAGGTTTTGCAGGCAAGTTTAGGTACTTTGTTTACCATCATACCGCAAGAGCCACAAATTGCCATACGACATGACCAGCGATATGAAAGATCAGGAGCTAAATGATCTTTAATATAGCCTAACGCATCGAGTAGCGACGTCGTTTCATCATAAGGAACATCAAATGATTGCAAATAAGGTTCATTATCACGCTCAGGATTATAGCGCATGACGTCTAGCTTCATTGTTTTCATCTTAGCCATTCGTCTTTTCCTCCTTTTTTGCTTTTTCTTGCGCTTCGGCTTCAGCACCATAAACACGTTTGGCTGGAGGTAATGTAGTTATTTTTACATCACTATAGCTAAGCTTAGGTGCATCATCGCCATTATAAAATGCCTGAGTATGTTTCAGGAAGTTAATGTCATCACGTTCTGTACATCCTTCATCTAAGCGTTGATGTGCGCCACGAGACTCTTTCCGATTAAACGCCGAATATGCCATTGCTTGCGCAATATCAAGGCTATGCCCTAATTCGATGGTATAGAGCAAATCTGTATTAAAGACACTAGATGTATCAGTAATCTTTATACGTTTAAAACGTTCTTTTAACTCATTAAGTTTGTCAATTGTTTTTTGCATGAGTTCAGCTGTACGATAAATTCCACAACCTTCCTCCATTGACATACCCATTTCATCACGAATAACAGCCCAGTTCTCATTACCGTCTTGTTTTAGTAATGCATGAAGACGATTTTCGATATCATTTGCTTGAGCATTTAATACATTATCATTAGCTGATTGTGCTTGCTTAATACGCTCGATCGCTTTTTCACCTGCTAAACGGCCAAATACAACGAGTTCTGCCAGTGAATTTGATCCTAAACGGTTAGCTCCATGTAATCCAACGGATGAACATTCGCCTACAGCAAATAAGCCTTTAATTGTTGTTTCACAGTGTGTATCAGTTTCAATTCCTCCCATCGTATAGTGGGCGGTAGGTCGAATCGGAATAGGTTCATAAACAGGATCAACACCCACATAAGCTTTAGCCAATTCACGAATAAAGGGTAGGCGCTCATTAATTTTTTTCTCGCCAAGATGGCGTAAATCTAAAAGTGTTACATCGCCACGAGGTGTTGGAATGGTACGGCCCGCACGCCATTCATGCCAAAATGCTTGAGAAACACGGTCCCGTGGTCCAAGTTCCATATACTTATTCTTTGGCTCACCAAGTGGTGTTTCTGGTCCAAGACCGTAATCTTGCAAATAGCGGTAACCATCTTTGTTGACTAATATACCACCTTCACCACGACAACCTTCTGTCATCAAAATACCTGATCCAGGTAAACCTGTCGGATGGTATTGAACAAATTCCATATCACGTAATGCTACACCGTGGCGGTAAGCCATACCCATTCCATCGCCAGTAACAATACCGCCGTTAGTGTTATAACGGTATACGCGACCAGCACCTCCCGTTGCAATGATTACAGCTTTGGCTCGGATTTGTACTAATGTACCTTCCATCATATTCATCGCAACAAGACCATGTACATGGCCGTCATCAACGAGCAAATCAAGAACAAAATGTTCATCAAAGCGTTCAATTTGTGGATATTTTATTGATGTTTGAAACAGGGTATGTAATAAGTGAAAACCGGTTTTATCCGCAGCAAACCAGGTTCGTTCGATTTTCATACCACCAAAGCGACGAACATTGATCGAACCGTCAGGTTTACGGCTCCAGGGACAGCCCCATTGTTCTAATTGGATCATTTCCCGTGGGCTATGATGGACAAAGTAGTCAACAACATCTTGTTCACACAACCAATCGCCGCCAGCAACGGTATCGTGAAAATGATTTTCAAAACTATCATGATCTTGAATAACCGCAGCAGCGCCACCTTCAGCAGCGACAGTATGACTACGCATAGGGTAAACTTTCGATATCAGAGCAACTTTCAGATTAGGATTAGCTTCAGCAACTGCAATAGCTGCACGTAAACCTCCCCCCCCTGCACCAATAATAGCGATGTCTGTATTAAAGGTTTGCACTGCATTCCTCCAAGTGTTCCAGTTAAATAGTGTAAAATTATAACCTTGTTGATAAAGTTAGAGTAATTTCATATAGTAGAAAAATAGATTAGTCATTTTCATTCATAAAAAATGATAATCATATGCTTATTCAGCCAAATCTATTTTACATTGTTATGATCATAAATAAGTAAAAATGATTATAACTTCTTTAAAGTATACCTGCTATTGTTCCTCAGAAAATTGATATGATCGATTTTTTTTTGAATATTTATCCTATAAATTGAATAAATTTTTAGTTTATTATGGCGTCATTGGGTTTTATTCATTTTATATGGTTGAATGTAAAATTATATTCTTTTTCATTTTTCATTGTTTTTGGTTAACTTGTTATAAGCTTAATGGAGAATGAATAAAACCTAATTTATGTGTAGCTTATTTTATGCTAATTAAGCCGTTATACTATGGTCTTATGTTTGTTTAAAGCAAAATATTCGGTAGACTTATTCTTTTGTTTAATTTGGAGTTATTTTTTATGTGTGACAAAGCGTGTTGGCAACCTGATGCACCCATTAGTAATTTGCTAAAACGTGCGAAAATTATACGTGCTATCAGGACATTTTTTGCTGAACGAGCCGTATTAGAAGTTGAAACACCAGCCATGAGTCGCGCAGCTACTACCGATATACACTTATCTTCTTTTCAAACTGATTATGTGGGTCCCGGTGCCGCTGAAGGTATGCCACTTTATTTAGTTACTAGCCCTGAGTTCCATATGAAACGATTACTTGCCGCTGGAAGTGGACCTATTTACCAGTTAGGGCGCTGTTTTCGTAATGAAGAAGCGGGTCGTTATCATAATCCTGAATTTACATTACTTGAATGGTATCGACCTCGTTTTGATATGTATCAGTTAATGAATGAAGTTGATGACTTATTACAAGCTGTACTTGATACTGATACTGCTGAATTTGTATCGTATGAGCAAATTTTTATTCGTCATATTGGTATAAATCCATTAGATGCTAATAAAGAAGAACTGCATTTACAAGCAGTAAAATATCATTTAGTCGATGAAGCAGCTAAACCAGATGATCGTGATACCTTATTACAATTATTATTTAGTATGGTAATTGAACCCGTCATTGGTAAAGAAAAACCTATTTTTGTTTATCATTTTCCAGCTAGTCAAGCCGCATTAGCTGAAATTAGTACGGAAGATCGGCGTGTAGCTGACCGCTTTGAGGTTTATTATAAAGGTATTGAACTCGCTAATGGTTTCCGTGAATTAGCTAGTGAAACAGAACAACGTCAACGTTTTGAGTTAGATAATAAAAAGCGCACTGAACGCGGGTTATCAGAACAACCCATTGATAATTTATTTCTTGCTGCATTGCAAGCCGGGTTGCCTGAGTGTTCAGGTGTCGCTTTAGGTGTAGATCGTTTAATTATGATTGCACTTGGCGAAAATAATATTGATAGAGTCATAGCCTTTACAACTTATAAAGCTTGAGCCTATAGTTATTCTGTTTAAACTAATATATAGCTGAATAATACAGGCTATCGTCTTTTTGTCATTCTATTGCGAATTGCTATATACCGGCATAACGTCTATAAGTAGGTAAAATAGCGTTATTCAGAGTATATAGCATGTTTGAATTATAGCTTTTTATTAAAAGCGGTATTCAATATGTTTTACCTTTATATCTGTCATAAAATAAAATTACAAGTCACCCGGGTTATAACGTCGGTTACTGATTTCACCAAATGTTTTACGACTAGGTATATTTCCATTAATTTGTATTGGTGGAAATGGTAAGACCAGATTATGTTCTTTATATGAATCAACAATAAGTTTATTTAATTCATTGCGAAGGGGCATTCGGTGCCCCATTTCAGAGGCAAAAACCCGTAGTTCAAATATCTGGATCCCTTGTTGAATATCAACCAGAAAAACATCAGGTTGTGGATTCTCCATAACATAACTACAATTTTTAGCAGCCTCTTTCAAAATATTAATGATTTTTTGAGAATCAACGCTCACTTCAGCCGGGATAGTTAAGACAATTCGTGTTACTGAATCACTTAAGGACCAGTTAGTAAATTGCTCAGTAATAAAGGCTTTATTTGGCATAATTATTTCTTTTCTATCCCAATCAATAATAGTGGTCGCACGTGTATTAATTTTAGCTATATTACCTGTTAAACCGCGAATGGTTACCATATCGTTAATTCGAATAGGTTTTTCAAATAGAATAATCAAGCCCGAAATAAAATTTGCAAAAATTTCTTGTAGACCAAAACCTAATCCAACACCAAGGGCGGCAATGAGAAATTGTAATTTAGACCAGTCAACACCAATTAATGAAAAGGCAACTAATGTTCCTATGGTCATTAGAATATATTTGGTTAGTGTAGTGATGGCATAACTGGTGCCTGGTGTCAATTCAAGGTGTTGTAGTATCGCCAATTCGAGCAATGCAGGTAAATTACGCACGAGTTGGGCTGTAACAATAAATACTAATATTGCAATAAGAATTGACATCAATGTAATTGATTGGCTACTTTCAACACCATTAAATGTTGTTGTCACTTCCCAGAGTCGAATGTTATCAAGGAAAGAAAATGCTGAGTAAATTTCTGACCAGATCGCAATAATGGATAGTAAAGCAATCATGGTTAAGATTGATCTAATCAAATTTAATGATTGTGTACTAATATCATCCAGATCAATTTCATCATTCTCTGCCTCCATCCAGTTATCATTGCCAGCGTTTACATTTGATTCATCTTCATTATTAATTTTACGTTGAGCTAGGCGTTCTGCACGTTTTTGCTTTGCGCGTTCAAATTCAATTCTTCGGCGTTGAATAAGCATTAATCGTCGTATAATATGATAAACAATGAGTAATCCAAACCAGATAATTACCGAAATATCTAATCGGCCAAGTAATGCTTGAGATGTCGCCAGATAGCCACAAGCCGCTGCAATCGCTGCAGCTATTGGTGCTAATTGTAAAGCTATCCATAATGTGCGGTTAACGACATTATCGTTTGAGCCTTTTTTATCAAGGTAAAGTGCTACGCCAGCACGATATAAATTTGTCGTCATCATAAATAGAGCGGCGCAAAGTAGGAAAAAACAAAACCGGCCAATAGTACTGATTAAATCCCGGTTACTTGATTCAATATCACTATAGTGATCGAGTGAAATAAGAGATATAGTTAATGGTATTACTAACCAAATGGTCGATTTATAATATCGCATAGCTTTACTAACATGTTTTGCATCCCAATTTAAATGAACAATAAAGAGTCCATTAGGGCGAGAGAAGCTAGCACAAATCATAAAAGCCCACATTAATGGTAATGTTGCACCAATACCACGACCAATCGAAACAGCGATAGGATACTGCCAGGCCTGTTGTAGTCCATAACTTAATGTTCCCCAAAAAAGAGGTAATGGGATAGCTCTTATAATTGACCATAATAATGTTCGTAATGTCAGTGAAAAGTTATCTTGCGTCACTTTCCCCACTTTGTTAGCGGCTCTTTCTATGAAAGCACTGTATTGACGACGTGATATAAAATTAAAACCAACAAGTAAAAACGCACCAGCAAGTAACATTAAGGTATCGGGTGATGTTAAGATGCTAAGGAATGCATTCGTTAATTGAGACAGCGTATTAAGGGAAATAAAATAATTAAGATCGACGAGTAATTGTAGTGGAAAGCTAAAATTAATAGGTTCAACATCAGCAACCCAAAACAAATAACGATGTGACGCGTCTTTTACTTCTTTAAGTGCTTCAATTAATTGATTATTTAATACATTTAATTTGGTAAGTTCAATAATAAGTGATTCATTACATTTCTGTAGTGATTGGAGTAATTCTTTTTGTGTTGTTAGTTGCTGCGCCATCAGACTTAGTTGATTGTCATTAAATAACTGTAAATCCTGATGTGATGAGTTGTAATTAGGTAGACTTTGTAAGGTTGTTTTTTGTGCCTGTTGTGCAAGAAGGATTTTTTCTTGCAAAGTTCGTTGTTTATCTTGAGGTAGCTTCGCGATTGCTTCATCATTACTTATGCCAAAAGTGATTTTTAGCTGTTTTAATTCGTCCAAGGTTTTTTTAAGACTGTCAAAATTTTCCTGAGTAATTTCATAACGCTTTAAACTTTCTCGGGTAGAAATTTGTGCAACACGAATTTCGGCCATTTCTGTATCTAATTGTTGTAATTGTGCTGCTTTAGGCAAGCGTGCTATTTTAGCTCGTTGAATTTGGCCAAGTGTAGTTGACATATTGAGCCATTTAGCTTGTTCTAAAAGTGTTGTTCTTGTCTTAAATACAGTATTGATATTGTCAGTTAATTGTTTTTGTTGTAACGTAATTTTGTCAAGACGTTCCGTTTGTTCTAATACTCGTTTCGCTAATAATTGATTAGATTGTAATTGTTTTTTTATTGAATCAGGTAAATCAAGCTGATTTTCTTCAATATCTTTTGCTAATTGTTCGGTTTCTTTTTGACGTTGTAATTTTTGCTCATTTAATTTATTACGTAAGTTAATTAAATAATTTTCATTGATGCTATATTCTTGCTTGAGCAAATCGATTGTTAATTGAGATAACATCTGACGATTTGGTACAGATAATTGTTGGATAGCCAGTTCATTATCTTTAGCTTGGTAAAAATCAACTTCTATCTGAGCTTCACGTAATAACGCTAAATTAAGTGGGTTTTTTTCTGCTACTTCAGCTTCTTGTAATAACTTATTGGCAACATAAAGCTTTTTGCCCATTTCAGCCTGTTGTTGCGGGATCATTAATAATTCATCACCAATATTACGGTGACGATCTTCCTCTTCTTGTATAACACGATTTAATTCAATTTGTCGGCTATTAAATTGCAGAACCTTTTGTTCGAGTTCATCAATAGAAAAATTGGTTGGAATAGTAAATGTTTTCGTTGATAGCTTTTGTTTTTGTGTCTTTAAATCCTGTGATAGCTTTTGATAATTATCTATAACTTTTTGATATTTTGCGGTATTCGATTGTGAATTATTTAATTCAACTTGTCGAGCAATAGCTTTTCGCAAAACCTCAATGATTTCTGTTTGATTGGTAAGATTAGGATTATTTTCAATTTTTTTTAATTCATTTTCTAAATTAATATTAGCAGGTAACTGAGAGGCAGAAATAAATAATGGTACAATGAGTGCTACTAATAATAAGACAAAACGCATCTAATTTATCCCTAATAATGTAAGTGGTGCGTAAATTTAGTTGTACTACTATTGTTAAGTCTGAAATCCAATAATAAAGCTGACAACGATAATGTTTGAATATTATAAAAATAATAGAGTCAATAAATTATGATGTCAGTATACATGTCCTAATTGACGAAAAATCCTCTAAAAATGTCAAGCTTCATTTATTATTATTGATATAAGCTTGACTTATTATGAATCAAGCTTAGTAAATAATGTAATTGCCCTATTTATTCTGTATTATCATTATTGTTATCTTGTGTAAGTTCATGATTAATATTAGACGCATTTGCCATTAATTCACCCATACGAACTTTAGTTTTGCTTTGTAAATGTGGTGCAAACTTAATAATATCCTTGGTAAATAAATTAATAACCGTTGAGCCTAATTTAAAACATCCCATTTCATCGCCTTTTTTTAATTTAATGGCATTTTTTCCTACAGCTGGATATTCCCAGCGGCGTAATACACCATGACGTGAAGGCGTAATGACACCTTCCCATTTGGTTTCAATGCTACCAACAATGGTGGCGCCCACTAATATTTGTATTACTGGTCCAAAAGGGGTGTCAAATAAGCAAATTAAACGTTCATTGCGTGCAAAAAGATTATCTACGCTTTCAGCTGTTTTAAAATTAACAGAATATAAACTGCCTGGTACATAAAGCATTTCTCTTAATACGCCATCACATGGCATATGAACACGATGATAATCACGAGGTGATAAATACGTCGTGACAAATAAGCCATTTTGAAATAATGAAACCATTTGCTTATCGCAAGCTAATAATGCATCAAGAGTATAGTCATGATTTTTAGCTTGTAGGATCTTATTTTGTTCTATATTACCTAACTGACTTATAGTACCATCAGCAGGCATGACTAATGTATTTTCTTGTTCAACAATCGGTCGGCTATTTGGCTTTAAAGAACGTGTAAAAAAAGCATTAAATGTAGGATAAGCATTTGCATCTGAATATTCAGCCTCCTGCATATCTACTTTATATAGCTTTATGAATCCACTAATTAATAGGTGAGTAAACCAACCTGCTTTTTTTTCAGCCAACCAACCAGCCATATTTGTTAATAATTGCTTGGGTATAAAAGAATATAAGTTCAATTTCACAATAACCTCAGAGTTGAAATATTAATTGTTTAATTTGCATTTGTTCTATATGGCCTAATTAAATCCATTTAAAGAAAAAATCGCTTTTTTATCTTATAGCTACGAATCTATTTGCTTTCGCATTCGTAAACCATTCATTGATTCTAATATTCGGTGATAATTGATAAAACGTTGTTTGGCAATCTTACCCTGTTTAACAGCAGTATGAATTGCACAACCAGGATCACTATTATGTTTACAATCACGAAATTTGCAATGACCTAAAAACGGGCGAAACTCTACAAATCCCCATGTCACTTGTTCTGGAGTAAGATGCCACAGTCCAAATTCTCTTATACCTGGCGAATCAATGAGTTGACCACCAGTATTAAAATGATAGAGCCTAGCAGCTGTTGTCGTATGTTGCCCTAATCCTGATGCGCCGGAAACACTTCCAGTTACAATTGTATTTTGCATATCAGGAAGCAGTGTATTTATCAAACTTGATTTTCCCACACCCGATTGACCGACAAATACTGTCGTAGTATCAGTCAACCTTTGTATCAAAGGATGCATACCTTGTTTTGAAATAGTTGAAACCATCACATATTGATAACCAATATCCTGATAAATTTTCATCGACTGTTCAAGCCATTCTGCTTGCTTATTATCTAATAAATCAACTTTATTAATAACAAGGAAAGCTGGAATTTTCAGTGTTTCACAAGCAACTAAATAACGATCAATAATATTAAAAGACAAGTCCGGTAAAATAGCAGAGATTATAGCAATCTGGTCAATATTGGCTGCGACAGGTTTTACACCATCATAATAATCAGGTCGCGTTAATACGGATGCTCTCTCATGTACTGCTTCTACAATACCATTAACACCAGAGTGTGCTGAGGAGCCCGCACGCCAAACAACACGGTCCCCCGTTACGAGAGAATCAATTGTACGGCGTATATTGCAGCGATAAATAGTACCATCTAAAGCTTCAACATCCGCATGTTTTCCAAAGCGACTAATAATTATACCTTCCTGTGGTTCGCCTAACTGCAGTTCGTTAAAATCCGTCAATTCCGTTGTTTGTTTTAAACGGCGCTGATGATTTGCTTTTATACGACGTTGCTGTCCCTTGGTCAGTTTTGCTTTACTCACACTATTACCTTTTATTTATTACTCGACGTTGGGTTTATCCATAATTATTATACGGTGGGAATAAACTGGTATAATAACATCGTATTACTAGTATAGATACTGATGAAATTTATTGATAATGTAGGAAAAATGATGAGCAATAATAACTCAAGTAGTGATAATTTGATCTGGATTGATCTGGAAATGACAGGATTAGATCCTGAGCGCGATCGGATTATTGAGATCGCAACTATTGTAACTGATTCTGCCTTGACTATTTTAGCCGAAGGTCCTGTATTAGCTATTCATCAAACAGATAGCCAACTTATGCTAATGGATGACTGGAACACGCGAACACATAGTATCAGTGGTCTTATTGATCGCGTAAAACAGAGTAAAATAACAGAAGAAGAAGCACAGGCGGCCACGATTGATTTTTTAAAAAAATGGGTGCCTGCGGGGTGTTCACCTATTTGTGGTAACAGTATTGGTCAGGATAGACGTTTTTTGTACCGGTATATGCCTGAGCTTGAACGTTATTTTCATTATCGTTATCTTGACGTCAGTACATTGAAAGAGTTGGCTCGACGCTGGAAGCCTCAAATTTTAAATGGCTTTGTCAAACAGAATACTCATCAAGCCTTAGACGATATCCGTGAATCAATTCAAGAACTTACTTACTATCGGCAGCACTTTATTCAACTTTAATTTCTATGTAACATGCTGAAGCATAAATATTGAATGATACTTAATGAAATGTTACTGATAAACATATTGACGTGTATATATAGAATAAAATAAATAAAAATTTGAAATTAACACTTGCAGACACGGCAAATTTTCGTATAATGCGCCCCTACAGACAACACGTGTGAGTGGCAAGTCTCATTCTTATTTATGAACAGCTATAAATGTTCATTAATTTCTTAGTGCGGGAATAGCTCAGTTGGTAGAGCGCAACCTTGCCAAGGTTGAGGTCGCGAGTTCGAACCTCGTTTCCCGCTCCAATTATTATCCTTATCATTTTTTTATTACGTTTATTTCTTAGCAAAAATACTTTTATTCGTAAGCAGCTTTTTGAGTATTTGTTTTTTCCTGACTTCCACCGATTTATTCTGGAAATGTAGTTAATATGCTACATTAAAAGGTACATCGAAATACGATAACGGTATATTCGTATTTTTGACAAACAATCTATTTTTCCTTTGCATAATAAAAATCTCCTTGAAAATTTGCAGGAGAACTTCATTATGATATTAATCGCTATACTAGCAAAAAAAGTAAACATCTGCCTAAAACGATATTCAGGGATAAGCTCCCTTATTGCTCAGGTGGTAATCAATCTTGGTACTTCCGCTATACCCACAAGGCAAACAACAATGTATTTTTTAGGTAATAAAACTTCTTAATTGTGATTAACAAATGAAATGAGCCGAAAGCATGACAATTTTATGGAGAGAATAAGAGGAGTGGGTATCACCCTTGTCTACATAACCGCAATCACTATTTAAATAACAGATAACGTAAATAAGGCCCAACAGTACAAGAAATTGTTTATGAGTAAATCATAATGATAAAGTAGATCAGCAAATCATGGTTTATAAGGTTGAATAATAAGATACGTGATAAGAATTTAGTGCGTTTATAACATTACCTGATTCTATTCATTTATCAGAATGTACCCTTCAGTATTATAATTGTAATCATCTGGGTACCCTATTGGCATTAATTGATTCAAAGGGTAATGTTAATTGGCAGACTGATTATTATCCGTGGGGTAATCTTATTGATGAAAAAAACCGATGAACCTCATTCAGTCAATACGCATGCTGGGCCAGCATTATGATGAAGCGTCTGGATTACATTATAATCGTTACCGTTATTAGGACCCGAAATTAGGACGTTATATTACCTAAGATCTAATTGGTCTTTTAGGTGGGATAAACTTTTATATGTGTCCTGTAAACCCGATTGCATGGATAGATCCCAATGGGTTAACAGCCTGTTTTAAAAAACGATCTTTAGTTAATTTACATTAGTATGGCCCATTATCAAATAATAAACATAATAATTTGTTTGATTTTTTTGATATAGATATATCGCATGAGCATCTCTTTTTTGATGATGGGAGTAATATTGGCTTTGTTTCTAATGATCAACTTTATTCGGATTCTGAAGAGCAAATCGGTAATTACAAAGAAGGTTCCGATCCATGTTTTGAAAATGATGAGTTAATGGCTCAAGCTGTAGAAAATGTGGATACATTAAATAAATATAGATTAGTAGGCAAAAATTACTAAACTTGGGCAGCAAAAGTAAAATTCGAATATAAACGTTTGGGAGGAAAATAATAAGATGTATATCTTTTATTTTGTCGTTTTTATAATGTTTGTGGTCGTATTTATTCTTTTCTTTTTATTAAAGAGTTTTCATCCAAAGAATTGGCGTACCAATTGTTGTTATTATCGTACTTCTACTATTATTTTTATTTTTTACTGTTAAAAAGATTGTGTAAACCGATGTACACACAGCAAGCGGATAAAGTATAGACATCTGAGGATGATAAAAAATTAAAGGATGATTTGGCGAAAAAAATAATAAAAATAAAATAATTAGTATAGAAAAAAATGAAGTCTATTTTCAGAAGAGTAATAGTGATATATACAATGGTTAGCCTAATTTTTTATGAGATAACGAGCTAACGGTTCATAATGAAGTAATATCGAGAATACTGTTAGCTAGCTGATATTATTTAATGATAAAGCAGATAATAAATGAACGAAAAATAACGAATAAATTATTATTAGCCATAGTATTGTTATAAATAAATTATCAAAGGGAAGTAAATACTTATATTGCAATATTGAAGGTTAGCATACATTAATAGAATATTTGTTGAGTCAGTATAAAATAACTCAATGAGTATATAATCAGAC
>CALYQQ010000010.1 GCA_945288535.1 uncultured Enterobacterales bacterium | reverse complement strand
GGTAGTTCAGTTGGTTAGAATACCTGCCTGTCACGCAGGGGGTCGCGGGTTCGAGTCCCGTCCGTTCCGCCACTTATAATATGAGAGCCCTGTAAAATTTACAGGGCTTTTTTATTGTTGTTATATTTAATCAAGATGTTTAACCTCATTCAATAAATACGATTTTCAACTTTTATTGAACATACCTATCTAAATAGTAGTAATAAGGTAACATTTATTTTAATAATAAGTTCCTATTCAGGATGGTTAAGTTATATTTAATACCTTCCTTATCTTTATTATAAGAAACAATTAACTTATAGACTATTTATTGAGCTGCTCGTTTCAATTCTTTTTTATGTGACTCGTCATTTCTTCAGTAATATGAAATGCCAAAAGAGGTTGTATGCTTTCTTTTCATTCGCTTCAAGAATATTCAACTTTAGATGGAATAATAGAATCAATTTATTGAATTATCTATTTGATGATTTTTCTCATATTATTTATCTAAGTATTCGCTATTAAAAGTACATTCTTGTAAAAAAGATATTCAGTTTTAAAATAATATGAATAGTGATGATATCAAGATCAGTGTTTTTCGAGCAATGTCTTCTGCATGATTAAAAGTGGAAAAAAGGTTAAATGATAAAATGCAAAAAAAATTATTTGATATTAGTGGAATGACATGTACAGCTTGTGCTACACGTATTGAAAATACATTAGCTAAGCTTTCCAGCGTAAAGAATATAAATGTTAATTTGCTCAAAAATAGAATGAGTATTGAATATGATGAAAAGGTAATCGATGTTGAAGCTATTATTCAATCTATTGAAAATATTGGCTATCAAGCAAGAATTCATAAAGATAGGACTGAACAGGTCAATCATCAAAACCAACTTACATTAGTCGCACTTGAATTACAGCAGATGAAGTGGCGTTTATTTATTTCGTTACTTTTTACTTTACCTTTATTTTATCTATCGATGGGAAATATGTTCGGTTTACCTATTCCTGATATATTTCTTGGTGAGCGTAATATTTTCATTTATGCATTTAGCCAATTTATATTAGTTCTTCCTGTTATCATTGTGAATAATAAATATTATCGTACTGGCTTTAAAACTCTCTTGGCAGGTGCGCCAAATATGGATTCATTAGTCGCTATAGGCTCGGGGACCGCTCTTTTATCTGGTATTTACACAATTTACAAAATTAGCTATGCAATTAGCCAAAATAATTTTGCCATGGCAAGCCATTTTTCCATGGATCTTTATTTTGAATCAGCGGCGATGATCTTAACGCTAATTACATTGGGTAAACTTTTTGAAGCGCAGGCTAAAGGTAAAACCTCTGAAGCAATTGAATATTTGGTTAATTTAGTCCCTAAAACAGCAACAGTAATCCGTAGTGGTAAAGAGAGTATTGTTGATACAAGCACTCTTACTATTGATGATATTGTTGTTGTAAGGGCAGGTGAAACTATTCCAATTGACGGTATTATTATTCAAGGGCGAGCATTTATTGATGAATCTACCATCACAGGTGAAAGTTTACCCATTGAAAAACAAAATGGTAGTCATGTTATTGGCGCAACGATCAGTACGTCAGGTTATTTCTTAATGCGTGTAACGCATATAGGCGAAAATACCACATTATCACAAATTATTAAATTGGTTGATGAAGCAACATCGTCAAAAGCGCCAATTGCGCGTATTGCTGATAAGATTAGTCGTATTTTTGTTCCAGCGATTATAGCCATTGCAATTATTGCAACAGTAACGTGGTTATTATTAGGATATAGTTTTGACTTCTCTTTATCTATTGGTATTGCGGTATTAGTGATTTCTTGCCCTTGTGCATTAGGTTTGGCTACGCCTACTGCGATTATGGTTGGAATGGGAAAAGGGGCAAAATATGGTATCCTAATAAAATCAGCTGAAGCGATAGAAATAGCGCAAGCAATTGATACTGTTATACTGGATAAAACCGGTACTATTACCGAAGGCAAACCCGTTGTGACTGATTTGATTGTGCTTGAAGAAAAGACAGTTAATGAAAGTGATCATATATTACAAATTGCAGCATCCCTAGAAAACCACTCTGAACATCCATTAGGAAAAGCTATTATCAATTATGCGGCCCAGCATACGATTTCTTTGATTAATGTACATGATTTTATTCAAATTGAAGGGCAAGGTATTAGTGGATTAGTAGCAAATAAACGCTATTATGCCGGAAATAAAAAATTATTGGATGCGCAGAGTATCCTCATACCACAGGAGATTTTACATCATAGTGAACTTTTAGCTAATCAGGGTAAAACCGTTCTTTATATTACTGATGACCAATATTTACTCGGCCTTATTACTATTGCGGATGCAATTAAAAAGACCAGTCGTCAAGTTGTAGATGAATTACATGATATGGGAATTAATGTAATCATGTTAACTGGCGATAACGCAAAAACAGCATTAGCGATACAACAACAGATTGGAATTAAGCATATTATTTCTGATGTTTTACCACAAGATAAAGAGTATCAAGTTCGTAACTTACAGGAGCAAGGGAGAAAAATTGCAATGGTAGGTGACGGTGTCAATGATGCACCTGCATTAGCGCGAGCTGACGTAGGTATTGCTATTGGTGCAGGTACTGATATTGCAATCGAATCTGCGGATATTGTATTAATGAAAAATGATTTGCTGGATGTAATTACTACAATTCAATTAAGCAAGTCTGTCATGCGGAATATTCGACAAAATTTATTTTGGGCTTTTTTTTATAATATCATAGGTATTCCTATTGCAGCTGGTGTTTTTTACCATAGCTTTGGTCTGACATTAAATCCAATGTTTGCCGCAGCCGCAATGAGTTTAAGTTCTGTGTGCGTAGTTTTAAATGCGTTACGTTTGCGGTTATTTAAACCAATACATTGTGTAAAGAAAACTAACAACGAATTAACACATCAAGCAAAAGTTGACTTAGTTTTAAATGAAGCCGTTACAACAGAAAATAGGAGTATTTTTATGAAAAAACACATTCTAATTGAAGGAATGAGTTGTGCGCACTGTTCTGGGCGTGTCGAAAATGTGCTACGGGCTATGCCAGGGATCATTTCTGCTAAAGTTGATTTAGCAACAAACATAGCAACGATTGAAATGGATAATGATATAAGTAATGAGGCACTTACTTCCGCTATTACCAATATTGGTTATGAGGTAAAAAGAATTACTCCATTGTAATAAGTTTTATACATTTATAATTTACCTTAGCCTGGCTAATAATTATAACAGAAGTCATTATATTGATGATCGATATTCTATTTTAATGGATGCGTTATTTTTTAATAACGCTATATATCAAAAGCCCTGCAAAAGAGAAGGGCTTTTTTATTAATTGCTATATTTTAGGTTAATTTTATTTAAAAAATAGATCACATTCTATATCGATAGAGTAGTTATCGTAATCAGCCATATACATATGGTTAACTTCAGTAGTTTTTTACATAAATAGATGCGGTTATCTATAACTATTATCGCCCTATTAAGATTAAGTTTATCCGATATAAATCCATTTACGTAATGGCAACAAAATGACCTAAGTATACATATCGACTAAATTAGCCTATGTGAGAGTGTATTTTCAACATTATTAATGCTATTAAATAATCTAAGATGCATTAGAATATTTGGCGTTACTAAAATATTCTTTTAATTATCCATAAGTTGATGACGTAAATTATGGTAATTTTCCTCATTATAACCATAGCGCCAATAAGGTATTGCATACATTTGTGTTGAATTATATTCTTTTTCTTGTCGTAAATAATGACGTAATGTTTTTACAATTTGTTCTTCACCACCAATCCAAAAAGCCACATCATTAGTAGGAAGTGACCACAATTTGACAGTTTCAATAAGTGTTGCTGTTTGGCTTATATCACCGACAACCCATATTATTTCAACCCCTTTAGGTAAATGAATCGCACGTTTATGTTCCGGTTTATCAATACGTATGATAATTTTTCCTTGAGTATTAGCATGCATTTTTTCAGCTAATGCCGTTATTGCCGGCAAGGATGAAGGATCTCCAGCCATAAATATATGATGCGCTAATAAGAGGTGAGATGCGTCACCTCCTGGACCTGAAATACCTAGCCAATTTCCAGGTTGAGCCGATTTAGCAAAATTGATAGCGGGTGCACTATGATCATGCATAGCAAATTCAATGTCGATCTCTTGTAATTCGGGCCGGACAGCTCTGATTGTATATGTCCTAACAATAGATCGTACTTCATTAGTAGGCCAGAGGGGACCATTTTTAGATAGTACAGGTAAGGTTGGTTTAGCTTGAAGCGAATGAGAAATAAAGATTTTTAAATGTTGTCCTTCACAATTTTTAGGGTAATGACGTAACGCATCTGCTGTAAATGTTATGCACCGTATGCCAGGTGTTATATCTTTAATAGCTTTAACTTGTACGAGAAATGGGGTAATTCGAGCAGGCTTAACTTTTTTTTGAGCACTATTATTCATATGCTATTCCAGCCAACATTATTATAGGTAATGATTAAATGCTATAACGAATTATTTTTATTAGCAATAGTGATAGGAAATATAAAAATCGATATAATTATCTTATTATTAATATTTAAAATATTAATAATATAAATTAACTAGTTATTATGCATTAAAAAATAGAAAGACAATATAAAAAGCACTAAATAAAGTAATAACTAACATTATTAATTAGTATATTAATGTACTTTAATAATGATTCAAGAAATAAAATACACAAATTGGTTTTATTAAATTGCATCTGATAAAAATAGTTAAATCAGCTATACGAAGAAGGAGCTATTAATATATCTCCTTCCTAGTTATCGTTAATTATTCATCATTAAGATTCATTTTCATAATATTACGATGCTTACCACCATGTTGACGTTCTAACTCAAAAGGTTCTCCAGTAGGAACTGAATAGTGATTCAGAAAATCATCAAGTTGTTGAATATCTGATTTTGTAATATCTGTAGAAAATAACGTTTGATTTGAATGAATATGGCGTTCACTACGCGTACCAATGATTGCCGATGCAACGGCTTTTTTATGTAAAATATAAAGTACAGCAACATTTGATAAACTACAGCCACGTTGATCACCAATATTTTTAAGCAATTGTAATAATAACTGATAACCTTGCCATCCAACAGCATCATCAATAATTAAGCGATATTTTACTAAAGAACGATTTTCTAATGTTTTCGGTGCGGGTTGATTTAACCAACGTTCTGACAGAAATCCACCCGCTAATGCACCATAGCAAAGTAATTTGACATTATTCTTTAGACAAAAATCAACCATGGATTTTTCGGGACGACGATCAAGTAATGAATATTGTGTCTGATTGCTGACTAAAGGGTAACCCGCATTAACGAGTTGTTGTAAATGTTTGGTATCAAAATTTGTTGTACCAAGATTTGCGATTAATCCTTTTTCTTGCAGGCGAACAAGATATCCAGCAATATCAATGCACCCTGGTATAGCATAATCCCACCAATGAAACTGAACTAAATCAAGACGTTCTTTATTAAGTCGTTTTAAACTTCGTGTGATTATCCGTTCAACATAGTTATAATCAATTTGATTGAGTACGGATAAGTCAGGAACAAACTTAGTATGTACTTGAATATCATCCTTACCTGTTATTTGAGTACGTTGCTTTACAAATTCACCAATGAGTTCTTCAACACCTGTATAGATATCAGCACAATCAAAAGTATTAAACCCAGCATCAACTAATTGATGAAATGCTTTTAATACATCAGTAAAATTCAGTTTTCCCTGAAGTGCATGCCCTTCTGACAACTGCCAACCGCCATTAATGATCCGACAAGCTTGATAGGTTGATGTTAACGTAGTATATTGATTTATCATGACTTAATTATCCATTATTTTGATCTGTTGGCAATGGCACTACAGTGCATTCACTATGTCGGAAAGTGCATTTTTTTGTTCTATTGATTTTAAATTGAGCACCGCAATAAGGATCGGGGCAAGCAATTAATATATCTGTTGTCATCCAATCATTACTATCAGTGATACGTTGTTTAGCAGGCAATAAAGGTAACAAAGCAGCTAAAGCATACAGTGAAAAACTACCACCGCTTGGAAATATTAAATTTTCACCAATAACATCAAACCCTTGACCAATATGATGTGAACAAACAAAAGGACGATTACTTTCGATAACCTCAACATGTAGATTAAATAATGCAAAACTGTCGTTATTTGAAGAATTCAATTTATCGTTCATTTTATTTATCCTTTCCTATTTATTTAATTTAGGCTGTTGCTTTAATTGCACGCGTTGTTTACCCTCAAAACGTCGCCCCCAACCAGTCAAAATGCTTAGCAGAAAAACAAAGCATAATGCCCAGGGATAAATAGTGCTATAAAATAAGGTAAAGGGAGTAATTGTACTACCTAGAGTTTGCTTTTTTACAGCAATCATGACGACAAAAACAAAGGCGCTGAAGGGTAAAACAACAGGAATACTATTAGCCATAGAACTAATAATATTCGCCCTACGAAATGGATGGAGCTGTGTACTTTGACCTACTTTATCGGCAATTGGGCCAAATAAAATTAAAGCGGCACTTGTTACACCTGCAAAGACAGTTGAACAAACTATGGCGCCTAAGGCTAGAATAGTTTCTGCTTTACGGGGAGTTAACGATTTATTATGCATTAAGAGTTTATTGGTCAATGCGTTCAATGTACCACTTTTTTCTAAAATACCGATCACAGCAAAAAGGGAAAGGCATAACATAATCGTACTTGCCATATCACCAATTCCTGAATATAAAATCCCTTTAATTTGATCGTTTTTAACTGAAAAGATATGTTCATAACTCAGATGGCCAGAGCTTAAACCAATCATTAATCCCGAAATAATACCAAAGATCAAGGCTGAAAAAATATTTTTAGTAACGATAGCAACTAACACTAATATAGCGACAGGAAGCAGCATGATAAGACCTGTGGGGGATGCAGTTTCCATTGCCACGGCTGCGATGCCACCATTACCGCCTAATAATAAATATATTGGCATAGTCAATAAAGCTGCTAAAATTGCAAAAGGGCTACGGGATACAACCACGCCACCCACTTCAGCTGTTTCACCTGACTCTGCATAGGTTTGTGTGCTTGCGGAAATTATAGTTACATCCGATACTGGGGCAAGATTATCACCAAAAATAGCACCACTTAAAATAGCACCGGCTAGCATCGCTGGCTCTCCTCCTAATTGAACTCCAGCCGAATAAAAAACCGGTACAGTGGCAAAGATTGTACCAATTGATGTCCCGGTTGCTGTAGCAATAATTGCCGAGGTTATAAAAGTGAACATACAAAATGTAGCGCCTGTTATACCCGTGAGTGTTCCAAGCCAGACAAAACCATCAGCAACGCCACCGGATTTCATCATTGCAGAGAAAATGCCTGCAAGGACGAGTATACATACGAGTACTCCGGTGAGTGGAGCTGAAATACCGTTAATTGCACCATTCCAATAATTAACACTATTTTTAGTGAAGAAAGAACCAACAATAAGGCCTAAAAAACCACCCATGGCTAAACCGGCCATATCAAACACTTTTTCAAAAATAAATAGATAAACTGCAACTATAAGAAAAACTACGGCTGGTATTAATACCATGAGTCGACTGCCATAAAATTCAATTTTTGCTGAAGACAAGTGTAACTCCTTTCGAATAATACTTTTATTGTTTTATTTTATAATAAAGGACATAATAAAATCACTGTACTAGTAAATGGGTTTAAATTTATTATAGGAAAGATAAAATGTAAACTATTTTATTTTTTTGCGTAAAATTAAAATAAAAAATATTATATAAACTCATATTAAAATAATAATAAAGAGAGTACATTTATTTATATATAAAAATGCTAGACTATAACTATCGTTATAGCGATAAGCTTATACCATAACAAGAAATTTTATTATTATTCGATTATATAATAAATTATTGTTGTTAAATTTAAGGATAATTTATTTGGGATTTTTAGCTTAATAAATAGCTGGTTTATGTGGTTTTTAATATCATAATGACAAAAAAAAATTATGCATTACGTTATAGAGCAAAGCAGCCGATTCAGGAAATTTATACTGATAGTCAAATGGATATTGATCAACCTATTGCGAAATCAGGTTTCCTCTCGGTTGTTGTTTGGAATATCTTTAAACAACAAAAATCAGATTGGTTGTCGGTTTTAAAACAACATGTACACGACTGTCAATTGGTTTTATTGCAGGAAGCACAAACTACGCCTGAATTAGTTAATTTTGCTACATCACATTTTTTAGTTGCAGATCAAGTCCCGGCCTTGACATTAGCTAGTCATCCCTCAGGAGTGATGACACTATCGGTAGCGCATCCTGTTTATTGTTGTCCTTTTATAAAAAATGAACCTTTATTACGTTTACCCAAATCAGCATTAATCACCGTCTATCCCCTTTATGATGGTCGTTTATTAATGATGGTAAATGTACATGCGATTAATTTCAGTATTGGTTGTTCTATTTATAAGCAACAATTAGAAGCGATTGTTGAGCCAATTATGTTACACAAGGGACCTGTAATCTTTGCCGGCGATTTTAATACGTGGAATCGACGACGCTTGCGAATACTTTATCAATTAACTCATCAAATGGGACTACAAAAAGTTAAATTTCGCCGGGATTTTCGGAAAAAAGTCTTTGGGCTACCTTTAGATTTTGTTTTTTACCGTGACTTAGATTTTTTTGAAGCATCTGTTTTCGAAACGTGCGCATCTGATCATAATCTATTAAAAGTTAGATTTTTTATGGATCCACAACATAAAACAGTGATTAAATAGTAGAAAAAATGATAGTTAATTATATTTTCCTAATTAAAATATGATTAACTATCAATAACCATATAAAATTGATTAATTTATATAAAGCGTAAGCTGCTCACCTTTTTTTAATTGATGAATATTAGGTATTTCGCTGTTCCACTGTAATACATCATTAATATTGACGTTATACTTTTTAGCTATACTTGTCATGGTATCACCGATATTAACGCTATATATAACTTTACGTAAATTATTACTATAAATTAAATAATGAATGGTTTGATGAAGTTTTAATTTATTCGCATCTTTAATTTTATTCCATTCCTTTAAATCATTTGTCTTTACGTTAAGTTTTTTCGCTATAGTTGATAAAGTATCGCCTGAAATAACTTTATACGTTCCTTTTCGGGGTGTAATTATTTTTTGTTGTGCTAATAATTGTGCTTGTTCTAAACTCAAGGTGACTTCATTGCTAAATTGTGGAATAGTCAATATCATACCTTTCGTAATTGTTTTATCCTTTTTATCTAATTGATTAGCGATTTTTATTGCATCAGCATTACTATTATAACGAGCAGCAATTAGCTCAATGGATTCATTGCTAGAACTAATATAAGTCATTTGGTCAATAAAGACATCAGATTGTTTTTTTATGCGTTCAGCAAAAGAGCGACTATACAATCTAGGTAGCATAATAGTATGAGGACCATCAGGTGGTGTCACAGAATGCTTATAACCTGCATTGTATTTTTTAATATCTGTAATAGATAAACCTGTCATATTAGCCACTTTACTCAATTCAATTTGTTGGCCTATATTAATTTGTTCCAATGCTCTACGTGGATCCGTATCAGGTAATATTATGCCGTATTTCTTTTGATGCTTAATAATATCAATTAATGCTAACATTCTAGGTACATAGATAGATGTTTCTTGTGGCAAATCTAATGACCAAAAATCTGTTGGTTTTCCTTTCGCTTTATTTGCTTTTATTGCATTTAATACCCGGCCTTCGCCACTATTATAAGCGGCAATAGCTAATAGCCAGTCCCCATTAAACATATCATGTAATTTGCTTAGCATAGTAAGCGCAGCAGTAGTCGAGGCCGCGATATCATTACGACCATCATACCATTGGTTTTGTTTTAACCCATAATAAATACCCGTAGTTGGTACAATTTGCCAAAGTCCGGTTGCTTGCGCTGAAGATGTCGCCTTTGGATCAAATGCACTTTCTATTATAGGCAATAACGCTAACTCAACTGGCATATCACGTTTTTTGAGTTCAGTGATAATCCAGTACATATACGGTTCGGCAATTTGCGCAATATCTTCCAGATAAACTTTATGTGTCAGATAACGTTTACGTTCATTGATAATTTTTTTATTTTCAGGTATAGCGATATTAATTTCACTGCCTAAATATTGCCAAAGATTTTCATCGTTAACATTCAGCCAGTCCAAAGAGGCATAAACAGTATTATTTTGCTTTGTCTTGAGTGAAATTTCCGAAGTATGCATTTTTGACGAGCCATCTAAATATGTAAATTGAGATTGGCAACCGACCAACAAGACAGAAGCTAAAAGGATCACTTTTGCTTTCATTTTTTTATATTGTTGTTTAAATTTTATAAAGTTGGCCGATGATACTGATCTTTTTTGTACTTAACAACTAAAAACTAATAGCTATTTTTTAATTGACGTAACGTAGCAAATAAAATTTCTGGAGAACTCAATGAATTAGCTGGCAGAATAGTCTGTGTTTTTTTTATGGAATTACAGCGTAAAAATATATTTATTTTCTTTTCTGTAGATAATAATGATGGTAGGGTGGAAAGTGATTGTTGACGTCTTTTTATAACTTCATGTAAATAATGCTGAATATCTGGATCTGTTGGAAGAATATGCGCGGCAAATTTCATATTAGATAATGTATATTCATGTCCGCAACAAATTTGCGTATCATCAGGAAGAGAAGCAAGTTTATTTAAAGAGTGATACAATTGTTGTGCTGTTCCTTCAAATATTTTACCGCAGCCACCAGATAAGAGTGTATCACCACAAAATAACCAAGGTTTACAATAGTAAGCGACATGACCAAGTGTATGCCCGGGAACAGCTATAACTAAAAAACGAAATGTACCAATTACAATATGATCTCCATCACTAATTAAATGATTTATTCCTTTATCTTTTGTTTCATTTGGGCCATAAACTGCAATATCAGGATAGTGTTGTTTTAATAAGGCGACGCCATCGGTATGATCCCAATGATGATGTGTCAACAATATTGCAGCAGGTTGACATTTTTCTTTTTGTAAATAATTAATGACAGGCATTGCATCACCTGGATCAATGATGATAGCCTGTTGTGTAGTTCGCAATAACCAAATGTAGTTGTCTGTAAAGGTAGGTATAGCAATAAGCTGCATATGCATATTAAGTACCTCTGTAAAATAGAATGAAGGTTATGGTAAGATGATAAAGGCAACCGCCACAAGTCAAGTAATTAACTATCCTGAGCACTGGCAAGACATATCATCAGGTGAATTTTATCAACAGGCGATACAACAACAGCTTAATTCTTGCTTAAACAAATTATTTGGACGTTATCTTTTAAAACTAGGCTCATTAAGTACGCAGCTTGATACGCATAAATGTAATATAAATTATCATATTAATTTTGCTTGCACAGGTAATAAACTCGATGTTATAGGTAATTATTATCAATTGCCTTTCCAGGAAAAATCTATTGATGCTTGTTTAGCTTTACATTTACTCCCTTACATTTTTTACCCACATCAATTATTAAGAGAGATAGATCGTATTTTAATAGATGATGGCTGGTTAATTATAAGTGGATTCAATGCTACAAGTCTACTCAGTTTGACCCATTTAATCTCTAACAAAAAATACCCCGTTTATTCCGGTCATTTAATAAGTAATGCTAGACTAATAGATTGGTTATCCTTATTAAATTATGAAGTGCTATCTATTAAAACATTTCCATTTTTACCATCGACTGCTCGATTTAGTAAAACTATGCTTTCATTGTTTCCTTCGTTAGGCTGCATTAATTTTATTATAGCAAGAAAGAAAACAATTCCGCTCATGTTATTGCCACATTATTATCCTACTCGGAAAATAGGATGGGCTAATCGACCTATCATTGTTAATAATAAATTTTATAAAGAATAAACGAAGTTGGAATGAATATTCTTTTTTTAATTTAAATATCAGGTTGATAACCTTCATCTTGTAATGTAGGGGTCAATGCTGCATTACGAGCAAGTTGATCACATAGCTCATTTTCAACATGGCCTGCGTGCCCTTTCACCCAATTCCAATGAATAGTGTGTTTATTGGCTAACATATCTAATAATTGCCATAGATCTTGATTACGTACTGGTTTTTTATCAGCTGTTTTCCAATTTCGCTTTTTCCAATTGTGGATCCACTGTGTAATACCTTGGCGTAAATATTGACTATCTGATGTTAATATAACGGAACATGATTCATTTAATGCTTGTAAGGCATGTATGGCTCCAAGCATTTCCATACGGTTATTTGTCGTTAAAAAATATCCAGCACTCAGTTTTTTTTCATGCTGTTTATAACGTAAGACAATACCATAACCTCCAGGACCAGGATTTCCCAAACATGAACCATCTGTAAAAATTTCTATCTGCTTCATTAACTATTCTCTGGTAGACTTAAATTAACGATAATATTGACTAAGTGTGACATAAAATGATGGATATTAGCACTACTATAACACGACAAATTGTTCTTGATACTGAAACAACGGGTATGAATACTTCTGGTGGCCCTCATTTTGAAGGCCATCGGATTATAGAGATTGGGGCCGTAGAGGTGATAAATCGCCGTTTAACAGGTGAACATTTTCATGTCTATATCAAACCTGATCGTAGTGTCGATCCGGATGCTTATAAAGTACATGGTATTAGTGATAAAGACTTAATGGATAAACCGCTATTTTCGGCTATTGCAGATGATTTTTATCAATTTATACGTAATTCCGAGTTAATTATTCATAATGCATCGTTCGATATTGGCTTTATCAATTATGAATTTGGCTTATTAAAAAAACCATTACCAACAGTAGAGACGTTTTGTAAGGTGACAGATACATTGGCGATGGCACGGAAATTATTTCCGGGTAAAAGAAATAATTTAGACGCATTATGTGACCGTTATCATATTGATAACAGTCGTAGAACACTGCATGGTGCATTACTCGATGCTGAGATTTTAGCAGAAGTCTATTTGGCGATGACAGGTGGTCAAACATCGATTGCTTTTGCTAATGAATATGAAGCTGCGCAGGCCGTCGTGGGTAATACTATTCAACGGCTTGATAATCATACTGATGAATTAAAAATAATTTATGCATCAGAACAGGAATTACTTCAGCATGAAGAGCGCCTTAATTTAGTGAGTAAAAAAGGAAATTGCTTATGGCGTAATTAAGCCTAATCCTAATATAGTCATTGATAAATAAGCTAGATACAACGTCATAATAGTTTATTTGGTAAATAGATAAAGTGTAAGGCATTAAACCATGCTCACTATGTTCATACGATTATCGAGAGACCGCTAATCATTGCTATGCGACGTTAATCAATAAATCGCATATAAAAAATAAGTAGAATAATTGGTGCTTCGTGGGGTTAATGTAAAATAAATAATAGGAATTCCTATTACCCCATGATACATAAAGCCACTTTGGTATCATATACTATACATACGTAATTTAAACGTTGTATTTACTTAATTTAGCGGTTGTTAGTCATATTAACTAAAAAAACAACGGCGACAAACTATACCAAATAAAAATAATTACGCTAATTATCTAAGTGATAATAAGATTACTGTTCTTATTTAAATGACAGTAATGCGAATAATAATCAGATTAATTTAATAAATAATATAGAAAAATAAGTATAACAATGTGTTAACGTGTTATTTTTAGGATTAAGATAAATGAATTTCTTTAAATAATGGGGTGATTATGTATCGTGATTTGATTCGTAGTGAATTAAATGAAGCAGCCAATGTATTAGATAACTTTATAAAAGATCAAAGTAAGATTGAAGCAATACAACGGGCTGCCCAGCTAATTGCTAATAGTTTCAAAGTCGGAGGGAAAGTCCTTTCTTGTGGTAATGGAGGATCACATTGTGATGCTATGCATTTTGCTGAAGAATTGACAGGCCGTTATCGTGAAAATCGCCCTGGTTATCCAGGAATAGCCATTTCTGATCCCAGCCATTTATCATGTGTAGGTAATGATTTTGGTTATGATGCTGTTTTTTCTCGTTATGTAGAGGCTGTAGGTCGTCCCGGTGATGTATTATTAGGCATTTCGACATCAGGTAATTCCGCAAATATTATCCATGCTATTGAAGCCGCTCGGCGTAATAATATGAATGTAATAACATTAACGGGTAAAGAGGGGGGGGAAATGCAAGGATTAGCTGATGTTGAAATACGAGTAGATCATTTTGGTTATGCCGATCGTATACAAGAAATTCATATTAAAATTATTCATATTCTTATCTTGTTGATTGAGAAAGAAATGGCAATGAATTAAATAAGCAAACCATTTTATGAAAGGAGATAAGGATGTGTGAGCTTTTGGGAATGAGCGCAAATGTACCGACTGATATTTGCTTTAGTTTTTCAGGATTAATTAAGCGTGGTGGTGAAACTGGACCACATAAAGATGGCTGGGGAATCACCTTTTATGAGGGAAAAGGTTGTCGTACATTTAAAGACCCACATCCCAGTTATATGTCGCAAATAGCCAGATTTGTACAAGAATATCCAATAAAATCTTGTGCAGTTATTTCACATATTCGACAGGCGAACAAGGGCAGTATTGCATTAGAAAATACACATCCTTTTACTAGAGAGCTATGGGGGCAAAGTTGGACATTCGCCCATAATGGGCAATTAAAAGGTTATAAAAAGTTAGCAACGGGACACCATCGCCCTATTGGGCAAACGGATAGCGAACATGCATTTTGTTGGTTATTACACCAATTATCATGTCGCTATCAACGTAGGCCGGTTCACTGGAAATCTGTATTCGATTTTGTGACAGTGTGTGCCGCTTATTTACAAACTAAAGGGGTATTTAATATGTTGCTTACCAATGGCAAGTATGTTTATGCATATTGTTCCACGCACTTACATTGGATAACACGTACAGCTCCTTTTGGTCGTGCTAAATTATTAGATGATGATGTCGAAGTTGACTTCCAGTATGAGGCATCGGCTACAGATATTGTTAGTATCATCGCAACTCAGCCACTGACATTTAATGAAAAATGGACAAAAGTTCAATCAGGCCAGGCTATTTTATTTCATTTAGGCCATAAAATTATATAATTGTGTGACAAGAAGAGTATCCTTTTCTAGATTAAATCGTTTGCTTTGTATATTCATTATTGCATAAATCAGTGAATACATCCTTTATCTTTGTTATTTTTTACGACTCGGGTATAGATGACACTAATGTATAACTATTATGTTGTATGCTAATTTCTGGAAGCTGTTTATATCGTTCAAAAAAGTCATAGGCTGGTTGTAATTGCTGCCAAAAAGCATAATGAGTAGAATCGGCATAAGATTGCATATTATCTTTTGTCATACGAAAAGGAAATATATGAATGTTTACATAAGGTTGGCCATGTTGTAGAGCTTGAGCAAGAAAGTAATATATTTCTTCAATATTATTATCGCCCATAGCATAACATCCAATAGATGAGCAACCACCATGAATCATAATCAATCCACCTGTATTACCTCTATTTTTGTCAAATTGGTTGGGATAATTTAATTTAAATGATAAATGATATTGGCTATAAGGATTAAGCATTTGCATTTTTGTTATATAAAAACCTTCAGGGCTTTGTTTATCATTTAATCGCTGTTTTGGGCCTAAATCACCAGAATAACTACAGATAGGATAAGAATCTACTAATTGAAATGTCGATTTTTGTTTAGCATAAAGTTCAAGGATACCTTCTTTTTTAAAAATACGAATATAGATAGGTAACCCTACTTGAGATAATTTCTCATCAGTTAATAATGGATTAAGTTTATAATTATGCGCTTTATTAGCATTAACTGAGAAAGGGATAGATGTGATTAATATCACAATTAAAAGTAACATTCCTTGTAATTTCATTAAGATCCTTAGCAATTTAAAAGTTAAATTAATGAGTTATTATAATATTTTATAGTTAAATTTTATTATTTTACCTAATTTATAAATAAAACTAGTGATTTTATCGATACAAAAATTGGAAATACTTAGATAATCAGCAAATTATTTTTATTTATATCATTAAGTTACTATAAACATCAAAATATTAGCAAATTTCTCTAGACGCTGACAATTATCATTATGCATAAAAGAACATTATTTATATTAAATATAGTTGATTACGCATATGACTATTTGATTTATAACAATATTGATTTTTGTTAATACGGTTATTGATAATAAAATACGTTATGGTTAGTTTGTTCGTGACTAACACGAGTATACTTGAAATATTGGCTGCCAAGCTGTATATTTATACAGCTATTGTTATTGAGATGTTAAGTCATGCGAAAAATTATCCATATTGATATGGACTGTTTTTATGCCGCGGTTGAAATGCGAGATGATCCATCATTGTCACGTATTCCGATGGCTGTCGGTGGTAAAGCTGAACGCCGAGGTGTGATTTGTACAGCTAATTATATTGCTCGACGCTATGGTATCCATAGTGCTATGTCTACCGCGCAAGCGTTAAAATTATGCCCTCAATTAAAAGTTGTTACGGGGCGAATGTCTTTATATAAAGAAATATCTCAACAAATTCATCGTATATTTCAACGTTATACATCAATAATTGAGCCGATATCATTAGATGAGGCTTACTTGGACGTTACTAAAACAACACAGCTTCACGGCTCAGCAACACTTATTGCGCAAGAAATTCGGCAGAAAATTGCTAATGAGTTAAGTCTTACTGCATCAGCAGGTGTCGCACCTTTAAAATTTTTAGCAAAAATTGCATCTGATCTTAATAAACCTAATGGACAATTTGTTATATCGCCACAACAGATGGATGAATTTATCTTACAACTGCCACTAAACAAGATCCCAGGGGTAGGAAAAGTAACAGCAAAAAAATTGGCAGAATTAGGGCTTATTCATTGCGCGGATGTCCGTAATTATGATTTAGCAGAATTACTTCGACGTTTTGGCAAATTAGGCAGAATTTTATATGAACGATGTAATGGTATTGATCCTCGTATTGTTAATAGTGATCGCCAAAGAAAATCAGTTGGTGTAGAGACAACATTAGCTATTAATATTTATGATTGGTCATCTTGCCTTGAAGTTATAGAAACACTTTATCCTGAATTGGAAAACAGGCTGGCTAAGACAAAACCTGATTTAAGAATTGCACGGCAAGGTGTAAAATTTAAATTTGATGACTTTCGTTTAACAACACAAGAACATATTTGGCCATCTTTAAATAAAGATGACCTTATTAATATTGCTTATCAGATTTGGCATGAGCGCCGTGGTGATCGTGGTGTAAGGCTTGTTGGTTTACATGTTACCTTAATTGACCCTGTCATTGAAAAGCAATTATCATTTCCGGCTTGGTAAAAAATAAGCAACACGCTCTGTTACTTAATTAAGTCAAGTATCAGAGTAAAGCATGTATTATTTTTTTATCGGCATAGTACGTAATAGTGCTGTCAATAATTGCCAATAGCGATTTACGCTATCGATATGTACGCATTCGTCAGGTGAATGAGGGCTGCGAATGGTAGGACCTATAGATATCATATCTACCATTGGATAAGGTTTTTTGAATAAACCACATTCTAGTCCGGCATGGATAACTTTTATCTCAGGTGCTAAATTAAATAGGTCATGATAAATTTGTTGTACTTGTTTTAAAATATCTGAATCAGGATTAGGTTGCCACCCTGGATAATCACCATCAATAACAATGGTGCTATCTGCCAGCTTAGCTAATGAAGTTAACATGTCGGTAACATAAAATTTGCCACTATCGATAAGTGAACGAACTAAACAAGTAATATTGACATGTTTCTCTGTAGTTTTAATTACTCCAATATTTAATGATGTTTCTACAATATCAGGAATAGCATCATTCATACGAATAACACCATTGGGTAAACAATTTAATAAGTTAATTACTTTATTATGACTATCAAGAGAGAATACTTGATCTGAGGAATATATAGGTTGTGAAACTATTGTGAGATGGGGTTCTGTTAATGCTAATTCATTACGAATAGTATACAGATAGTCATTAATATAATTTTGTAGGTGTTGTACCTGATCCTGTGGTACGGCAATAACAGCTGAGGCTTCCCTAGGGATTGCATTGCGTAACGAACCACCTGTAATTGTCATGAGACGCAAGGGGGCTTTTTCACTATAACTAGCTAGTAGACGCGCCATCAATTTATTTGCATTCCCTAATCCTAAATGAATATCGGCACCCGAATGACCACCTTTAAGGCCTTTTAAATGTATGTCTATTGGTTGATAACCTGCGGGAAGAGCCTCATAACTAATATCAATATCAATTGTGACGTTGATACCTCCAGCGCAACCTATATAAATTTCACCTTCTGTTTCTGAATCAGTGTTAATTAAAAAATGTCCTTGTAACCAATTAGGTTGCAGACCAAAAGCCCCTAACATGCTTACTTCTTCAGTCATTGTTAGTAAAACTTCTAATGGACCATGTTCACTGTTATTATCAAACAAAATAGCAAGTGCTGAGGCCATGCCTATTCCATTGTCAGCACCTAATGTCGTTCCGTGTGCTTTTACCCATTCACCATCAATGTAAGGCTTTATTGGGTCATTAGTAAAATCATGCTGAGTATCACTATTTTTTTGTGGTACCATATCTAAATGGGCTTGTAAAATAACAGGTAGGCGGTTTTCCATACCGGGCGTTGCTGGTTTACGAATCAATATGTTACCAACTTTATCCCGTTCAACGAATAAGTTATGTTGTTTGGCCATCTTAATTATATATTGTGCTAATGCTTCTTCATGATAAGACGGATGAGGTATCGCACAAATTTGATCGAAAACTCGCCATAAAGAAGTTGGTGATAAATGAGATATATCGGACACAATAAGCTCTCCTATATAGAATATATAATCAAAAAAATGTCATAAAAGCGTCATATTAGCTTAATCATTATGTTTTGTATTGATAATTACTAGTTTTTCTTTCTCAGCATCTCTATAATCTTGCGCAAATTCGTTAAACTTTACTTATTATTTAAAACCAGGGTAACAAACACCCGGAGTATGATCATATGAGTCAAAAATATATTGTTACTTGGGATATGTTGCAAGTAGAAGGGCGAAAATTAGCAAAACGTCTATTACCAGCAACACAATGGAAAGGTATTATTGCAGTCAGTCGCGGTGGTTTAGTTCCAGCGTCAATAATTGCACGTGAGCTAGGGATCCGTCATGTTGATACAGTTTGTATCTCTAGTTACGATCACGATTCTCAACGAGATTTAAAAGTACTTAAACGTGCAGAAGGTGATGGCGAAGGTTTTATCGTTATAGATGATATGGTTGATACAGGCGGTACAGCAAAAGCAATTCGTGAGATGTACCCAAAAGCACATTTCGTTACAATTTTTGCTAAACCTTTGGGTAAACCCTTGGTTGACGATTATGTGGTTGATATTTCACAAGATACTTGGATTGAGCAGCCCTGGGATACCGGTGTCGTATTTATCAAACCATTAATAGAAGGTAATGATTAATATTCGTTACTTTACCATCTCTATAATGATTTTCTTAAATAAACACTTATCGTTAGGATAAGTGTATTATTTAGTTGACTGGGTTGTACTACTGATGTGGAGCTAAAATGTGTCAAAAGCAAATTTGTCGGAAACATTATTTAGACCTGTATTAAATAGTCCCGAAACATCAACATTAATTCAGCGAGACGGTGTAAAAAAAGATCTGAATGCGAGGTGTTGGTATCGTGATTTTGATAAAGCGGTTTGGGCATGGCGAGGTATTAATGCTATCGAATTATCGGAAGTATTAGCGCGCATAGTCATATCAACTAATTCGCGAACGCATGAGCATGTTTTTGATACAGTGATTGGTTACAAGAAAGGCAATTGGATTTATGAATGGGCCCTACAAGCATCAGTGTGGCAGAAAAAAGCATTAGAGACCGTTAAAACAGCGCCTTTACTAGCTAGCCAATATTGGTTAAAAGCATCAATGTTTTATAGCATAGCAAGCTATCCTCATTTGAAAAATGATAATTTAGCTAGCCAAATTGAGCTTTTTTCTTATAAAACATATAACGAAGCAACGATTTTATTATCTCATCAATGTCGAACAGTCGAATTTACTGTTGATAATAATAAAGTAAATGGCTTTCTGTATTTGCCCGATGTAGAGAAAGGACCTTACCCGACAATTATACTTTGTAGTAATCTTGATAGTTTACAACATGACCATCACCGACTATTTTATGATTTTTTTGCGCCAGCAGGCTTGGCATTATTATCAATAGATGCACCGGGCGTAGGCTATAGTGCACGATGGAAATTTTCATTTGATACAAGTTATCTTTATCAGCAAATATTAAAGCAGGTTACTGTATTACCTTGGGTGGATCGGTCTAATATATTTATTTTAGGGATAAAGTCCGCTGCTAATGCAGCAATTCGCTTAGCTTATCTTGAGCAAAAAGTATTACGTGGCGCTATTTCTTTTGCTGGTATGGTACATTACGGGCTGACATCAGGTATTTTAGTTGATAGTATGTCAGAAATGTATAAAGATGTCTTAGCTAGCCGGCTTGGCTTATCTTCAGTATCAGATGAGTTACTTAAAGCAGAATTAAAGAGTTATTCTTTAAAAAATCAGGGATTACTTGGCCATCGTTGTATGACACCTATGTTTGCGATTGCTATAGAGAATGATAAGTTAAGTCCGATAGAAGACGCCAAGTTGATAGCATCATCTTCACAACAAGGTAAAGTATTATCAATTCCCTCATCTCCTCTCAAAGCATCTTTGCATAAAGCAGCAATTGAAATGACTCAGTGGATTAAAAAACAATTAGTATAGTGTAAATATCCTAGTTAACTGAGTTGTGTATAAAAATACTGAATGCTAGTTATTCGGTATTTTTTTGTATTCGGTAACAATTACAAAAGAAATTAACGATATGGGCAATCAATCCATGATATAGGTATTTAAATACTAATAATGCAATAAGAATATTACTTTGTTTAGCAAAGATGCATCATAATTTATTTATAGAGTAAGTATTATGAATAAAAATCAAACAGTTGTAGTTAAATTAGGGACCAGTGTTCTTACTGCTGGTTCTCGTTGTTTAAATAAAGCACATATTGTTGAATTAGTACGTCAATGCGCTCGCTTACATGCTAATGGACATCGAATTATCATTGTTACTTCAGGAGCAATTGCGGCGGGTCGTGAACACCTAAACTATCCTGATTTACCTACAACGATAGCGTCAAAACAATTACTGGCTGCTGTGGGACAAAGCAGATTAATTCAATTGTGGGAACAACTATTTTCTATTTATGCTATTAATATAGGTCAAATGCTATTAACCCGAGCAGATCTTGAAGATCGAGAACGCTTTCTTAATGCACAAGATACGTTACGTGCTTTATTAGATAATCAAATTATTCCGGTTATCAACGAAAATGATGCTGTTGCAACAGCGGAAATTAAAGTAGGCGATAATGATAATCTTTCAGCATTAGCCGCAGTGTTAGCAGAGGCAGATAAATTATTATTATTGACCGATCAAACGGGTTTGTTTACTGCGGATCCTCGTTATCATGCAGATGCTGAATTAATAAGCGATATTACATGTATCGATGATAAAATTAGAGCATTAGCTGGGGAAAGTGTTTCAGGATTAGGAACGGGGGGTATGATAACGAAAATTCAGGCGGCAGATATTGCTTGTCGAGCGGGCATTGACGTTATTATTGCCGCAGGTAGCCGTCCTAATGTAATAGAAGATGTTATTGAGAATCAATCTGTCGGTACACATTTCCATGCTGTAGAAATACCATTAGAAAACCGAAAACGCTGGATTTTTGGTGCACCACCCGCAGGTGATATTATTGTCGATGAAGGTGCTGTTATTGCTATTGAACAACGAGGAAGCTCATTATTACCTAAAGGTATTTTACAGGTAAAAGGTAATTTTTCACGTGGTGAAGTTGTCAGGATTTTATCATTAGATGATCGGGTTTTGGCACATGGTGTTAGTCGTTATAGCAGCGATGCAATAAAAATGATAGCTGGACATCATTCTCAGCAAATCAGTGCAATATTAGGTTATGAATATGGTGCTGTTGCTGTTCATCGTGATGATATGATTATTCGATAATATTTGTCTATACCGATGTCTTTTCCATAATATTTATTATATTTAGCACGGATAAAATTGTTTGATTTTATACTTGTCCTTAGTTAAGGAGACCAAAGTTAATGTTAGAAGAAATAGGGCGTACAGCCAGACAGGCATCTTACGTATTAGCCCAATTAAGTAGTACAGAAAAGAATCAAGTATTATTAACTATTGCGGATTTATTAGAAAAGAATGCGCATGAAATCCTTAATGAAAATCAGAAAGATCTTGATAATGCACGTCAGTCAGGAATAAACGATGCTATTCTTGATCGGTTACGTTTAACAATTGATCGATTAGCTGTGATCGCTCATGATGTTCGGCAGGTAAGTAAATTAGTTGATCCTATCGGCCAAATTATTGATGGTGGTCTTCTTAATAGTGGGCTACGCCTTGAACGACGTAGAACACCATTAGGCGTTATTGGTGTGATTTATGAAGCCAGGCCTAATGTGACAATTGATATAGCTGCGTTATGTTTAAAAACAGGTAATGCAGCGATTATGCGTGGTGGAAAAGAAACAACATTTACTAATCAAATGTTAGGACATGTTATACAGTTAGCGTTAAAAGAACACAAGCTACCGGCTGAAGCTATACAAATTATTAATAATACAGATAGGGCATTAGTGACAAAAATGCTTAAGCTTGATCGGTATATTGATATGATTATTCCACGAGGTGGCGAGGCGTTACATAAACTTTGCAAACAAGAATCAACGATTCCAGTCATTACTGGTGGTATTGGTGTTTGTCATACTTTTGTTGATCAAAGCGCCAATATTGATAAAGCGCTGGCGATTATCGAAAATGCAAAAACACAACGACCAAGTACATGTAATACTTTAGAAACATTACTTGTTCACCGTGCAATAGCAGACACTTTTTTACCACAACTTTCTGCGCGTATTGCTCAAAAAGGCGTAACTTTACACGCTGATAAAGCATCTTTTTGTTTTCTGGAAAAAGGTCCAGCTAACGTCGTACCAATACAACAAGGTGATTTTGATGATGAATGGTTATCACTTGATTTAAATGTGGCTATTGTCGGCAATATTGATGAAGCAATTGCGCATATTCGTCTACATGGTAGTCAACATTCAGATGCTATTCTTACGCAAGAGATGAAAAATGCAGATTATTTTATTAATCATGTCGATTCAGCCGTAGTTTATATTAACGCTAGTACGCGTTTTACTGATGGAGCACAATTTGGTTTAGGTTCCGAAGTGGCTGTAAGTACTCAAAAATTGCATGCACGTGGACCAATGGGACTGGAAGCATTAACAACATATAAATGGATTGGTTATGGTAATGACTTAATTCGTCGCTGATAGATAATTTTTTTATTATCATAAAATGCCAGGAATAATGGGTATAAGATACAAGGATGTTATCAAATTAACTTATTAGGTATGCGCAGCTAGTTGAATCAAACGGCAACCAAAGTAACTTAATGTTAATAACGCGCTACCTGGTAGACTTAATAAAAAGATCTTATTACCACGCCAATTTTTACTCTGCCCCATAATAATATTGTATAAATGCACCACGAGAGTGTTGATAAGATCATTTTATGAATAGTTTGCGGACTAAAAAGTTCTTGTTTAAACATAAAACCGGAAAATAGCGTAAATGAAAGCAAAATAAAACCTAATTGCGTAAAATAAAATAACTTTCGCTCTACTTCCATTAGTGGTGGCATGTCTTGCATTAAATTAATTTTTTTGTGCCTAAGCATAAAATTAATTTAGCTTAATTGAAGAGCATATAATGTGGCAATTATTAAAATAACATAAGCAAAATGTGATGTAATAATATGAATTAATAAAACAAAATGTTGTTCACAGGGGTAGATAATAATGACTGGCATAGCGGCTGATGCTAATAAAGTTATAATAGCGAAACTGTAAACAATAGGTAATAGTCACCAGGCTTTATTAATGGTGGCAACGGCTGTCATTATTATGCCGATGATTAAACTAATTATTGACGCGACATTAAGTAACTTAATGTTTTTCCGATGCCAACACTAAATACATTGAAGTAAAGAGAAACGGTATGGAAGAATAACGCACTAATAATTAGCAAATTATTATATTGATTCCTAGATACTTTTTTAAAAAAATTCGGCACAATAAAGCGCAAGCTAATAAAATAACAAATAATTGCTAATATCGCTGCTATATTCATCGTGAACAGTCGATTTCAAAAATGCCAGTCAGAGATAGGCAGTATAATCTTTAGTCGTATTACTTCCAATAAGACGTTTTTAAATATGATGGACGTTCCTAAATTATTGACTACGTTTAGCGAGTCATTCAATTCATGTTATAATTGAGCAATTAGAAAATATCATGACAGTAAGGCTATTGGGCATAAAACAATGTTTGAAAATTTAACAGATAGATTATCACAAACACTGCGTAATATCAGTGGTCGTGGTCGATTAACAGAAGATAATATTAAAGAAACGCTGCGAGAAGTACGTATGGCTTTACTTGAAGCTGACGTAGCATTACCAGTAGTAAGAGATTTCATCAATCAAGTCAAAGAGCGAGCCGTTGGTCAAGAAGTTAATAAAAGTCTAACACCAGGGCAAGAATTTGTAAAAATCGTTCAAGATGAATTAACTGCTGCTATGGGCGCAGAAAATAGTGTATTAAATTTGGCAGCACAACCTCCTGCCATTATTTTAATGGCAGGTTTACAAGGCGCAGGTAAAACAACAAGTGTTGGAAAGCTTGCTCGATTATTGAAAGATAAGTACAAGAAAAAAGTATTAGTTGTTTCGGCTGATGTTTATCGCCCAGCTGCAATTAAACAGTTACAAACATTGGCTGAATCCATTAATGTTGATTTTTTTCCATCCGATACAAATGAAAAGCCTATTCATATTGTAAATAGTGCTTTAAGCCATGCAAAATTAAAATTCTATGATGTCCTTATTGTTGATACAGCTGGACGCTTACATATTGATAGTTCAATGATGGATGAAATAAAGCAATTACATGCTGCAATTAATCCAGTTGAAACACTTTTTGTTGTAGATGCTATGACAGGGCAAGATGCGGCAAATACCGCTAAAGCGTTTAATGAGGCATTACCGTTAACAGGAGTTATATTAACAAAAACTGACGGTGATGCTAGAGGTGGTGCTGCATTATCTATTCGTCATATAACCGGTAAGCCAATTAAATTTCTTGGCGTAGGCGAAAAGACTGATGCTTTGGAACCCTTCTATCCAGATCGTATTGCTTCAAGAATCCTTGGTATGGGAGATATGTTGTCTCTTATTGAGGAGTTAGAAGACAATGTTGATCGAGAGAAAGCGGAAAAACTAGCTCGCAAATTGAAAAAAGGGGATAAGTTTGATTTGACTGATTTCCTGGATCAATTAAAACAGATGCGCAATATGGGCGGGATGACAAATATGCTTAGCAAATTACCTGGTATGGGTCAACTACCTGATGCAGTAAAATCCCAGATGGATGATAAAATTCTAGTTAAAATGGAAGCAATTATTAATTCGATGACCCTTAAAGAGCGCACCGAGCCGGGTATAATAAAAGGTTCGCGCAAGCGTCGTATTGCTATAGGGTCTGGTACTCATGTTCAAGACGTAAATAAATTACTTAAACAATTTGATGATATGCAAAGAATGATGAAACAAATGAAAAAAGGAGGAATGGCTAAAATGTTAAGAGGAATGAAAGGAATGATTCCGCCGGGAATATTAGGCCGTTAATTAACAAATAATATAAAAATAATATAAATTATTAAATTTATATATTGACAAATAGCGTTTTTAGAAACAATAATATTATCTGTCAATAAAATATTATTTATTGGCAGTTTTAATTTTTAGTTAGTCATTTTATTTAATTTTTATATTAACAAATAAATTTTTTAATTTGGCTTTTATTTATAGTGATATAACAAATATATAGGGAATTAAATATGTTTAATATTATTGAAAAATCAACAGTTAATTCAGTTATTGGTGGTAAAGTTGCTACTACATTACCTGGTGCTGTAGGCATTGCAAAAAAACCTATTGCTAAGAAAAAAGATGGTAGTCAACAAGATAGACCACAAGCAGCAAAAAATAAATAATAAATAAAATTAATAAATATTAGAAATAACTAATTTATTTTTGATGTAAAATACGCGCTATAAAACAGCGCGTATTTTTTATATTTATAAAAATATAATTTAAAAAAACAATAATTTATTCTATATAATTTTATATTAATTTATTTATCTTTATTTTATTTAGATATTTAATTTTAATTTTTTTTATTTTTATAAATAAATATAACTTAATATAATAATATGTTGTATATTTAATACTACTAAAATAGTAATATTATAGAATAATATATTTATTGCTTTAGATTAATTGAATTTTATTTTACTCTTATTGTCTACTCTTCTTCTATTCTATTTAAATCCATTTAAACCCGTATGCTTAGTTACAGAATAATACATTGATATGTAGCAAAAGTAGGTAAAATAGGGTATCATTCCGCCCCGTTTATCATAAACTATGGTAAATGGGTGTTTTGTTCAGTGATTGCTGAACAGCGTTTTTGGTATAGTTTTGTACCTTTTAGGTGCAAGGCAAAGGCTAATAGTTATTATGGTGTTGCACTGTTCATGTTATAGATTTTAATATGGACTACAATGCGATAAATATATTAGCCCATTTATATAGCGTCATGTCCCTAACCTCGATGGGGTATATGATGTTTTATTTATATAAGAGGATGTTATGGTAACAATTCGTTTAGCTCGTGGCGGCGCTAAAAAGCGTCCATTTTATCAAGTTGTTGTCACTGATAGCCGCAATGCGCGTGATGGTCGTTTTATTGAGCGTGTTGGCTTTTTTAATCCATTAGCGACAGGTAAAGCCGAACGTTTACGTTTGGACCTTGATCGTGTTAATCATTGGCTTGGTTTAGGTGCAACCGTTTCTGATCGCGTCGGTGCGTTGATCAAAGATGCTAATAAAACAGCATAACATGTCCTGGTGATAATGATGAGTACTCAATTAAATAGACCGGTTATTTTGGGTAAATTAGGTTCTGCCTATGGTATTCGTGGCTGGTTAAGAGTGTTTTCATCAACTGAACTTGCTGAAAGTATTATTGATTATCAACCCTGGTTTATTAAACAAGGGGCAAATTGGCATCAACTAGAGCTTGAATCCTGGAGATGGCATAACCACGAAATCGTCGTGAAGATAAAAGGTATCGATGATCGTGATTTAGCTAATTCTTTAACGAATAAAGAACTTTTTATTGAAGAAAATCAGCTTCCTATTTTAGAAGAGGGTGAGTATTACTGGAAAGATCTTATGAAGTGTCAGGTTGTAAATACGAAAGGATATGATTTAGGTCAAGTAACAGATATGATGGAAACGGGATCTAATGATGTCTTAGTCGTAAAAGCGAATTTGAAGGATGCTTTTGGTAAGACGGAACGGTTAATTCCGTTTATTGAAGGACAAGTTATTATGCAGATTGATCTCAAAACAAAATTAATTATTGTTGACTGGGATCCTGATTTTTAGCCCCTGATGACTATTTAATTATATTTATTAAATTACGTTAATACAGCAACTTCGCGGAACCGTTTTTATGTGGATTGGTGTCATTAGCCTTTTTCCAGAAATGTTTCAGGCGATTACGCAATATGGGGTTACTGGCCGTGCAGTGAAGAATGGTCTGTTGAGTGTTGAATGCTGGGACCCTCGTGCTTTCACGCATGATAAACATCAAACAGTAGACGATCGCCCTTATGGAGGGGGACCGGGCATGTTAATGATGGTACAACCACTCACGGATGCCATTCACACAGCAAAGGCTGTAGCTGGTACAGGTACAAAGGTAATCTACCTTTCACCTCAAGGGCGCAAACTTGATCAGCAAGGTGTTTGTCAATTGGCGACGCATCAAAAGTTGATTTTTGTTTGTGGTCGGTATGAGGGTATTGATGAGCGTGTTATTCAAACTGAAATTGATGAAGAATGGTCAGTCGGTGACTATGTTTTAAGTGGTGGTGAATTACCCGCCATGGTACTGATTGATAGTATTGCACGCATGATCCCAGGTGTCCTTGGGCATTCAGGATCTGCTGAACAAGATTCATTTATGACAGGATTACTTGACTGCCCACATTATACTCGCCCTGAGGTATTAGACGACAAAGCGGTTCCGGCAATATTATTGTCGGGTAATCATGCTGAAATTCGTCGCTGGCGATTGAAGCAGTCTTTAGGCCGAACTTGGCTTAGAAGACCTGAACTTCTGGAACGCCTAGCTCTGACTGACGAGCAACTAGCGCTTTTGGCAGAATTCCAGAGTGAATATCATGCTAATAAGCAGGATTAATAGATTCAGTTTATCTAGGATTAAGAGAGATATTATGAGTAACATTATTAAACAAATCGAACAAGAACAAATGAAGCAAAATGTCCCTGCTTTTCGCCCTGGCGATACAGTGGAAGTTAAAGTATGGGTTGTTGAAGGTTCTAAGAGACGTTTGCAGGCATTCGAGGGTGTGGTTATTGCAATTCGTAACCGTGGTCTGCATTCTGCGTTTACAGTTCGTAAAATTTCTAACGGCGAAGGTGTTGAGCGTGTGTTCCAAACACATTCTCCAATTGTGGACGCAATTACCGTTAAGCGTCGTGGTGCCGTTCGTAAAGCTAAACTTTATTACCTGCGTGAACGTACTGGTAAGTCAGCTCGGATTAAAGAGCGTCTTAACTAGTTTTTGCGGGCAACAACATCCCCAAAAATGATATAATCTTAAAACCGTTGCACTTGCAGCGGTTTTTTGTGTTTATTCGAAAAGTGAATCTTATTTATAACGTTATTTCACACGGCATAAAATTAAATACTTATTAATCTTGTTGCAAAGAAAGATATCAATAAAATAATTAAGTAATCGTTAATATTGATTAATTAATGTATGATACGATGATTTTATAGACATCCGCATTTATTTGTTAAAAAAGAGATGGAATTTGAGCTTGAATTATGTAAATTCAAGCAGAAAATTTTATGCTAGTTATTTTAACGGCGACTAAAAAGATTGTTTTAGATGTTTTACACATAATACATATTTTAATATTAAATAATAAGGTATAAGGTTGTCTTCAACCAAATAAGCTCTAGCCTGAAAATATTATACCTAAGGGGGGAATTTTATGGTTTACAGTGTAGTCGGCAATCTATTTATTTTTGCTGTATTACTAGGTATTTTATTCTGGATGCAGAAAAAATATTTCTCTTTTACTAAAAGAGTATTTTCTGGTCTTTTATTAGGCATCGTATTTGGTGCTATATTGCAGTTTCTCTATTCAGAAAATAGTTTGATCATTTATTATACGAATGATTATATCAATATTGTTGGTACGGGCTATATTCGATTCTTGCAAATGATTGTTATTCCATTAATTATGGTATCAATTATTTCGGCTATTCTTAAATTAAAAGATGGTGCTTCGATTGGGAAAATTACGTTATTGACGATTAGTATACTCGTTTTTACGACGATGGTAGCGGCAATAATTGGTATAGTGGTTTCAGAGGCTTTTCATTTAACAGCTGCAGGATTAACTGAAGGGATTGCTGAAATGCAACGGGCTGCAAAATTACAACAGACGTTAGCCAATGTCGAAAATAAATCATTACCTCATATGATTTTAGAATTTATTCCCATTAATCCTTTTGCTGATATGACAGGAGCACGTAAAACATCGACAATTGCTGTTGTGATCTTTTCTGTTTTTATTGGTATTTCTGCAACGGGGATCAGTGCTAAGAAACCAGAAGTCTTTAATGCTTTTGAAGGCTTTGTAAAGGTTGCTCATACTATTACTATGAGAATGGTGACATTAGTATTAAGATTAACACCATACGGTATTTTGGCATTAATGACAAAAGTTATATCAAGCTCCAATTACGCTGATATTCTCAACTTGTTTAATTTTGTTTTAGCATCTTATAGTGCAATCATTCTTATGTTTATTGTTCATCTAGTATTGATTGCTTTAGTTGGTATGAATCCTTGGTACTATTTAAAAAAAATTATCCCAGTATTGGTGTTTGCTTTTACATCACGGACCAGTGCAGGTTCTATTCCAATGAATGTTCGTACCCAAATAAAAGCATTAGGTAATAGTGAAAATGTTGCAAACTTTTCGGCGTCATTCGGGGCTACAATTGGACAAAATGGTTGTGCAGGTATCTATCCAGCTATGTTGGCTGTTATGATCGCGCCTACTATGGGTATAGATCCTCTCTCACTAAATTTCATGTTACCTCTTGTCGTTATCATTGCGGTTAGCTCTTTTGGTGTTGCAGGGGTTGGGGGTGGTGCTACTTTTGCTGCATTAATCGTACTTTCAACCATTAATTTCCCGATTAAATTAGCTGCATTATTAATTTCTATTGAGCCATTAATTGATATGGGACGAACAGCATTAAATGTTTCGGGATCAATTACTGCAGGTACTATTACCAGTCGAATTTTAGGTCAGACAGATATGCAAATTTTTAATTCAGCTGCACAGGTTAGTTTAGATAAAGATGAATTGGCTCATTAATGTTTAAGATTAATATCAATATGATAAACGTTAATATTACTAAATCAATTAATGGTGTGGTTAAACACGAATATGGTTTTAAAAATTATTATTATTGGTGGTGAAGCTGCGGGAATGAGTGCCGCAGCAAAAGCACGAAGAATGCATAAAGATGCAGACATTATTGTCTATGAATCCAGTGAGATAATCTCATTTGGTGCCTGTGGCTTACCTTATTATGTAGCAAATGAATTTGATGATCCAAGTTTTATGGCGGAATTTACGCCAGAGTATTTTATTCAAAAAGGCATTGAAGTAAAAACAGGCCATCGTATTATTGCGGTTGATGTAGAAACAAAATCATTGACTATTCAATATAATGGCAATCAATTTACCACGCATTATGATCGTTTGATGGTAGCCTCTGGGGCAACAGAAATAATCCCACCCATCAATAATATTCATCTTAAAGGTGTATATACTTTACGTCGCATGGATGATGGCTTGACATTAAAGCAGGCAATAACTGATCCAACTTGCAACACTATAACAGTAATAGGCTCAGGCTTTATTGGATTAGAGCTTGTCGATGCATTAATAAAACAAAAAAAGCAAGTTAGGTTAATAGAGCGTATTGATCATGTCATGCCTGATGCCGTCGATGTTGAAATAAGCGAGCTTTTAGCTACTGAATTGCGTAAGAAAGGGGTAGAAGTTCACGTTGGCGAGCAGGTGACCAGTATTATTGGGGAGCACTATGTCACAGGTATTGAAACGAATCTAGGTCATTATCAGACTGATTTAGTTATTGTTTGTACTGGTGTTAAACCAAATACTTCTTTTATAGCACAAAGCGGTATTGCTATGCTTGATAATGGTGCTATAAAAGTAAATAAATATGGGCAAACATCTATAAGTGATATTTATGCGGCTGGTGATTGCGCAAGCGTATGGCATCAGATAAAACAACGAAATGTTTATTTGCCTCTTGCAACAATAGCCAATAAATTTGGCCGCATTGTTGGTGAAAATTTAGTAGGACAGCAGGTCGAGTTCCCTGGGACATTAGGTTCGGCATTAATCAAAGTGCTTGATCTCGAGATTGGCCGAACTGGATTAAGCGAAAATGAAGCCAAACAAGAAAATATCCCTTATAAAACACTAGTGATTAAAGATAAAAATCATACTAATTATTATCCTGGACAGGCGGATATTTATATTAAAATAGTATATAATCCAGAAAGTAAGCGTCTTTTGGGGGCTCAAATTATTGGTGGTGATGGAGCTGGATTGCGGTTACATACACTCTCTTTAGCAATAACATTTAAGATGTCTACTCAGCAATTAAGTCTTATCGATTTTGCTTACGCGCCACCATTTAATCGTCCATGGGAACTACTTAATATAATAGGTAATGTTGCTCGTTAATTAGTATAAACGACCTTATTAGTAGAAAGCGTTATATTCCGGCCCTTAAAGCGGGAATATAACGTAGTGTTTTTTCGACTATTGTATTTTATGCTGTAAAAAATTACATTTACTCACTTAACTTGATCTATACCTAAACATTTCCCACAAATAAAAGATCCTCATGTTTTAATAAGACATAATCTTAGCAAATTTACTCAATGATGTTATTTATACGTTATCTATGCAATGACAATTAATTTAAATCTATGTGAATAAATCCTCAATAAATACGCAAGGTCATTCATTCTTAGGCATATCTATCATATGGGAAGGCGTTACCAAGAAAACAACAATACATGTTTTCTTAGTGTTAATATGATTGCAAAATAGCAATAAATAAAAGTACGTTATTGCTAATAACCACTGAGATTCATTTTATAGAAAGATAAAGAGTATCACTTCATAAGTCGCAATGTGTTATTTAATGAATAGATCCTATTGAATAATTAACTGCGAAAAATGAAACAGAATTCTTATGCATAGAATAATAGTTTAAATAATCAAGTGAATGACTATTATTAAGGTGATAAGTATTTTGAGCGGTGTTTATCAGTCGTTAATTCCTTGTAAATCAATGAATAAAAGTCGCTATCTGATAAAATAAGATCAATATAAAACTAACTATTCTAAATAATTACTGTATGTTAACTTGTAAAAATAGCTTTGATCTCTCATAGTTACTTATCGTATCTTATGTGAGTTTACATTTATATCATGTTTTTCTTTTAATCCTTTTTATGATCTTCAATAATAGTATTACCTATGCAAATTATTGTTGGAGAACATATGTTTTATCCGCTTATCAAAAAAGTTTTATTTCAAATAGATCCTGAGCAAGCACATGAATTTACTTTTCGTCAGTTAAAGCATATATCAGAAACTCCATTTAATTTTCTTATTCGGCAAGCATTACCGACAAAATCAGTGGATTGTATGGGATTATCCTTCAAAAATCCGGTAGGTTTAGCAGCTGGTTTTGATAAAGATGGTGATTGTATTGATGCTTTAGGTATGATGGGATTTGGTTTTATTGAAGTTGGCACAGTCACCCCTAAAGCACAAGAGGGTAATGAGAAACCACGTTTATTTAGATTAGTTGAAGCTCAGGGGTTAATAAACCGTATGGGATTTAATAATAAAGGTGTGGACAACCTAATTAACAATATAAAAAAGAGCCGTTATGGGGGGATTATCGGTATCAATATAGGTAAAAATAAAGTTACTCCTATTGAAAAGGGAAAAGAGGATTATCTCACGTGCATGGATAAAGTTTATACTCACGCAGGGTATATCGCGATAAATATTTCTTCCCCAAATACGCCCGGTTTACGAACATTACAATATGGTGAAGCACTTGATGATTTATTATCTGCAATTAAACAGCGTCAAAATGAATTAAAGGTAAAATATAAAAAATATGTCCCCATTACATTGAAAATTGCGCCTGATTTAACAGAAGCTGAGCTTGTTCAAATTGCTGATAGTGTAATACGTCATAATATTGATGGTATTATAGCTACAAATACTACATTGCAACGTGATTTAGTCAAAGGGTTGAATCATTGTGAACAACTAGGGGGCCTAAGTGGTAGGCCGATTCAATTAATTAGTACAGATGTTATTAAACGATTATCTAATGAATTAAATAATCGTATTCCTATTATTGGTGTTGGTGGTATTGATTCAGTTATTGCGGCAAAAGAAAAATTTGCAGCAGGTGCATCACTCATTCAACTCTATACTGGGTTTATTTATCATGGTCCACGTTTACTTAAAGATATAGTTAATTATATTTAACTAAATTTACTTATTATTGATACAACATTTTGGTTGTATCAATTTATAGTAGATAATACTTTTTGATTAATTGGTCATTTACGTTACTCGCTATTCTTTTTTTTTAATTTTTAATTTTATTAGTTTATCCTGCAGCAATTATTTTATTTACACTAATGTTTTTCATATAAATAGGGTAATTTTTATAAAATTAATACGATCTTATTTAAAATAGAATGACCTATACTTTAACATAATTATTATTAGTTACTGAGGTCATTATGTATCAAGATTTATGTGGGAAAGTTGCAATTGTAACAGGAGGTTCTGGCGGATTAGGCGCAGCAATTTGTCGTCGCTTTGCGGATGAAAAGATGAGTTTAGTCATTCATTACCATTCTAATGAAAAAGCAGCAAATCAACTTGTTAATGAAATTGTCAATAAAGGAGGAAAAGCGATCTCTTTTCAAGGAGATATTTTAGAAGAAGAAACGATGCAAAAGCTTGTAAATACTGCACTCGACCAATTTCAACATCTTGATATCTTTGTTAATAATGCTGGGATTGAAGATCCTGCCCCTTCTCACGAAATGACACTAGAAAATTGGCAAAAAATAATTGATATTAATCTTACTGGTTATTTTTTAGGTGCTCGTAGTGCATTGGCTTATTTTGTAAAAAATAAGATAAAAGGTAATATCATTAATTTATCTTCAGTTCATGAGATCATCCCCTGGCCAACATTTGTTCATTATGCTGCCAGTAAAGGTGGTTTACGCATGATGACGCAAACTTTAGCATTGGAGTATGCACAATTAGGTATCCGTGTAAATGCCATAGGTGCAGGCGCGATTAATACACCGATTAATAAAGAAAAAATGCATGATCCTTTTAAGAAGGCTGAGCTTGAAGGAATGATCCCGGTGGGATATATTGGTGAACCAGACAGTATTGCCAATGCAGCTGCCTGGTTAGCATCATCACAATCTGAATATGTGACAGGTATTACATTATTTGTCGATGGTGGTTTGACACTGTATCCTTCATTTAGAGAAGGTAAAGGATAATAGCAGTAAGATTAATTGATGTTATCAAGCTATCAATGATAATTTGAATATTTATACTAATATCGCTTTTTAGAAAAAAGATAATGAGCTTATTTATTTCCTTTATAAAAATTAATCTATCTTTTATAAAGAATGTATTCATTACACCACTATACAAAAGATTAATAGTCTTTGATGATAATAAATACATTGAATAAAAAATCATTTATTTTAGATAAATTATTACTAATATGTTATAATCAATACGTTATATTATTATTTCAGGTTATGGCTATTGAATTATTAATTCATATAAAACAGTATGAAGTCAGTTAATTAATATTATACTTTCACTATACTGAATCTAAGTCTATTCGTTATTAAATAAAATGACATAGGAAAAGTTAATACTTTCTATTTTTTATTACTATTAATACAATATTATTAATAAGTAGTTATTGCTATGCTTATTTTTAATAAATATGTTATTACACGTGAACAGTATAGTTTTATGTATAGTCTAAATGATATGCAATTATCACCTGACAATATAAAAAATAGGCAATATGTAAATAAATATGATTTATTGATAGTATTCCTATCTATTATTGCTTATATTATTCGCTTTTAGTTAATAGGAATGGCAACAGAATGATTCAACCTGACGATAACTGGTATTGGTATTTTGATCCTGAATACGATCGAGTTATGCTAGTGCTTTCTAGTCAGGTCGTATTTAGATCACGTTTTTCTAGTAAATTATTGGCAAACAATCCCTTTCCACCCACAAATTTCACAGTTGATGATGTTAGATTATTTCATCTTTTTAATGAATGCTGTTGTTCATTACCGCTTAATGCCACATTACGCGCAGAACTGGTATTAAATGGCATCGCGGCACAACGTTTTTTAAAACCGCTTTTACCTAAAAGCTGGTATTTTACCCCACAACGAAATACATTGTCACTACAACAAGGGCAAATTATTGCTGTAAATAAATTAGATAATAACGAAAATATCTTTTTTATGGTCGTAGACGTTGGTGAATCAGCGAGTTCATGTGTATTAGCTCAACCTAGCTGTGATTTGTCAGGAAAAAGAATGATGTTAGGTGAATTCTTAAAAGTAATGAATGATCGCTTTATTCGGGTTGTTTCTAATGAACATTCTGAGGTTAATCCTTTCCCTTTAGCAATGTAATATTTTTTGCACAATTATGTCACCAGATTCTATTATATAATGTTATTATTGTTTCTCTTCTGTGGTTGGCTTAAATAACAGAAATCAATGCAGTCTAAACTGAATAAGTATAATATCCATATAATGACTCCTAATCTATTGTAATAACTGAATATGACTCTTTTTGATGACGTATTTTAAAAGACATATTACTTATTATGATAAGTTTAATCGCCTAATTTATACCGGTAACTACAAAATGTATCATCACTAAAATTTGTTTTTTAACTGTGCCTATTTACTTATTGTTTACATGATAACAGTGTGAGAACCTTTGTAATCACAAAGTGCTGCTATTTTTTGCTCTTAGCCTGCCATACTTAATTATATATATTAAAGTAAATGTAATCCCGTAGGACATTAATGAAGGCATTCGTTATAATGCAGCATAATTTATTTATTGAATACAGATGGCTATGAAATTTAATTTAAACAATTTAACGCTTTTTGCCAGTACAGCTAAAGGACTGGAAGAGTTGCTAAAAAACGAACTTGAATCATTGGGCGCAACATCATGTAAAATAGTACAAGGTGGTGTTTATTTTCAGACGGATATGAAACAAATGTATTATTGCTTGATGTGGAGTCGATTGGCATCACGTATTTTATTGTTAATTAAGGAATTTTCAGTTCATAGTGATATGGATCTCTATTTAGGTATTAATACGATTGATTGGCCTTCTCTATTCAATGTTAATCATTCATTTGCTGTTTCCTTTTCAGGTACAAATGATGAAATCCGTAATAGTCAATATGGTGCATTGCGAGTTAAAGATGCTATTGTTGATGTATTTACTCGACGCATGCAACAACGTCCTACAATAGAGAAACAACAGCCTGATATCCGTATTGCAGTTTATTTAAATAAAACGACGGCAACACTTTCTTTAGATTTGAGTGGTAATAGTTTGCATTTACGCGGCTACCGTTCAGCAACAGGCGTTGCCCCTATCAAAGAAAACCTAGCTGCCGCGATTATTTTGCGTTCTGGATGGAAAAAAAATAACCCAATGATTGATCCTATGTGTGGATCCGGCACCTTATTGATTGAAGCAGCATTAATTGCTGCTGATATGGCGCCTCAGTTAGCCCGGCGCTATTGGGGCTTTTATGGCTGGCTTCAGCATGATGAAGCCATTTGGCGCAATGTTGTTGAAGATGCCGAACAACGCGCCTCTATTGGTATCAATAACGTGACGCACGCATTCTTCGGTTACGATAAGGACAAACGCGTAATCGATATTGCGCGATATAATGCGCGGCAAGCTGGAGTAGATCATGTCATTAATTTTGAAGTGCAAGAATTAAGCTTATTAACGAACCCACTTGAGGAAAAGGTAACAGGTACAATTTTAAGTAATCCGCCGTACGGTGAACGCTTAGAAAGTGAACCTTCCTTGATTGCACTTTACACATTATTAGGTCAACGTGTTAAACACTATTTTGCTGGCTGGCGCTTATCATTATTTAGTGGATCACCTGCCTTATTAAGTTGTTTGCAATTACGCTCTGAACGGCAATTTAAAGCCAAAAATGGCGCACTTGATTGTGTGCAGAAAAATTATCTGTTAACGCCGGGAACTCGGCATGCGACGTCTTCGCGATCTGAGCATTCTCTAGCGGTAAGTGAAACGGCTGTTGATTACGCTAATCGCCTAAGAAAAAATAGCCGAAAATTAGATAAGTGGGCAAAACAAGAAGGGGTTAATTGTTATCGATTATATGATGCGGATTTACCAGAATATAATGTTGCGGTTGATCGTTATGGTGAAAAAGTTGTTATTCAAGAATATGCCGCACCGAAAACAATTGATCCTAAAAAAGCCCGGCAACGATTATTTGATGTTATTAACGCAACATTAAATGTTTTACAACTTAAGCCAGCAAACTTGGTATTAAAAGTTAGAGAAAAACAAAAGGGTAAACAACAATATGAAAAATTAGCTCAAAAAAGCGAGTTTTTTCTGGTATCTGAATACAACGCGCGCTTATGGGTTAATTTGACTGATTATATTGATACCGGTCTATTTTTAGATCATCGATTAATACGACGTCGGTTAGGTGAGATTAGTAAAGGAAAAGATTTTCTTAATTTATTTGCTTATACGGGTTCAGCAACGGTGCATGCCGGATTGGGTGGGGCAAAAACTACTACAACGGTAGATATGTCACGTACTTATCTTGAATGGGCTGAGCGTAATTTACAAGCGAATAAATTAACCGGCCGTCAACATCGTTTCATTCAGGCAGATTGTTTAAGTTGGTTGCGACAAACCAATGAACAATTTGACGTCATTTTTATTGATCCACCTACTTTTTCAAATTCTAAACGTATGAAAGAGAATTTTGATGTTCAACGCGATCATATTGATTTATTAGCACAATTAATCAGATTGTTGAAACGAAATGGGATTATTGTTTTTTCTAACAATAAACGTGGTTTTAAACTGGATCAACAAGCAATTAGCGAGTTAGGTGTTGATGTTGAAAATATCACAGCAAAAACATTGTCTCCCGATTTTGCACGTAATCAAAAAATTCATAATTGTTGGCTTATTCGCCATAAAATAAAGGAATAAGTAATTATGTCGTTAATTAATATGACAAATGCGTGGTTATCGTTTAGTGATGCTCCCTTACTCGATCATACTGACTTACATATTGAACAAAATGAAAGAGTTTGTCTAGTTGGGCGAAATGGCGCAGGTAAGTCAACACTATTAAAAATATTAAATAAAGAAATAGCGTTAGATGATGGACAATTGATTTATACACAAGATTTAGTCGTATCGCGTTTACAACAAGATCCCCCTCGTAATATTGGGGGAACAGTATTTGACTTTGTTTCAGAAGGCGTAAGCCAACAAGCTGAACAATTAAAAAATTATCACAATTTTTTAAAAGAAATAGAATACGATCCTAGTGAAAATAACTTAAAGCGACTTTCACAATTACAGGAACAATTAGAACAAAAAGGCCTTTGGTTGATCGATAGTCGCATCAATTCTGTTTTGACGCAATTAGGATTAAATGCTGATGCACCATTATCATCATTGTCAGGTGGTTGGTTACGTAAAGCTGCTTTGGCTAGAGCATTAGTTTGTGGGCCTCAAGTATTACTCTTAGATGAGCCAACAAATCATCTTGATGTTGAAGCAATCACATGGTTAGAATCTTTCCTTAAAGAATTTCAAGGCAGCATTGTTTTCATTTCTCATGATCGTTCTTTTATACGTTCAATGGCGACACGTATTGTTGATTTAGATAGGGGTAAATTAGTCTCTTGGCCTGGCAATTATGATAATTATGTAATAGGTAAACAAGAAGCTTTGCGGGTTGAAGAGTTACAGCATGCGGAGTTTGACAAAAAATTAGCACAAGAAGAAGTCTGGATCAGACAAGGTATTAAAGCCCGCAGGACACGTAATGAAGGCCGTGTTAGAGCATTAAAAGAGATGCGAAAACAGCATGCAGAACGTCGTTATGTCACAGGGGCAGCAAAAATGCAAGTTGAGGAATCATTACGTTCAGGAAAATTAATTTTTGAACTCGAAAATATGCATTATCGCCTTGATGATAAAGTTATTATTAACGATTTTTCGGCACAAGTCATGCGAGGTGATCGCATCGCACTGATTGGTCCCAATGGTTGTGGTAAAACAACATTAATTAAATTAATGTTACAACAACTACAACCGGAACGTGGACGTGTTCGTCATGGAACGCGTCTCGATATTGCTTATTTTGATCAACATCGTGCAGAGCTTGATTTGGAAAAGACAGTTGTTGATAATTTAGCAGAAGGTAAACAAGAAGTTACTGTTGCGGGACGTACACGACATGTTTTAGGTTATTTGCAAGATTTTCTATTTCCACCTAAACGTGCTTTAACGCCTGTCAAAGCGTTATCTGGAGGAGAGCGCAATCGTTTGTTATTGGCGCGATTATTTTTAAAACCAAGTAACTTATTAATTCTTGATGAACCCACTAACGATTTAGATATTGAAACGTTAGAATTATTAGAAGAATTATTAAATGACTATACAGGAACAGTGATTTTGGTCAGCCATGATCGTCAATTTGTTGATAATTGTGTAACAGACTGCTGGATCTTTGAAGGTAATGGCATAATTAATGCGTATGCAGGGGGGTATACTGATGCGAATCAACAACGGCTTACAGTGACGCCGTTTACTCAGCGTACTATTTCTAATAAGAAAGTTAGCTTATCAGTTGAAACAAAGCAAAATAACAAAATAGGACAAGCGAAAAAAACACAGAATAAGATTAAATTAACTTATAATGAAAAACGTGAATTAGAACAGCTTCCGGCAAAAATTGAACAATTAGAATTAAAAATTTCTGAATTACAAAAACAAGTTAGTGCACATGATTTCTTTTCTCAACCGCATAGTATAACGCATACTATACTAACTGAATTATCGTTAGCAGAAACGGAAATGGATGAAAGTTTTCAGCGTTGGGAAGCATTAGAAATACTAAAAAATAATTAAAATTGCTTATGCTTAAAATAAGTATATTATCAAGAAGAAATGCTGACTTTGGAGTAATATATGTGTAATGATACACATGTTGGGGTAGTTTCTAATGAGTTTCAATTATTGGCTGATGCAACTAATACTCAAGACAGGGTAGAGAATATTAAACTTTGCCCCCATTGTGATTTAATTGTTGAACTACCTAAATTAAAGGTGGGCCAACGGGCAATTTGCCCAAGGTGTCATAGTCTATTGTCTATCCGCTATTACGATAATCCATTTATTGTACCAATCGTGTATGCATTAAGTGCCTTAATTATGCTGGCATTAGCACTATCATTTCCTTTTATTACTATCAATATTGCAGGCCGTTTTAATCAAATTTTTATTTCAACTATTCCTAAAGCGCTTTTCAATGAAAATTTTGCTGTACTTTCTTGGTTATTTATAGGCTTTGTTCAATTTATTCCCATTGTTAGTATGTTTTCGGTAATCATACTTTGCTTAAACTTAAAATTACCAGGGCATTTAATGCGTTGGCTTGCTCGATTATTATTTGCCATGAAACCCTGGTGCATGGCTGAGATTTTTTTAGTTGGTGTATTAGTCAGTTTTGTTAAATTGATGTCCTATGGAGAAATCGGTATAGGTATTAGCTTTATACCATATTGTCTATTTTGTTTTTTACAAATAAAGACATATCAATATATTGATATTAATACACTCTGGCAACGTATAGACAAGCAACCAAAACTTGTTCGTCTTCCTCAACCTGGTCAAAGCGGTATAGTACAAGGATTTCGCTTATGCCATTGTTGTCATGCGATTTTACCTGATAATCAACATATTTGTCCGCGTTGTTTTGTTAAAGGTTATATACGCAAACCTAATAGCCTTCAATGGACACTCGCTTTGTTAATTACATCGGCAATACTTTATATTCCGGCAAATATTTTACCCATTATGCTGACAACTGCGTTAGGTAAAGTGATTGCATCAACTATTTTTTCTGGGGTTGTTCTTATTTGGCAAGAAGGATCTTATCCAATTGCGATGATAATTTTTACTGCTAGTATTATGATCCCAGTTCTTAAAATGTTGGCTATATCTTGGTTATGCTATGAAATTAATAAAAATGACAATAAAAATAATGAACGTTTATTGATCGTTTATGAGATAGTAGAGTTTGTTGGACGTTGGTCAATGATTGATGTTTTTGTCATTGCAGTACTTACTGCTCTGGTTAGTATGGGACAATTTATGATGGTTGCTCCCGCTTCAGGCGCAATATTTTTTGCCTCTGTTGTTATACTTACAATGATTTCGGCAAATATGTTTGATCCGCGTTTAATTTGGGATAGACATGCTCAGTCAGTTAAGAAGGAAGTTTAAGTGTCAAATAATTCAAATACGGCAAAAATCAAACAAATTACACATTGGTCTCCAATTTGGATCATTCCTCTTATTACTGCATTTATAGGTATTTGGATCGTATTTTACCATTTTAGTCATCAAGGACCTTTAGTCACATTAATAACGACGAATGCTGAAGGTATTGAAGCAAATAAAACAGCCATAAAAAGTCGAAGCGTTGATGTAGGTATTGTTGAAACAGTAAGCTTAAGCAATGATTTAAATACAGTAATTATTACTGCACGCCTTAAAAATAAAATGCAAACAATGCTTAGAGATGATTCTGTTTTTTGGATTGTAAAACCACAAGTAGGACGTGAAGGTGTCTCTGGTTTAAATACATTATTATCTGGATCTTATATTGAAATCCGACCGGGACGAAGTAAAGTGACTAAAGAGGAATTTATTCTACAAGACACACCACCATTAGCATCAGGTGATGCAAAAGGTTTACGGATTTCCTTAGAAAGTGCCCAGGCTGGGCAATTATCACCAGGTGATCCTATTCTTTATAGAGGATTTCGTGTAGGTACGGTTGAGGGGAGTGAGTTTGATACAAATGCGCGAGTGATGCGTTATAAGTTATTTATTACGTCGCCATACGAATTGTTAGTCACGAAAAATACGCGTTTCTGGCTTGATAGTGGTTTTACTGTTGATCTTTCATCTGAAGGGATGAATTTTCAAATGTCCTCCTTGCAAACATTAATTAGTGGTGGCATTAGTTTTGATGTGCCAGACGGTTGGATTGCCGGTGAAGCCGCAAAAACAGGTGACAAATACGAATTATTTGAAAATAAACAAAGCACTTTAGATTCACTTTATACACGAAATGATAATTTTTTAATATTTTTTAATGAGTCTATTCGTGGACTGTCTATTGGTGCACCGGTAGAGTTTCGCGGTATACGTATAGGTACTGTTGTCCAGGCTCCTTATTATATACCTGAAATGTGGAAACTCTATAAAAATCAGATTAATATTCCAGTACTCATCAGCATTGAACCCGATCGTATTCGGAGCAATTTAGGGATTGATATTCATTTGAAAGAACATATTTTACGCGCACAGCGGCATGGTCTACGAGCATCATTGAAAACAGGGAATTTATTAACTGGCGCATTATTTGTTGATTTTGATTATTATGAAAGTCCGGAAATAAAAAATGAAGATATTATCGATAGGGAAGAGTATGGTTATCCTATATTAGCCACAACATCTGTTGGATTATCACAAATACAGCAAAAACTAATGCATACCATGGATAAAATTAATGCATTACCATTAGATTCTCTTTTACTAGAAATAAAGGGTACTTTTAAAGAAAGCAGGGATACAATGAAAAATATCTCTACTACAATGAAAACGTTAAATAATTTACTTGCTAGCAAAGATGCTCAAACATTGCCAAATGAGATGAAAAAGACCCTACAGGAAGTCAATGAAGCGTTTAAAGGGATACAAGCTGACTCACCGGCTTATTCAAAAATGGTCGAAGATATGAAACGTCTTGATGATATTATGCGTGAATTACAACCTTTATTACGAACCTTAAATCAAAAGAGTAACGCATTGGTATTTGAAGCAGATAAAGGAACTGACCCGCAACCTAAGAGAGCAAAATAATAATGAAAAACGTTTTGTTGACAGGATTATTTATAACAATATTAATGACATTAACTGCATGTAGTAATACAAATCAAAAAACGTATTATCAATTACCGGTATCAACTGTTACTGGATCTGAAAAGAGAAATATAGCTGAAAATAAACAGATTTATTTAGTTGATATTAATGTTGCAGATTTTCTTAATGGACTTGGTATTGTTTATCAAGTTAATGATGTTCAATATATTATGGCTAATAATAACTTGTGGGCAAGCAGTTTACACGCGCAATTACAACGAGAACTTATTAATAGTCTTAACAATCAATTATCTAATTGGCTAATTATATCACAAATGCTAAATCATAATATGCACCAGCTTATGGTGAATGTTTATGGTTTTCATGGGCGTTATGATGGTAAAGCTATTATCCAAGGAGAATGGATATTTACCTATAATAATCATGTAATAAAACGTCAATTTGATATTGAATTACCTCAAACAGAAGATGGCTATGATGCTTTAGTGCGAACACTTGCTAAAGGCTGGCAACAGCTTTCTATCGATATTGCTAACGTAATATATCAAATAAGATAAGCGTGTAATTTGCTGAGTAGTCGCTTAACAATAGGCGCTACTCTTTGTATTCACATTTATTTTGTCATTTTATTATTGCTTTCTTTTATAACTGCACACAAGATACTATTTTTAAATAGTTGCGCTTATATTTAAAAAGTAAAATTACTCCCGATCAAATTTGAGTGTTAATTAATCGCACAATGCACATATAATGTGCAAATGGGTGTATTAAATGAACGTTGCTTATCGTGTTAATGGCTTACTATATTGGTCGAAATACAAATAACTTATTGAAAATTGAATTAATTATATTACATAAAAATTGTCTTTTTTTGGCGCAATTTATGCATATGTTAAACATATCATTTGTCAAGGGAGGAGAATGATTATGGCATCTATACAAAATAGCATGTTATCTATTAGTCGTCGTAAGCTTATTACTCAATCAGCAGGCCTTATAATAGGGGCCACTTTTGCAGGAAAATTAACATCTGCATTCGCAGAGATAGATAATGATATAACACCAACGACATTTACCATTCCGGACAGCAATTCACCTATTAGAGTTAATTTTAATGAAAATGCATTAGGCATGTCACTAAAAGCGCAACAAGCTGCAAAGAATTCTGTAATTAAAGCAAATCGTTATGCTAAGCATGAGATCAATGAATTACAGGCCATGATTGCGGATAGTTATCAATTACCTCTTGATGCTATTTTATTAACACAAGGATCGTCAGAAGGTATTCGAGCCTCTATTCAGTCACATGGCAGTCCAATGACACAATTAGTGATCCCTACACTAACCTATAATGATGGTGAAGAATTTGCCAAGACATTAGGTTTAAAAATTACAAAGATACCTTGTGTAAAAAATTGGTATTTTGACATAGAAGCAATGAAAAATGCGGTTACTGATTATAAGGGCTCGTCAATTGTCTATCTTGTTAATCCAAATAATCCTACAGGTACTATAACCGCAGCAGATCTTATTGAACCTTGGATCCAAAGCAAGCCAGCGAATACGTTATTTATTATTGATGAAGCTTACGCAGAATTTGTTAATGATCCTGCATTTCGCTCTGTTACTTCTCTTATTCAACAGGGCGCTGAAAATGTTTTATTATTAAAAACATTTTCAAAAATTTATGCAATGGCGGGTATGCGTGTTGGATTTATCGTTGGTCATCCTAATTTGATTAAAAAAACAGCTGAATATGTTGCTGGTGTAAAACTTAATTATGTTGCCGTAGAAGCGGCAATGGCTTGTTATAATGATAAGCAATTTATTAAGTTAAGTAAGGAAAGTAATGATATTTCTCGAAAAATAATGGTAAACATATTAACAGAGTTACAGTTAGACTACTTACCATCAGAAACAAATTTTATATTTCATAAAGTAACTGGTTCATTAGAAAAATATCGGCAAAGAATGAAAGAAGCACATATCTTGATCGGTCGTAACTTTCCGCCAGCAAATGAATGGTGTCGAATTTCATTAGGTACGCCAGCAGAGATGACTTATATCGCTGGTATAATGCGAAAATTCCATTCTCAGGGATGGATTTAAACAGATATAATATAGCGTTTATTGTGCAAACAATGAGATAATCAAAAATAATGCGTTGTATAATAAAATGAAAATGAGGTTACATAATAGGTTATTTTTAATTTAATTATGCGCCTCATTTTATTTGTTAGCGCACTATTTATAATAATTTATTCATTCAATAGTTCATTTTTACCTATAAAAATTAGGCGTGATTATCAAGATGAAGTGTCATACCAATAACAGCTGGTTGGTCTTTGGTCGCCGTTAATGCGTGATTAATACAAGCAGTTTCAATACATAACATTTTTTTATAACCGTCTTCCGTCATATCTGCTATTTGCTGTGCTTTATCATAAGGATTCCATACAACAATATCGCGATGATTATAGTGTGTCATAATTAAAGTACGCTGTTGAACCGCATCATTTATCTTAGTTATTGCCGATGATTGATCATAAATTCGATCAATTTCACCATGAATTAATAATTTTTCACCATTTATATTTAAGTAAGTCGCTGTCAATGCGTCTAAATAATGATTTCCTAAACCACAAACAGATGTTTGATCGATGTCACCTATATTTAAATAGGTATGTAATGCGGTTGTAATGTCAAAATTACCAAAACTCGTCAATTGAATATCAAGTTGATATTTATTAAAACAAAAATTATTAACTAAACGGAACGGATGTGGCCATAATGCAAGTGTTGCGTCATCATGTTCAAGCATAAATGATAATCTAACAGTATCGTTATCTTCTTTATATTCTTGTAATTGCCATTGCTTATTGCGCGCAAAACCATGGGAAGGGGAAGCTGATTTACCAAACCAAGGCCAACAAAGTGGTATCCCTCCTCGAATAGCCTGACCTTTTTTAAATACGGCATTTTCACTTAACCAAATTACCGGTGCCTGATTAATGGGTTGCCAGCTTAATAAATGAGCTCCTTGCAATGCAATAGCAGCGCGAAACTCAGGATGTTTAATGACAAGTATAGACAATTGATCTAACTTACATAAAGAAATATAAGGTGTAAGTTGTTGCTCGACAGGTAAACAAAATAATTTATCCGACATAGTAGATGCCTTCGTTAATATAATAAAAAAGGGCAGTTCAATACTGCCCTCTGAAGATCATATTTTAGTACAGAATTATTTAGCGATATGCGCGATTAAGTCTAATACTTTGTTTGAGTAACCGATTTCGTTATCGTACCAAGAAACCAATTTTACAAAGTTATCATTTAATGCAATACCTGCTTTTTCATCAAATACAGATGTGCATATTTCACCTAAGAAATCAGTTGATACTACGTCATCAGCAGTGTAGCCCATGATGCCTTTTAACTCACCTTCTGATGCTGCTTTGATTGCTGCACAAATATCTTTGTAGCTAGCAGGTTTTTCTAAACGAACAGTTAAATCAACAACAGAAACATCCGCGGTTGGTACACGGAAAGACATACCAGTTAATTTACCATTTAATTCTGGGATAACTTTACCAACTGCTTTCGCTGCACCTGTAGAAGAAGGAATGATGTTTTGCGCTGCACCACGACCACCACGCCAGTCTTTATGAGAAGGACCATCTACTGTTTTTTGTGTAGCGGTTGTTGCGTGAACAGTAGTCATTAAACCTTCGATAATACCAAAGTTGTCATTGATAACTTTAGCCAGCGGAGCTAGACAGTTAGTCGTACAAGAGGCGTTAGAAACGATATCTTGACCTGCATATGTATTATGGTTTACACCCATAACAAACATAGGTGTATTATCTTTTGAAGGACCCGTCATTACTACCTTCTTCGCACCTGCGGTGATATGTTTACGCGCTGTAGTGTCATCTAAGAACAAACCAGTTGCTTCTGCAACAACATCAACACCGATTTCATTCCATTTCAGATTAGCAGGATCTCTTTCTGCAGTAACACGGATTGACTTACCGTTAACAACTAATTGGCCATCTTTAACTTCAACTGTGCCTTTAAAACGACCATGAGTTGAATCGTATTTCAACATATACGCCATATATTCAACATCTAATAAATCATTGATACCAACGATTTCAATATCAGAACGCTCTTGCGCTGCACGAAATACAAAACGACCAATACGGCCGAAGCCATTAATACCTACTTTGATAGTCATAACGTCCACCAGTTAATTTTATGAATGAAAAACTTTGTAGTAACATTACAGAATACATGCTTGTCGTCAAGTAGAATCATTCCAAATCCTAATAACAGCCTATTCTTATATCAATTTTACTACTTTACTTCAGCATTTTTTGATAAAGTAAGTGCAAAATAATAACACGCTTTTGCACTTATCGATACGTAATACAGAAGATATGATTGGCTGATTTTTCTACAGTGCTTATTAAGCAAAAAGGGATAGCGCATCAAGTAATCTGTTTGGCTATTTTTACCCGCTATTACTTATATTCACTATTAGAAAATTAAATGTGAATTTGCCTATAGAGCAATAATATCGAAATATTATCAGTATGTTAACTTCATATATGCAATTATTATATCATATTTCATAAAAACTGTTATACGCTTCTTATGTTAATCACTATTTTTATTTGAATTATACTAACAAAGTATAAAAACTTTCCATTAGAGTACGGTATGCGATACCTAATATCAAAAGCAGTATAAAATATTTAATGAATTAATTTGTATAACCACAATCAAGACAATAAATATAATGATTCATTGGATCAGAATATGTTGTAATTACATTGGATTTTTCAATACTAAGAATTGTATTTAACAAACTAACCGGTATTACTGATGTAATTGCATTTTTTACAGTGGATTGCATATTTATATTCAATGCGTTCAACAGCATATTAGCCAATGTGGGTTGACGACGACTCCAACTAATTTGATAATTATCTTTATCTAAATGAGCTAAATTAGCCGCTTCATCCAGGGCGTCATCGAAATCGCCTAAAATATCAACTAAGCCATTTTGCTTGGCATCGGAACCAATCCAAACCTGACCTTGAGCAATAGTATTGATTTCATTTGTCGTTTTATTTCTTGATTGTGCAACAAGGTGTAAGAATGATGCATAGCCACTTTCAACTTGCAATTGCATAATTTTGGATACTGAATCTGGAATATCTTTTAGTAAATGAATATTGGCTAATGGTGATGTACTTACGCCATCGACATGAATACCTACAGAAGTCGCGGTGTGTTCAAAGGTCGTAATTAAACCAAAAATACCAATTGATCCTGTTATGGTATCTGGGGTAGCAATAATTTTATCTGCGGCGGTTGATATCCAATAACCACCCGAAGCAGCGACACCGCCCATTGATATAATAAGTGGTTTTCCAGCTTCACGTAAGGCTACCAATTCGTTGCGGATTTGCTCTGAAGCAGTAACACCACCTCCTGGACTATTAACACGTAAAATAACAGCTTTAACCGTATTATCTAAACGTGCGTCTTGCAATTGACTTATAATAGTTACGTCACCAGCTGTATCATTGTCTGATTCGCCACTAGCAATAACGCCATTAACAAATACAACGGCAATTTTGTTTCTTTTACTGGTTGGCTCAGGGATCTGATAGTCATAAATGCTGACATATTTATAACTATTATTTTCTTGGCGTGATCCAAATTCTTTAAGCAATAACATATTCAAATCACTTAATCGAATAATTTTATCAACGAGCTTATTTTCCAGTGCATAAACAGTACTATTACCTGCAACGTTTTGCATTTTTTTATATAATGTATCAATGTCAGGAAAGATAACATCTGGAGTAACATGTCGATTGTTTGCTACTTCATTAAGGTAACTTTGCCACATACTATTAAGCCAACGTTGTGCATTTTCCCTTGCTTCAGGAGACATATCATTACGCAAAAAAGGTTCGACTGCGGATTTATAAGTACCTACACGGTAGATATAACTCTTTGCTTTAATATTGTCTAAAAGATCACGGTAATAAAGATTATTGGTTGACATGCCAGTGATAGCTACACTGCCTTGTGGAGCTAAGTAGATAATATCAGCATTACTCGCTAAAAAATATTGGCTTTGAGAATAGTTTGTTCCATAAGCATAAATAGGCTTACCTGTGCTTTTAAATTCTCTTATGGCTTTAGCAACATAATCTAAAGCGGGTTTACTTCCACCAACAAAATTATCAAGTTGTAGAAGCATCCCAGTAATGTTGTTGTCATTTTTTGCATAACGAATGCGTTCGACTACATCGAAGAGTGAATTATCTTGTTGTTTAGGATCCGATTTCCCCAATAGTAATTCATTGCTAAGCATTTTTAGTGGCGTATTATTTGTTGGTTCTTCAACGAGTTTTCCGGCCAAATTAACAAGTAATAAACCATCTTGAGGTAAGCGAGCATAGTTTTCATTAGAGATAGTTGCATAAATACCTATGATCAGAAATAAAAATAAGAGAAAGGTAATGTTGAGCACGAATTCTCGAATAAAACAGAGTAATCGCCAAAAAAAAGTAAAAATAAACTTAATAAATCGCCACAAATAACGCATAAGGACCCCATAATAACCTTATTGAAAGCAAAGAAACTACACTTATTTTGAGTTTACTCGAATATTTAGAAAATAATTATTTATTGGTTAAATAAATGCATATATGTATAAAAAACGATTACATTAACTACATATACGGTTATCTTATTTATTAAGCATAACAACATTCTGTAATGATTTAACTAACGATATTATTTCATTTAGTTACAATAAACGAGTTATCTATATTGGTATATTATTCCCTTTTATAATCAGTTAGATACAAGTAATACTATCATAGTCTTATCACTAAACTTATCAAAGAGAGATAAGCAAGGTATTATATAATCATTTCTATTACTGGATATTAAATAATAAATGACTATATCTCCTATTCGTTTAACGCAATTCAGTCATGGTGCTGGATGCGGTTGTAAAATATCACCTAAAGTTCTTGATACTATTCTTCACACTGAATTAGCAAAACAAATAGATCCAAATTTATTAGTGGGAAACGATAAGCGAGATGATGCAGCTGTCTATGATATTGGTAATAACACAGCTATTATAAGTACCACTGACTTTTTTATGCCTATTGTTGATGATCCTTTTAATTTTGGGCGTATCGCTGCAACAAATGCTATTAGTGATGTTTATGCAATGGGTGGTAAACCTATTATGGCTATTGCTATTTTAGGTTGGCCAGTGGCAAAGTTATCGGCTGAAATTGCACAAAAAGTTATCGAGGGTGGGCGGATGGTTTGCCATCAAGCGGGAATAACTTTAGCTGGTGGACACTCCATTGATGCGCCAGAACCTATCTTTGGGCTAGCTGTCACCGGAATAATTCATCGCAACCAGATCAAACAAAATAGTACAGCCACCGCAGGCTGTAAGCTTTATTTAACCAAACCATTAGGTATTGGTATTCTAACAACAGCCGAAAAACAAAATAAATTATTGCCTGATGATAGTGATATTGCAGTAAAAATTATGTGTCAACTAAATAGTATTGGTGCTGAATTTGCAACAATCGAAGGCGTGAAAGCGATGACCGATATTACGGGGTTTGGTCTATTAGGTCATTTAATTGAGGTATGTCAAGGTGCTGAACTCCATGCAAAAATTACTTATGATAATATCCCTACATTACCTAATGTTGAATATTATGTAAAAGCAGGATGCATTCCTGGTGGAACACAACGTAATTTTGATAGTTATGGTCATTTGATCGGAAATATGACTCATTTACAACATAGTGTTTTGTGTGATCCACAAACGTCTGGCGGTTTATTATTGGCGGTTGATGAAAAAGCTGAGCAAATAGTAAATACAATCGCTAAAAAACAGGGTTTAGCATTGACAGAAATAGGTGAGTTATATGCGTCAGAAATCCAACAACCAATAATCGAGATTATTTGATGCGTATCGTGGACGTTTAGATTATTGGTGATGCTTGAAATAGATAAACCTATTATGTTTAGTCATCCAGTAAATTTGCTCAAAGTACATTTTTATGAGCAATTAACTTACTTTTATTAGATTGAACAATTACACCACCGTGTTAACCGATGATATAAACGTCAACGAAAAATAGCTACAATTGTTGTTAATATGAAGCTGTTGAAAGTAAATTAAATTGGGTATTTGAGGAATATATAGTAAAAATGTGTCAGATGTTTAAACGTTAGTAATCGGAACAATAAGATTGATTATCATATCGTCATTATTAAAACGATAGATTGTTCTCTATTCGTAAACGACTCGGTTATTAGTACTTCCAACTTTTTGATAATGCGATGAAGTAAGCATTTCAACAACATTAAAAGTATATTAAGATCCCATATATGCTTATCAATTAAGTAAAAAAAGAGTTAAAATTGTTTTTCAAGGCGATACAATAAAATGCGCCAAGTTTTATAACCAAAATAAGTAAGAATGAAATAATCTATGCGATTATTTATTGCAGAAAAACCAAGTCTAGCGAGGGCAATTGCGGATGCTTTGCCACAGCCTCAACAAAAAAAAGAAGGTCACATTATATGTGGTGGTGGGCAAATTGTTACGTGGTGTATTGGTCATCTGCTGGAACAAGCTGAACCTGACAACTACGATAGCCGATTTGCGCATTGGAAATTGACCGATCTGCCTATTATTCCGGAAAGATGGTTACTTAAACCTCGTCCTTCAGTAGCTAAACAATTAAACATCATCAAAGTACTTTTATCTGATGCAGATGAAATTGTTCATGCAGGTGATCCTGATCGTGAAGGTCAATTATTGGTTGATGAAGTATTAGATTTTTTAGCATTACCCGCTGAGAAAAAACGAAATGTGCAGCGTTGCCTTATTAATGATTTAAATAAACAGGCTGTAGCTAAAGCGATCTCGAGATTGCGGAGTAATCGAGAGTTTATTCCTTTATGCGTTTCAGCGCTTGCTAGAGCACGAGCCGATTGGCTCTATGGCATTAATATGACTCGAGCTTATACATTACTTGGACGTAAAGCAGGTTATCATGGTGTTTTATCTGTTGGCCGAGTACAGACGCCTATTTTAGGCTTAGTTGTCAAACGAGATAATGAAATCGCACACTTTGTAGCAAAGGCATTCTATGAAGTAAAAGCACATATTATTACACCAAAAAATGAGCGTTTTACAGCAAGTTGGCTACCTAGCCAATCATGTGAACCTTATTTAGATGAAGAAGATCGATTAATCCATCGTGAATTGGCTGAGCATGTTGTAAAAAAAATAACCGGACACGTTGCGACAGTTACAAATTATTCGGATAAAAACGAATCTGAAATAGCACCGCTCCCTTTTTCTCTATCTGCACTCCAAATTGAAGCCGCAAAACGATACGGTATGAGTGCCCAATATGTTTTAGATATTTGTCAGCGTTTATATGAAACGCATAAACTAATTACATATCCTCGTTCAGATTGCCGTTATTTACCAGAAGAGCACTTTGCGGGACGAGAGAGTATATTTGCTGCAATGGCGCTTCATCAGCCAGAATTAGAAAAATTAGTAGCAACTATTATTGATAAAAAACAGCATAACCGTTGTTGGAATGATAAAAAGGTAGAAGCGCATCATGCGATTATTCCTACAGCGCGCAAAAGTCAGATAATATTAACCGAAGATGAACGACATATTTATTATTTGATTGCCCGACAATATATTATGCAATTTTGTCCGGATGCACTATATCGTCGTTGTGTCATCAATCTCACGATTAACGGGGGTAAATTTATAGCGAAAGCACGATTTATGACAGTGCAAGGATGGCGGATTTTATTGACCGGTAAGGAACAAGAAACTGAACATGATGATCCACCGTTACCAGTAGTGAAAAAGAATGAAAATCTCTTATGTGAACATGGTGAAGTCGTAGAGAAACAAACACAACCACCAAAATCATTTACGGATGCAACGCTTTTATCTGCGATGACAGGTATTGCCCGTTTTGTTCAAGATAAAGAATTAAAAAAAGTACTTCGTTCAACCGATGGTCTCGGTACAGAGGCAACACGTGCGGGTATTCTTGAACTGCTTTTTAAACGAGGGTTTTTACAAAAAAAAGGACGTACAATTATTGCTACAGAAGCTGGTAAAGCACTAATAGATATTTTACCAGAAACGGCGACTCGGCCCGATATGACCGCTTATTGGGAAATGTTTTTAGCACAAATTAGTGAGAAACAATGCAAATATCAGGATTTTATGAAACCATTGGAGAAACAATTGTATGAGCTTATTGAGCAAGCGAAACAAATTGAAATACCTGCATTATTTCAGAAAATAAACTCACTTAATCCCAAGGATGGCAGTAAGCGTAATGTAAATAAAACAAAAAGAAATAAACGAAAGCAATAGGTATAAGAATAGAAAATGACACATTTATGTTGTTAAGTTTAGGCTTATTGATATATTGACTAAATTATTATTTTATTCTTATAAGGAAGTATAATTTATCTTATTTATCCTAATGATATAAAATTATGTTTTTTTGTTTTATTGATAGAGGCCATGTATGCTATATAAAATAAAGATATCATATTGAATTATGGACTAATCAATATAGTTAATAGTATTAGCTATTTATTTTTTACTATATTTTAGTTAGGGTAAAGTAAATAATAATTAAATTATATTTAACAAATTGTTTTTAGGATAGATATTTTAATGATATAAATAATATATTATTTTGAATTTATCTTAGAAAAGGAATATACTAAATCTGATTACAAAGTAGAGTAAAGTAATTATCTTAGAACTAAGGATAGAATAAATCTAAAACGGTCTATAACAATAACCACTTGCAAAAAACTCTATGTTTTGTAAGTTAAAATATCATTAATGTTCTAGATTAACTAAGATTAAGAGGAAAAATGAAAATATCTTCCATGCTACTTAGATTTTTAATAAAACCGTATATTACCTTAATGTATTTTAGGGATGATAAAACGGCTGTAACTACTGTTGAATATGCTGTTGTTGTTGCAGGAGTAGTGGGTGCAACTTTATTAGTTGTGGGGGATGATGGTGTATTGCCTAAAATGTTTACTGCTATTTTCAATAGAGTAACAACGGACGTAACGGATCATGTTACGAAAGCAATCTCATCATAAATCAGTATTATCTTAAATTATTTAACTTTTAGTAGTTTACTTAGGTGTTTATTAAATTAGGTAATTAAAATAAGGATAATTTAATAATTATTTTGGTAAATACATAATTACTACATTAATAAGTTTTTTTTCGTAAGGTTATTAATATAATTTGACGTCTTCGTTCAATGAATTAAATAGTACCATTATACGTATCCTAATGACTATAGTGATTATATCGGAAGTATAATCACTATAAAATACTAAGTATTATTGTTTAAAATAAGAAACTTATTTATATAATTATTTTATTTATCATATGACGTGTCTTATCATGTTTTAATATTATTCTAATCATTCAGAATTATTTTATAGGGTGACTATCATTATAAATTGGATACATCAAAAGTACCGCTTTATTATTGATAATCAACTCTGTCCTTATTAAATACAGCAAAAATGCAACTATAATTTGTTAGTAGATAATATATTGCCATAAAGTGCCTAATGCTTCATAAAAGGCTGTCTGACTATGTAGTAAATAATGCGCATTAGGAATAGCTTTTTCCCAAGGATTAAGGGCTGTTTGTATTGCAAGTTGGTTAGCAGGCACAGCAATTGGCATCATATTTTGTTGTTGAAAAAATTTCATAGCACGTGGTAAATGACTCGCTGATGTTACTAATAAAAAGGGTTTTTTATCAACTAAATGATGAATTGCGTTAGCTTCTTGTTGTGTATCATATACGTCTTCTATTTTAATAATTGATTGTTCTGGAACACCAAGACTAATAGCGACATTTGCTGCTACTTGTGCAGAAGAAACAGAATTATTGTGTGCTTTTCCGCCAGTAAATACTAATTTGGTATTTGGCTGTTTTCTATATTGGCGTATGCCTTCTACTACTCTCGCAAGAGAATTGCTTCCAAGATTTGAAGATGGCGCCCATTCAGGGTTATAAGTATATTGTCCACCTAAAACTATGATATATTCTACTGGATTATCATCATTATATGTCTGATAATGTTGCTCAAAGGGTATTAACAATTTATCTGCGCTAGGTTGCAAACTAAAGATAACCAACAGCAACCAGCTAACGGAAAGTAGCGTTTTAGCTGTTTTCTGCCAACGAGCTAACCAAAGTAATAATGTAGAAAAACCGATAATAATAAGTAGTAATGGCAATGGCAGTAGTAACCCACCAATGAATTTTTTCAATATGAAAAGCATAATGTTATCCTCTATAAATTGAAGTATGGTCAATTATTGTTAGCAAAATTCTTCTTATTAAGGTGGTTTACTTCTATTGATGTACTAATTTATAGATAATAATAAGTTTTTACATTTATTGTGAAAATTTTTATTTGCAGGAGTATCTGATTGAGTGACCGTAATTTCGATGATATAGCAGATAAATTCTCTCAAAATATTTATCAAACTGATAAAGGAAAAATCCGTCAAGCCATTTTATGGCAAGATTTAACGATGTGGCTTGCTGAACAACCCTCGCGTCCATTATACATACTCGATGCAGGTGGAGGACAAGGTATAATGGCTTGTCGGTTGGCAAAATTAGGTCACAAAATTATTCTTTGTGATATTTCAGGCAAAATGTTAGCAAAAGCGCAAACGTTAGCCAGACAACAAAATGTTGAATCATCTATTCAGTTTATTCACTGTTCGGCACAAGATGTTGCACAATACTTGCAGCGTCCCGTCGATTTAATTTTATTTCATGCTGTTCTTGAATGGATCGCAAATCCTCGAGAAATATTAGCTACACTTAAACAGTATCTGCAACCGCAAGGTGTCTTATCCTTAATGTATTACAACTATAATGGACTTCTATTCAAAAATATTCAGCTTGGCAATATAGGTTATATTAATGCGGGTATGCGAAAAAGGAAAAAACGAACGTTATCGCCTGATAATCCTTTGCATCCACAGCATGTTGATCAATGGTTAACAGAATTAGAAATGAATATAATAAGCAAAAGCGGTGTTAGAGTTTTTCATGATTATATACAAACTGAATCAATTGACTTTTCTACGCTATTATCTTTAGAACAACAGTTTTGCCGCAAAGAACCTTTTTTAAGTTTAGGTCGTTATATTCATATTATGGCGCAAAATTACGATAAATAGGACTGATTATGAATGAGTTTTCCCAGACTATTCCTGAACTTGTAAACTGGGCTAGAAAAAATAATTTTTCATTAACATTATCAACCGAGCGATTATCATTATTGCTGGCTATTGCGACACTAAATAGTTCACGATTTGATGGTGAAATGACAGAAGGTGAATTAATTGATGCTTTCCGATATGTTAATACTGAATTTGAACAATCACAGGAAACCATAGCGATACGAGCAAATAATGCAATTAATGACCTGGTTCGCCAACGATTACTCAATCGTTTTACAAGTGAACAAGCAGAAGGTCATGCTATATATAGATTAACGCCTTTAGCCATAGGAATTACGGATTATTACATTCGTCAGCGAGAATTCTCAACATTACGTTTATCTGTACAATTATCGATAGTTGCCCAAGAGCTAGAGCGAACCGCTACTGCTGCGGAAGAAGGCGGTGATGAGTTTTATTGGCATCGTAATGTCTTTGCTCCCCTAAAATATTCGGTCGCAGAAATATTTGACAGTATTGACTTATCTCAACGTGTGATGGATGAGCAGCAACAGTCAGTAAAAGCAAATATAGCCGCTTTATTGAATAAGGACTGGCGAGCAGCAATATCTAGCTGTGAAGTATTATTAAATGAGACATCTGATACGCTGCGAGAACTACAGGATACGTTGGAAGCAGCAGGTGATAAACTACAAGACAGTTTATTACGGATACAAGATACGACTATTGGTAATAGCCATTTACATTTTGTTGAAAAATTGGTATTGGAACTACAGAGTAAATTAGACAGGATTATTAGTTGGGGGCAACAAAGTATTGATTTATGGATTGGTTATGATCGACATGTTCACAAATTTATTAGAACAGCAATAGACATGGATAAAAATCGTATTTTTGCCCAACGATTACGTCAATCAGTAATTGACTATTTTGATGCACCATGGGCATTGACGTATGCTAATGCAGAACGTCTTTTAGATATGCGTGATGAAGACATTATTTTAGCGGATATTGATGTTACAGGTGAATTGCCTGCCGAACTAGAATATGAAGACTTCATTGAAGTAAAAGAGCAAATTGTTAGTCATATTGAGCAAACATTAGCGATTTATCAACAACAACAATTACCTTTAGATTTAGCGCAAGTTATGCGTGAATATCTCTTGCAATTTCCACGTAATAATCACTTTGATATAGCCCGTTTACTGATTGATCAGGCTGTTCGATTAGGTATAGCTGACGCTGATTTTACGGGATTGCCCGCTGAGTGGCAGAAAATTAACGATTACGGAGCCAAGGTACAGGCACATGTCATCAATAAATACTGAAATTGAAAAAATTATGCCACGTCGTATGGCAGAAGCTATTAGCAATGCATTATTTCCATTATTAGATAGTGCACTTCGTTTAGGGCGTCATATTAGCTGTGATGAAATGGATAATTACACCTTTTTGACTGATTATCAGGATGAACTGGAAAGTTTTTATCTACGTTATAACGTCGAATTAATTCGGGCACCAGAAGGATTTTTTTATCTTCGACCTCGTTCGACCACATTAATAGCACGTTCCGTCCTTTCTGAACTAGATATGATGGTCGGGAAAATTTTATGTTATCTCTATTTAGGTCCTGAACGATTAGCTAACGAAGGTATTTTTACAAGTAATGAATTATACGATGAATTAGTTAATCTTTCTGATGAAAACAAATTATTAAAATATATTAATCAACGTTCAACAGGGTCTGATTTTGATCGACAAAAATTACAAGAAAAAGTTAGAGCATCCCTCAATCGGTTGCGTCGCTTAGGTATAATAACATTTATTAATCATGATAATACTAAATTTCGTATTAGCGAATCAGTATTTCGTTTTGGTGCTGATGTTCGTAGTAGTGACAATATTCGTGAGGCACAATTACGTATGATCCGTGATGGTGAAGCATTAACGTTAGAAAATAAGGGTGTGCATCTCGTCGAAATCGAAGAGCGTGAACGACTTAATGAATGTCAATCAAATGTCGCTGAGGATGAGCAATGATGATAGAAAGGGGTAAATTTCGCTCACTTACATTAATTAACTGGAATGGTTTTTTTGCTCGCACTTTTGAATTAGACGAATTAGTGACAACGCTTTCAGGTGGCAATGGTGCGGGAAAATCAACGACAATGGCCGCTTTTGTTACAGCATTAATACCAGACTTAACATTATTACATTTCCGTAATACAACTGAAGCAGGTGCAACGACGGGATCAAGAGATAAAGGTCTCTTTGGAAAACTACGACCAGGTGTTTGTTATGTACTACTGGATATGATTAATTCCCGTCATCAACGTATTATATGTGGTGTTAGATTGCAACAAGTTGCAGGTCGAGATCGTAAGGTTGATATTAAACCCTTTATGTTGCAGGGATTACCTACTGTATTTGTTCCAAGTCAGATTGTTACAGAGGCACTTAATGATCGACAGGCACGGATTTTAACATTGCAAGAGTTAAAAGAACGCGTTGATGAAATTGAAAACGTTCAATTTAAACAATTTAACTCAATCAGTGATTATCATGCTGTTATGTTTGATTTAGGCTTGATCCCCAAACGCCTAAGGAGCTCAGCCGACAGGAGTAAATTCTACCGTTTAATTGAAGCATCATTATATGGTGGGATCTCTAGTGCTATTACGCGCTCGTTGCGTGATTATTTATTACCTGAAAATAGTGGGGTACGTAAAGCATTTCAGGATATGGAGTCAGCGTTGCGTGAAAATCGCATGACATTAGATGCGATTAAAATTACTCAGTCAGAAAGGGAATTATTTAAACATCTCATATCGGAAGCTACAGCCTATGTTGCTGCTGATTATATGCGTCATGCTAATGAGCGTCGTCTTCGTATCGAGCAAGCATTAACCATCCGAAATGAATTATTATCTCATTATCAGCATATTAAAGATGAACAAGTGCGTCATGTTAATATGACACAAGAATTACAAGAAATTAAGGAAAAAGAAGACGATTTAGAAACAGATTATCAATCAGCGAATGATTATTTAAGCCTGGTACAGACAGCAATACGGCAACAAGAAAAAATTGATCGTTATCAAGCTGAACTTGAAGAATTATCTTATCGGTTAGAGGAGCAAAATCAGATCGTTGCCGAAACTGCTGAGTTATTAGCTGAAAAGGAAATGCGCTATGAAGTAGCTAATCAAGAAGTTGACGAAATTAAAAGTCAATTGGCTGATTATCAACAAGCACTAGATGTACAACAGACACGTTCTATCCAATATCAACAAGCTATTGATGCCCTAGATAAAGCACGAGAATATTGTTCATTGCCTGAATTGACAGAAAATGATGCCGCAATTTGGTTAGAAAATTTTCGCAAACGTGAAGTAGAATCAACGGAATCCTTGTTATTATTAGAGCAGAGAGTCAATATTTTACAGACGGCACAAGGACAATTTGAACAAGCTTATCAATTAGTTAAGCAACTTTCGGGTGATGTAGCGCGTGATCAAGCATGGCAAAAAGCACGAAACCTATTACGTGACTGGTCAAATCAGCTGCATATGGCAGATCGCATACAACCATTACGTACACATTTATTAGAACTTGAACAACGACTAAATCAACAGCAAGAGGCTAAGCAGATATTTACTCGTTTTGTTAAACTCGCGAGTCATGATTATCAGTTAGATGAGTTGGAACAAGCTGAATCTGCTTTCCAACAGCAAATGGATGTGATAATCGGTCAGAATGAGCAATTAAGTGAACAACGGCTAAATTTGCTGCAAGAACAAATGCAGATTAATCAACATAGCAAAATACTGGCCGAAAAAGCACCAGCCTGGTTTGTTGCTCAAGATATGTTATTACAGCTTAGCAAGCAAAGTGGGTGCGAATTACTCGATAGCCAGTCAGTTATGGCGCAAATTCAACATTTATTAGAAAAGGAAAGAGCACTTAGCTTACAACGTGACGAGATCCAGCAGCATAAACATGAGGTTGAAGAACAAATTGAACGATTAAATCAACCAAGTGGAGCCGATGATAGCCGTCTGCTGATGCTGGCTGAAAAATTAAATGGTGTGCTTCTTTCTGAAATCTATGAAGATGTTACGCTTGAAGATGCCCCTTATTTTTCTGCTTTATACGGGCCAGCACGACATGCGATTGTTATTTCTGATTTGGCAGCAATTCGTGAGCAACTTGATAATTTAGATGACGTTCCCGAAGACTTTTATCTTATTGAAGGGGATCCACAATCATTTGATGACAGCGTTTTTGATATTGAAGAGTTAAAAAATGCGGTTATTGTAAAAGTAAGTGAGCGTCAATGGCGTTATTCGCATTTCCCTGCTACACCTGTTTTTGGTAGTGCTGCACGGGAAAAACGGCTTGACACGTTACGCCAAGAAAAAGAAAAACTGGCAGAGCATTATGCAGCACTTTCCTTTGATGTACAAAAAATACAACGATTGCAGCAAACCTTTAGTCAATTTGTTGGCTCGCATTTAAGTATTGCTTTTGACAATGATCCTGAAGCTGAAATTCAACAATATAATCAGCGTCGTAATGAGATAGAACGATTATTGACCGATTATCAAAATAAAGAACAACAGTATCATCAACAAATTGAGCGAATTAAAGAAACGGTAACGCTTTTACATCGATTACATCCCCATATTCATTTACTACAAGATAAAACATTACTTGCTCGTGTAGAAGACGTTCGGGAGGAGCTAGAAAAAGCAAAAGAAGCTCAACAATATATACAAAAATATAATGCGCAATTAGTAAAATTAGACGTTATTGCGAATGCATTACAAAGCGATCCAGACCAACAAGAAGCTTTAATGATAGATTATCAACAAGCGCAGGAGAAACAACGGTTATTAAAACAACAAACGTTTGCTTTATCTGAGGTTGTACAACGTCGATCTCATTTTAGTTATAGTGATTCGGCGGGCATATTAATAGAGGATTCAGATTTAAATGAGCAATTACGTCAACGACTAGCCTATTCAGAAGCTGCGCGGTCGCAAGCACGTGAAGGATTACGGCAACAGCAAACACAGTATAATCAAGTAAATGAGTTATGTGCTTCACTCAAAAGTGCTTTCAATACACGACAAGATATGTTGAAAGAACTTAAAAATGATTTAAGTGTTACGGGGGTTCGTGCTGATTCAGAGAGTGAAACACGAGCTCGATTGCGTCGTGAAGAATTACATACCGCATTAAGTAATAATCGTCTGCGTTTAACGCAATTAGCTAAACAACTAACTATTTGTGAAACTGAAATAGAAGCATCACAAAAGCGTATTCGTAAAACTGAACGCGATTATCAACAAATACGACAGTTGGTTGTACAAATCAAAGCAGGATGGTGCAATGTTTTGCGTTTAGTAAAAGATAATGGCGTAGAGCGACGTCTACATCGACGTGAACTTGCATATTTGGATGCTGAAGCATTACGTTCAATGTCAGATAAAGCCCTTGGTGCTTTACGGTTAGCAGTCGCTGATAATGAGCATTTACGTGATGTCTTAAGGATGTCTGAAGATCCAAAAAATCCTGAAAAGAAAATTCAATTCTATATTGAAGTCTACCGTCATTTACGTGAACGTATACGGCAAGATATTATTCATACTGACGATCCTATTGAAGCTATTGAACAAATGGAAATTGAGTTATCGCGTCTGACAGAAGAACTTAATAGCCGTGAAAAAATACTCGCGATTAGTGCTAAGAGTGTCGCCAGTATTATTCGTAAAACAATTCAACGTGAACAAAACCGAATAAGAGCATTAAACCAAGGCTTACAATCTGTTTCTTTTGGTCAAGTGAATAGTGTTCGTTTAAATGTAAATATTCGAGAAACACATACATTATTACTTGATATCTTGGCCGATCAACAAGATCAACATCAGGATTTATTTAATAGTCAGCATCTAACGTTTTCAGAGGCTTTAGCTAAACTTTATCAGCGGTTAAATCCGCAAATTGATATGGGACAGCGTACACCCCAAACGATTGGTGAAGAACTGCTAGATTATCGTAGTTATCTTGAGTTAGATGTAGAAGTATCACGTGGTGCTGATGGTTGGCTTCGTGCAGAGAGTGGTGCTTTATCAACAGGAGAAGCTATAGGTACAGGTATGTCAATACTTGTTATGGTCATACAGAGCTGGGAAGATGAATCACGGCGTATACGTGGTAAAGATATTGCACCGTGTCGTCTATTATTTCTTGATGAAGCTGCTCGTCTCGACGCAAAGTCAATCGCGACCTTGTTTGAGCTATGTGAACGATTGGAAATGCAATTACTTATTGCTGCGCCGGAAAATATCAGTCCAGAAAAAGGCACAACGTATAAATTAGTTCGAAAAATTTTTGGCCGGCAGGAACACGTCCATGTTGTCGGATTGCGAGGTTTTGCTGAATCGGAAATGATAGAAGAAAAAGCTGCTATAGCATAAATAAAAATTATATTTTTTTGCTAAAATAGGCTGCTATGAAAATAGCAGCTTATTTTTTTAATGTAATTATAAAAAATAGATAATTAAATTTAAAAAATTAAAGCAACTTAATTTATATTTATATTTATATTATCAGTATATTAAAAGATAAAAAAGTAATTCATTTGTCTATTTCGATATTTTATTATTGTATGTGTTATTTAAATTTTAGTAATATATATGACTATATAGAATTAATAGATTAGCCATGCATAGTACGATTTTTTATTAATATATATTATATTTATTTTTTTATAATTTATTAGTCTAATTATCTAAGAATTATTTAGAAAAAATAAAAATCAGCTATAACTTTAAAATTGTTCATAATTTAATAAATACTTTAATTTAGTTCATTTTTAGATGAAAAGGCTATAAATAAAATCAAATCTGAAATTAATTATAAAAGGTTTATATGCTGGTATTCAATATATTGAAAACATGTCATTTAATATTATTCTCTATGCTTATTTTTTTTATCACTTCATGTTCGTTTCTTAATGTTAAAAATAATAATGAAGAAATGCGTTATTTTCCCACGGAAGAAGAACATGTAAAAATGGGACAAGATCTAAAATCCGTTTTGCCAGCAGATATCGAGCTTTATTATTTATCACAATTAACGAAAATCTATACAGCAAATGATAGGTTACCTATTTGGGCAGATCGCACTATACGTTATGAATTTGAGATGCAATTAGCTGAAGTCGCCCTTGCAGGGGTGCAGCCACAATTCTCAAGTTGGGTTAGATGGTTAGCAAAACCAGAGTTGAAAGGTATTAGTCGAGATATTGTGCTTACTGATGCATTATTGGGATACTTACAATTTATTCAAGAGTCGCGCAAAATTGGTAATAAAATGTTATATGAGAGTAAACCGCTTTCACTAATACCTTCATCTCACATTATAAATGAACTTCAGATCGCTATTAAAAATAGAATGCTGAAACAGATTATAGATGAATCGGCACCACAAAATTTAAATTATAAATTAATGCGCAATGCCTTACATCGCATCTTAAAAGATCAGGAAAGTTGGCCTCCATTAAATATACGTAATACGTTGAAACCGGGAGATAAAATGTCAATTGAAGATTTCACCGCATTACAAACTATTTTAAAACGTCAAGCTATTTGGAATGGGCAACTCATTGAATTTTCACCGCCAATTTCTGAACAAAATCCATATTATAATAATGAGTTGGTTAATCATGTTAAAGTATTTCAACGACAACAAGGAATGGATCCGACAGGAATACTTGATCCGCGTACCCGAAAATTACTTACAGTATCTCCTACTAACTTAGCAAGTAAACTTGCATTAAATATGCAACGATTACATGCCTTACCAGCTGAAATTGACACAGTTATTTTGGTTAATATTCCCGATTATGGACTTCGTTATTATGTCGATGGTCGTGAACGTTTTTATTCAAAAACAATTGTTGGACGTATAGAGCGTAAGACGCCAATAATGCTAAGTAAACTAAATAATGTCGTATTAAATCCACCTTGGAACGTACCACCAACATTGTTACGGGAGGATGTTATACCTAAAATTAAACATGATCCCGATTATTTAAAACGCAATGGTTTTACAATGTATGATGGTTGGTCAAAGAATGCGGTAGTTATTAATCCAGAAGATATTGACTGGAGTAAAATTTCACTGAAAGACCCTCATGTCCGTATTCAACAATCACCTGGTCGTAATAATTCTTTGGGGCGTTTTAAATTTAATATGCCAAATGCTGATGCGATATATCTGCATGACACACCTAACCATAATTCATTTAACAAAGATGTGCGAGCCTTGAGCTCAGGTTGTATCAGAGTAAATAAAGCCTCTGTTTTAGCAGAAATAATTTTAAGTCAAGTGGGCTGGGATAAAAATAAAATGGATAATGCGTTATCTCAGGAAAAAACAGTGTATGTAAATATTAGTAACAAAATTCCTGTTTATCTCTTTTATATGACTATCTGGATTGGTGATAATGGGACAATTCAAATTAGAGATGATATTTATGGTTATGATAATAATAGCGATATTGGGCAGAGTAATTTACCTATAGTAAAAACTTTGTTAAACTTATAATCCATAATAGTTTGCATGAGTAAGTTATTTATTTCCTTTCTACCGACTTACTCTCAATTAAATTTCCAATTACATGAAAACCAATAGTTAAAGTACCTATTGGTCCTAGCTTATTTTATTATGGATAGAAATTATATTAATCGTCGTCGTTTATTGCAATTTGGTTCTTCCTATCTGGGGCTAAGTTTATTTCCTAAATTTAGTTTAGCAGCTAAATCTCAATCTGATACGAAGATAGCTTCTCGAGTATTACGGATAAAAGCACTCAACACAAACGAATTTATTGAATCAGCTTATTTTATTAATGGGCATTATGTGGCAAAAGAGTTAGATCGATTAAATCAGCTATTTCGTGATTATCGAACAGGTAAACACATTTCTATAGATCCTAAATTATTTGATCAACTTTATGCAATTAATCAAGCCCATGGTCTTAAACATCAACTACTCTTGATTTGTGGCTATCGTTCACCTGAAACAAATAATAAGTTACGTAGTTCTAAAAAAGGTGTAGCTGAAAAAAGTTTACATATGGAGGGAAGGGCAGCAGATTTCCGTCTTGAAGGGGTGCCCTTAAACAGCGTATTGAAAACTGCACTACAAATGAAATTTGGGGGCGTAGGTTATTATCCTAGAAGTAACTTTATTCATATTGATACTGGCATAAATCGGTTTTGGCCAAGGGCAGAAATAGCTAAAGCAATTGTAAAAACAAAGTCCGTTTAAGTCGATATCTAACAGATATAGCAAATTAGCTATTTTTTGATTTGACTAACTTTTTTTAAAATCAATTGTAATCATTGCTTTTATCTGTCTATATTAAGTAAATTGAAAAATAAATTAGCCGATAATGACGTATTTGCGGTATGTCATACTTTTATAATCCCTTAGCTCAGGAGTTTTTATGCTGAAATATAAGATTACACCTGTTACATCCTTTATGCAAAATTGCACATTATTATGGTGTGATGAAACTCAGCAAGCAGCGATTGTTGATCCGGGTGGTGACAGTGAGCGAATCAAGCAACTTGTTGAAGAACTTTCGCTCAATATTGCTCATATATTATTAACTCATGGACATATTGATCATGTTGCCGCAGCCAGGGAGTTAGCAGATTATTATCAAACATCTATTATTGGACCACATCGTTCTGATAATTTTTGGTTTGAAGCATTACCCTTACAAAGTGAGCATTTTGGCTTACCTGCATGTGAGGCTTTTAGGCCAGATCAATGGCTGAAAGAAGGCGATGTTATTAAAGTAGGTAATGAAATATTAAATGTTTATCATTGTCCAGGACATACACCTGGCCATATTATACTATTTAGTCAATCAATAAAATTAGCTCTTGTTGGTGACGTACTGTTTAATGGTAGTATAGGAAGGACAGATTTTCCCTTAAGTAGTTATGATGATTTAATATCATCTATTAAAAATAAACTATGGCCTCTTGGTGATGATGTGCTTTTTATTCCTGGACATGGGCCAATGTCGTCTATTGGAGAAGAACATAAAAATAATCCTTATGTAGGTGATGCAGTTAATTAAGGTTAAAGTCAAACACAAAACATTATATGCAAACTATCTGCTTATTTTATCATATATTGTTAACCGTTTATTAAGAGTGCGACTTACATCAACCTAATTTGCATTGGTTCAATTCTCTAGAATAATAGTAATTTTCGTTATTTAGTTTGCTAATTAGATGAGATTCATTAATCTCATAATAACAGCATAATGCATGAAGAGAATGGAAAGTATTGCGCAATTTCATATTGATAAGGCTAACAAGAAGATGGATATTCATTTGTGCGAAGTTTTGTAATGGCATAATCTTTATATCGATAATTAAATACAGCGGATTATTATAGTATAAATGCATTAACACTGAGTCGGTATTGAGAATTTTTTTATTATTTTCTTGAGGAGTAAGTATGGATAAGTTGATCATTCCTGACTTAACTTTATTAAAAGTTTGGCTAGAACAACTAAACATTTTTTACTATGAATGCGATACCTGTGATTCGTTACATTTATCTACCGAACAGTCAATAGATATTGATGATTTAGTTAATACAAAGTTAGATATTATCAATAATACCATTATATGTGCAGCCTCAACTATTATAAGGCCAAGTATGATGATGTCACTTATGTTTGACTTAAATCAAATAAATGCATCAACGTTATCAACGAAATTATTTATAGATATACAAGATGATAATTTTCCACGGCTTGTTATTTGTCAGACAATGTCTATTGCACGTGGCCTTACACGTTCACAATTTCATGGTTTTCTTATGGAATTTGAGGAACAACTCACTCAAATAATTATTGATATTAATGTTAATCATTTAATATTGAGCGAAGAAAACGAAGACCAAGATGAGATAACAGGATCTCTTGTGAATCAACCACCACACCAATTACATTAATTTTTTATTTATATGGTCATGTATTGCAAATATTTTGCGGCTAAAAAGTGTTTATCGTGTAGTGAATTAGCAACACCTTATCCTCAACAATTAATTAAAAAGCAACAACATTTAGAACAACTTTTGCACGGTATACCCGTAAAGCAATATTTAGTACCAGTTGCAAGTGAAGTTAGCGCATTTCGTAATAAAGCAAAAATGGCAGTTGCAGGTAGTGTAGAATTACCTATTTTGGGGATAAATCAACCAGGAAAAGAACCTATAGATTTATGCGATTGCCCGTTGTATCCACCCGCGTTTCATAAAAGTTTCCCAGTTATTAAACAGTTCATAGGTCGAGTAGGATTAGTACCTTACAATATAAATAAACGACGCGGTGAATTAAAGTACCTTTTAATAACACAAAATGAACGGGAAGAGTTATTATTACGCTTTATATTACGTTCAGAAACTAAATTGTCACGGTTAAAAATAGAATTACCTTGGTTATTGACAAAGTTACCTAATGTAGCAGTGGTTTCTGCTAATATTCAGCCTATTCATATGGCAAGACTTGAAGGTGATAAAGAAATAAATTTAACAAAAAACACTATGCTAAAGCAGACAATTAATTCTATTCCTTTATATATTAAAGCCGGTAGTTTTTTCCAAACAAATAGAATTATTGCGGAAAAATTATATGCAACAGCCAAAAAATGGGTTTCTACATTAGCAATCTCAGAAATATGGGATTTATTTTGTGGAGTTGGCGGATTTGGGCTGCATTGTAAAACTAAGACAAATAAACTTATCGGTATTGAAATTAATTCAGAAGCAATTGAATGTGCACAACGGACTATTCGAGATATGTCATTTGATAATATTGATTTTCAATCTTTAGATTCGACAGCATTTGCATTACAACAAAAACAATTACCTGATTTAGTTTTAGTAAACCCTCCAAGACGCGGTATAGGACAATCACTTTGCCATTATTTAAATAAAATGGCACCTACGTTTATTCTTTATTCGAGTTGTAATGCTTCAACCATGGTGAGCGATATTAATTTATTAGATCATTATCAAATTGAAAAGGTCAAGTTATTTGATATGTTCCCAAATACAATGCATTATGAAGTTTTAGTTTTATTACGTCATCGCAATAAGTAACTTATAATAGAAATAAAGATAGAAAAGATGCTAGATAAATGAACGTATCTAGCAATTTACTATATTAAAATTAAATAAGACTAAATTTAAAAACAATAATATTAAAGTGATAATATTAGTTACGCAAATGAAATAAATTGTTACTTATTTGATAAATAACGATCAACTTATATGAAACCTATTTTATTTGAATACAAAAATAAATAGAGAATAAATAAGCAGCAAGAAGAGCAATTTTGAATAAATAATATAAACAATAGTAATACCAGGATTAATCTATCATCATAGCAGATCTTCTTTATATATGCATATTTTGTGCAAATATTATATTACGAGATACATCTAATGGTTATCTCGCAATATAATATATATCATTATTGACAATGAAAATTATCTCACCTGACTCCAGACTGTTTTTGGTATTTTACCAAGGTCAAATAATTTACCTGCAACAAGTTCGGCACGACGATGATCAGCTGCACGATACATATTGACCAATGAATTATTGTCAGAGAGAGAATAGTTTAATTTATCATATAACCGTTCTAAACTATCCTCAGTAGAACACCGACGAAATTTTAATAAATATTCTAGAGCACCCATAGTTTTTTCTTAATAAATAAAATAAATAAATATGAATATAGTATATTGGCTTTACTGACACTAAATAAGTTTAATAATCTGACGTCAATTATTAATATTTAGCAGTACATTAAATTAGCAGTAAAATAGAGAGTATTACTCTGGATAAAGTAAGCGTAAAGTAACTATACTAGAAGATTATAGTATAGCAATTGATACACCTCAAGTACCATTCATCCCTATTTTTCTAACTATTTTAGTTATTTGTAACTTTATACTTAAAAATAGACAAAAGACTTACGCATAGTCTATTTATTATACGTGATACCAAATTAATAGGACTATCAAAATTGGTTAGTTAATACACATAATGAAGCTAAAAATATAATGTTTTCAGGAAAATACTATTCCCTATATACTAGGGGAAGATAATCACATTAGTAATGATTCGCCTGCGATTACATCATTATTTTTTACCAAGGAGACTTTATTTTCATAGTACTAATGACACTAATAATAGTTATTATAAGAAAATTTATCAATATCTATTTTCATATAATTTATATTAGTGAAATTCAACTTTGTATAACAAGATGATTGTTTAAAATTAAGTTATATTTAACATCTATTATTTATACAATAAAATGAATGGATATTAATAAGTATTAATATTATTAATAAAGAAAATATAATGTTTATATAATCTAAACCTATTTATTATAATCAATAATTAATCATTTTTTACATTATACATTTTTAGTTTCACTATTATAACTTGACAATTATTTGGTTATTTTATATAACAAAAAAATATATAAATTTTTAATTAATTTTAATATTTTGTAATATACTATTTCTTTCCAATCACCTAATGATACTTGATTTATAATTTTATTATAATGGTTATTAATATTTTTTTAAAATTTGCGTTTAATCAATAATAGATTTATTAAAGTTAAAATTATTTTATAAATATAGTTATAATGTAAATAACTAAACATAAAATGTAAGTATTATAAAATTTACAGTTGTACTATTATTTTCTAAATTATAATTAACATTTTAACCCCTTTCCTACTTGTATTGCTATTTTCTATAAGTGAATAGTAAAAAAGGTCTATTAAGAAGATAAGTAATCTATTTTTTTTAGTTAAATAACAATAGATAATTAATATTATTTTTCATTTACTATTTGAAGCTTTATTCATAAATTAACACCTTTATTTGAATCAAAATAAATTATTATCTACACTTTAGTTGATAATTAATTATTCAAATATTGATATTATTATATGAATAATATAATTGGTAAATTTTGTTATCTAAACTAAAGTTATATTTAAGCTAATCTAAATAATCCATCTTTTTTATTTTTTACATATTCAGGAGTTTCGGATGAGTAAAAGGTATGAAATCGCGACATTTGGTGGAGGGTGTTTTTGGTATATGGTAAAACCCTTTATTTCCCATCAGGGTATTAAATGTGTAACAGTAGGTTACACTGGTGGTTGTACAAAAAATCCCAGACATGAAGAAGTTTGTTCAGGTATTACAGGACATATTGAAGTTGTACAAGTAATATTTGATCCAGAACTGCTGAGTTATGAAATATTACTTGAACTATTTTGGCAACACATAGATCCAACGGACTCAAATGGCCAGTTTACGGATAGAGGTTCTGCGTTTAAACCGGCCATTTTTTGTCATTCAGAACATCAGCGTCGACTGGCTTATAACTCAAAGGTTAGATTAAATAATAGCGGTATTTTTAGTAAACCAATCGTTGCGGAAATTCTTGATGCCGGACAATTTTATCCAGCGGAAGAAAGTCATCAAGATTTTTATAAAAGACAACCTGAACAATATCAACGTTATTATATTGATTCAGGCAGGCAACATTTTTTAGAAAAACATTGGAACTTGGTTTATAGTAGTTGATACCTTTTATAAGGTGATCTTTGTAAAAATTGTTTATACTTTATTACTAAGTTAAATTTCATTATAAAATTATTTTTAATTAATTAAGTTATTTGTTAAGATAATTATTTAATTATAGTAATTAAGCATAGTTTATGATTGTATTCAAAATAAAGTATACAATCAATTTAATTTATTAACTAAGTTTTAATTATATTATTAATTTAAAATATATAATATTTTAACTAATAATTTAGATTTATTTTTTAATTTTATAAGTTTAAGAGATATAGCAATAGATAAAGGTAATTGTTAGATTTATATTACTATCTTTTTTTGCAGAGAAATAATGTATAGTAAAGTTATTTCTCTGTGATTTATATTTTTAATATACAATTGATGTTTTTATGATTTAACAAATGCATTAATTTTAAACTATAAATATAAATGCTATTTTTACTATCTATTAAAGATTACCAATATAAATAAAACAACTCATTTATTAAATTAGTATCTATTTATTATGACTAAATTTTATATAACTTAAGTTATATAATAGTAATCTATTTTATTATTTAACTTATTATCTATTAATACTTGTCCTTAAAATAGATAATGACATTAATATTTTTAATAAAAATATATTAAATAAACTAATGTGTTAAGATGCTTGATTTATCTGGTGTTATTCTTGTTTTAAATCAATTGATTATTTTAGGTTTGTCTATGTAATAGCAATCTTATTGTAACTAATATAGATGTCGATAATATGGACTATTCTTATCATTATTCATATAGATAGCTATGACATATTTATAATATTATTAATATAGAAATTATATTTTCATTAATTATTTCAATTAAATTTAATTATAAAAATGTACATTTTTAATTTGATTAAATCTAATGCAATAATAACTATTTTTCTTTTTAAAACAATTAATTAGTTGTTATTAAATAAAGTTAAAGATTTTTTATTCATAAAAAAACATAAGGAAGTTATTCATATTATCATAATAGTTAATATTATTTATTAAATTTTATGAGGTTTAAAAAAATAATTTATACCATATATTTACAATAAATTGATTTATAATTATATTAATAATAATAAAGCTTATCTATTATTGTTAATTTCACTTTTTATAATTACATTTCAAAAGTAATGCCAGAAAATCTAATGCTTTTATTAGAAAGAAAATAAAAGAAATATAATTTATAATTTTAACAATATTATTATTTATTTCTTTTGTTTAGATAAATAATATAAGTATAATTTACTTTCTAATATATTAATATGTAAAAAAGAAAATTATTTGATGGTGTTAAATTAATAATACTAGGCTAAATTATTATATAGCGTATCATAAAGAAAGATGACATAAAATTAAGGTAATTAAAAATATAATAACAAAATAATATTTCTAGCTTAAATTTTAACACTGTATTTCATTTAATCATTAGTTATTATTTAAATTCCTGGCTATATATAATTATATTTGCAAAGGATATGTTATTGACATGATAATAGTTATTCAATTATTCTTAATGTAAACAACATGGTAAAGATAATATAAATAAGTTCTATATTGATAAATATATTTTAAAAAATATAAAAATAAATTTTTATTAAAATAAATTAATATGATGTTGTATAATATAACTAACTTGTTCATAAGCAATAATACTATTTTAATAGAATAATATTTAATGTTATAGAATACGATATAAATCGATGCCTTATTTATATGCTGTTATTAATTTAAGCTATTATTTTAGATAAAATATATGCTAAAATGATAATTTACTTTATCTCGTACAATGTATAGGATCGGTTTGTTTAATGTTAAGATTATTGATTAATAAGTTATAGTCAATATAAATGATGTAAAATAAGTTGTGAAAACAACATGAATATTTCATGATAGCGAATAGTCATTTTTATTTTTTATTAATAGGTATAAGGCTTAACTATGAAAAACGGGCTCATTTTATTTTGCTTAATTATCAGTTTTGCCGCGTATGCCAATAAAAAAACGATGATAGATATTAGTGATAAATTAATTGGCATCTGGGCAATGCAACCTCTGAGTAATGGTATAGCCAATGTTGTTGAATTTAGTAAAGATGGTAAAGTGACAAATAACATGTTTTATTGTGATAGCTTAAAAAAAAGTTATAATAAAGAAGGCGTAGAAGTTAGTCGTTATGAAGTTGAAGAAAATGGTGTTTATATACTTAATTTAGAAAACCAAACTATAGTAGAGACAGCCTTAGTTGTTGACCATATAAACGAGCAAAGTATGTCTGTTAGGCAATTGGTTGATCCTGAAAATGCCATCAGAATAAGTTACATTAGAGTCGAAACAATAGAACCATTATGTCGTTTAACGACTTACAATAGTATCTAAAACGTGAGTTAACGCATTCCTATATGAGGATATCTACATAAATAATATACAAGTATATATTCGTAGAATAGACTTAATTCATCTTATACTTCTAAATCTATTTTTTGCTTTTTTAGTTAAAAATAACATACTGTTTCATATTGAATAAAGGAATATAAATAAGTCTTTTTATAATTAATTACTTTTTATATTCCTATTAATTTATTTCTGTAATAGTGTAATAAAATTTTTACTCATCGGGTGAAATGACGTATCCCCACATATCATATTCATCGTTATGCTCAATTTTTACCCTAACAATATCGCCAGGTTTAAAACGTTTTTCACCATTTAAATAAATAACACCATCAATATCAGGAGCATCTGCCATACTTCTTCCGATAGCACCCTCTTCATCAATTTCATCAATAATGACAGATTGGATTGTTCCTATTTTCTCTTGTAATCGCTGTAATGATATTTTTTGTTGTAATTGCATCAAGCGGTGAAAACGATCTTCTTTAATATCTTCACTAATTTGATCTGGAAGCTGGTTTGCCGTTGCACCTTCTATCGGACTATATTTGAAACAACCAACGCGATCTAGTCTTGCTTGTTTTAAAAAATTAAGTAATTCTTGGAAGTCATCTTCTGTTTCGCCTGGAAAACCAACAATAAATGTTGAGCGTAAAGTTAGGTTAGGGCAAATTTCACGCCAACGCTTTATTCTTTCTAATGTTCTTTCGACTGAACCTGGTCGCTTCATGAGTTTTAGAATTTTTGGGCTAGCGTGCTGTAATGGTATGTCCAAATAAGGAAGTATTTTACCTGCAGCCATTAGCGGTATGATTTGGTCAACGTCAGGATAAGGATAAACATAATGTAAACGTATCCAAATACCCAAGCTTGCGAGTTGTTCGCATAAACTAACTATTGACGTTTTTAACGGCTGACCATTCCAGAAGTTGGTACGGAATTTTATATCAACACCATAAGCCGATGTATCTTGAGAAATAATAAGTAGCTCTTTTACGCCAGCCTCTACTAGCCGTTTTGCCTCATCTAATACAGAGCCAATAGGGCGACTTTCAAGATCACCTCGTAATGAGGGTATAATACAAAAGGTACATCGGTGATCGCAGCCTTCGGATATTTTCAAATAAGCATAATGTTTAGGTGTTAATTTTACACCCTGTGCTGGTACTAAACTGGTATAAGGGTTATATACTGGTTTAGGTGCATATTTATGTACTTGTGTTAATACTTGTTCATAGCTATGAGGACCACTAATCTCCAATACTTTTGGGTGTATTTCTCTTATCTGATCTTCTTTTGCGCCTAAACACCCCGTAACAATTACTTTACCATTTTCATTTAGTGCTTCACCAATAGCTTCTAAAGACTCTTGAACTGCACTATCAATAAAACCACATGTATTGACAATAACTAAATCAGCACCTTTATACTGGGAAACAATCTGATAGCCTTCAGTGCGTAATTCAGTAAGAATGCGTTCAGAATCGACTAAATTTTTAGGACAACCAAGGCTAACAAAGCCAATGGTAGGAATACTACTCATAAATCATTGCTCATAATTATCAGAAAAATGGCAAAAATTCTAACATGAATCTGAAATAATGCCATATTTAAGCCAAAGTTAGTAATAGTCAGCAAATAAATATTAATTTAGCTATGGTTATTATTCTAGAAAAGGATGATTACGGGTAAAATTATGCATCAAATGTACAGAAAAAGGGGGTATTTTCTTTTCTGATAAACGATTCTCTGTTATTACTTTATAGAAATGGTACGATAGGATTTTGATGGCTATCAGTCGTATAAAAAATTGATAAAAGAAATACAAAGCTTTTTTACAAATTTTCATATTTAATTTCATGTAACTATATGCGTAATGAAAATAAATGGCAAAAGAAAATTTTATTATTAGTCAAACAATAAGCAATATTAATTAAACTTTAAGTTGATTTGATTACGTAATATACGCATCATTATTAATTTATTAATAGGCAAAAAAATACGTATAGAAAGTTAAAAAATAAACTAATTATTATTTTCAATAAGCCATATTGAAACATACTCATATTAAAAATTAACGAGCATAGTTATACTAATTTCATTCATAAATTTATTAAATTTGAGTAAGAAAAATTGATTAATATAGCATTTTAATTATATTTAAATAAATATAATCATAATAAGTTAAAAGAGAAATAGTTATTTATCAATTTTTACTGATTGAATTTATTTTAAAATTATTTTACACCAAGCGCTTTATCTTGACGTGCCTGGCGCCAATTCCGAAATAATACAGGGATAGTAATTTGAATGATAATTAAGGCTAACCATACTAGCCAACCCACCCACTTAACAATGGTATAAAGCGTAAATGTTGAAGAATTAAAATCGGAAACACCTTTAATACTAAGAACATTTTTAAATGAATTTATTATATTTGAACGAAAACCATATGAAACTATAACTGCCTTTTGTTGTGACTCAATTACAGAGTCTGCTTGAGCCTGTAAATCAGCACTATCAAATTTCATATACCAGCTATTATTTTGATTACGATACATCATAATTTTATTATTTTTATTTCTAGTTGAAATATAATAAGTATCTCTAGCTGGACCGGTTTCCTTATTCCTTGATTGAAAAATAACATCTTTACCACGTTGTGTTTCTGTTTTAGTAATAGTAACTATGTCAGATGAAGGTAAAATATATAAAAATAGGAAAAAAGAGCTTAATATATAAAGCACTAGGTAGCCTATGAATATTTTCTTTATCAGTGACATATAACCTCTTTACCTATGCAATTAAAGTAAAATAAGTCTAAATTATTTTATGGAAATTATTCTAATTTTATTTCTTTGTCATTATATAACAAAAGTATTCTCAAAAAACACCCAACAATGGAGAGAGCCATTATTGGGTAAGTTAAGTAACGTACAAATAATTCATAAAACAGTGTATTAATTATGATAGCTAAATAACTTAAAAGTTTCATTATTAATTACACAAACAAGATAATAAAATGAACAATAAAGGAAAAAATAACACTTTTAGTTAATATGCTTACGTTTCTTTACATAAACTTAAAATAAATAATAATGCAGCACAAACAACAACAGAAGGTCCTGCCGGAGTATTATAATACCACGATAATAATAAGCCGCCACTCACGGAGATGATACCAATAATAATTGCAATAATAGCCATTTGCTCAGGGGTCTTAGCAAATCGGCGAGACGTTGCAGCTGGAATAACCAACATTGCAGTAATAATTAAAGCACCCACAAATTTCATGGAAAGACCAATAACTAAAGCCGTTAATAGTGTTAAAAGTAATTTTGTTTTATTAATATTAATTCCATCGACGTAGGCCAACTCTGAGCTTACGGTGACGGATAGTATTGTTTTCCATTGTAAAAAAAGTAATAAGGTGACGAAAAAAACAGATAAAATAATTAATATAACGTCCTGATAAGTAATCGATAATAAATCACCAAATAAATAAGAGATTAATTCAGTCTTAGTACCCGTCTGTAAACTGAAAATAATGCCTAATGATAGTGCACTATGCGCCAATATGCCGAGTAAGGTGTCAAGAGAAAATTGAGGTTTACGTTCAAGGGCGGCTAAACATAGTGCGAACAAAAGTGTGACGACAATAACGGTATAATATGGTTCAACATGTAGCATTAGTCCTAATGCAACACCCAGCAATGAAGCATGTGACAAGGTATCACCAAAATAAGACATCCGGCGCCATACTACAAAACAACCTAATGGCCCCGTTGCCAAGGACAACGCGATTCCGGCTAACCAGCCAGGTAACATTATATCTAACATTATTAACTACCTTTATGGGAATTAAGAATTATTTTTCCTCTGAGATCATGGCGATGATTATGATGGTGACGATAAATAGCCAGTTGTTGCGTATCATATTGACCAAATATCGCAATAAATTCAGGATGCGATGTAACACTTTCAGGTGTGCCAGAACAACAAATATGTTGATTTAAACACAATACTTTATCTGTCTTAGCCATGACTAAATGTAAATCATGGGAAACCATTAAAACGCTACAATTAATTTCGTTACGTAAATCAGCAATTAAGGTATATAATGCAATTTGTCCATTAACATCTACACCTTGAGTTGGCTCGTCCAAAACTAATAATTGTGGTTTATTGAGTAAAGCTCTGGCTAAAAGAATACGCTGAGTTTCACCACCCGATAAATTGTGCATTGGCTGTTGTATTAAATGATTTGCCTTAACGCGTTCTAATGCGGGCAAAATAGCATCCTTATGCACCGATAAGCGTAAGGACATAAAACGTTCCACGGTCAACGGCAGCGTTGGGTCAAGAACTAATTTTTGTGGGACATAACCTATTTTCAATGATGGTTTATGCCATACACTACCCGATGAGGGTTTCACAAGTCCTAAAATACAGCGTACAAGGGTTGACTTACCTGAACCATTTGGGCCAATTAACGTTAAAATTTCACCTTGATTAAGATTTAATGAAATATTTGATAACGCAATTTTTGCCCCATAACGTACGGTAATATTTTTTAGCGTAACCAGATTGGCCATAATGTTCCTGTTTAATTTGTCATTGGGAAAAACAAGAAGAGATAATTATATCTAGTTAATTAAACAAAATGTCAAATTCGTAGTAAAGCAAGATATAATGTTCACTTTTGACGATCAAAGTATAGCTTTAGTGAATAAGCGTTATAACAAATTACCTTTATTACTATTATCTTGTCTTGAGGTATTCGTTTTTTTATTTGTTATATTATAACATATTATTTTGTTATAATATAACACTTCTATCTATCGATGCCGGGGAATATATAATGACTATTTTGAAGCCATCCAGTAGGGATGTTAAACAATTCACGTCCTTCTTCAATATAAATATACGTAAGTTAGCAACGATATTATGTTTGTTCACTGGAACTATTAGTACAGCTCAAGCGGACGTGGTGACATCGGTTAGACCATTAGCTTTTATCGCGGCAGCAATTACAGATGGTATTACAGAAACCAACGTGTTACTTCCTGATGGCGTCTCACCGCATTCTTATGCCATGCGCCCATCGGATATACAGCGATTAAGCAATGCTGATTTATTTATTTGGATTGGCCCGGATATGGAAGTTTTTTTGACACAATCAATAAAAAAACTTAATAAAAATCAGTATATTACCTTAACCACTATCCCACAGATTACACAACTTATTGCACATAATGAAGAGGATCAGGATGAAGAAAATCATGCTAATCATGGTTCAGAGGGATCCCATGATATACATGACCATCACACAAGTGATATGCATATTTGGATGTCTCCGCAAATTGCTAGACAAATTGCAACAGTATTATCTGTTGAATTAGCTAAAAGATATCCATCAAAGCAGAATGAAATAAAAAGAAATTTGCATGAATTTAATGTTAAGTTAGAGCAAACCGAAGAAAAAATTGGTAATATGCTAATTCCATTTAAAAGAACAGGATATTTTGTTTTTCATGATGCTTATGGTTATTTTGAACGAAGCTTTGGATTAGCACCATTAGGTTATTTCACAATAAATCCTGAAATTCAACCTGGTGCTCAGCGATTAAATCAGATCCGTGAAATACTCAAACAAAATCGGGCTGAATGTATTTTTTCGGAACCACAATTTAAGCCAAAGGTCATCGAAACCGTGACACGAGGAACTCATGTTCGTCATGGCATACTTGATCCTTTAGGTAGTAATATTGAATTACATAAGAATAGTTATATGCAGTTTTTGGAACAATTGTCACAACAATTTGCCAATTGTCTGAAACATGATGTTTAGTTGAGGATATTTACAGTTGCTGCGAAAAATAGAATTAACACCAACGAAGAAGCTTGGTTTTTTTGAGCGTTATAAATATGTTATAGCACTTATTATAATTATAGCAATTGCTATTGGCTGGAAACCAATTCAAAATATTTTTTTCCAAAAAAATTTTGATAATTCGAAAATAAATATTGTTATACCTAAAGAGAATGAAACTGCGCAAGAGTTGCAAGTAAGTGCCAATGAAGATGTAGGAAATACGTCAACTGATCTTCCTATAGATAATTCAAGTGATGTTAGCAATACTGATGTCAGTAATACTGATGTTAGCAACGAAAGTACGATTAATGAGTACATACTTTCTGTCGGTGATACCTTAGCAAAAGTTTTGGAAAGTTACGATATCGGTGTAAGTGATGTTTATACACTCACTCAACAATTTCCTGATTTAAGTAATAAATTGCGCCCGGGACAAATTATTACTTGGAGTATTGATGACGAAGGCCGTTTACAGACATTAACCTGGAACGTGAGTCGCAAAGAAACGCGTATTTACGAACGTTCTGGTGATAGCTTTAAAGAATCAATCGACCTTACGCAAGGAGAATGGCAAGAACGGCTGTTCGCTGGTGAAATAGGCAGGGAAGGGAATAATACCTTTATTGGTAGTGCACAATTAGCAGGATTAGCTGTTAGCGAGCGCTATAACGCAGCGCGTTTTTTAGAGTTTCAAATTAGCTTTAAAACATTAAGAATTGGCGATAAATTTTCTGTTTTAGTTGAGCGTGAACTAGTTAATAATGAACATGTTTCTAGTCGTTTTCTAGCGGCTAAAATGCGTAATAGAGGTAAAGATCGTTACGTCATTTATTTCGAAAAATATCGTGGTTATTATGATGAAAATGGTCAGCCGTTAGCGGATGGATTTTTACGTATTCCGGTATTAAGTGATAAAAAATTTCGTATATCTTCACCATTTAATCCCGCTCGTTTACATCCAATCACAGGGCGGATTTCACCCCATAATGGTACAGATTTTGCCATGCCAGTGGGAACACCTGTAGTAGCGGCGGGTGATGGTGAAATTGTTGTTGCTCGCTATGGACCGGCTGCCGGAAATTATGTAGCGATACGTCATGGGCGCCAATATATGACACGCTATTTACATCTTAGTCGTTTTGTCGTAAAACCAGGGCAGATTGTAAAACGAGGCGATATTATTGGCTATTCTGGTAATACTGGAAGATCCACAGGACCTCATTTACATTATGAATTTCACGTCAACAACAGACCTGTAAATCCATTAAAAATTGATTTGCCAAGGCCAGAAGGCTTAGTTGGCGATGATTTGAAAGAATTCAAAAAATATGCGGAAACAGTTAAAGCTAAACTGGATGATGCAATTAAAAATATGCCAGCGGTAACTGCCACTACAAGTAATGCGACTGATGCTGTTGTAGGAAGTAATGCTACAACAGTTGTGCCAATATCTCAGTCAGAAAAAGCACAGAATGAAATTACACTTACTTTACCAAAAGAAATTAGTGCAACGGTCTCGTCCGCACCTGAAGAGTCATTAGAGGTAAATAGTGAAGCATCGCCAGATATATCAAAGGATGTATCCAAAGATTCATCAGGGACTAATACAGAAGATACTTCAACATCTACTATAATACAGGCGAAACAACAGGCACCTGTAGCTGGAGAAACAGCACAACCTAAAAAAAAGAGTGGAACTCAACGTAGATTAGCGGGTGATCCCCCCTCGGCTGATATAACGAATGATGCTAGTTTACACGTAATTAATGGGAATAAACGTAAATAGAAATGGCTAGCTGACTATAAAGTTTGTCTTGTAATATTATTTATCAATAACAACTTGCGTTACCTTGGTTGTTATTGATAACAGCCACTTTACCTTTAAGGTTGCTAATTTTAACCATAGTAGATAAATAAAGCGGTCTAAAATAGGTTTATTTATCTGTTAAAAAAACAGGTTATCTCATGCAAAAAGCTACTTCAGCGAATAGTGAATTTATTCCGCAATTTCGGTTTTCTTTTTTTCTCCCCCGTTATTGGGGAATTTGGTTTGGTGTCGGAATTATGTTGATATTAGCTTATATTCCGGCGACTTGGCGAAATCCTTTTTTAGGTAAACTGGGAAAATGGGTTGGTCGATTGGCAAAAGGTGCTAGGCGACGTGCTCGAATTAATTTATATTATTGTATGCCAGAATTAGATCACCAAGAAAGAGAAGCACTTATTGATAATATGTTTAGCAATATGATGCAGACACTTATTTTGTTGGCAGAGCAGGGTACACGACATCCTGATTTTTTATTAAAGCGAACACGTTGGCATGGTTATGAGATTGTCGAAAAAATGATAGAGCAAAAGAAGAATGTCATTTTTTTAGTCCCTCATGGTTGGGCTGTTGATATTCCGGCTATGCTGTTTGCTGCTAAAGGAATTAATATGGCAGCGATGTTCCATAACCAACGTAACCTTCTCGTTGATTGGATGTGGAATGTAATGCGTCGACGATTTGGTGGCAGAATGCATGCCAGAGTAGATGGTATAAAACCTTTTATTAAATCAATTAGACAAGGTTATTGGGGATTTTATTTACCCGATCAAGATCATGGTGCTGAACATAGTGTTTTTGCTGATTTTTTTGCAACTTATAAAGCGACTTTACCTGTGCTTGGTCGTTTAATGAAAGTGACGGATGCGACTATTATTCCTTTATTTCCTGTTTATCGTGGTAAAAAAGGTATCCTTGATATTTATATTCGACCGCCAATGGAAAATTTAGCCAAGGCGGATGATGAAGGTATAGCTCGAGCGATGAATCAAGAAGTTGAATATTTTGTGAAACGAGATCCAGAACAATATACTTGGCTACTTAAATTGCTTAAGACGCGTAAAAAAGGTGACAAAGATCCTTATTCACGACAAGATATTTAATTATTTCGTGAAAAATAGGGTAAATAGGTATGGAAAATATACCTATTTGCTTATCATAAAAAGCATTACTCAACGCATAAAATACGGCATGTATTGGTACTGCCAATGATTTTCATTCTATCCTCTTGTGTAACTAATACACGATCATTTTTTCTAAATATCCTTTGTCTTGCAAGAGGTTAATCGCGTCTAATGATATAGATAAACCATTATCACTTTTTGAGTCAAAATAAATAGGTATAACACACGATATAATGAAACTTGATGTAATATTCGTTCACGGGCAGAAAGGGCAAAGATAGGAAGTACTGAACTGAGCCTTGACATCATCAAAGCAGTTTGACCAGATTCTGTTAATGCATTTATTGCTTTTACAGCATTAAGATGATTCGCTGCAGACATGGCAATAGCATCTTCAATAGTATTAAATTCATCATTCAAGCGGTTATCGCATATATTGGTACCAAGCATTTTTTCAGCGCCAAGACACACATTTGATATAGCGATGACCGTATCAGCTGGATACTGTCCCACAGCAGTTTCCGCTGAAAGCATAACAGCATCGGTACCATCTAAAACCTCATAGCAACATCCATAACTTCTGCTCGGGTTGGTAAAGGATTAGTGATCATTGATTCCATCATCTGCATTGTCGTGATCGCCACACGATTTAATGTATGGTTACAACGTATGAATTTTTTTTAATGTCAACTAATTCAGCATCACCAATTTCAACACCAAGATCTCCACACGCTACCATAACAACATGAGAAGCTAAAATTATATCATCTATGGCTTGGTCATTAGCGACGGCTTCAGCTCGTTCAACTTTAGCGACGATTTTAGCATGGCTGCCAGCATAGCGAACAAGATGACGCGCATAATGAATATCATCACCATTGCGAGGAAATGAAACGGCCAGATAATCAACGCCGATATTGGCTGCATGGATTATATCTTGTTTGTCTTTTTCTGTAAGAGAGGGTGCAGACAAACCGCCACCAATAATAACATTGCAAATAATTTGAGATCCTGTTATCTCCATTACTTTGAATTGAATACGACCATCATCTAATCATAAAATACCGCGTTGATTAACGTCCGAAAGTAATTTTTTATAATTAATTCCTACACTGTGTTTAGTGTCTTGCTCTTTAGCTAAATTAACATCAAGAATAAATTGATCACCAGGATTGAGCAAAACTTTACCTTCAGCAAATGTTGAAATACGGATTTTGGGACCTTGCAGATCCCCTAAAATAGCAACTTGTTTATCAAGACGAGTAGCAATTTCTCTAGCTTTTTTTTGCGCGTTGCCTATGTTCATCAAATTTACCATATGAAAAATTAAGACGTACAACATTAGCGCTTATTTCTATTATTTTTTCTAAATTATTATCACGATCGGTAGATGGACCTAATGTAGTAACGCTTTTTGTTCTTCTAAGACATTTTGACATAGGCTACTCCATTATATGTCAATGAGTTAATGAACTGTTATCCTCCAGATTGATATTCTAATAGCATATTATTTAATTTAATATTATTATTAGTCAAAATAGCTATATTCTATTATTAATTATTTTCAAATAAAATGTTTGAATTAGAAAAGATAGCATCAATGTGACTAATTATTTTAACAAAATGAAATTAAATAATTATAACAATAGGTGACAGTATTATTGCGATTAAATTAAATAAATATAATAAGATAATAATAAAAACAACTTTTTTTAAATTTAATAAAATTATCGATATAATCGATCATATACTATGAAATACCATTTAAAAGCTATGTTAGCTTTTAAATAAAAAACAAGAGTTATATATTTTTTTTGGTTGCTTTTTGATTGCGTGTAAATAAAGTTTATTTATAATATTATGAAAAATAAAGCATATATAATTTCAAATTAATTAATAATGTTATTGTTAAAATAAACAATAATTAAGTTATAAACAATAAGTTTATAGTATATATTAATTATAATTAAACTATTTATTTTTTACAATACAGTCTATTTAGGTGATATAATTTTAATCCTCATGTATTAGGATGAGTGATTAATTGAAAATCATAATAATATAAATGAACACTAACTATAATAATACTTTGTCGAATTGGCTATTAGACTAGGTTATTTTAAATAATAATTAATAAACTATTTTTTTTATCTAATCTAATTTATTTTTTACAAAAATAGGGGTTATTAATGACGAAGTTCACGCAATACCCGTCTACAGATGTTTTAGATAAATCATTAGCACAAGAGATTATTCAGAAATTAGCTCAATCAATTGCTAAAAAAGGGAAGGCCAGTTTAGTTGTATCTGCTGGACACTCATTAACTGGATTATTTTCAATACTATCAAAACAACATTTAGATTGGGATAAAGTAACAATAACATTAGTCGATGAGTGTTGGGTAGATGTTTTATCAAGCTTGAGTAATGAACACCAACTACGTCAATATCTATTAACTGGATTAGCTGCTAACTCACATTTTATTAGTCTCAAAAATAATAAAGCTACGGCCGCACAAGGCGAAAAACAGACAGAAAATACATTAAAAAACATTTTACGCCCGTTTGATGTTGTTCTATTAGAAATGGGGAATGATGGCCATACGGCATCGTTTTTTCCTAAATCCAAAGAATTACATTCTGCATTAGATATGTATTCCAATCGTACTTGTATCGCTATTATGTCATTAGATGCGCCTTATTCACGTATAACAATGACATTACCTTCATTATTGCATAGTAAATATATTTATTTATATTTAACCGGTGAGCAGCAACATATTACTTATCAAAAAGCACAAGATGACGCAGATGTAAATGAAATGCCGGTCCGCGCTATTTTAAATCAAATTCTTACACCAGTAGAAGTCGTTTGGGCACCTAAATAACATTAAAGTTTATGTTTATCATCTAAGATAAACTATAGCGTATGGCAGTAATAGGATACGATGCTTTGCAGGTAATATAAAGGATAAATAACCAATAATATTCTGCAAAATTGACAAAAGGTAGAAGATGCCTTATATCGGCTATTACAAAATAATTTTATTATGATATATCGCATTAAAATTGGTAGTAAGGCGTTAATTATGTCAAATCTAACACTGAATCTTATTTAGATAATTTTTATAGCACGTTTTCTATTATAAACGCTATGATAGTGCCTATATAATGATATTAGTCAGTAGTAACAGTATAAATTTGATATCACTGTTACTGGGAGCACGAATAATGTCATATATAGTGTTACGTCAGTTGATTACGTTAATTTCCTATCCATAATGATATAAATATAGATCACCCAGCTCTTATTATTGCAATTCATAATGGATATCATTTCAAATAGTAAGCAAAATCTATCTAGCCAGCGTAAGCAAATACAATAATGAATTTGCGTAAACCATCATTAATTTTTTATACTGTTTTTCTGGTTTTCTTTTCACAATGTTGTCATTATTGATTAATGGCAATGGTAATATAATCCGAGGTTAATGTGATCAATGATTTTGCGCCTGATGGTGCGCTATCCAAAGCTATTCGTGGCTTTAAATCTCGGCAGCCACAACAAGATATGGCGCAAGCAGTTGCAAATGCAATTAAACAGAAACAACAAATTATAATAGAAGCTGGTACAGGGACGGGAAAAACCTATGGTTATTTGGTTCCAGCATTACGCTCCGGAAAAAAAGTCATCATTTCAACAGGTTCAAAAGCATTACAAGATCAGCTATATAATCGCGACTTACCTAACGTTATTAACGCGTTAAACTTTTATGGTAAACAGGCACTTTTAAAAGGACGCTCAAATTATCTTTGCCTTGAACGACTTGAACAACAATCTTTAGCTGGTGGAGAATTATCTAATGCCACATTAGCTGATTTAGTAAAATTGCGTCATTGGTCCTCTAAGACAGAACAAGGTGATGTTAGTACTTGCGCTGATATTGCCGAAGATAGTTTTATCTGGCCGTTAGTAACAAGTAATAATGATAATTGTTTAGGTAGCGACTGTCCAAAGTACAAAGACTGTTTCGTCGTGAAAGCGCGACGACAAGCGATGGATGCTGACATCATTATTGTTAATCATCACTTGTTTTTGGCTGATCTCGTAGTTAAAGAGACAGGCTTTGCTGAACTTATACCTGACGCTGATGTTATGATATTTGATGAAGCGCATCAGTTACCCGATATAGCAAGCCAATATTTTGGTCAACAACTATCGAGTAGGCAATTGATTGATTTATCAAAAGATATAATAATTGCTTATCGTACCGAAGTCAGAGATATTGCACAATTACAAAAATGCGCTGAACGGTTAAACCAAACAACGCAAGATTTCCGTATAGCTTTAGGTGATCCTGGCTTTAGAGGTAATTTACGTGATCTCATGCAGGAAAAAAATAAACAATCACTTTTTTTGTTAATGGATGATGCACTTGAGTTATGTTATGACGTTATTAAGTTAGCAGCGGGTCGCTCCGCTTTACTCGATGCTGCATTTGACCGGATTTTGCTGTATCGAGAACGGTTGCATCGGCTAAGAGATACTCATATTTCCGGTTATAGTTATTGGTATGAGTGTTCGCGGCGTCATTTTGTGCTGGCTTTAACACCCTTGTCTATTGCTGATAAATTTCGCTCATTAATGAATGACAAAGGTGAGAGTTGGGTATTTACTTCAGCGACATTATCAGTAAATGATAAGCTGGATTATTTCTCTAATCGATTAGGATTAGAGAATGCAACATCGTTACTTTTACCGAGCCCATTTAATTACGTGCAACAAGCATTGCTTTGTGTTCCACGCTTTTTACCCACACCTAATCAACATGGTATAGCTAAATTATTAGCGGAAAAACTAAAACCCTTAATTGAAACTAACCAAGGACGTTGTTTCTTTTTATGCACATCTCATCAAATGATGCGAGAGCTTGCAGAAGCGTTTCGAAAATTAATAACATTGCCTGTTTTGGTACAGGGTGAAACAAGTAAAACAAACTTACTTAATGAATTTACACGTTCAGGAAATGCGTTATTGATTGCGACAAGTAGTTTTTGGGAAGGTGTTGATGTAAGAGGTAGTGCGCTTTCATGTGTTATTATTGATAAGTTACCATTCACATCACCTGACGATCCATTATTACAAGCACGTATGGAAGATTGTCGATTACGTGGTGGTGATCCCTTTAATGAGGTGCAGTTACCTGATGCTGTGATCACATTAAAACAGGGTGTGGGACGATTGATCCGCGATAATGATGATTATGGCGTTATTGTTATTTGTGATAATCGGTTAGTTATTCGTCCATATGGTGCTGTTTTTCTTAATAGTTTACCTCTCATGTCAAGAACACGTGATCTTGATAAAGCCGAACAGTTTTTACACCAACGAAAATGAATCTTATCAGATAGATTTATAAAATAACATAAAATTAATGCTAGCGATAATCACGTATGGCAAAATTAACCTAAGTAATACAATAAGCTATACTATAGGATTATTGTAGTATCCTATTAATTATAAATATTGAGGTAGACATGCCAATCCGTATACTGGCACTTGATACAGCGACTGAAGCGTGTTCGGTTGCTTTATATAATGATGGCGAACAAACATCTTATTTTGAAGTTTGTCCACAAAGACATACCCAACGTATTTTACCCTTAGTTGATCAAATTTTGACAGAATCAGGGATCACATTAAATCAGCTTGATGCGTTAGCCTTTGGTAAAGGCCCAGGTAGCTTTACCGGTGTTCGAATAGGTATTGGTATTGCACAAGGACTAGCATTAGGTGCGGATTTACCCTTGATTGGTATTTCAACATTAAAAACAATGGCTGAAGGGTGTCGAAGAACTAACAATGCCTACCAAGTATTAACGGGTATTGATGCCAGAATGGGGGAAATTTATCTTGGTTGTTATATGGTAGGTCAGAATAATCATTGGCAACAAACAGTACCAGAGAAAGTACTTACACCACAACAAGTGATAAATCAATTAACCATGTTAACAAATGAATGGCAACTTGCTGGTACAGCGTGGCAAGCATATCCCGATTTGGCAAACCAAATTCAGAAGAATGGGTCTAATTGTCAATTGATTAAAAGTAATATTGAATTTCCATCAGCATTAGATATGTTACCATTAGCATTAGACGATTGGCAACATGGCTTATATAAATCAGTAGAACAAGTAGAGCCAAGCTATTTACGTAATAATGTCGCCTGGAAAAAATTACCTAATAGACTCTAAATAGTCATCAGCATTACTATATTTAATTATATTAATGCTGCATGTTCTATTATTAACAATAATCAGATTAATATCCTTTATTATACTAGTATAGAGAGAATATGCTCAAAAAAATACCCTAATTTTAGATTGTTGTTAGCACACAAATACTATTTTGAAGGTGATATTTTCTTAGCCGAAGGAGATTATTTTTATCAATATAATATTATGATAAGTAATATATTTTACGAATTCGCTATTTTTCACGCTAATATAACGTTTTAAAATGAATTTTCACATCCAAAATAATAGCAACATTGGCTATCGTAAATCGTGCGAAAAATAACTTATTGAATAGGATAGACTATTTGTTTAATCTAACTTATAGATTAACATATTCTGTAAACAACTTGATAACAAGTGTATATATGAGGAAAAATAGCAAAAAGTTATAGTATATTCTTTATAACTTCACATATATTAATGCTTTTTTAGTATAAGCACACTAAAGTCAAGTGATAAGTAATGCTATTTTGAACATGCATGCGTATAAATCTTAACTATTTTATCCTACTATTGGATTAACCGCATTATTCGGAAAAGATCAGGTAAAACGAGCCGTTTAAAAATGGGTAAATTAGCTGAATGAATCACTTCCTTTTAATATTACTATTAGGTAATTTTGAATAAGCATAATGAATTAAATTCAGTCATGAGACGATTATATTCTTGTCCTTTTTAACACGAAATCATATAAACCCCAATCGAAAACATATATTTTGCCATGAAGACCAGCTATAATTCGCTCCTTTTTATTTATACCTATTTGCTTATTACTGAAAATAGCTATTAATAAAGCCTAATGTCAAGATAATCAGCTTAAAAAGCAATTGAATATAGCAAATAATTATAATATCAAATAGTAAAGAATAGTAAAAATAGTAGAGGATGAGGAATTGGAAAAAATCTGGTTAAATCGTTATCCTGATGATGTTCCTGCAGAAATAAATCCAGATCATTATACATCATTGGTGGAGCTGTTTAGTAAAGCGGTCGAGCGTTTTACAGATAAGCCGGCCTTTAAAAATATGGGGCATTCTATATCCTATCGTCAACTTGAACAATATAGTCGTGATTTTGCAGCTTATCTTCAACAGGATTTGGCGCTAAAAAAAGGGGAACGATTGGCGATAATGATGCCAAATTTACTTCAATACCCAGTCGTATTATTTGCGGCATTACGTGCAGGATTAATAGTTGTAAATATCAATCCGCTATATACAGAACGGGAACTTGAAAAACAGCTTAAAGATTGTGGTGCCACAACACTGATTGTATTGGCAAATTTTGCACATACTTTACAAAAAGTTATCACTCATACAAATGTTAAACACATTGTTGTTACAGATATTGGCGATTTATTTCCACCATTAAAGCGTTTAGCCATAAATTTTACTGTTAGATATGTTAAAAAACTCGTCCCGCCATACCATCTTACGGGAAGTGTTTCATTTCTATCCGCTTTACAAAAAGGACGTAAACTAATTTTTAGTGCGCCTACTATTCAACGCAATGATATTGCATTATTGCAATATACAGGTGGCACAACAGGCATTTCAAAAGGTGCTATGCTAACACACCGTAATCTTTTAGCTAATATAGAGCAAGCAAAGGCAAATTTTATGCCTCGGCTTCGCATTGGTGAAGAAATCATTGTTACTGCATTACCGCTATATCATATTTTTGCGTTAATGGTAAATTGCCTATTTTTTGTCGAAATTGGCGCGTGTAATCTGCTTATTACTAATCCACGCGATATTAAAGGATTGGTATCGACGTTAGCTAAAAATCGTTTTACGGCGTTAACAGGTGTAAATACATTATTTAATGCATTAATTAACAATGATGACTTTAATAAACTGAATTTTTCTTCTTTACATATTGTTGTCGGTGGAGGAATGCCATTACAGCAACCAGTAGCAGATAATTGGCACCGTATTACAGGTACATATTTACTTGAAGGCTATGGATTAACAGAGTGTTCCCCCCTCGTTGCTGTAAATCCCTATGATTTAGATGCCTATAATGGTAGTATTGGCTTACCAGTAGCTTCAACCGATATTCGTATTATAAATGAAGAAAAGAAAATTGTTGGATTTGATGAGCCAGGAGAGCTTTGGGTTAAGGGGCCTCAAGTAATGAAAGGCTATTGGAATAATCCCCAGGCAACAGAGGAAATAATGGTCGATGGCTGGTTATTTACTGGCGATATTGTCACTATGGATCAACAAGGTTTCATTCGTATCGTTGATCGTAAAAAAGACATGATTATTGTATCAGGCTTTAATGTTTATCCTAAAGAAATTGAGGATTTGGTGATTACTCATCCCAAAGTGCTTGAAGTTGCTGTAATAGGTATTCCGAGTATTCATAGTGGTGAGCAAGTTAAATTATATATTGTAAAAAAAGATCCCTCACTTACTGAACAAGATGTTCGTGAATTTTGCCGAAATAACTTAACGGGCTATAAAGTTCCTAAACTCATTGAATTTATGCCGAAATTGCCTAAATCAAACGTAGGTAAAATTTTGCGTCGTGAATTACGTGAGCATGCGTTAACTCAGCGTTCATCAAACTGACCAATATGCATTTGGCGTTCATCAAATAAAAGAGACAGCTAATTTAAGATGAGCCTGGTCACAATAGGATTATCTTTACTCGCTAATTGGTAAAATCAGTATTTGAATATAGCGTTCGTGAAGTCCAAGCAAGGTTATTATGGCAATGGAAAATAATAAAGAAGATTTAAATTATCATATAGTTAATTCAGATATTGAATTAGAATATGTTTGTCAACGGGCAAGACAAGCTAAATATGTAGCATTAGATACAGAGTTTGTCAGAACACGGACTTATTTTCCTACCCTTGGCTTGATACAGCTGTATGACGGCCAACAAATTGTGCTTATTGATCCTTTATCAATTCGTCAATGGCAACCTTTTTGTCATTTATTAACAGACGAAAAGGTAACAAAAATTCTTCATGCATGTAGTGAGGATCTTGAGATTTTTATGCATGAATTCAATACGTTACCAGAACCTATGATCGATACGCAAATTTTGGCTGCATTTGATAATTATCCATTATCAACAGGATTTGCTAAACTTGTTAGTGATAAATTATGTATACAATTAGATAAGAGTGAGTCGAGAACCGACTGGTTAGCTCGTCCATTGACACAAAAGCAGTATAATTATGCAGCAGCAGATGTTTATTATTTATTACCAGTAGCACAGCAACTAATTCATCAGCTTACGCAAACAAATTGGTTATATGCGGCATTAGATGATTGTCAACGCGTATGCCAACGTCGCCGACAATCAATTTATCCAGAAAAGGCTTATCTTGATATCACTAATGCTTGGCAATTAAAACCCCAACAGTTAGCTATTTTACAACTATTGGCGGCCTGGCGGATACGTTATGCCCGCCAGTACAATATTGCATTAAATTTTGTGGTAAAAGAAGAGCATTTAAAACAACTTACGATCACACAACCAAAAACATTATATGAGTTAAGACAATTAGGTTTGGCCAATACAGAAATTCGACATCATGGAACGACATTACTTGCGTTAATTAAACAAGGGCAAGAAGTAGATGAAGATAAATGGCCGAAACGGATTGAACGATTGATAGATTATCCTAATTATAAAAAAGCTGCTAAAACATTAAAAGCATTATTACAATCACTTGCAGATGAGAAATCAATAAATAGTGAATTATTGTCCTCAAGACGTCAAATAAATCAGTTGCTTCGTTGGCATTGGCAGAAAAAGGAAGGAAAACCCGTTTTGATGAGTGGCTGGCGGGGAGAGTTATTTTCCCGCCAAATAGAAAAAATACTAGAAGAATATTAAATAAATAAGATCGATAATCAAGTAATAAGACGTGATCGAGATATTATTCTGCTTCTGGTAAGGTAATATTCATTTCAAGAACAGTAATATCATCGCCTTTTTGCTCTAGTTCTACGGTTAACATATCGGGCGAAATTTTGACGTATTTACAAACAACATCTAATAATTCTTTTTTTAGTTGCGGTAAATAGTCAGGTTGAATATCGCCTCGACGACGTTCAGCAACAATAATTTGTAACCGTTCCTTTGCTAGATTTGCCGTTGATTTTTTTGATGATAGGAAGAAATCTAAAATAGCCATGATCAATTATCCTCCAAACAAGCGTTTTAGGAAGTTCTTTTTTTCTTGCTCCATAAAACGAAACGGCTTTTGTTGACCTAGTAATCGATCAACTGTATCTTCATAAGCTTGTCCTGCATCTGATTCTTTATCAAGAATGATTGGTTCACCTTGATTAGATGCACGCAATACAGATTGGCTTTCGGGTATAATACCCAATAATGGAATGCGTAAAATTTCAACGACATCTTCAACACTTAACATGTCGCCACGTGCCACGCGAGCTGGACTATAACGCGTTAATAGTAAATGTTCTTTTATGGGTTCGAGCCCTTGTTCTGCTCGACGAGACTTGGACGATAAAATTCCCAAAATTCTATCTGAATCTCGGACTGATGATATTTCTGGATTTGTTGTTATAATAGCTTCATCAGCAAAATAAAGCGCCATTAATGCGCCAGCTTCAATACCTGCGGGCGAATCACAAATAATAAAATCAAAATCCATTTCAATTAAATCGTTAAAAATAGTTTCAACGCCTTCTAAGGTTAATGCATCTTTATCTCTGGTTTGTGATGCGGGTAGGATATACAAATTTTCGGTACGCTTATCTTTAATCATTGCCTGATTAAGTGTGGCATCACCTTGTATAACATTAATGAAATCATATACAACGCGTCTTTCGCATCCCATAATCAAATCAAGATTACGTAGTCCAATATCGAAATCGATTACAACTGTTTTATTGCCTCGTTTAGCCAGACCTGTTGCGATAGCTGCACTTGTTGTTGTTTTTCCAACACCACCTTTACCAGAGGTAATAACGATAATGCGTGTCATATTTACAAATTCCTTTCTAGGACAATTATTTTAGGTAACTCGCAGTGAGCATATTATTTTTAATATAAAGTTGTACTGTTTTACCAATATTTTCAGGGGGGATTTGGTCACTTAACCAATACTGTCCAGCAATAGATACTAATTCTGCCATTAACTGAGTACAAAAGATTCTACTTTCTATATTACCACTGGCACCTGCTAATGCACGGCCACGCATTGTACCATAAACATGAATATTGCCATCAGCGATAAGCTCTGCACCCGAACTAACATGAGTTGTAATAATTAGATCTGCATCGCGTGCATATATTTGTTGGCCGGTTCTTACCGGTGTATCTATAATTAGTGTTTTTGCTGGAGCGGGTATAGTAAGCTTTTTACTTTTCCCTTCAGTAAGTATAGGTAGTCCAAGACTTATTGCCATACTTTTTTGTTGTTCATTTTTGCAACCACTAACGCCAGCAATACATAAACCTACAGAGGTTGCAATATTTTTTATAACATCTAAATCAATCTCTTCAGACAATTTCCCAATGTTTAATACAATGGGCGCATTGTGCAAAAAACCATGCGCTTGTTGTACTTTTTGTTCCAATGCCTGACGTATGATTTCAGGTTGTGAATTATTCAAATACACAACTGATAGAGTAAAACTGCAGCCTTTTAGATCTATTGGCGATTGTGACATCAGATTTTGACCCAGTGTATTTAAATTAATTAAACATATATTCTTTAAGAATGTAATGTTGTAATGATAGTTTATTTATTTAATTGTTTACAGCATAAACTTATTATTTTTCAGTATAATTAATATACTTTTGCAATTTTAAAATATCAATATAAACTAAATCAGTAAGTTATATATTAGGATAACTTAGCAATATAATAGAGAATATAAAAAATAAAGTCATCTTTTATTATAATATCGCTTGCTAATTTAACTTATAATGACTGACTTTTTGTTAAAAAAATACTGGTTATGGTATAGTTGTGTATATAATTAACTTATTTAGTTATTGGATATTAATTAATGTTATGTGCTGTCTATCGTAGTTATAAGCGTGATGAAATATATCTTTATGTTGAAAATAAAGATGATTTTTCTAGAGTACCTAAAGAATTGTTGACAAATTTTGGCCAACCCATTTTTGTTATGATGATAAATTTGGATAAACGCACTAAACTTGCTAATGCTGACATTAAGTTAGTCAAAGCGAATCTTATTGAAAAAGGTTTTTATTTGCAAATACCTCCGCCTGTGACGAGCTTATTACAATGCTAAATAAAAACTCTATTAAGACTAAGCTAATCTTAGTAATTTTATGATATAACTCAGTGATCAAAAATACTTATGATGAATTCTGCCACGCTCGTTTTTTCAACAGTCGCACTTGTTTTTCTCATATCATGTGCAAAAAAAAACCAAGAGTTAGCAATTAGTAAATCCGAGGTTATATCTACCATATCTGCTATAACACCAGCCAAAATACGAAATTCATCAGATATCCAACTTGCTAAAAACCAAAGCGACGAAGCACGCTTTGCTCGTTATATTGAGACATTGAAAATAATTGCTAAACAACGCGGTATCAGCGAGGCTACTATCAACAAAGCTTTTACTCATATATATTGGTTACAACGCGTAATACAGTCCGATAAAAATCAGTTAGAAAAAAAAATAACACTTGATGAATATTTAAAGCGTGTATTAACAAAAAAGAGAATAGCAAAAGGGCGTGAAAATTATGCTATTTACCGTGAGCAATTAGCTCGGCAGGCAAAAAAATATCAAATACCTGCCCAATACATTGTTGCCCTATGGGGAATGGAAAGTAGTTACGGAAGCTTGACCGGTAAAGAAAATATTATTTCCGCTATGGCAAGTCTCGCGTTTGAAGGACGTAGAGAAACATTCTTTGTTAATCAACTTATGGACGCGTTGAGCATTATTGAACAAGGTGATATTACACCAGAATATCTGAAAGGATCATGGGCGGGTGCTATGGGACAATGCCAGTTTATGCCAAGCTCCTATATTAAGTATGCAGCTGATGGCGATGGTGATGGCATTATTGATATATGGAATAATATTGATGATGTGTTTGCGTCAACAGCGAATTATTTAGCTATGGAAGGATGGGATGCATCATCACGCTGGGGAACAGAAATTACGCTTCCAAACAATTTTGATAAAGGACTTATTGGGTTAGATGAAAATAAAGCAAAAACGGTAAGCGAATGGCAAAAAAAAGGTGTTGATATTACGATAGAAAATCGAAGTGAACTTACTAAAAATGCCTGGATAATTATGCCTGATGATCTTGAGGATCGCGCATTTCTTGTATTTAATAATTTCAATGTATTAATGCACTGGAATCGTTCTTATTATTTTGCATTAAGTGTCAGTATGCTTGCTGATAAAATTATTGAACCATAAGGCAGTATAATTATGTATCAACACCAAGATTGGTATGGTAATTATTTAAATTTACCTGTAGGTAAAGTTATTTGTGTTGGCAAAAATTATGCAAATCATATTAAAGAAATGAGTAGCTATACGCCAAAACAGCCATTACTTTTTATGAAGCCAGAAAGCGCATTATGTCATCTTAATCATCCCTTAGATATACCAGTAGGATTAGGCGATGTTAATCATGAGATTGAACTTGCTGTTTTAATTGGTAGTCCATTGAAGCGTGCCAACGAAGAATATGTAGCAAAGGCAATTACTGGATATGGTATTGCTTTAGATTTGACATTACGTGATCTACAGAATGAATTAAAGAAAAATAGTGAACCATGGGAAAAAGCGAAAGCTTTTGATAATGCGTGCCCTGTTTCAGGCTTTATTTCGGCGGATGAATTTCAAAATCCACAAAATGCAGTATTAAAATTAATTATTAACGGAGAAATTCGACAATATGGTAATACTCAACAAATGATTACACCTATTATTCCGTTAATTAGCTATATGAGTAAATTTTTCACCTTGTGTAAAGGTGATATTATACTTACAGGTACGCCTGCTGGCGTAGGAAGTATTCATACAGGTGACAAACTTTGTCTGTCATTAAACGATAAAAGTATTGTTACTCGTGTACTCTAATCATTTTTTTTTTGACTTGCTAATTGGTCAAAAAATATATGAATTATATAAATTAGCAATTGTTATATGAACAATAATAAAGTAGTAGGATTATTATGACCGATCAGCCCTTTTGGCAAAGTAAAACATTAGATGATATGACAGATCAAGAATGGGAGCTACTTTGTGATGGTTGTGGTCAATGTTGTTTACATAAATTGATTGATGCGGATACGGATGAATTATATTTCACTAATGTAGCGTGTAATTTATTGAATATTCGTAGTTGTCAATGCAAGCATTATCATAATCGTTTTAAATATGAACCCGATTGTATCAAATTAACGCGGCAAAACGTGCGCACTTTATCTTGGTTGCCAAAGACATGTACGTATCGTTTATTAAGGGAACAAAAACCGTTACCAAAATGGCATCCATTAATAACCGGTTCTAAAACAGCTATGCATGATGCTGGTATATCAGTACGTCATATTGCCGTAACAGAACAACAAATGACATGTTGGGAAGATCATATAATACCGCTTTCTGAATGGCCTGATTATCAAGAGGACGACAATATTAAATAATATATTGAGCAATTAGATAAAATAATCCACTCGATTAGAATAATAAAGAGTGGATTATCTATAATCGATACATTAATTACAGTTAATATTATATATAGTAAAAGAATCAATTTAATTTGTGTATAATTACTCTCTATATTTAATACTTATGTTATAAAAATTCATTTAATTTTTACTATGCTAAAAATAAACCAGAAGTAGATTTAATAGCTAAATAAAGCTAACTTTTTTAAATTATTTTATAAAATATTAAGTTATAATTAAAGATTATATATTGGCTATTACGTCATGGAATTATTTCCGTTAATATATTGCTTTAACAAATCGATATTTTTTATTTTTAATTCACCTTCCTGTTTAACGACGATACCTAATTCTATTAATTCCTTTACTGCTCTACGATAAACACGATCAGTGGTAGCAAAACGTTCAGCTTCTAGATAATATTTATTAAAATGATTTACTGGTTGTTGATTAAGATGTTGTTGATATAGGTCATAAGCAATATTATAAGAGATAGGGTATAGCATTCTTTTAAATAAAATTTCTAAAGTATTTTGATAGTCAATAGCAATAGCACTTGCAAAAAATAAAGCTAACTGGGGGTAGTCTAATAAAGACTGATGTAATTTGTTTGCATTTATAATAGAAATTGTTAACGCTTCTTCAGCAATAATATCAAATTGACAGATATAATTAGTAAAAAATTCCATTTCACCAAAAAGTTGTTCATCACATGTCATAGTACCTAAATGAAAACGACGACCGTTTTCGGCCGTATAACGAATGGATATTTTACCCTTATCCACTAATATCAAATTAGTTATTATTGAATTTTGATGACATAATACATAATTTTCATTCACCAATTTATGCTCAATGCAACAACTTTCAACTATTTTTTTGATTAAAAGATAATTCTCCTGCCAATAAGAGTTGAAACGACCATGTTCGAGTGCTTTTAATTGCATATTTTTCTGCCCATTTTGTGCCAGATCTTATCTTATACTGACAATTAAATATGTTTTAATACGATTAACTAATAAATAATATAATAATTAGTAAAACAGTATTACGATGATGAGGCAGAATACATTGTACCAATAATTCGTTAGTCAATAAATATATGATATTCATGTAATACAATTTATAAAAAAAAACCGAATAACGTATTCGGTTTTAAATGTTATATTATAGTCGCTTCTTATTAGTAATCGCTATGACGACTTTTATAATGCCACTGTTAGTAGGGTAACAGTGCCAATACATTTATAGTATATATTCGCCAGATTAAATTTTAATAATGGATAAAATATTTTCATATTATTCTTTATACATTATAAAATACGACAACTTATACTATATTGTATTGAATATATTGACGTCTATTATCATCATTGTGTCAATTGTGGATAATATTTTTTAGATTTTTTTTGAATAATTAAAGAAATAATTAATAGCAATAATATAAATGAATAAAGCATCGGAATAATATTCATTATAACTTGATTATTATATTCTTTATGGAATAATGAACTTAGCACTGGGCCAACCATTGCCCCCGTACTACCACTAATCAATATAAATGAGACATTTTTACTTGATGCTTGCTTAACAAAAGTGACCCCATAAGCAATAGCTGAATTATATAAAGCAGAGCAAACAAATCCATAACCATAAGTAAAATAGCCGATATTAGAAAGACGTGTCGTTGTCGCAATAAGTATCGTCATAATCATGGCTAACCCAATAATCATAATAAAGAAATTTTGAATCTTCATTTTCGATACAATAACAGTCGAAATAATGGCACCAATTAAGGCAGCTGACCAATATTGCGTAATAATATTACCTGCATTTTCAAATGGAATAGAAAACTTTGTACTGATAAAAATCGGTGACCAAGTTAGAAAAGTATACAGAGCTAACATCGCAATAAATAAACTTATACCTGCTGAGAAAATACCAAAATTCCATTCAGAACCCTCTGCTTTTATATTTACAGCTTGTTTAGATTTATTTATAAATTCAAAATTAGTCAATGCTATTATGACTACGGCGAATAATGCCACCATACCAACGACTAAGTAACTCGTTGCCCAATGAAAATTATGAAATAACGCAGTTGTAGTAATAAGTGGAAAAATAACACCAGCAATATTAAAGGTCGCATCTTGTATAACAAACATTGTACTTCTTACTTTATTTTGCCATATAGACACAATAATAGTACCCGCTATGCATAAACCAATTCCACCACATACGCCTATTAGCATCATACAAATATTGATAACTAAAAGGGAAGACGAAAAATACAAGACGAAGGTACAAAAGGACACAATTATATAACTTGTAAGAGTAATCTTTTTAGCACCGATAATATCAATTAAAAAAAAAGCTAATACTGTTCCTACTAATGCGCCACCATTTAATAACGAAAAAATAGATGCAACATACTCAATTTCTGCATGAAAAGCTTTAGCGATTGGTTCCGTTAGCATCCCAAATTGACTAGCAAAACCCGCTATAATAAAATTAGCCAAAAAGCTAATTGCTGTTAATGAAAGTCTATTATTCATTATATTACCTAATCGATTAATATGAATAAAAGCAATACGCAGTTATTAATATAATTACTGTATGATTAAATAAAATCAGTTAATTTTCAGTATGCAAAAAATAGTATTAATATATGAATAAATAATTCATTTTTAAAAAACAACTTTATATTAATAATTATTAGTAACTGTTATTTTTTATTAAGAATAAAATTGACATTAATTTAAATGTATAAGCAATAAAAATATATAAATAATTTTATTTTAAAATTTTAGATAAAAATATATTTAAATGATTTAGTTTAAATGTTTTTATATTTAAACTTTTTATATATCATAATAAATAACAAGCTTTAGCTAAAAATTGTTATTTTTAATAAAGTTGTTTTAATCAATGGTAAATTAATTTTATACGCTTTATTTGAATATCATAAAATAATTTTTGATTTAACTGTTAGGACATATGTCCGATTTAAATAATTAAATAATAAAACTAAAAATAAAAATATAATTTCATTAACAAAAATTATTTATTTATCATTATAGTCTAATTCATCAATAAATAATAATAACTAAAAATATAAAACAAACAAGAATTAAAACACGTTAATTAATGTTATAATGTTTTTTGTATTAGTAGATTGGTTACTTTTGATTATTTTTTCATAGAGTTAAGCAATAAATTGAATTTATTTTCAATACTATTTATACCTACTATACTAGGATATTTTTTATAGAATTAGTGACACTAATAGATAAGGTATCTTTAGATACGCTATTATATATTGCTCTATTTATCACCATATAAAATAATTTATAACGATTTTTTCTTGCATTTATATTATAAGAATGTATTATACCGGCTCATTATCGGCACGTAGCGCAGCCTGGTAGCGCACTGTCATGGGGTGTCAGGGGTCGGAGGTTCAAATCCTCTCGTGCCGACCAAAAAATCCTTCTATAAACCAAAGAGTTATATTAAATTTTAAGCTGGTTAAATTTTGTGCTGGTGTGAAACTATTTGATCTTAAATCCTGTTTAAGCTTATCTTTTATTTCAATAGGTTAGTTATCCCTCCACTCTAACAATTTATGTTTTTATATTCATAATTTAATCATTTTTATGTGATAGTATTACTATTTTATTTAAATAAATAAAATGGGATAAATATTATTTATAGCTTATTTATTAATTGCAGATTTAATATTTTTTATTTTAATATTATTTAATGTTATTAAGTTTTATTTCAATATGTGGAACGTGTACCCAGTCTCTGTGATTTTCAGTATAAATTCGTGTCGATTTTTCATCACTATGTGCCATTCTTGCTTGGGGGTTGTAACCTTGGTCTTGTAACATTCGAGCTGACAATGCGCGTCTTTCATGAAAAGTAGGTCGTTCTCTCAGACTTAAATCTTCATATAACCCTAATTTATCCCTTATTATTGAGAAAGTCCGACTTAAATAATCGGGTGCAACTTGAGTTAGGTGAGACACTTCCTTGCTTAATGAATTGCTATTTTTATCTGGTAACCGATGAACAATAAAAGGACTAATTATATTGTCTCTCTGCTTGCGTCTATGATTTGTTTAATCGCCTCACCGATAGGAATAGCTACATGAGATGCTTCTTTATGTTGTGTCTTTTGACGGTGAATATAAAGTGTGCCATAGATACCGTTTACGGATTCTTTGAGCCATACACAACCACATATACCATCTTTAAGCTCTTTGATAGAATATCTGATTCGGGTTATTTCTAATCTTGCTTGGGTCGTTTGTAGCGCAAGTTCCGTTGCAATGTTCATCCAAGCAGGCGCATAACGATGAATTTCTAAGGATAAATCAAATGACAACCGTTTACGCTGCTTTCTTTCTGGTTTCTTCATTTTTTTTCGTTCCGCTGGATTGTCAAACATCAATGATTCATCCATGGCATAACTAAATAGTTTTTTCAGGAAACTAACCTTTCGATTTTGAACATTAGCTGATGCATTACTATGATATTTTTTAATATATTGATTGACATGCTCTAGTGTAATTTCACATGAGGGAATGTTATGAAAAAATTCTTTAATTCTTATTGAATCATTTTGCTAAACAGCAACCGTATCTTTAGATGGCTGCTCATCATCAATAGCTCGACGTAACAGATGATCGACATGTTGTGAAAGGGGGTATCCTTCCCCATGATAACCGCCAGACTCAATAATCAAATCATCAAGGCTTAGCTTTTTATTATGTCGCATCCTTAAATTATACTTGCGAGCAACCTCAATGGCATATAACCGATTACTACCAAGGCCACGCTTGACTCCATTGACGAATACTATAAAGTAGGATTTTCGATCTTTTCGGTAAAAAAGTACTCTGGCAACCTATTTCTTTTTTCTTGGCCTTACAGACATAATTTATCTTAATTCTTTGATTAGTTTGTGAACATGTGCGGAAACGAGGTGATTAACACCAAATTTTTCTGTTGAAAAAACATAGGCACGTTCATCAATAATTCTTCCTTGAATTTTTCCTGTTTCTATCCATCTTTTAATTGTTCTATTGTCAGGTCGAGAGTTTAACTCAAACTCACGAGATGCCCATAATGAGGCTTTCATTAGTTTCGTAATTTTTCCTTTGAAACGCTTATTACTTTTTGCCTTAAAGCTTTATTGAATGTTATTTGGAAGAGTGGGGAAGGTTAGATATTTCTAGAATGGCTGTTTTAATATCAAGATTTAGCACTTGACCCAATTTAAATAGTTCATAAATAATTCTACCGAATGCTGGACCAACATTCCTCAATTTGTTTAATATTGATTTTTTTCTTCTACGCTTAATATGGTCAATGAAAGCCTCACAGCTAAAGAGACGGAGTATTAAACAAAAAAATATACATACGGATTTTTACATCCAAGTGTTATGCTTCCGCTATACGTTCCTGTAATGTCTATCTCTAGAAAATTTGCAATTTCTAATAAGCGAATAATTGCATTTGCAATGTCGCTGTTAGTGGCTTTTCATCTCTTCCAGTTCTTTGATACACTCTCGGACTGTCTGTTTGTATTTCTCAGCATCAGTATCTGAGTATTTTTTATCTACTGCTGATTCAAACTTTTTGATATTTCCTAAAAAGCAATCTGCTGCGATTTGTATTTCTCCGTTAACATATGCGGCAAATATGGTACGGTTATATTTCCCGCAATTTTCTCGGTAGGCTATATTTGAGATGACTTTTGCATTTAAAGACAAGATGTTACCTACAGACAAATTATCAGGTAATTGGGTTATGCTGATATCACTCAAATCCAAATCTCTACCCACAGACAAGTTATCAGGTAATTGGGTTATGCTGGTATAACTCAAAAACAAACTTTCATGGATAGTGACTTCCTCACCGCATTTTGAATATTTAATATTGTATTCTTCTAGATGATCGAAAAAACTCATAATTTTTCCATAGTTGACATATTTCCGTCATTTAGGGCGGATTTTGAGGTTAACGGGTTATTTAAATTTGCGGTTCTTTTGACCTTTCGTTTTAATTCATCCCACAAAATGATTAAATTTAACGGGGCGGTAATTCCTATTTTTATCTGTCCACCATGAAATTCTAGTATTTTAACAATGATATTCTCCCCGATTAATATTGATTGATCCTTGTTTCTGCTTAATACCAACAAATTGCACCTCCTGTTGTAGTTCTATCTGCACTATTGTTTTAATAGTAAAGTGTGGATATTTAATTTAACGGCTATATGAGCCTGTGTGATTGGTGATTTGAATATCAAGCCCATCATTTATTAGAGATATTTTGTAAATAGATCATTTCCTCAACCCAGATAATAACGCAGTGCCAACCATCGACAGTGTTTGGAAAATTCCTAGTGATTTTATGAAATGTGCAATTGAGAATATTGCCGATTTTGATAATTTTCATTATTGCGCACCTTGCGGTAATGTTTTTACTGCTTCCTTTGAGTAACGGCAAATAGGTTGACATTAGGTAGGTAGCAACTTGATGATGTTGGTTTTGCACTTTTTACCGTTGGCATGGTTACCGCTTTGATCACATTGCTGCTTGTGCCTAATAAGAGCTCTTTTCTCTTCCGTGATAGGCAAAATTCTTTATATTTTTCCTGTAATTTTTGTTGTTTTTTCTTCTGCTTCCTAAGCCTATAGTTACCTTGACCTTGGTGATTACTTTTTATTGTGTAAACAATAGTCATGTGATTGCCTCCAGACTTGTCATAAACAAAGTTGCTCGCAAATGGATATTGATATGTTTTGATTTTTCCGAAATGAATGAATAGAAATGTGTGTTTTTAGATTTCAAAATGGTTATAGCTAATTAACAGGTAGTTGCATTTGAAAGGAGTTACCCAACATCGCACCCCAAAGCCCACTACAGGTAATTTTATGAATTTGGATGGCAAGGAAAAATTATTACTTCCTTGCTATTATAGGTTGTGAGAATTGTTACTAGACATATTAGCATCAAATCATATTGATTGTGATAGAGCTTATTATCATATTATCAATATGATTTAAAAGAAAGAATTATATAATCAAGCCATGATCATGCGTCATTGTTTTATCAGTTCATCTGTAAAATCTCGCCCTTAAAGGCTGGGGATTGTCAAATATAGAAACACTCTAAACTAACCCTAAGGTGCTCAAATTAAAAACTTGCATAATTTTAGTTAATATTGCAAATTGTATTGTATATATTTAGTTATTTCAGATTGAAGTGAACAAATGAGTAAGAATAATAGGCTTACCTTAAAACTACATGATATAACACCTAATCAGCTTCCAATGGCGCGATTGGTAGAGTATCTTTCCGTTTTATCTGGACTTTATGGTTATGTAGAAAACGTTCATTTTGAATCTATTGAAGAAGGTAGCACGTTATTAAATTCATATACAAGTAACAGTTCGGTTCATTATGACGTCATCAAAAGAACCAAAGAGCAAATATCTAATAATAGTCCATTACATCAAAAATTAGTCAAATTAATCACTACAGATCGAACAATAGCAGAAATAATAAGTAGTGAAGGAATTGTTATTGGGACAATTAGACCTGAGTTAACCTCAGAGATTATAACAATTCGCAAGAGATCCAGCGTTCAGGGACGGCTATATAAAATTGGTGGTAAAGATGAAATAATTCCAGTAAAACTGGAAGGGGCTAATAAAGAAACTTTGAATTGTGAGGCTACCTCAAATCTTGCTGTTAAATTGAGTCACTATCTATTTAAATATATTCGCGTGACGGGAAATAGCGAATGGATAAAAAAAGATGGTATCTGGAAGCTTAAAAAACTAACAATTGAAGACTTCATTGAGTTGCAAGATATAAATCTTGGTCAGGCTTTACAAAAAATCTCAAAAGATGCTGGTAATAATTGGGATGAGATAGACGATGCCTATGAAGTCCTAGAAAAATTAAGGAGTATCAATTGAAAATTATCATTGATACAAATGTATTAGTCCCGATGATTACAGGATTGAAGCCCAATCATCAATTCACTAATCCTGCTAACGGACAAATTATTAGCAATGTCGACTTACGTTCCAAAGCATTAATTGATCTAATTGAGCTTAATAAAGGGGTGATTTTAATTCCAACACCAGTACTTGCAGAATATTTACTTGGAATTGAAAGAGAAATGCATTTCCAACATGTTAATCTAATTAATAGTATGAAGTGCTTTGAAATTAGCCCATTCGAAGAAATTTCAGCAATGGAATGTGCTTTATTGCCAACTCTAAAAGAGTTAAGACAGATGTCAAAAGAGTCTTGCACTGCAAATAAGATCAAATTTGATCGACAAATTATAGCAATTGCTAAAGCTACAAACGCAGATGAAGTGTGGACACATGATAAAGGTATATACGATAAATGCAAAGAATTAAACCTTTCGGTAAAATCTTTCGCTGATATAGAGCCTATTCCTGAACAATTTAATATACCAGATGATGTTTTCATGGACGCTGATATAAGGCATTAACTTCAAACTTCTCTTTAGGGTTGGATTGGCGATAATCTCTATCTAGATAAAAGCTGTATAATATTACTATCACCAGCAACTCTTACTTACGCTGGTATTTAAAGATAGATCTTTTATAGGTCATCTAAAGACATTATCCACACCCTAAACGACGAGATTTTACGGATTAACTCATAATCAAAGCCATTCAACGAATGGCTTTGATTATGTACCCTATTTAAAGAGTGCCTAGTTGTTAAAGAGTGATCACCGTAGTGATTATTAATTTAAAACATCTAAAATAAATTTTAGAAATTTTAAATTAACTATATGGGAATTTAGGAAATCTAATTCGTGAAAGGATTGGATATTTAGATATGTTTATACAGATTTTATGCATGAAAAAACCGCATTAGGCGGTTTAAATAAGAGGGTGATTGACAAATAATTTACTTTCTTTTGAAGTTTTCATCATTCTTTGTATATTCGTATGCATCAATAATTACTCCAGCTATTCTTAATACATTCTCGGGTTTATCAATAATAATTTGATCACCTGCACCTATTTCCAATCCAGCTCTTTTTATCTCACTTTTTATTTTTTCGGTTAATTCTATTGGTAATTGAATAGAAGGGCGTTGTTTATTGTCATTGTAACGAACAATCCATCTATTAGATTTGTTCTGGTAGAGTATACCAAAATATGACTCAGTATCTTTATATGTCACTTCATTATCATGTATAATTGAACTGATATATTTAAATAGAACTCTTTCGGAATAAGTAGTAATAATTTTTTTATTATCAGGATCAATAATATCTGATTTTTCATCAATTGCTTTATTTTCTTCAATATCACTGATTAAATCATCTAGCGGTTCTTTTTTGCCAGTTAACCCTACAACAACCATATTACTTACAGCTTTTTCAATTGCTTTTTTTACAATAGGAGTAATACTGTCTAAAAACTTTTGATTTAATTGTCTAGAAATATTTGATTTATTGGCAACATATTTGACAAAATCAAGGGGGGCATCTCTTAATGTTGATGCTATTGTTTTTGTAAATAATGAGAAATAAATGCTTTCTTCTGCTAAATTCCTAAGTGTTTCAGGCTTAAATTGATCATATCTGAATTGGTATAGTTGTTCATAATCATTATCTTGCAATTCTTCAATATTAATTTTTAAAAAAGGGTTGGCATCCATGATATTTTTCTGTTCTAAATCGGTGAAAAATCTCCACTCTCTACCATTTGTTATAGCTGCAACAGCAACTTCTGGAGTTGCATTAAAATATCTAGAAAGTTGAGGACAGTGATTTGTTAAATCTTCACTCCATGATTTTGCTTCAATAAACATTACAGGTAAATCTTGACAAAAAAGGACATAATCAACTCGCTCATTAGCTTTTTCTCCTGGAAAGTCAGCTTTAAACTCTGCTTTTACCTTAGTTGGGTTATATGGGGTAAAACCTAAAATATCAAGTAAAGGTAATATTAAAGCTTGTTTTGTGGTTTCTTCTGTTGTGCAATGATTGCCAACTTTTTTCACGTGTTCAGAGTGATTATTTAATTTATCTTTGAAATTATTCATATTTATTTCCTTATATCATTCAGATTATTTGTTTTGTTATAACAAAATTATTAAATAGCTTTCGAATTCCCATCAAAGCTACTATCTTTTTCTTCTAAATATTCTATGCTCGACCATTGTCCCAATAATTCTAATTTGTTGTTTTAATGTACTCATAATTGTATAGTCTGAATTTAAAGGAATAAGCTCAAACTGCATTCTTTCATGCTCATCATATCCCAGTTCTCTATATTTTTTGAAAGTTGCTTCGGATTTACCATTAATTGCTACAACAAATTCACCTGGCGTAGGCTTAATGGCTGGATCAATAATAACAACATCACCTTCTTTAAACTCAGGCTCCATTGAGCCACCCTTGATTTGTAACGCAAATGCTTTATCCGATAATTCTAATGATGTCATAATATATTCAAATCTGGTTGAATCGCTTAATTCACAAGACTCTGTCCATACTCCTGCTTGTACATAACTTATTAGTGGAATTTTAAAAGATTTTAATGATGCGGGTACGACATTGGTTTCTGCTCCACCATTAAGAAGCCATGCAAAATCGCATTCAAGTGCTATTGATAAATCAAATAAATTTTTAGCACTGGGTGATGTTGTATCTGATTCCCATTGAGATATTGAACCATGGCTAGCGTCTTGTAGAGATTTAGCTAAGTCTTTTTGCGTAATATTTAATGCTTTTCTTCTCCTACGTATTCTTTGACCAATTGTTTCTGTTGTCATATGATACCCCTTACATTATTTAAGTTATCTTAAATCAAGTTAACTTAAGATTTTTAACAATGCAGTATTTTAGAATTCTTAAATTTTGGGTTTAACTTATGCTAAAAAAATGGTTATTAATTATTTTAAATGCCCAAAAAAGTCGCTGATGCGTTGATAATTAATCCCGCTGCCGTATCTCAATGGGGCGAAATAATCCCTGAGTAAAACGCATATCGTCTACAAGAATTTACTAAAGGCAAATTGAAGGTAGATAGTTCTTTGTATCGAAACAATGACGGAGATCAAATCAATAGAAAAATTATCAAACATAGCTGATGAAAGAGTGAGAAAGATTGAAAGCATAATCTTGTAACGCTTTGCAGAAAAAACACAGACAACTATTGCTCTTAAAATGAGAATGAGTGAGTCAAAGATATTAAGATTAAAAAATGATGATCTGCCTGTAATTGCAAGGCTAATAGTTTGTTTAAATTTGAAATTAGTGTCTGATGATTCATTAGAAGTTTCACAAGCTGAGCTTAAATCAATAAAAACCTTAGCTCGTAAATAGTTAGAGATTGATGAAACAATATAAACCTCATAACTAGCGGGCAGATATGAGCACGTTAAATAATGAAAACACAAAAAACCAGTGCTTACTCATTTTGCAGCATTTACAGAGTGGCAAATCAATCAATCCATTGCAAGCATTGAATCAATATGGGTGCTTTAGATTAGGAGCGCGTATTTATAATTTAAAGCAAAACGGATACAACATTGAAAGCCGCATGATCAAAACTGAGAGTGGCAAAAAATATGCTGAATATTTATTAAGGAACGGCTAATGCGAATTACTTCTTTCATTAATAATTCAAAATGCATTGAGTGGGATCTAAATATGCAACAAGGTGCATTATTTGATTTGCTTAATCAGCTTCACACATGAACTAAACCGATAATTATTGATGGCGAAATGTATTACTGGGCTTCAAAACAGATGATTTGTAATGAAATCCCACTTGCATATAGCAAAGTCGATACTGTTTTACCGTGCATTAAAAGCTTTAAGTAAAAAAGGCTTAATTAATTATCGCAAACATGGTGGCAAAGACTGTATTTCATTAACCACAAAAGGAAAACAATGGAATTCGAAAATAAATCCTACCCTCGGAAATAAATCCGACATATAAGAATACTAATATTAATAATACTAATATTAATAATACTAAGATCAGTAATATTAAAAAAATAAATAAAAAAGATTTGGATTTGTCAGTATTCGACGAACAACCCTCAGACGAGGTGTGGTCTGATTTTCTCCAACATCGAA
>CALYQQ010000009.1 GCA_945288535.1 uncultured Enterobacterales bacterium | reverse complement strand
TAATAGAATATTTGTTGAGTCAGTATAAAATAACTCAATGAGTATATAATCAGACACCACTCGACAAAATGTTTTTTGTATCGTATAAGCAACATTAAACAGATAAATAAAATCTTTACTTAACATGAAGAGGAGATTATCAATTTATTGATATTGTATAATAGCTTCAGTGAAAACATAGTTTATTATGATGGTTAATCCTCCCTTAACTCATATGAAAATCTTATTCTGTTAAATTTTTTCTCTCTGTAAGAATCGATTTTCTGCCTTCCTCATTCGACATTAAATAGCTATTACGATCCAACAATGCGATGTGGTTCATACAATTCATCAAGATAAATAATATCCTCTTTTGTTAATTTAACATTTAATGCACCAACTGTATCATCAAGATATTTTATTTTAGTTACCCCAATAATTGGCGCGCTAACACCTTTTGCAAACTGCCAGGCTAAAGCAATCTGTGTCATGGTCACATTATACTTATCAGCAACTTCATGAACTCTCATTACAATACTAGTATCGATTTTTTGCGTATTATCATATTTAGACATAGCGAATTGATCTGTTTTGCTGCGTAAAGTATTTGCTTGCCAATCCATACGAGAAAGTCTACCAGCTGCAAGGGGACTATAAGGTGTTAATGAAACATTGTATTGCTTACAGATAGGAATAAGTTCACGTTCATCTTCGCGATACAGTAAGTTATAATGGTTTTGCATAGATACAAAGGGTGTCCAACCGTTTTTTTCTGCAGCTAATTGCATATTAAAAAATTGGTATCCGTACATAGCTGATGCCCCTAAAGCGCGCACTTTACCTGCTTTAATTAAATTGTGTAAGGCCTCCATGGTTTCTTCAATAGGTGTTGTATAATCAAAGCGATGGATAATATAGAGATCAATGTAGTCAGTTCCAAGTCGTTTAAGAGAGCCGTTAATTTCTTTTTCAATAGCTATTTTTGAAAGATGTCCTTCATTAAAATAAACTTTGGTTGCAAGAATAATTTTTTCGCGCGCTATATTTTTTTTGATTGCTCGTCCTAAATATTCTTCACTTGTTCCAGAAGAATATGTATTGGCCGTATCAAAAAAATTTATTCCTAAATCCAATGCATGTTTAATAATTACTTCGCTTTCATTAGGACTAAGTGTCCATGCATGCATTTTGCTGGCTGGATCACCAAAGCTCATACACCCTAAACAAAAACGTGGTATGGTGATGTCGGAGTGCCCTAGTTTTATATAGTCCATATGATGCCCTTTTATAAGAAATATTTATCTATTTGAAAGTCTTTAATAACTTATCTGATTGACATAAAACTTTAATATAATAAAGAATAAAAGTACTACGTGAATACGTACAAGGAAAAGTATTAAATAGGATCAGTATGTTTAATTAATAATCCTTAATATAAGTAGCCTTAAATAACAGAAATACCATGTAAATTGAATGAAACGATCTAAAATATGGATTGTCTACAAATAGTAGCAATATTTACTATGATTTACTACCCTTTTTCTTTAACGATACAATAAACTTTAAATTAATTTATTTCATTTATTTTTTAAAATAATAAAATAAAAGTGTCAGCTTAATTTTATTATAATAGATTTAATAGTAAGCCAATTGTTATTAATCACCCTGTAATAAATCATATACAATAAATAAATTAATAAAATATTTTATATAAATATTATTGAATAATAATTTTACTGATATAAAACTAAAATAGTCATTATTTAAAACCATATAAGCTTAAAAATTATAATTTAATATATTAAACATTATTTATTTAAAAAATAAACAAGTAATCTAATAATATTAAATTTTGTATTACTGCGGTCATTAAGACCGCAAAAGTAACTAAAGATTAATACTATAAAGAAGAAATAATATTGTTTAAATAATGTGGTGACATATAATCATTTTACATAACGCATTAATAAACCATCTATTTTATTCCCTGCTATATTATATGCTTTTTCTATAAATAGTTGAGGTAATTGACCTTCTTTAGATTCACCTTTAATTAATTCAGGCAATAAATAATCTAACCCATAGCTATTATTAGATGAAGTTAATAATGCTTGATCAAATTCATACCAAAATTGAGCTCCTTGGCTATAACATAATGGGTAGTTTTCATAATTTCCTTGTGCTATTTGTTGCTCTATTTCAATAAACTTAAGCTTAATTGCATCATTAGTTTGGAGGAATTTTTTATTAAATTTTATTAGGTCATCCTTTAGTAAAATAGATTGTAAAGATTTAATAGCATAATATTGAGCTAAACTTTCTTCTATCCAAACCGATGATTCACCCGGTTGATCAAATCGGACCATGTCAACGAATTGATGAAATTGTTCATGGGCAAGCGTTAATAAACTATATTGCTCATTAAGTGAATTGAAAGTCTTATTTTTTTCAACTATATAATTAGCAATAAAACTTCGTCGACCAGCAGCACCATTTACTTGACTATTTTTTTCATCAATTCCTATTAAAATGAGCAATAATGACTTTTCATTTTTAGGTAGTTGTGTTGGAATGGAAAGGAGTTTTGAGAAATAGAATAATATTTTTTTATGTGAATTTAGCAATTCAAGTAAATTAATTTGTTTTGGGTTATCTATAACATAACTTACAGTAAATTCCGCAATACGCTCGACTTGAATAGCAGGCCGGCCAATAACAAAAAATTCAGGTGCGCCATCTTCAGGTGGTACAAGCCAGCCATTATTATAAGCAGTTGCACCCAGTAAAGGGATAGTCTTATTACTGACTAATAAAGATAAGGGATCCGTATTGTTATGGATACGTAACAATGATGATGATTCGGAAAATAAAATCCAGCCTGCTTTTTTAAAATTTAATGTCATCTGTTCTGCAATATCAACAAATTGATCATCAACTTGTTTAGACTTTACATCCCAGTATACTTTGTTACACGCACTAGGAACGAGCCAATAGCCTGAGCTATCTTGTACCAATACATTGTTACCACATCGAATATTTTCGACCTGCGGTGTGGCTAAATCTTGGCGCATAAATAGTTTGATAGTATTTACGCTATCTTTATCAGGAAATAATGATAATGAAAGAGTAATAATGCCATTTGAAGATATTTTTTCAATTTTATATATATTATCAGCCAAAGCATAATTGAATAAATGTAAAATAAAATAAAATAAAATAATGTAAATTATTTTAATTTTATTAATATGGTTTATTTTATATAGGTGTATTAGCATATATAATTCCTAGTTTTTATTAAAAGTAAATAAATAAAATAATAATATTTATTTATTTAATAAGGAAAGTGTATTATTCCTAATATAATTTAACATATATTTATTAAGTTAAATATTAATAAATATTATTTGTTAAGGAGTCTATATGCTATTTGTAAATGTAATAAAGCCAACACACCGCTGCAATTTAGCATGTAAATATTGTTATAATGAAGATGTTAGAAAACCGATAATGACGTTAGATATATTAGAAAAAACAATATTGGAAACATTTTCTTATACAAAAAAAGTAAAAGAATTCACAAGCATTGATTTTATATGGCATGGGGGGGAGCCTATGCTGGCAGGTTTAGACTTTTACAAGAAAGTTATAGAGTTACAAAATAAATATTCAGGTGATATGCATTATACAAATATTTTACAGACTAATGGAACTTTAATAAATAATAAATGGGCAGATTTTTTATTAAATAATAAATTTCTTGTTAGTATTTCTATTGATGGTCCAAAATTATACCATGATAAAAATAGAATAGATAAAAAAGGCAATGGAAGTTTTGATAGAGTAATAGCATCAATTAAGAAATTACATAATATCGGTTTAATTTGTGGTAGCGCATTAGTAATTAGTAAAGCAAATAAAGATTATGTTGAAGAAATATATGATTTTATGGTTGAGAATCATATTCCATTTAATATCATACCATTAAATAAATCTGGTAATGCTATAAATGAATATAATGAATTAGGTTTAATGCCAGATGAGTATGCAGAACCTTGGATAAAACTTTATAATCTTTGGTTTGATGCTAAAAAAGATAAATATATTTATATTGCTGATTTTATTAATAAGACAAAAAGTATCCTTTTAGGAAGAGCGGCCGATTGTGAAGGTTTATCACAATGTGGTAATGCAAACTGCTCAACCGATCCTTTAGGCGACATCTATCCTTGTGCAAGTTTATCTGGTATTTCTTCATTAATTTATGGCAATTTAAATCAGCAATCACTTGATAAAATAATGCATTCACCAGTTGCACGAAAATTTAGAACGAGACAACCAACATATTCATGTACTCATTGTAAATGGCAATATATTTGTCATGGTGGATGTCAAGCTAGATCTTATAAGTTTTTTAATAATGATCAAGAACATAAGGATTATTATTGCCCAAGTCTTTATAAAATGTATGAACATGTAGAAAAAAAACTAGCGACAAAAGGAATTGTTGCTGGTTCTCCTTTTCCTGAGCATATGAAAGATGGCCTAGGAAATACAATTGCTTATCTAAATTCAGATTTAGCAATTCCCATTAATAACACTTAAACTGGAGATCTTATGAAAGATATAACCAATGATAAGATGTGGAATAGTGCTCTTATTGATTGTGTTGGAGGTAGTATAGGAGCAGAAGAAGGAAGTGTTATCAAATCGGATCAACTTAATAAAGCAGTAAGCCAAAATTTAATAAGAGCAAGATGGAACGGTAATGTATATAGATATTCTTTTAGATAATCTCTTTCTTTTATAATTAGTGTATTAATTAGTTTTAATCTCATATCTCATTAATAGAGATATGAGATTTTAGTAATTCTGCAAAACTAAATTATATTATTTGAGATAAATAATTATGAAGAATAGGGAATCTATTTTTAGAGAAAAATTTATTAATAATAGAAATAACAAATGGAAAGGACAAGCTTTAATCACACCTAACATTCCTTTATTTGTCATTATTTTTTTTTCTTCAATAATATTTCTTTTAATCGTAACACTTATATTTTTCGCTAATTATACAAGAAGAATAATAGTAATCGGAGAAGTTGTTACATCACCTCAACCTGTGACACTCTTTTCAACTAAAACAGGTATTATTTCTGAGCTATATGTCAAACCGGCTGATATAGTGAAAAAAGGAGATAAATTATATAAAATTGATTTTAGCAAAATAACTGACTCGGGAAATGTAAATATTAGTTCACATAACTTAGTTAGAGATCAAAAAGAAATAGTTGACTCGATTATTGCTAAGTTACTGAAAAATAAAGAAGAAACAATAAATAATCTTAAATTGCAGTTAGAGCAATATGTTCAATCTAAGCTTGTTACAGATAGTTTATTAAATGAAGCTAAAGATGGCATGGATCTCTTGAAAAAAAATGCGGCATCATATCATGGTTATTACAAAAGAAGATTAATTACCAAAGAACAATTTGTTTACCAAAATAATTTATTATATCAACAACAAAGTGTATTTCAGAATCTATTAACTCAAAAAATACAGTTAGATTTAGCAGTAGAAAAATTAAAAACGGAGTTAATTACGGCGCCTATTGATTTTGATAATCAAATAGATGAGTACAGATATCAGCAAGCTGAATTAACAATAAAGTTAGCTAATTTGGAGTTAGAGCATTCGATGTTTATTACTGCTCCAAATGATGGAAAAATTGAATCATTAAGTGTGACACCTGGGCAGATGGTTAATATTGGCGACAGTCTTGCCCAACTTAGCTTAGGTATAAATCGTGAATACCAATTAGTATTTTGGTTACCTAATAACAGTATCCCTTATATTAAAGTTAATGATTTAATCAATATACGTTATGATGCTTTTCCTTATCAAAAATTTGGTCAATTTGTTGGTCGTATTATTGCAATTTCCTCTGTTTCAGCGTCGAAACAAGAATTATCGAGTTATAATAATTCGCCTCTTATGTTAGCCCCCTCACCGCAAGAGTCTTATTATAAGGTAACTGCGTCATTAGCAGATTCTAGCTTCAAATATCAAGATAAAAACCTGTTTATTGTCAATGGGATGAAAGCCGAAACCACTGTTTTTCTTGAGACTAGACCTTTATATGAATGGATTTTTACTCCTTTTTACATGATTAAAAAGAGTTTAGCCTTACCGCGGGAGATAGATGAGGATGCTTGAAGAATTTGTTAATAAATTAGATTTAGGAATTATGCGAAAGATACCACAAGTTCTTCAAAGTGAAGTTGCTGAGTGCGGTCTGGCCTGCCTTGTTATGATATCTTATTATTATGGATTAAAAATTGATCTTCTCACACTACGTCAACGAGTTAATATATCCACTAATGGGACAACTATTCCTTCACTAATAGAGATTGGACATCAGTTAAATCTAAAAGCTCGGATATTAAGCCTAGATATGGATGAATTATCTCAACTAAATTTACCTTGCATTTTACATTGGAATATGAATCATTTTGTTGTTTTAGTAAAAGTTAAGCGTAACCGATTTATTATACATGATCCTGCATTTGGACATCGAGTTTTAAACTTGAAAGAAATGTCATCTCATTTCACTGGTGTTGCTTTAGAATTCTGGCCCGACAGTCACTTTATAAAGAAAAATGAGAAAGATAGAATTAAAGTTAGCGAACTTTTTAAGAATATAAAAGGTATAAATAAATTTTTACTTAAATTATTTATTCTTTCAACTATTGTTGAAATTTTAAATCTGCTTATACCTATTGGCACGCAATTAGTGATGGATCATGTCGTTATTTCTAAAGATAATGATTTATTACTATTGATTTGTTTAGGATTAATATCTTTTTCTATTTTTCGATCTTTTACAGGATTAATTCGTTCATGGTTATCAATCACGATGAGTGCAATTATTGATGTACAGTGGAAAACGGGATTGTTTGATTATTTAATGAAATTACCTCTTGCTTATTTTGAAAAAAGAAAACTCGGTGATATTCAATCTCGATTTAATTCAATAGATTTAATTCGTAGTACATTCACTGATACTTTAGTTAAAGGTATCATCGATAGCGTTATGATTATTTGTGTGTTTATAATGATGTTGTTATATGGAGGATGGCTACTTTGGATAGTCGTTTGTTTTACGTTGATTTATATAGTTATACGAGTAGTAACTTATAACTACTATTCACAAATTTCCCATGAACAGATTGTTAAATCAGCGATAGCAAATTCTCACTTTATGGAAACACTATATGGTATTAGTACGCTTAAATCACTAGGTAATACGGAAAACAGAACCCAGCATTGGTTAAATCTTAATATCGATGCGATAAACTCCAGAATTAAGATTGAAAAATTTGATACCTTCTTTCAAGGCACTAATGTTTTCATTTCAACAATTGAGCAAATTACTATTTTGTGGCTAGCGACAAACCAAGTTATAAATGACGCTATGACTATAGGAATGTTTATTGCTTTTAATGCTTATCGGGGACAGTTTGCTGAAAGAGCAAGCATGCTAATTGATGTATTATTGCAGTTTAGACTTTTATCAATACATAATGAACGTCTTTCAGACATTGTTTTAACACAGCAAGAAGAACAAAAAGAATTATTACCTAAAATAAATTTAGATAATAAGGGTGCTTCATTAGAGGTCAAAAATATTTCATTTTCATATGATACCTATAGCAAACCTATAATAGCAGATTTTAGTTTGCAGATTAATGCTGGTGAAAGTATTGCCATTATTGGTCCATCCGGTGTAGGGAAAACAACGCTAATGAAACTAATGTCAGGATTATTACAGCCTATGAAAGGAGTAATAATATTTAATGGCATTGATATTAGAACATTAGGATTAAATAACTACCGTAATAATATTGCCTGCGTATTGCAAGATGACAAATTATTTTCTGGAACAATAGCAGAAAATATAGCCGGATTTTCTGCTAGTTGGGACCAGGAGTTGATAGAAAAATGCGCTGTATTGAGTAATATTCATCAGGATATTATGAAATTTCCAATGAAATATAATACATTACTAAGTGAGTTAGGTGGAACGCTATCGGGTGGGCAAAAACAACGTTTACTTATTGCAAGAGCACTTTATCGCCAACCTGGCATTTTATTTATGGATGAAGCAACAAGTCATCTAGATAGTGACAATGAGCATATAATTAACTCTGCCATTTCAGCTTTATCTATTACTAGAGTTATTATTGCCCACAGACAGTCAACAATAGCATCTGCTGATAGAGTGGTTACATTATCTTTAAATAAATAATATTTACGTAATTATATAACATAGTATGTTGCTCTTTATTGAACATACTATATGATTAATATAAATACTGTTTCTATAATATAAAAATTAAGCTAAGCTATTAATCTTCAATTGATGGGTTATTACTTATTTTTTCTTAAGTTTAATTCAATTATTGCTTAATTATTTTTTACAAAATAGTTATACTATAAAATAGTTTATTACATCTATCACATTATTTTTACTATGATAATATTTATATTAATATTAAAAAATTTGGGTTTTCTTATTTTTTAGAGTAGGATAAGGAATAGATTTAGTTCATCTTTAACATAAGCAATAATTGCACATGAGTTTAGTAAATAAAGACTAAAATAGTTGATAGGATTAATTGTAACATCTGTTATTTCTACGTATTAAATTTATCCTATTTTAAATCTATTTTTTTAAAAATTTTACTGATAGTTTTTTTTATTAATATTCCTATAATCATTGCCATATTCATTATTTTTTAAAAATAAAAAGTATTTTTATTTATTATTATCTTTATAAATTTAATTATATTTTTTATAATTAAGTTTAATATTTTTTAAGTAATTATTTTATCATGTTTTTATATTAGCTATTTTTTATTTTAACTATTAATAATATAAAAAATTAAATTATATTATTTTTAATTTAAAATTAAATAAAGGTTGAAGTACAGTATGTAAAATAAAATTCTTTAACTAAGATAAACCATATATTTAGATAAGTTAATTTTTATAAGATATAGCTACTACTATATATCCTATAATAAATACTATATTTAACTTTATAATTAAATGGCCAATGATAAATAAGTTAAGCATCCTTTTTTAGGCTAAGTTTCTAGCCTACTGTTATTCTAGATAAATAAATATTATAACTAAATTATATTATGTTACTCATTAATTTTTTTAATTTGAAATCAATATAAATCATTAATGTTGAATATATTAAATTAATATTTAATTTAAGTAAAACAAGTAAAAATATTATAATTAAATATATGTTGAAAAATATAGTTAATTAATTATAGTAACCATGCGTATACGCATCACAAGTGATTTTTTATTTATATTAAATTTCTAGGGAGGTTATTAATGAGAGAATTAAATGAATTAGAAATGAATACTGTATCAGGTGCTTGTTTAACTTTAGATTTAGTTGAAACCTATCCAATAAATGATCAACCTAAAATAGTTAATCCGATAGCATTACCTGATTTTTGTTCTTTCTTGGATAATTTAGATTGTAATATTTCTATAAATACCGCTGATCCAGCTTTAGATATTTCAATAAAGCCAATTGGTATTCATGTAAGTCTATTTAAATAAGATAATTTATTGGTTAAATAAGTTTATATAGATCGACAATAAATAATTTATCTTTTTTGGTAAAAAGGCTTATTTAATTGCATTATTAGATTAATAAGCCTTTTTGTTTAATAAATACACTATGTAATTATTATGGATAAATCGCCATTTAGGGATGTTTTTCAATATAATAATCAACGCTGGAGTGGTACCGCTTTGATTACTACGTTTTTTCCAAGTTATGTTATTAACGGTATTGCCTTATCTTTTGTTATTGGACTTATAAGTTTAATTTTACTTACTCATTATAATCGTCGTAGCCAGGTACAAGGCGAAGTTATTACTTATTATCAACCAATAAATGTCTATGCACCTCAGCAAGGATATATTACTGAATTATTAGTGAGTATTGGAGATATTATAAAACAAGGAACACCACTTTATCGGATCGACGTGAGTCGTATTACACAGCAAGGTAACGTCAGTCAAAATATGGTAAATGTTATTAAAAATCAACTTAGCCAAGTTGAAAATTTGATCGAACTAATGGAGAAAAACAAACGTAATGCATTAGAAAATACTAAAATTCAATTAAATAAGCACCAGGAGATGTATCAAAAAACACAACAACTCCTTAATCATTCATCTAATGAATTAAAACGATTAAGTAAAAATATTAATGAATATAAAACTTTTTTAAAAAAAGGGTTGGTGAGAAAAGATGATTTTAATTATCAGCAGTACTTATATCAGCAGCAACAAAATACACATCAAAATTTCTATTCCCAGCTAATTCAAGAAGAATTGCAAATTACTAATTTAACAAGTGAATTAACCGCATTGGAATTAAAATTTGGTGATCAGCTTTTACAACATGAATATCGACGTTATGAATTGCAAAAACAATTATTAGAAATTACAGCAAATGATTCTATTGTGATTAGCTCGCCGAGTGAAGGAAAAGTAGAGTCATTAAGTGTAACGGTAGGACAAATGGTCAATATAGGCGATAGTTTGTTGCAAATTTTGCCTCAAAAAGATAATCATTATTATGCGGTATTATGGTTGCCAAATACCAGTATCGCCTACGTAAATGCAGGAGATGATATTAATATTCGTTATGACGCCTTTCCTTATGAAAAGTTTGGCCAGTTTGCCGGTAAAATTATTTCTGTTTCATCTGTTCCTGTTTCAAAACAAGAACTTAATCACTATGGAAGTGCGCCACATGGTGTAAATGGACAAACAAATATGAATTATTATAAAGCAATTATCAGTTTATCGATTCCCCGGTTAATTGATAGTGATAAGCCTTTAAATCTATCAAGTGGTATGACATTGCAATCAACCCTTTTTTTGGATAATAGGCCATTATATCAATGGATGTTTACCCCTTTTTATCGGATAAGTAAGAGCATAAGTGGCCCAATTTATGAAGCCAAATAACCTCTCATCATTACTATCGATGTTAGATTTTTCTTTCTGGCATAGTGTACCATTAACAATTCAAACAGAAGCCTCTGAATGCGGTTTAGCATCACTGGCTATGATCTGCCGTTATTATGGTATGGATATTGATCTATTTTATTTGCGTCAGCAATTTAACTTTTCAGCACAAGGTGCAAAATTACAGGATATTATACGATGTGCTGAATGTTTGAATATGCAAACAAGAGCTTTATCGCTAGATATGGAGGAACTTACTCAACTGAAATTGCCTTGTATTTTACATTGGAATATGAATCATTTTGTTGTTTTAGTTAAGATCTCAGGTAAACGAGGTATTATTAATGATCCCGCATCCGGTAAAAAACGATTATCTTTAAATCAGTTATCACAACATTTTACCGGTGTCGCATTAGAATTATGGCCAACGACTGCTTTTCAGCCCATTAAACAACGTCAGCAGCTGAACCTTTGGTCTATGTTAAAGAATGTACAAGGATTATGGACAGCACTTTCGAAAATATTCTGCTTATCACTATTGATTGAATTTATTAGTTTATTAATACCGGTTGGTATGCAATTAGTTATGGATCATGTAATACATGCTGCTGATAATGATTTATTGTCACTGATTTGTATCGGATTGCTGTTTTTTATTTTATTTCGTACTTTTGCAAGCATGTTGCGTTCATGGACAGCATTAATGATGACAACATTGATCAGTTTGCAATGGAAATCAAGTCTATTTAGTCATTTATTAAAATTGCCTTTAGTTTATTTCGAAAAAAGAAAATTAGGTGATATACAATCACGATTTTTATCATTAGATAATATTAGGACAACACTAACAGGAAATATTATCAGTGGTATAATTGATCTTATCATGTTAATTGGATTGTTATGTATGATGATCCTATACGGTAATTGGTTAATTTGGGTTGTACTAGGTTTTACCTGCGCTTATCTATTGCTACGCTTATTTACTTATCCCTATTATCGACAACTTTCAGAAGAGTTTATTGTTAAAAATGCAAGTGCTAATTCTCATTTTATGGAAACCCTTTATGGAATAGCCACTGTAAAAGCACTGGGGTTATTACCGCAACGTGGCGGTCAGTGGTTTAATTTAAATATTGATGCTGCTAATGCGTCAATTCGACAACAAAAACTCGATATGATGTTTAGTGGAACAAATGCGTTAATCGGTGCATGTGGCCAAATTATTGTTCTTTGGTTAGGTGCTGTAATGATCATAAGTGAAAATATGACACTAGGAATGTTTGTTGCTTTTAATGCTTATCGAGGACAATTTTCAGATCGTGCGGCTAACTTAATTAATTTAGCATTGCAATTGCGTATTTTATCATTACATAGTGAGCGTCTAGCAGACATTGTACTTACAGATCCTGAAGAAAATAAACCCACCAGCTCTATAGTAGATATTCATCAACAAGCAACACTTACTGTCGAAAATTTAATGTTTCAATACGATAGTTTTACACCAGCACTATTTCGGCGTTTACATTTTGTTATTCATTCTGGCGAAAGCGTCGCTATTATAGGTCCTTCTGGTATAGGGAAAACAACATTACTTAAGATTATGGCTGGTTTATTAGTACCGACACGAGGAAGTGTTTTACTTAATGGATGTGATATTCATCAATTGGGATTAAATAATTATCGTCGATATATTGCATGTGTTTTACAAGAAGATAAACTTTTTGCTGGATCTATTGCAGATAATATTGCCAGCTTTGATGAACATCATGACAGCGAACGGATCATTCACTGTAGCAAATTAGTTAATTTACACAGCGAAATCATGCAATTGGCAATGGGTTATGAAACATTATTGAGTGAATTGGGGGGAAGTCTATCCGGCGGACAAAAACAACGTTTGTTATTGGCTAGAGCACTTTATCGTCGTCCTGCAATACTCTTTTTAGATGAAGCCACAAGTCATCTTGACGTTGATAATGAAATGATCATAAATGCTTCAATTAATGCATTAAAGATCACCCGTATTATTGTTGCTCACCGACAATCAACAATTGATAGCGCAGACAGGATTATTGATTTATCTGCTTTATTAATTTCTGACAAACAATAGCTAAATAGAGAGACTCAATAGCATATTTCCTCAATTTTTATAGATAATCTGATAAATGGCCTCTTTATTTACTAAGATTGAAAGAGTGATTAAATACTTATCAGCTGCTTTAACGATGATACGCATGAAAAAAGATAATAATTATAAAAATAAAAAAATTCACTTAATAAGCAAGCTTGATTTAATTTACAAATTTTTAGTATAGATAAAGAAAATAGAACAGAAACCGTGATTATATAGAATAGTCTAGATTCTTCGTCTAACTTGAGCACTCTTCATTCAATCATATTATTTCAGTTAACTTAGTTAATACGTTTATAAATTCTGTTAACATACAATAGGTATATTTAATCAATATAATGACGAATAATTTAGTTATAAGCTGTATTAATTGAACAAATTGGCTGTTATTTCGCCATTTGTTTATGTTTTTTATGAAATTTATAAAAAATGGCTTGCATTATTTAGTAATAACGACATAATTAGCGGTGTTTAAGTTAAACCTCTTTTGTGACGTTTTAACATCTTATAAATGCGGGAATAGCTCAGTTGGTAGAGCGCAACCTTGCCAAGGTTGAGGTCGCGAGTTCGAACCTCGTTTCCCGCTCCAACATTTCATCTACCATATTTAATAACATTTATTCTTTAACAAAAACCTTTATTAACAACGATTTTATGGGTATTTATTCTTTCCTGACTTCCTCAGGCTTCTCCTGGATATGTACTCAACGTGCTACATTAAAAGGAATATCAAAATATGATAAGGATACATTCGTATTTTTGACAGAAAACGCCTTTTGCCTTCCTATAATAAGGCTCTCCTTGAAAGCTCGCAAAATCTATTTATTATACCATTAACCAATACAGTAATAAAAAACAGTAAACTCTAGCCTAAATCCTATACTTTAAAAGATATTCAGGGCTTGAATTTATTTATTGCCCCGAGCAGCAGTACCCCATGGCGCCTTCGTTATACCTTACAGGATAAACGGCAAGGTATCTTTTTATATTAGTACTCCTATGTTAGCCTGAAAGAGGGGTATCGTCACTGTGACAATACCGATGCGCAGGTAAAAAGCAGTATGTGTCCAGGATTGCGAGCAATATTAACAATTAGCATAAAATAATGATTATCATCAAATTTCGTCAGTTCCCCGCACTTAACCAATGGGTATTAGTATTGGCAATAATTTTATTTCCCGTCAGCCCTAAAAACTTTTGAGGTATTTGTCCGGGTAGTTATACTTGGCTAGATACATCTATAATCATGAATGCGCAAATAATCTTAGGTATGTTGGTATTGATCACATTAAAATCATTGGGCAGTATGAAATCAATTATATTAGGTGAAATCGAACCGAGATAACAAATGTTGATGAAACTATTAGGGTACAAGGACAATAATAGGAAGAAGTTAATGGAGAAGAAACCATTATTCTCCACTTCAATTACACTTAACGTGATGATATAAATAAAATTATCAATAATGATGCTAGTAGAGCCAAGACTATACAGGAAATGACGTAGTAATGGTTAAATCAAAACTGTTGCTATCGTTAAGGCCGGAACCATCGAGTACTAAAGTCTTAATAATAGGTGTCGAGCATCAGGCAAGTGTCGTCGTCGCCATGAATGCTACCGTAGGATTGAGTAAAATAGAACAAGGTATTTTACATCGTTCGAACAATGTTGGGGAAATACTGAGTATTTTGACCCGTGATGTCATTAATATCTTTAATAGTGGTTTAAAATCCATAAGCTATAAGAACACAGGTTAGAGTAGGGCAAACCATTAGCAGTTTTAAATAAATTGGCTTAACAAAAAATTGATAAAATGTAACTTTTCTATTTTGATAAAGCCTGGATCTAATTTGTTTATAATTATATATAGTATACTGAATAAAGGATGAAAAATTGTGCAGAGTGGTTGGATAAATTATCGTATGAACAAACAAACTATTATAAATACCGCTTACTTTTAGTTATTAATAAAATAGCACTCTCGTTGTCTTATCATATTGATATAACGAGAAACAGCTTTGTTCTCTCATTTATTTTCATTATAAGCAGCAATTAAGAGTCATTCTTTTAATTCTATATCTAAACCTTTCACGATAACACTATGCTAATATGGGATTACTTATCATACGCTCAATCTTAAGAATATCGCTTTTATTTATGATAGAATAATATTTTATATTGTTGGTATTTTATTATTTTAACCATTAATAATTATATTCTGAGTAGTTATCAATATTGTCTGTGATTTGAAATAAGTAGGGTAAGTTATAATAAAAAAACAGAACCCACTCTATGCTGGACGCTGTTTTATGTTAACGTAGATCCAACCGCTTAACGACTAAATTATTGGAGATAATTTATATTATTATTTATTATTAGCCAAATTTAATGAAACCTGAAACTTTCCAACAAACTAATTAGAAAACAAGTTTCCCACTTCAGCATGCTATAGAGTATAATCTACATATGCTGTTGCATATCCCAACTTATTACCGCAATCAAATCTATAACCTAATAATGATATACATCTGAATGGTTATCATCTAATAACAATTTGATTGCATCAGTAAGTTGTATTTAATTGCCAGTATTGGGCAAAATTTCTTTGAGATATGGCCAGATTTGGGTGTTAAAAATATACTTTGCTACAATTACTAAATTTAAAGGTACTGGGCTTAGTGATGGTTTTCTATGATGTTAACTATTTTAACTGTACTACCCTAAATTAATTCAATATCCATACAATTAACAACGCCATATTGAGAAATTGAATGATAAGGGACCTGTTGTACCATAATTTGAGTATGCTTATTTTCCCTATATAAAAAAGTCATTTTACTTAAATTAGCTGTTTTTGGATCCGCACTATATCTCTTTAAAACTACATCTGGCGAAACAACAGCAAAAGGCTCAGGGCCAATTAGATGCTGCGCACATAATATAGCATGACCAAAACCTTTAGCTTGTCCTTACCGAACGGGTAAAATCGATACTTTATTGGGTAAAATGTTTCGAAACTCGGCTAATGACTAATTTTTAATCTTTTTTTTAAATAGATTACAATTGATAATTAATATCAACATGATTTTCAATAAAAAAATTTGACGAATGCGTGAATAATATGATCTCTTCAATTCCAGCATTAATACTTTTATTTACAACATATTGAATAAAAGGCTTGTCAACTAAAGGTAACCTTTCTTTATGAAAGGCTTTCATTGTGAGTAATATTCTTGTACCTAAACCTGAAACAGGGATTACAGCGTTAGTTATTTTTTGATTTGTGTTTGTTATTCTAATATCTAATAAAATTATTTTTAATTTATTTTTTTATAGGCAACTTATTGTGATGCAAAACTATTTTTGCATCTTTTTCTATATAATAATGTTAAACTGAATAGGCTATAGTTGCAAAATCCAATTTGCCTAAATTTCTGAAATCACCTATTGCTATGCTAGCGACTGATTCATCAAATACGTGCTATTTAGTTCTTTGAGTGGGGATTCGACAGACTTAAACGGCAACAGTATTTCCATGAAAAGGCTCAAGAGCGGCTATTATCGCTAAAAGGATCGTTACCAATGCGACCAACATCTAAATCTCCAGAACCTTTAAAATCGTTTTTTTCAAATTGAGTAATTTCTTTAGTACCAATTAAAACCTTCTTCTATTTTTGTGTAGTATCATTATAATATAGCCAAGTGACATCCTCATCTGAAGCGAATAATAATGCATTACGATTTAACTTTGGAATTAACCCCGACTTTTTTTCTGCACCATGAATCATTATCAAGGTAATAAGAAAAATCTATTTTATTTATATTAGTTCTAATTATAAATAAGTTAATCTTTTTTAGTTATAAACACAATCGATAATTAAAAATTATATAAAAAATCAGACTATATATTATTGATGTAATTAACCCTATTCTATAATTTAATAAGAAAGTTAACTTATTTTAATAAAATAATCATTTATTACTTTTATATGTTTTATTTTTATTGCTAATCATTATTATAAAAGACATTAACACTATGTTAAGTATTAAAATAATATAATAAAGTAAGAAGAAATAATAACGCTAATGAAAACTAGTCTGAAGATAACCTTAAGCAAAAAAATATTAAGTAAGCTATTGTTAATATAGAATGATATTTTCAACTATGCTAATAAATTTTTATTTAAATTTAATTTTGTTAGTTAATAGTTGCTCTATAATTAGTTAACACTTTTATTTTAATAATCTATTAATAAAAGATTTTATATAATTTAGTGTAATTAATAATACATTAAAAATACGTATCTAACTCTATTTAGAAAATATAGCCTTGTTACTAAGAGATAGTCTTATTAGATATTATCGATGTTTTGTCATCATTAACAATCTTATAGGTTCTAAATGTATTTTTTTTTGTTATTGGTGTAATAGAATGAAGGAAGATTTATAATTTCCTATCATCGACCTACTTAAGGTTATCCTAACTATAAAATCTTAGAACACTGTCTCCTATATTAATAAATTCTTTTTAAAATAAAAAAGTAAAGGAAATTATAACTATTTTTATTGTATATCTAATTAGTTATCTAATAGTTAAATCTGAAAATTGATACTTAACCAACTGAATTATATTACTATTTTAATTATCAATTAGTATGTAAACGTAATATAAAAAATATAATAATTATATTTTTCTTACTATTGATTCTTTTTTCAATAGATGATTGTCATAAAGCATAGCTATACCAAATTTATACTAAGTATAGCAAAAAATATTTTATAACTATTGTGATAGGAGATGAAAAAATAATGTACTTAAAATATTTTATTTTATTTTTAAAATAACATCAATATAACTAGTTAATTATTTAATTAAAAATAAATCTAAAATAAAAAACAATTTTATTTTATAATTTAAAATTTAATTTTGTAATTTATATTATAAATATTTTTTTATGATAAATAATATAATAAAAAAATAATAAATATTTGTAGTAAAAATAAGAAGTATTAATTTATAACAAATTGTTCTAATGAATTTTATCCAACAATGAGTAAAAAGATCCTATAATCAATATAAATTAATTTAGTTTTTTATTTAAGTATAAAAGTGTTTTTATATTTAGTTGAAAAATTTTTTACTAATTTTAAAAAATTAGCAGTTATAAAATATATTTTGTTTTTTAGCTTATAATAATGGATGATCTTAATGCTAATTAATAACGAAAATAAATTAATTTATATTATTGTACTTACAGTATGTTTAATGGTACGTACAGTAATAGCTCAATCAAAGCCTATTAACGAACAGCAACAAATTCATCAAGAACAACAACAAAAAGCGCGCGAACAACAATTATCACCACAAACACCTGATGTTCGTTTCCAGGTCAAGACGGAAAAGAGTGATCTTAGTAAATTTCCAGTAGAATCACCTTGCTTTCTAGTTAATAAAATAGTCATACATAATTTACGCGCAGTACCACTCTGGTTACGGTTACAGTCAATCGCAAATAAAGGTGTGAATCGGTGTTTAGGGGGGCGTGGTATCAAACAATTAATACATGTTCTCCAAAATCGGCTCATTGAACATGGTTATATTACTTCTCGTATTCAAATTTCTGAGCAAGACTTGACGTCTGGTGTCCTAGAATTGGAATTAGTCGCAGGGAAAGTTAATCACATTCAACTTAGTCAAAATAGTAGTAATTACTTAACTCTATTGAATAGTGTGCCTATATCCCAGGGGGATTTACTTAATTTACGTGATTTAGAACAAGGGTTAGAAAATTTACAGCGTATTCCTACTGCTCAAGCCGATATTGCAATATCACCTGCCGATAAAGAAGGTGAAAGCGACATTAAAGTATCTTGGCAACAAACACGTTTTTGGCGATTACTTGCTTCATTTGATGATTCAGGAACAAAAAGTACAGGGAAATACCAAGGCGGATTAACATTTTATTTAGATAATCCTACCTCATTAAGTGATATGTTTTATATTTCCGGCGGTCATGACATCAAAGGACGAAATGAAAAAGGCTCTAATAATTTTACAGCAAATTACACTATTCCTCTTGGTTATTTTTTCCTAAGTGCTGCATTAAGTGGTTACAAATATAATGAAACAATTGCCGGCAATATTGTTAATTATCAATATAAAGGTCGTATTCGTAATCAAGCATTACGTTTAAGTCGGATCCTTTATCGTGATTCAGCGATAAAAGGCTCAGTCTTTTATGAAATAGGACATAGAAGTTCACAAAATTATATTAATGATTATGAGATAGGTGTGCAGCGACGGGATACCACATTTTGGAAATTAGGTCTGACGTATCGCCACTATTTTGAACATTTCACTTTTGATAGCCGTCTCGATTATCAACGAGGAACACGGTGGTTTGGCGCACAACCCGCACAAGAAGAATTTATTAATGATGCAACAGCATTGAGCAAAATTATTCACTTCTCTAGCGCAGTATCCGTACCTTTTAGTTTATTTGGCCAATCTTTTAATTATTACGGTCAATATCAACGTCAGATGGCTAAAACCCCATTAACGTCACAAGAACGTTTTGCTATTGGTAGTCGTTGGTCTGTTCGTGGTTTTGACGGTGAATTAAATCTAAGTGCGGATAATGGCTGGACAATACGCAATGATATGACCTGGTTTACACCAATTAATAAACAGCAGATCTATCTTGGCATTGATTATGGCGAAGTTAATGGTAGCCATCGTAGTTATGATTTGGCAGGTAAACATTTAGCAGGAGGGGTTGTTGGCATCAAAGGGGGGATCCCTAAAATTAATCTCGTATATGACTTGTTTGTTGGTCGTTCACTATCAAAACCAGCCAGTTTTAAGACAAGTAGAGCCGCAACGGGTTTTAATCTGATCTGGGAGTATTAAATTTTATCCTTATTAGCGCAAAGTGACATTATCTATGTCCATCGGAAAGGAGTAAAAAATGAACAAACATTGCTATCGTATTATCTTTAATCGTGAAAGAGGTCAATTGATGGTTGTCTCTGAATTGGCTAACAGAAATAACTGTATAACAACAACGTCGTCAACCCCACATGTAGTATCAAAAAGTGTAGTAGCTAAATTGAAACCACTATGTTTGTTACTAGGTATGGCCTTAGGTAATGTGATGATTATGGATGCGGCAGTAGCAAATATTGTTGCTGATAATAGCGCAGCGGCACATCAACAACCGCAAATTATTAGAGGAGATAAAGGTCCTACGATAGTTAATATCCAAGCCCCTGATAAAAATGGTTTTTCTCATAACAAATATACACAATTTGATGTGGACCAAAAAGGCGCCATTCTTAATAACTCTCAGCAATCAATAAAAACCGAATTGGCTGGTCGTATTGATGGTAATACTAATTTAGCGGGAGGAGAGGCCCAAATTATCCTTAATGAAGTTAATTCTCGGGATCCGAGTAAACTTAATGGTTATATAGAAGTTGCAGGTAAAAAGGCACAAGTGATTATTGCCAATCCATCGGGAATTGCCTGTGATGGTTGTGGCTTTATTAATGCAAATAAAGCGACATTAACAACAGGTAGTGCACAAATAGAAGATGGTCAGTTAAAAGGCTATACCGTGCGGGATGGTGCAATTGTTTTTACTGGCAAGGGATTAAATAATAGTAAAGAAGATTATACCGAAATTATTGCTCGTAGTGTAGAGGTCAATGCGGGTATTCATGGTAAAGATATTAAAGTTATTACCGGCGTTAATAGAGTAAGTGCTGACCTGGAAACAGTTTCGCCAATCGAGAATAAAGATAAGTTTGACAATAAAGCTGATGATAATTCGCCTAAATTTGCTGTTGATGTTTCCGCATTAGGGGGTATGTATGCGGGTAAAATTTACTTAATTGGTACTGAGAAAGGCGTTGGTGTGAATAATGCGGGCCAAATTAAAACAACAACTGGTGATATCACATTGACAATGGAAGGTAGAATTATTAATACAGGGGGAATTCAGGCTAATGAAAATATTCGCATAACAAGTAGCGATGATATTAAAAATGACAAGCAAATTAAAAGTATAACCAAGAATATTAAACTAGCCAGTAATAAAACGATTGTTAATACAGGTGTAATAAATGCATTAAATGATATTGAGCTTAATGCTGATACAGTTAACAGTTCTTCAAACAGTACACTTCAGTCTGGTCTAGACAAAAAGGTAAACGGTAATATTATAGTTACCGCTAAAAAAGCTAACCTGAATGGGAAAAATATTGCTACTAAAGATATTACTGTCACAGGAGTGGATCATGCGAGTTTAGCCAAAAGTAAAACCCGTGCTAGTGCATTAACTATTTCAGGTAATTTTGTTGAACTTGATTCGGCTACATTTAATGCTAAAGATGATATTACTATAGATGGTAAAACCATTAGTAGTACGGGTATAAAAGCGAAAACCCTTAAAAACTATCGTGTTGAAGCAAAAGAAACGTTCACGAATGATAATTCAAATATTGAAGCCAATGGAGATATTGTTTTTGTTGGTGGTACAGTGAATAACAATAAAGTTCAGTTAACGTCATCTCAATCCATTAAATTAATCACTCATGATACCGATGGTGATGGCTTGCTATACAATAACCAAACTAAACTTACTGCCCAGAAAGGAATTGATATTAATGTTGGAAACACGCTCTTTAATAATAATTCACAATTGATAACTGAAGGTGTTTTACAGATTAAATCACAGAACTCAGAGAATAAATCCTCGATACTGAAGGCTAATGGCGATATTATTTTTGATAACGTTATTGGTAGCAAAAATCAGAATACTAAATTTATAACAGAGAGTAATTTTGTTGCAAATGGAGGGTGGTTCGATAACACGGATGGTTTATTAACGACCAAAGGCGATGTATTAGTTAATAGTGATTCAGATGTAAATATAACTCATGCTAATGTTGTCGGTAATATTACTGTCAATGCCGCAAAGGCGATTTCCATAGGTGAATCAGATGAATCTTCAGTTGTAATAGGTGCATTAACTTCTGAAAAAGATATAAAACTGACTGCCGGCAAGTCTGTTAATATTTTTGATAATGGAATAATTAACGCTAATGGAAAAATGGCAATTGATACTGAGAAATTTGTTAACGCCATTAATGCTCAAATAACTACCGGTGATGAGTTAGTCATAAGAGCATCACAGGAAGTGCTGAATGCGGGTAACATAAAAGCTAATGGGCCAGTTATCATTGACAGCGGTGTTCAGTTTAATCATTTGAAAGGAAACGTGATTAGTCATGATAAAATAACAATAAACGCACTTATCATCAATAATGATAGTTCCTCTATTGAAACGGATAGCGATTTAACACTCCATGGTGTCCAGCTTAAAAATACTGATACCATATTGTCTACAAAAGGTGATCTTAATCTTTTGGGTACAGTAATTACAAATAAAGGTGGGGACTTTCAGACTGAAAGATCAATGAATATTGTCGCAGATAACCTCGATAATACATTGGCATATTTAAAGGGCATGACCACTGCAGATTGGACGATTGATAAAGTCAAACAAAGTATGGGGCAGGACATTAATGAAGCATCTATCTCAATAGATGAAAACTTATTGACAGCAATAGATTCTATTTCAATTAAAGGTGCTTCATTGGCTGCTGCAGAGTCTTTAATGATTTCTGGAAAGGATATTCAGTTTAATATTAATGAGTTAAATATACAACAAGCCAAACTTAATTCGGTAGGTAACATAGATATTCAGTCGAAAGGTCTGGTTAATGCTAAAGCGACAAGTTTTATTAGTGAACAACATATTAAAATTAGTGCAGATAAAATTGATTTAACTGAAGCTAATCTTAATGCTATAGAGACAATTGATGCGAATGCAACGTCACAATTAATTAATACTTCTGCAGAATGGCAAAGCAAAGGAAATATTATTGCTAAAGCGCTAGATTTCGATAATCAATATGCAACAATTACGACTGATGAAAATATTATAATCGATGCAACGCAGCTTAATAATAGTTACAGTAAGTTTGTAGGTCAGGACAATATCGTTTTAACGGCCGATGATTTAACTAATCAAAATGCAAGTTTTACTACTTCTGGTGACATTACGCTTAATGCAATACAACTTGATAATAAGTTTGCACATATGATAAGTCAGTCAATTATAGCAAACGCAGAAAATATCAATAATATTAATGCGATATTAGCAGCTGAAAAAGAATTTTCAATGACAGCTCATCATAATATTGACAATACTGATAGCATATTGTCTGGCTCACAGCTACAAATTAAGACTGAAGAAGCGATTAACAATCAAAGTGCCATTTTAAACGCAGATAATATCCAGTTACAAGCCAGTACCATTGATAATCAACACGCTTTTTTGGTTGCTGAAGGTGATATTAAGTTAAACGCCAATCAAAAAATTGATAATCAATATGTTGATATTCGTGCCGATAAATCTATTGCTATTGATGCGAGTGAGGTAAATAATCAAAATAGCCGATTAACTACTGAACAACAACTTACTATCACGGCTGATATATTAAATAGTCAGTCATCAAATATAAATGCTATGGATATTATCAGCATAAATGCAAAACAAATGGAGAGTTCATCTTCAAAATGGCAAAGTAAAGATATCTTAATTACCAGTGATACCTTAACTAACCAATCATCTACGCTTAATGCAACGAGTAATATAAAGATCAATGCTGATAAAATGAATAATGATTTTTCATCGTTGATGGCAGAAGGTTTACTAAATATAACCGCAAATGATTTATCAAATAAATCCGCTGTATTAACAAGCGGTGGTGATACGGAAATAACCGCATCCCACCTTGATAATCAACAAAGTAAATTTGTATCTGGTAATGAACTAACAATAAGCAGTGATGAGTATATTAATAATAGCTTAGCTGAACTTAATGCAAGTGGTAATGTAAACTTAATATCTCATGTAATAGATAATCAGTCAGCAGTTATAACCAGTGACAATTCAATTCAAATCAATTCTAAGGAAAAATTAAGTAATCAATCAGCAATATTGAATGCGAAACAAGACATTACCGTGAAATCGCCTCTGATTGAGAACAATAATGCTAAGTGGCAAGCTGGAGGTGTAATTGAGATCTCAACAGAAACGATAAATAATCAAGAGAGTTATATTGAAGCAAAAAAAAATATTACTATTGAAGCAACAGAACTTGATAATCGATCAGCTACCTTATTTGCTCAGCAATATATTAATATTAATGCGAACGGAAATTTAAATAATCAAGGAGCGAATTTAACTTCTGCAAAAGGAATCATTATTGATGTTGATGATCTTAATAATCATACTACAACTCTGAATACAGAAGGTGAACTTAGTATTACTGCAAGTAATATTGATAACCAAGAAGCAGTATTAAATGCCAATCAGATGACAATTAACACTAATAAATTGCAGAATCAATATGCGAAAATGACAATTGGTTCATTAGCGAAAATTATATCAGATATTATGTTGAATAACGCTGCAACTATTAAAGCTGAAAATATTGATATTTCGGCTAATATTTTAACAGGTGATGGTAAATTGCTAGCTGAAAATAATATTGACCTTAATTTACAGGAGCGGTTTGTTAATAAAGAAGAGATTTTTGCAAAGAAGCAATTATCAATTAAAGTTAATCAAATTAGTAATGAAGGGAAATTATCCGCAGGAAATTCATTAAAATTAGATAATATATTGGTCGAAAATGCAAAATCTGGTCAAATAGAGTCTAGCAATATTTTGATTAAAGGTAATTCGGTAAATAATAAAGGCCTTATTAATGGTGATTTTATTGAAATTCGATTGTCAAATGAATTGAATAATAATGATTCGGCTCAGTTAGTTGGTGATGTAGTAACAATTTTTTCGAAAACATTGAATAATAGTGGATCCTCTCTTTCCACCGAAATAGCACCAATGCTCAGGGCAAAAAAACAACTTACCATCAGTACCAATATCCTTAATAATACTAACCGTGCTTTACTTCTTAGCCAGGGAACGATGGATATCAATACAACCACATTGAATAATCATTCTGCACGTATTGAATCTCATGATGATATGAATGTCTTGGCTAATACGATCAATAATATTGATGATGCGTTGACATTTGAAGAAATGGAGATTAAGAAAGAAAATGTTAAAGAATATTCGTTATACGACTCAAATAAAAAATATTCTGTGGATGAAGTTAATTTAATTGTTAATCCTAAAAAGCATCATCGTAATTATATTCTACAATCTACAACTGGTGAGTTTAAGGATACCGACAGATTTTACGAATATGTGTATGAAAGAGTTACTTATACGACAAAAGTAACCAATATGGTGCCTGCAGAAATTATATCTGGTAAAAATATGCATATTGATGTTACACAGATTAATAATGCAAATAGCACTATTTTAGCTGCAGGTGAATTGAATATGCAGGAAACAATTGTTAATAATAGTTCTATACAAGATGGTACACGTCAAAAAGAGATTGGGTGGGTAACTTATCATTATCCAATAAAAACCTTACAAGGAGAAGGTAAAGGTAGTTCGAGTAAATATTATGAAGCTGAAAAAAATAGCTTAAATAATTCAGAAAATCTCAATATTAGCGGGCATGTAGATGTCGTATTGACAGATATTAATCTTACTCTCCCCATTCCAGCATATTAATACAGGAATAGAAGCAGGAAACACGATAAGTATGGTTGTTGTTATAATCTTAAAGGAGATAAATTGCTAGACGTGGTTCTTAATATAATAAAGTAAACGATGTCAGCTATATTGTTATTCAATGTAGCTGACATTATATAATTTGTTATACAAGTAATGAACAGACACTAATAATAAATTAATTATTAACTATAAAGTTATTTAGATATATCTTAATTAGAGTATAATACATTTATATTTTAACACATTAATATTAAAGGTTAATCTAAAAAATAGAATAATTAATCCATCTATATAAAATATGATAAATAGTATCAACCTATAGGTTATATAAAATAATAACAAATTAATAATAAATTAAAAAAAACTATTTTGTTTAATTATTATGGTATAACAGAGTTCATGATTATTATTTTATAATAACAAAACATTAATTTATTTTAAGCATACAAATAGATTACTTTAATCTCTAGGTAAGCTACGCTTATTCTATATTCATTATTCTTAATAAATTTATAATAACTAATAATAGAAATTCATTACTAGCTAATAATATTATTCCTAAATTATATTTTCATTACTAACATCATTCCTTGTGCTATCGCTTTGCTTATGTTGAGTCTTACTGCAGTTTTCGCACACCTACGGCATGAAGCATTTTACCTCTCTGCTCTAATGGTATCAGTAAAGGTTGGTAGGCTTCTTGGCCTGCACAAATAATAATATTATCGATAAGCAATGTATTTTTTTGATAAGTGCGAAATTTATCTAAAAAAGAATATGGCAATCCATCATCATCAATATAATGATAATTTATACCATTCATCATCTGAACGCCCCGCTTTTCGAGAGTAATAACATGCGCCCATCTGGCTGTTCTTCCTCAAATTTTACCTAATTTTCCTTTTTTGTGTTTTAATAAAAACACTTGTCTTGGTGATGGATCAACAATAGGGCTTTCCAATGCTATACCATCACGTTGCGTTAAGCTGCTATCAATTCCCTATTCACGGTTAAACGCTTCAATTGTTGAGTAATTTTTATAAAGTGTACGACTTAAATAAATAGCGATATCAAAACCAAGACTACCGGCACCTATAATAGCGACTCGTTGAGCAATCGGTTTTTTATCACGCAATACATCTAAATAGGAGAGCACTTTTTTATGATGAATATCTGGAATAGCCGTGATGTGGCATAATTCCATTAGCTAAAATTATCTCATCAAATTCATCTAAATCATCCATTTGTGCCTGTTTTGACAATTTTGAATTTCTATTTGATAGTTCTAATTGTCGCCAAAAATAACGAAATAATTCATTGAGCTCTTCTTTACCTGGAAATATGGCAAGCAATATTAATTTGCCCCCCTATTTTATTATCGCTTTCGAATAAAGTAACAGAGTGACCACGTCGAGAAGCATGGCAAGCAGAGGTTAATCCGGATACCCCAGCATCACCACAGCTAACTTTTTGGGCTGAAGGGTAGATGAAAATACTATATCCATTTCATGACAGGCCCGAGGATTTATTGCATGTGAAGCAATATTATTACCGACCAAAATTTGGTCAAGGTATGCTTGATTGCAACAAATGTAGGTATTGATCTCATCAACTCGCCCTTCTTTTACTTTTTTAACAAATTCTGCATCGGCGAGAAAAGGTCTTGCCATTGATACCATATCAGCACACTTATTCACCAAGATTTTTTCAGCCATTATTGGATTATTTATCCTGTTACTAATAATAAGAGGGATCATTATTTTTCCCATCAGTTTTTTAGTGCTCCAACTGAAAGCAGCACGGGAACACTCGCTGTAACGGTAGGAATAGATACCTCATGCAAACTGATCTCTAAATTGATTAGTGTCGCACCAGCGTGGTCAACAGCCTGTGCTAATTGTATAATTTCCGGCCAATTTGATCCTTGTTCGACGAGATCAATAATAGAAAGTCGATAAATTATAATAAAATGCTTACCTACAGCTTGACGAACTGCTTTTATATTTTCAATAGCGAATCGCATGCGATTCTCATAGTTTCCACCCCATTTATCTTGACGTAGGTTAGTATGCATGACTGAAAATTAATTAATCAAATAACCGGCAGCTCCCATTATCTCAACGCCATCGTAGCCGGCTTGCTGTGCAAGTTTTGCACATGTAGCAAAATCAATGATCGTTTGTTTAATATGTTCATGACTTAATTCGACCGAGGCAAAAGGATTAGCGCTTTTTATTGCTGAAGAGGCGATAGGTTGAGGTTGATAGCTGTCTCGGTCAGTATGAAGTATTTGTAGTACAATTTTACTTCCTGCATTATGTATAGCCTCAGTAATAATTCGATGTGTTGCAATTTGTGCAAATTGATTAATTATCGAATCACCAGAATAAAATATACCTTTTTCATTAGGTGCAATGTCAACAGTTATAATTGAAGCAACATCAGCAGCGGCGCGTTCAGAATAAAAAACAGCCATACGTTGAGAGCCATCTGGGAGATCCTCTAATCCTGTGTGCATAGCGCCTATAATTATTCTGTTTTTTAATGTAATAAAACCTAAATCAAGTGGTGCTAATAGGTAAGGATAAGTGTCCATGATCACCTTCCATTGAATAATTCATCCTTTTTTATATAAAGGAATAGCCTTAGTCCATGACAATTAAAAATATACTTTTATTTAACAAATAATAAGATAGTCAGTATTGCACAATTTTTTCTTTACTAAGGTATATACGATTTATATCAATAGTAACAAGTAACCACAAACACTAGTGTGTTTTATTGCATCTGTTTTTGGGCTAAAGACACACTGAATATTCCCCAAGGATCAATACGTTGTGTTATTTTTTTGAAACCGACTGATGTGACTAATTGGTCGATTTCCAGTTGTGTTCGGCGACGTAATAACCAGGGTTTACCTTGATTATGGCTAGGTAATACACGTGCCATATACTCTAGCTCAGGGTTCCACAGCTTTGTTGTATAGATAATGTAACCACCTAGTTCGGTCGCATTGGCAATACCTTTTAACGAAATTAAGACCATTCGATTATCACTAAAAAGTTCATATAAACCGGATACAATCGTTAATGTACGATCTTTAGGTAATAATGCGAGATCATCAGCTGAAAAAGCATCACCCTGTTCAAAGATAGCGATATTATCTAGTTTTTCCTTTTTTAGACGTTGATTGCCATTTTCAACATTGGATGCGACATAATCACGCATCAAAATATGTTCAATGGGATAATCAATCGATTTAATACTATTAAAAATATAGAGTCCATGTCCTGCCGCTACATCAAGTATACGAATACTTTTGTGTTCTTGTGAAAGTCTGTTAATCGTTTCAATAATTACGCTCTCAACATTTTTTTCTCGTAAACGCGTGCAATGTAACCCTGGGTTATTTAGATAATAGCGATCAAGCATTTTTCCTAAATAGTGACTCCCGCTGGCTTGATTTTTATAGATATGATCCATCGAAGCTCCAGAATCAAACCCTGTTTCTAATCCAATTCGAATTCCTGTGGCATATTTACCAATATGCTTTAATGCGAATCGATTAACTGACCAATAACACCGCTTGAGAAAATCAGGCTCAGGTCTATTGAGTCGATCATATTCTGCTTTAGTTGGACCTTGTTTATATGAATCAAATAATGAAGGGGTAATCGTCATTTGATTAAAGCAATCAACCAAAAAGTATCTTATTCTATTGATAACATCATCATTTTGTTGGGTGGAGGAAGCGGGATAAGGATAAGAGGGTAAAATATCAAGCACTTTTTTATGTGTGGCGATTTGCGTATAAAATTCTATCTGCGACGGCATATGAAAAAAATGCTCATTTGTTGAAAGAAAAAGTTGCGTTGGTACAAACCAGGAAAAGGCATTGCGTAGAATTCGTTTCCCTGTATAAAAAAGATCGTATAGAAAGCGTTGGGAATAATGTTGCTCAATAAAGTGATCGATTATTCCTAAATCAGTAGGCATCGAATGTTTAATAAACTTTGTAATTGATCGCTTGTTTATCTGATAAGCGATCTCTTTTGCTAGTAAAAGAGCTTTGTGATGAGTTTTAAAATAAAATAGTGGGGCTAATAATACAACGGCACGTATATTTGGCACATAGTCAGTAATCCATGAAGCCATAATAACGGCGTGGGCGCCACCAGCGAGCACAGCCATATTTTGCTCTTGAAACGAATAATGTAATTTGAGATGCTCAATAAAATAGTGAATATCTTCTACAAATCTTGAAATACAAGGGGTATTAGAAGGCTTATTTTCCATAAGATCGTGTTGATCTATCTCCAATGAAAAAAAATGATAAGATGGCAAATTAAGTTTTTCTATTAAATTAAGTACTATTTGGCTCATTTCTTTTTTAGAATGAAAAAAAATAATGACAGACGTGCTTGATGCATCATTCCTCTGTTCACTAGGCCAATGTTGGTAGTTAATCTTATTGCCATTACGCCCTATAAATAGTTTATTATGTTCTGTTCGAAGCATAGTGAATGAATTAGATAGTATTTCTGTTTGTCCAATCATTGTCCTAATTTGTGCTAAGGATGGATTGTTAACAGAACAATGTTAATTAATAATGGCCAAATGAGGCAATCTTCTGGCCATTCCGTATTATTACCTCATCCGTTTATCCATAATAATAGAATGATGTAATCACATTAGTGTGTGTGAATATAAATGAGAATAAAATTAAGCTAAGCGGCTATTTTTTCTTTAATCTTATTGAGCAATATTGGCTCCCATTCATTATCCCAACGGTTTACCAGAGCTTCTCTTTTGGCAAGAATCTCTGGTTCTGTAGCGTTAAACCCTTCTTTGATATATTTTTTGGCGATTTGTGTACGATACTGAAAAACAAGGCTTTCTGTAATTTGTTTTACAGTGATCTCTTGGCCTAGCATTCGGGCAATATGTAATGTTGACAAAATAATCTGTCTGGATAACGCGTCCATATTACCGAAATGTTTTTCAATAAGTTCTTTTGTCCAAAGTTTTTCTTGATAGATCTTTTCGAATGCTTCGATCGAGATAGCACAATGTTCCATTTCTTCAGTATAGTGATACCCTAATAAATAAAGAACGCCTAAGTTACCTGACATTTGGATAATTTGTTCAAACCGGCCATTATCAAATAAGTTATCGAAAAACGTAAAGCCTGTCATACACACTATACTTTCAAAAATACCAACACTACGAATTGACTCTTTGAAAAACATACCATCTCTACCTTTACCAGCCGCTTTTTCTTTAGCGATTCCGGCTAAAATAGGTTCAGCAAATTCTTTATAAGTGCCGTACATAAAATCATAAACACGTGGATGATATTTTTCTCGGGTAGGTGCAGCAATACCTTTTGTTATAAAGTTATTAAGTTTACGATGTGCTAAGGCATGCCTTTTTTCCTGAGTAACAAAAACGGGAAAACGATCATCTTTTAGTTCCGTTTTTTGAATAAATTCTTCATAATAATCACCAACAGCTTGCCCATAAAATTCGAAAAATTCCAGGACATAGGAACTACCTAATCCTATTAGTGATGAAACAGGATCAGGGTTCCAGAGATAATTAAAATTCTCATTTAAACCCATTACATCATATACTTCATTGGGTACTATCCGGTATTTCATTTCCATATTTATTTTTCCATTTTAAGTTAATAAGTTACTTTATTGGATGGGTTAATTGTTTTATTAAATTGATAGACCCCCATCAATAACCAAGGTTTGTCCGGTAATATGGCGTCCACCATCACCTAATAAAAAAGCAACCATTAATGCAATATCATTTGGCTGGGCAATTTTCCTGAGGGGGGTAAGTTTTTTAAGTTGATCTAATGTTTTGGTGGGGATTGTCGAAATCATATCTGTCTCAACAGGGCCTGGTGCGATACAATTAACGCGAATATTAAAATGACCGACTTCCCGAGCAAGACTCTTCATATAACCTAATTGCCCTGATTTGGCTGCGGCATAATTAGCTTGACCAACATTACCACGTAGACCTGAAACTGAGTTAATATTAATAATACAACCATCTTTATTCATAAGCATGGAATTCAATAAATAATGATTAAAGTAAAACAATGAATTCAAATTGGTATTGATTACATCCAACCAGTCAGAAAGTGACATATTTATATGTATATTATCTTTAGTGATACCTGCATTATTAATTAACGCGTAAGGTGGGCCGTATTTTTCTAATAATATTTCACAAAGTTCTTTAACGTTATCACTTATTGCCACATCACAGGGATAATAAGTACAAACCTCGTCTTGATTATTGAATGAATTTGCCAGTATTTCGGCTTGTTCTTTATTTTGTTTATAAGTAAATACGACTTTGTAGTTTTGTTTAACCAGTGTTGTAACAATTGCAGCACCGATACCACGGCTACCACCAGTGACTAATACCACTTTCTTGTCATTCATAATGTTCGTCCTTGAATATTGATACAACTAAATTATTTCTGACGCTTTCGTCATACATTCAATAGAAGATTGATAAATAATGCCATCCTCCTCGATGGCACTAATTGTAAAAGTGCTATAGACGGAATCCTTCTGGCTATAAATATCTTTTTCATTGATAGCATAGGACAGTGCCTGAAAATCAATATGGTTTTTTAATAGCCGTTCAGAAATAAATATTTTCTGAGCGACATGATATGTCGTTATGACATGATGATTAGTGTCGACATTTATTTTCTGAGCTTGTTTACGAAAATAGGTATTCTTTTGTTGATTAAAACTAATACAAAACAATAAGGTGTCTATTAAAAGCCAATTAGTTTTAATGTGGGGATAATACTGCAATAATAAGTCGACATAATATTGAATAAATTCAGCTGAAACACGAATTTGATTGACTAACTTATCAAGTACAGGGGGAGGCTCAGCTAATATTGTTGCCGTAACGCATACTTCTTCTGGCTTATCTAATGTGGAAACGATTAAACGAGTTTTATTCTTATTCTGTTTAATGCTGTATTCTATGTTAGTATTAACTAATACAGGTTTTTTTATATAAAAATTTACAGCTACATCACTGTTAATATAAGGTATCATCATTTCTTTAGCATCTAACAAAATACGCATACCTTGAACAATGACATCATTCAAGCCATTTTTAACCGCAAAACCTTTATCAAAATGTACTTGATTACGATCCCCTGAATAATCTGCCCATTTTGCGATATCTTGGTGAGTATATTGTTTTATCACGGGATAAACCTCTTAATGACAAGACAACTATTTGCGCCACCAAAGCCATAGTTTACATTAATAACATGCTCAAGCGGTTGATCAGTTAAATGCTCATTAGGTACATAATTAAGATCACATTTAGGATCGGGGTTATTTAAATTGATCGTAGCTGGAATAATATTATTTTCTATGCTTTTCAAACAAAAAATAGTTTCTATTCCACCCGCTGCAGCGATAAGATGCCCTGTATAAGATTTTGTACTGGATATCGGAATATTGTAAGCATGTGAACCAAATACCTCTTTTAATACAAGTGTTTCATTAAAGTCATTCATAGGCGTTGATGTACCGTGGGCATTAATGTAATCAATATCATTTATACTGATCCCAGCAGCAGTTATTGCTTTTTGGATAGTCGTAACACGACCGACTAAGTCAGGTGCTGGCGTAGTCAGATTTACATAAGCATCGCTATGATTCGCATAACCAACTATTTCACCATATATTGTCGCATTTCGTGCTTGCGCATCCTCTAAACGCTCTAAACAGACGACAGCAGCACCCTCTGATAAAACAAAACCACTTCTATCTAAGCTAAAAGGACAGCATGCTTTATGCAGATCAATACGCTCTTTTGTTAATGCGCCTAATACATCTACAGACCAAATGGTAAAAGGTTGCATTAGACTTTCGCTGCCACCTGCAATCATCATCTTAGCTTTACCACTTTTGATTACTTCAAATGCGTCACCAATAGCAATATTACCTGTAGCACATGCTGCAATAGGTGTATTTTGATAGCCTTTTAATGCCCAATTCACAGAAATAGACGAGGTAGCAATATTTGGCATAGAATTAAAGCAACTATGAGCGGATGCAGATAATGTGTTAGGATCACTATAAGCGTAATAGTTAACGGTAGAACAATCAAAGCCCGCCCAACCAGTGCCCAAGATGACACCGCAATCGCGCAGATCGTAATATTCAGATAAATTTTGCTCTTTACCAAAAGCCATAGTAATTGCTTCGTCAGTCGCAATAAGAGCTAAATCAGCAAATCGAGGTGTATTTTTAAGGATCCGTTTAGAAAAGCGATTAAGTTTTAAAGGGGATGTTATTCTACCATAAACTCTTGATGAGATACCTTTGCCCGGATCATCCCAAAAATCATAACCTATTTGTTTATTGAGAATATTTTGCCAAATGTCATGGGAATTTTCACCAAGAGAACAAATAGAACCATAACCCGTGATAACAACCCGTCCAGGTTTAAATGAGGAGATCGTCATTATTTTATTCTTCCTTTGAATATATATTGTCCAAATTACCTATTAATAGAATAAGAATACAATGGGGAAACCTGTGTTCATAATAGAATCAAGATTTACATGTATTGCATCTTAATTTTGCTTATTAAATTTTTTATTATTTTGAATAAGTATGATCTAGATAATCAACAAGTTGGCCATAAGTCTCAATATTTGCTTCGGCCAACGCATTTAAGTCAATGTCTATAGCTAATTGGTTTTTTGCTTCTACTTTTATTGTTACAAAGTCTAGACTAACCAAATTGAGTTCATCCATCGTCGTATTATCGGTGATGTAATTAATATCAAAATCAGTAAGTTGCTCTATAAGTGATTTAAGGAATTGATCAAGCTTTTTCTTCATAAATGTCCCCTGATAGCCTTTAATAAAATATGGAATTCATTAATAATATAGTAACGAACTATTAATAGAATAATGCAATTAAGTCGTTAACTTGGTTTATATTTATCTATAAAATGACTACTTTCATAAACTATTATTTCAGGAGACTACTCTGATGTTAAAGATAAAAAGATTATTAAAATTATTTTAAATAATATTGATAATAAACTTTAAATAAAGGTTAGCTTAATTGTGTGTATTAATTATTGTTAAATAAATTTTAATTTTTATAAAAAAAATATATGAACTATATAATAGTTATAAAGTGTACTATAAAAATATAATAATTATTATTATTTATTTTAATAAAAACAAATAAACGTCCCTGAAATAATTCTTAATTAAACATCCCTTTATTTAAAGGTAAAATTATGTTTTATATAAGTCAAGTGATTTTACAAATAATTAATTATTTAAATATTGTAAATTTTATAAATTTGATAAAAATCATTTTATGAATAAAAATTATTTGTTAAGCATTATTCTAATGCTCGATATAGAAATGTTATTTTTTAGATAAGACACTTTCTATTTCATTAAAAATAAATTATTAAAACTAGATTTTTATTTTTGTTTTTATTTGTTATTAACTATTTTTTATAATAATCTTCTTATTAAAGCAATAAAAACAGAAAGTTATTTCTTCTTTTCTATTTAAAAATAATTATAGTTAATTCTATTTATTTTATTCTGTTTGAAATTTATTATTTATTTGATTGTTGTAGATATAAATTCATATATAAATGATTTTTATCAGACCATAATGCTGTATTTCATTAAAAATAAATATGATTATGATGAATATTGTTTATTGCTAAATTTTGTATCATAGTGATATAATTTAAAGATTATGCTATTTTTATTAAAAAGATAATATGCTGAATAGAGATAATCATTCATACAATATAAAGTATATTATGCTATTGTTATGTTTAATTAAAATGATATACTAATAATCATTATTTAAAAAGTATTAAATATTATAAAAATTTTTAAAAATAGTTATATTATAATAAATATAATTATATTAGTTATTTTAATAGGTTTGCTATTATACTTATTAATTTTTTTGTTGTAGTAATAACATTTATGATGATATTAGAAAATAAATCAAGATATAATAGATTAAATGCAAATAAAACAATTCTTTATTCTATCATATATTTTTATATCAACGTTATTTTACTTTCATTTAACGTTATCTAGCTAAATTTAAATAAAGCTAATAAAAAGTTAAAAAGTTTTTATTTATTTAATCTTATTTAATCCGAAATATTGGTTTAAATGTATCTTTTGGATAAAATTTACTTAACCTGATTAATATTTAACGTTTTCAAAATGTTAACTAATCATACAATAAAATTTAATAAATTCTTTTTCATGATAAAATCTTCAGGGAAGATGACTTTGGATGAATACAACTGTTTTTTATTTAATTTTAGCGAGAAATAATAAAATCTTTGACTATCTACCTTATTGGTTTGTTTTTAATCAATTTCCTTTCATAACAAAAAGACACATAACCAATAATATATTAAAAGTGATTTATCTGCTGTTTTTATTAAATTAACTTTCTGTTATAGTAGCAAATTAATTGATAATGAGAATAAATCTCTTTTAATTTGAATGGAAAAAGGTAGCAGCAATGTCACTAAAGTCAATTTTGGTAGGTATCAGTTTAATTTCTATTCTAACCCTAACGGGATGTGATAATAATAAAACAGACATTTCACACAGTAGTCAATCTACAATTTTAATTGAACATGATCAAGGAATCACTACTGTTCCTGTTAATCCAAGCAAAGTGATTGTATTTAATACCGCGACACTTGATACCATAAATGCATTGGGTATTAATATCGCAGGTATTCCTAAAACGAGTATGCATTTACCTCATTTCTTACAAAAATATGAAGGGAATGAATATATTAATGCAGGTACAGCATTTGAACCAAATTATGAAACATTAAGTAATTTTAAACCAGATCTTATTATTGCTGGTGGTCGTACTGCAGACGCATATGATAAATTAAGCGAAATTGCTCCAACTGTTGCATTAAATATAGATACAAAAGACTTTGTTAATAGTTTAATTAAACGTACTCAACAATTAGGTCAATTATTTAATAAACAGGCAGAAGCAGAAAAATTAATTACTGATTTTAAAGAAAAGATAGCATTAGTCAAAGCAAAAACAGAAAATAAAGGTACGGCGCTCACTATTATGATTAATGGTGGAAAATTTTCTGCTTATGGACCAGGTTCCCGCTTTGGATTTATTTTTGATCAATTAGGATTTAAACCCGCTATAGATTTTCCACAAGCAGGAAAACATGGCAATTTAATGAATGCTGAATTATTGCTATCTGCAAATCCAGATTGGTTATTTGTAATTGATCGTGATAGCGCGATAGGCACTAAAAATGCACAATCAGCGCAGCAAATATTAGACAATCCTTTAGTTAAACGAACTAAAGCGTGGAATAATAATCACATTGTTTATCTAGATTCTAGAGCCCTTTATATTGCAGGTGGCTTACAAACGTATCGCCAACTTTTAGAGCAAATTGATCACGTAATGGATGATGGTTCTCAAGAATAGATGAAGTCACGTTATTTTCTTTTGGGTATTTTGGGAATTATAGGCTTATCTTCGGTAAGTCTATTTGCTGGGGTTAGCCAAATATCTATAACAGCGTTATGGTCTAATCCTGAAATGCGTACAATTTTCTTTATTAGTCGGGTGCCTCGTACATTAGCCTTAATTTTAGCCGGTAGTGCAATGAGTGTTGCTGGGCTAATTATGCAAATGTTAACTCAAAACCGCTTTGTCGAACCCTCACTTGCGGGTACTACACAATCGGCGAGTTTAGGCTTGTTATTTGTGCTTATTTTTATGCCTAGTGCCTCTGTCATTATGAAAATGACTATTGCAAGTCTATTTGCTATGTTAGGTACCGGATTATTTGTTTTACTTTTACGCCACATTGTCTTTAAATCAACGCTTATTGTTCCATTAATTGGTATCATGCTCGGCGCGGTTATCAGCGCCATAACAATTTTTGGGGCAATATACTTTGATCTTTTACAAGCCTTAGGCGCCTGGTTAAACGGTGATTTTTCTGGGGTTTTACAAGGACGTTACGAATTATTGTGGTTGGTAGGATTATTGACGATTGTCGCCTATTGGCTGGCAGATAGTCTAACAGTAGCCGGTATGGGGCAAGCCTTCTCAACTAATGTTGGTTTAAATTATCGACGAGTCATGATGATAGGCATGTCCGTTATTGCTGTCATCAGTGGCATTATGATTGTTGTTGTCGGCACCTTACCTTTTTTAGGGCTGATTGTACCTAATTTAGTGAGTTTGATGATGGGTGATAATATTCGTAAAACTATTCCATGGGTTTGTCTTATTGGTAGTAGTTTGGTGCTATTATGCGATATTATTGGTCGTGTAATTTGCTATCCATTTGAGATCCCTGCAAGTGCCGTACTAGGTGTTATTGGGGCTGTCACGTTTCTCTTTTTATTACTTAAACAATCACGCCATGCCAAACAATAACCTTATTCTTATGCAAAAAAAACAGATCTCGCCCGGAACACGGCTTATTGCTTTATTTGTTTTTGCTATTGGCATAATGGCATTATTTATGACCATTAATTTAGGCAATAATTTGCACTATATTTTGTGGCGACGAGGCAATATATTGCTCACTATGGTAATAGTCGCTTTTGCGGGTAGTATTTCCACGGTGTTATTCCAGACAATTAGCAATAACCGTATTTTGACACCTTCATTAATGGGGTTCGAAGCATTATTTATTTTAATTCAAACATTATTTGTTTTTGTTTATAGCACCCAAGGGACTTTTTGGCTTTTGTCAATTATTAAGTTTATTGGTGAAACATTAATATTATTATTATTTTCATTATTGCTTTTTCGTTGGTTATTTGCCTCAGTAAAATTTAACTTGAATTTAGTGTTAATGATCGGGGTAATATTAGCAACACTATTCCGCAGTACGTCTACTTTATTACAACGCCTTCTCGATCCTAATGAGTTTTCAATTTTGCAAAGTCGGATGTTTGCCACTTTTACGTTAGCAACACCAGAACTTATTATTTTTTCGTTAATTTTAATCATGTTAGCGGGCGGATTAATTTGGCATAAACGTTACCAACTTGATGTACTAGCTTTAGGACGTGAACAAGCAATTAACTTAGGAATAAATCATAAACGTGCTGTAACAAATATGTTATTGCTTGTTTCTGTGTTAGTTTCAATATCAACGGCGCTTGTTGGCCCATTAATGTTTTTAGGATTAATGGTAGCTAATATCGCTTATCTTATTACAGGTAGCAGTCAGCATCGTTATATTTTGCCTATGGCATTTTTATTGGCTGTGATAGCGTTAGTCAGTGGTCAATTAGTATTAGAATATGGCTTACATATGGCAGGTTCGTTATCTGTGGTTTTAGAGTTTGTTGGCGGCATTTTTTTTATTTATTTAGTATTAAAAAGGTTATGACGTGATCACAATTAATCATATCGTGAAGCGTTACGAAGACGCAGTCGTTCTTAATAATATTACTACAACAATTCCTAAAGGTGGACTAACATCGATTATTGGGCCAAACGGTGCGGGAAAATCAACACTGCTATCCATTATTGGTCGATTATTACTACCTGATGAGGGTAATGTTATTGTTGGGGATATGGATGTCGCTTTGACTAAAAGTGACCAGCTAGCTAAATATTTATCTATTTTACGACAGGAAAATCAGATAAATAGTCGGTTAACAGTTGAGGAATTAGTTGGCTTTGGTCGTTATCCTTATTCAAAAGGTCGTTTGACACGAGACGATTATGAGAAAATTACCCAATCAATGGCTTTTTTAAATCTACTCGATTTACGTTATCGTTATCTTGATGAGTTGTCTGGTGGACAAAGACAGCGCGCTTATGTCGCTATGGTACTTTGTCAGGATACAGATTATTTATTATTGGACGAACCACTCAATAATTTAGATATGAAACATGCTGTGGTTATGATGAAATTACTTAGACGAGCAGCAGATGAATTAGGTAAAACTATTATTTTAGTGATCCATGATATTAATTTTGCTTCAGTTTATTCAGATTATATTCTAGCAATGAAAAAGGGTAAGTTATGTTATCAAGGTACATCAGCGCAAATTATGCGGTCAGATATTCTAGAGGTTATTTTTGACACCCCTTTATCTATAAAGCAAATTGATGATCAGTTAATTGCTATGTATTATCACTAAAGCTACAGCGTGTTTGTGATAATAATAAAGGGAAAAGTAATAATAATAACAGAAGATATGTCACAGGCGATAAAAATGTGTATTAAACCATAATATGTAAAGCATACAACTTATATATGACTCTACTTATTGTTTCTTTTTTGTGAGATGCCTGGAAAGATTGTTGCTTCTACGTATGACCTTAACTTATTCACGATTAATACGATGGTTATGACATAGTGGTTGTTTAACAATACTTATTATATTATTACTTGTTTAACGACAATAGAATTAAATCGCTTAGTAATGGCGGTATCTTGGTACAAGTACATTGACTATAGCTATTTATTCGTAGCCATGTTATCCCTCAAGGTATCTTATTGATACGATTGTTTGAACAGTCAATTTGATAAGAACTCTTTCTCTTTTTATGTGCTGATTGAATTGATTTTAATAGTTCATGGCTTAATTATAACGAGTGATGGGAGGCGATGCTATAGGCTTGCTTAGTTTGGCTAAAAACGATCCATTGCAGCATGTATCATCGATACAGTTAATTATTTGATTTATTCACCGATCTACTTATTCATTTATTTATGACTATTATAATATACAGCGTTGTGACATGAGCTGTCATAAAAATCTCACTTGGTTTTAAGTGAATATAACTTATATGCCGTATTGGTATCGATGAGGGCTATTTTGTCTTCCGCGATAGATATCGCGGTGTTAATGATCCCAATATTTAATCGATTATATGTGTTATGACAATTGAATTGGTGGATGCAACATTATTTTTAATAAATTGATGAAGCATGGATATAATTTATTGTTGACCTGCTAATACAATGTTATTAAATAAGATATTTTATTTTTCTACTATACTATCGTGGTGTGAGAACAATGTATTATTTATAGTGTCGAATACTTAGCGAATACGCATTTTTTATTGTTGAGCTTAATAACTAGACAGTAATATGGCACATTTTAATTAGCAAACGTAGTTTATTACTGATAGTAAGTGTTTTTCGTTTAATGATAATGTGTTATATCAGATATCGCTAACCTCTAATTTTTTTATTTATTCTCCATTGCAAATGATTATTTCACTGATATAATTAGCCGGCTAAATATATTTTATTTAGGTATCGCCATGGATTATAAATCGAGAACATTACCTACACGTGAAACACTGACAAAAGTACGTGATCTTGAACATCATGATACAGATGTTTCCGGAATTGATTTAGTTTTAAATTTAATTACCACTGCTGATTTAATTAGACAGTGTATCTATGCGCAACTAGCAAAAGATCACGCTATTTCAGAAGGTAAATTTATTTTATTAATGTCACTCTACAGTGAGGGTGAAACGTGTACCAGTGATTTAGCTTCGCGAATAGGTGTTACTTCTGCAACAGTATCAATAATGGTTAAACGAATGCTATCTTCAGCAGAGCCATTAATTTCGATAACGCGTAGTGGCAATGACAGACGTTCACGTTTGATCACATTAAGCCCTGCGGGCATTCATTTAATTCAAAAAGCATTACCAAATCATCTCAAATCGATTCGTTCATTTGCAGAAGTCTTAGCCGAGAATGAGAGAGAATCTCTTATTTCCATGCTTCAGAAATTGCTCAGAAAATAATATTAGTTATATTAATGTGAAACATGATTAGGCAAATTTCATTTACACACTAGTATATACTTAGTCGACTAAATAAATAGGACATAGAAATACGTTATGAAAAAAATTGTTGCCATTCCTGTTATCTTTTTATCTTTATTGCTCGTTGGCTCTAGCCTAATTTATTTTGGCTCAAGAAATGATGCCGTCTCGGTAGCAAGAAGTCTTAAAGCAGGTGTTTTAACTGCCGACGAAATCAATATAGCCTTTCAAAATGTTGGCGGGAAAGTTATAAAGAAAAATGTTCAAGAATCTCAATTGGTTAAAAAAGGTGATGTTTTATATGTATTAGATGACGTTGATACAAAAATTGCTATTGAGCGCATGAATGCAGTGATTAGTGCTCAAGAAGCGCAAATTCGTCAAGAGGAATCAGCAATACAAATCCAGTCACATGAAATTGATCTTACAGAGCTTACAACCTGGCGTAAAATAGAAGAGGTTCAGGCAAATCTTGAAGCTGCTAAAGCAGCCAGAGATCTTGCTCAAACTGAATATAACCGTAATGCAAAATTGCACGATTCGGCAAGTATCTCACAATCTGTTTTAGATAACGTCAAAAATACACTAACACAAGCCAAAATGAATGTAGTGCAAGCAGAAAGTCAATTATCATCATTATTAGCCGGTTCGACACAAGAACAACGTGCTAATTTTAATATAACTAAAAATGCTGAGGGTATGACATTACAATCAATTGTTAATTTACGTCATTCATTAGATAACCGACAGAATCAATTAGCACAACTTCGTGCACAATTAGTTCAATCTAAAGCAGATTTACAACAACTTGAAGTTAATAACAAACGTTTAACATTAGTTGCGCCTGAAGATGGTAAAGTGTTACAGGTATTTTATGAAGAAGGTGAAATGGTACCTGCAGGTGCACCAGCTGTGCTTTTAGAAACAAATAGAAAATATGTTGATATCTATGTTAATGAAAAAATGGTCAATAACTATTTGCCAGGTACATCGGTTACAGCAAAAGTAATTGCACTTAATAGCGAAGTAAAGGGTGTTGTTAGATTCGCAAATGTGGCCCCTTCCTTTGCAGATTTACGTACAACACGTGAACGTGGACAAGCCGATTTAACCTCTTATCAAGTGCGTATTTATGTCGATGATATACCGCATTTACTTACAGGTATGACAATTGAGGTGAATGATGCAGAACGTCGTTAAATCTATTGCCGATGAACTGGATGTCATGATTTCTGGGCACTTTGTGCCCTATCATAAAGCTGCTTTAATGATAGCAGCTGTCGTTGCGTTAATCTTTTCATTAGTCTTAACACATGGCGCTGTTTTTGAAGGTAAGGTTGCGGTTATTGATCTTGATAGTACATCTTATTCAACAGAGTTGATTAGTAAGATTAATACTTCACCATATATTAAAATTACAGAGGTACTACATACTCCAGTTGATCCGGCTGTTTTAGTTTCTCATGATCGTAATCTTGGTGTTCTTTATATCCCTAAAGGTCTTGAAAAAAGCATAAAAAAAGGGGATAAAACAATGCGACTTGGCTATTTTGCTGATACAACAAATGAAGCACAAAATGCCAAAATATCACAATCACTAAACGAATATGTACCTGAATTAGGGATTGAATTTAGTGTGGGACGGGTATCAGCATTAGGTTTAGGCCACGAGGCAACAGAAGCGGTATTATCACCCATGCAGCTTAAAACACGTAATATGTTTAATCCAACAAGTGCTGCAACAAATTCAACGATCATTTATTTTGTTTATTTCTTTTCTTCATTAACTTATGGCCTAACATCGTTAATGATCATTGGTCGATTAAAATCAACTGGTCAATGGGGCGTTGTTCTTGAACGAGGGCCATTGGCATTAATGAGTCGTATGGTACCTTACGCGCTATTTTATGCTACTGCACTTACACTTTTAAGCATGGTAATGGTTTTATTTGGCCAACTTCGGTTTGATGGCAATTATTTTGCTTATTTACCTAGTCTATTTATGACAGGATTAGCCTTTGGCTGGTTGGCATTTATTTTATCCTGGAAGACACAAAATCCAGGACAAGGCGCAAGTAAAATGGTTTATTTGGTTCCACCTGGATTTATTATGGGGGGATCGACTATGGCGGTTGGCTTACTTCCTGTTTGGGCTTATCATATAAGCTATGCATTTCCTTTGGTTTGGCAATTTCGTTTTCTGCGTGATTTTGCTATGAGAGGGCGTGCATTATTTGATATGTTGCCAACATATGGTGCTTATTTGATCTATCTTACTATTATCGCGTTTTTTATTACGTTACTTTATTATCGAGCACAGAAGCGACATGATGCTGTAGTGGCTGAGTACCAACAGAATCAAGGAACAAGACAACCTGCAGGATAATGTGTTAATCATGGCTAGCTATTGCCATTATCCTTTATATCTAATACGTAAATAGATATAAAGGCATTCGTTAACTATTATTTTCATGATTAACACTTTCTCATTTAACTTAAAGATGGCCAGATAATAATGGTATTATTATCTGGCTTTATTGCTAAAAAAGTTAGATCTAATTATTGCCTGACTTATATCACTAAATTAGGATATTTAATCGTCTGAGATATATTCATCAATGTATTTATTGTATTAATTAATGAATAAAGAGTTAATTATTGTGCAATAAGTTTTTTTAACAAATTAGGATTAATATTAGCCATTAATAATAGTAATAATAACTATTATATAACTAAGAAAAATATGCGTAAATCAGGCTACTTTGTAACCTGATTTTATGTTAGAGATTAAAGGGTTTCACCGTTAGTTGCGATGACTTTTTTATACCAGTCAAAGGATTTTTTTCTTGAACGTTTAAGTGTACCGGAACCATCATCATGTTTATCAACATAAATAAAACCATAGCGTTTTTTCATTTCACCTGTAGTAAATGAAATGAGATCAATGCAGCCCCATGGGGTATAACCGATCAAATCTACACCATCAATTACAATTGCTTTTTTTATTTCTTTAATATGTGCTTTAAGATAATCAATGCGGTAATCATCGGCAATATAGCCTTTATCATCAGGTTGATCAGTTGCACCAAACCCATTTTCGACAATGAATAAAGGTAATTCATAACGTTCATAAAGCGAACTTAAAGAATAACGAAGTCCAATAGGATCAATTTGCCATCCCCAGTCACTTGCTTTTAAATATGGATTTTTAACAGAGTAGGTTGAACTACCATCCATACTTTCAGATACTGTCGATTGACTATCAGATTTCACTGTATTCGACATATAGTAGCTAAAACCGATATAATCGACTTTACCTTCTTTTAGAATTTGTTCATCATCTTCTGTGATGTTCAAATTATACCCTTTTATAAGCCACTCATGGCGCGCATAACTGGGGTAGTGTCCTCGTACCATAACATCGGAAAAATAGTAGCGATCACGCATAGCAACTTCTGCCAACATGACATCTTCTGGGCGTGATGAAAAAGGATAATAAGGAACAAATGAACACATACAACCAACACGTAAATCGTTATTTAACTCATGGGCAAATTTGACTACTTTTGCACTGGCCACAAATTGATGATGGACCGCCTGATACATAGCTTCTTCAGGATTGTCCTTTTCAGTGAATTTTACCCCAGAACACATCCAACCAAAAATATCTGCCGATACATTTTTTTGATTGTTGATTTCATTGAAGGTCATCCAGTATTTCACTTTATGTTGGTAGCGAGTAATAACAATTTTGGCAAAATGAACAAAGAAATCGATAACTTTACGATTCATCCAACCATCATATTGTTTTGCTAGATGATAAGGCATTTCAAAATGACTAAGCGTAATGACAGGTTGAATACCATACTTCAGTAATTCATCAAATAAATCATCATAAAATTGTAAACCTGCTTCACAAGGCGAGCTTTCATCGCCAAGAGGAAAAATCCTTGTCCAGGCAATACTGGTTCTAAAGCATTTAAATCCCATTTCGGCAAATAATTTAATGTCTTCTTTATAGTGTTCATAAAAATTGATTGCCTCGTGATTTGGATAATTTTCCCCAGGAATAATACCTTCAGTGATTTTACGCATTTTGCCATGCGCTCCCGCGGTAAGCACATCGGCAACACAAGGCCCTTTACCACCTTTATCCCAGCCCCCTTCAAGTTGATGAGCGGCTACAGCACCTCCCCAAAGGAAGTTTTTCGGAAATTCATTTTTCATATTTACTCCAAATTTAGCGAGTCGATAACGTAATAAGGGGTTGACCATGCTGTATTTCTGATTGTTCAGCTATTATATGAAGTGCAAATTCATCGTGATTTACAATAAGCACGGGTGTGGTTAAATCATAACCTGATTTTTCAATATTCTCTTTTTCAAAATAAATCAGTGGATCGCCTGCTTTTATTCGATCACCTTCTTTTACGATTGTATTAAAAAATTTACCCTGCAGATTTACTGTATCTAAACCAACATGAATCAAGAGTTCTGCACCATTATCAGCAAGTAAACCAATGGCATGTTTAGAACTAATAACTGAACTTACGGTAGCATCACAAGGTGAAATAATCGTAGTTTCATTAGGAATAATGGCGACGCCATCACCTATTAGTTTTTCAGAAAAACTTTGATCATTAACTTTTTCTAAAGGAATAACTTTACCACTGACTGGACTTAATAGACTTAACGTTTGAGAAGGAGGGAGGTCAGATTGTGTAACAGCATTACTTGTAGGTGAGTTAGATAAATCTGTTTTAGACAAGGTCTCTTCTTGTTTTGGGTCGTCAAAACCAAAAAGGTAAATAAATAGAAAAGCCAAAACAATTGTTACTATACAACCGGTTAATTCGCCTATAAATGACGTTAAACTTTCAGGGCTTGTAGCATTTTGAGGAATAAGTGTATTGACAATAGTCATTAATCCAGGTAATCCTGCGTAGGTATAATAGTGTGAACCAAAAAAACTGGTTACTATTGCCCCTATCGAAGCAGCTACACAGCCACAAATAAACGGTTTTTTCAGTCGTAAAGTTACACCATAAATTGCTGGTTCAGTGATACCAAAAAAACCAGTAAGCCCAGCAGAATAGGCGGTGGTTTTAAATGCTCGGTTTCGACTCATGATTGCACAAGCAAGGGCTGCTGCCATTTGACCTACAACAGCAATCGTTTGGAAAGCTTGAAATGAATCTCTATGATACATATCAAAATTAGCCATAATCACTGGCGTAATGCCCCAATGTACACCAAAGATCACAATAACTTGCCAAATACCCCCAATCACACCTGCAGCTAAAGGAGGAAATAAATTAAATAACCAATTATAGCCGTCAGCAATAGCATTTGCAGCATGTGCTGTTACGGGACCAATTAATATAAGAGTCAAGGGTACCATGACCAGCATACAAATTAGTGGAGTAAATAAAGGCGCGATAACAGGAGGCAAACCTTTTTCTACGCGTTTTTGTAGCATTGATAATACCCACACTAGAAAAAGAGGCGGTAACACAGTAGAAGTATAAACAGTTTTTGATAGAGGTAAACTTAAAAAAGTAATCACTTCACCCTCTTTTATACGTTCTGCAATGATTGCCCATTCAGGATTAACGAGAGCACAACAACATAAAACTGCTATATAAGTATTACATTTAAAATGTAATGACGCACTAATCGCGATCATCACAGGCAGAAAAGTAAAAGGTGTCCATGACATAAAGTTCAGCACCTGATAAGTGCCTGTTTTGTCAAATGCGCTAAAAAATAGTGTGGTAATGATTAACAATCCTTGCAAAATACCAGCTGCAGCAAGAACAAAGATGATGGGAGCAAACACAGCAGACATTGTTGCAATAATACGATTAATAATGGGCATATGCGTATCATTATTTTTATCTTGCAATAAATCAGCAGGCACCAAATCACGGAATGCATCATAAACATCTGCAACATGTGTTCCTATGACTACTTGAAATTGCCCAGCACTTATTCTAACAGTGATAACGCCAGGTAATGCCTTGATGTTTTCTTCAGCTTGAGGTGGAATTGTTTTTAGTATTAAACGTAATCGAGTAGCACAACGAGAAAATGCACTTATATTTTCTGCTCCGCCTACATTTTGGAGAATATCTTCTGCGAGCTTTCTGTAATCCCTAACTTTTTTCATAAAGTTAACCTTTATAATGAAACTGAATTATAACATCGAAATCTATTTCTAAAATCGTTATTTATAATAGTATCGGCCATTTACCTCGACAAATTGTTTAATTGTAAACTGAGTGGTATATCTCATTTTATTGATTAGAAAGAAATAAAAAGAATGGCGTGCTTAATTATTTTATTAATATGTAGCATATAACAGACTTATATTTTATTTAGTATATTCGCTAATAAAGTAATCATAAAATAATAACATTCTATATTAATAGGAATGGATATAATAAGTTGAGCCTAGTTATCCACTTAATTTTCCTCATCTACACTTGGTTGGCTATAGATTTGTGGGGTAATACTTTCACTTAATTCATAGATTCACAGCATGCGCCACTACGAGACATATCTATTAACAATAGAGAATGAGACATTCTTACGTTGAGGAAGTAAACTATCTTTTCCTAATGATAGAAATTTCACATTGGGTAATTTATTTTTATAAGTTTGAGTTGCAATTACTTATTTAGATTATCTTTAGATAGACTAGATAGCAACGAATAGGTTAACTTCGCCATCACCATATAGTTTGATCAATGATGAAAAATATTAAAATTATTTTAGCAATAAATATTGCTGCACTCGGATTATTCCTTAGTTTCTACTTTAATCAATATAACGGATTTTGGTTCGAATTAAATTCTACTATCTTCTTTTATTTTAATAAGATTATAGGGGAATCTACTGATTTTGTTAAACTACTGGCCTATACTAATAATAGAGCATTCGATGTTATTGCTTTTCTCGCTATGGGCTTGTTATTTCTTTATCATTTTGTCAAACAAGATGCTCAAGGAAAACGCCGGATGTTTGCTATGGGACTGTTGATGTTATTAACAGCGGTGATCATCAAACTATTAGGCAGATTTGTTCCTATTGATAATGCAAGTCCAACCCTTTATTTTAAAGGAATAAATCGATTAAGCGAATTAAGCTCTATTCCGACAAAAGATGCATCTTCTGATAGTTTTCCTGGCGATCATGGAATGATGCTGATGATCTTTGCTGCATTTATGTGGCGTTATTTTGGTTTAAAAACATTTTTGAAAGCATTAGTTATTGTTATTGTTTTTTCGTTACCGCGTATCGCAGCTGGTGCACATTGGTTTACTGATGTTTATGTTGGCTCGCTTAGTATAGCTAGTTTTTGCCTAAGTTGGTTTTTGTTAACGCCAGCAAGTGACTGGTGTATTGATAAAATAGTTTGTTTTTATCCAAAACGATTTAAGTAAGATAATCTGTTGTTAAAGATGATATGGAAAATAAACTATTGGGTCTAATTGCTTTATTTTATGACTAAATAGTTTATCTTACTTATTAATAACCCCCTATCAAAGGGGGTACTTTTATTTTATAAAACATTGATTCAATATATTTGGTCTGTTTTGCTTTAGCGGAATAACAATAATTTTACATTATTATGGTCAGAATTAAGTTCATTACTTATCTTTCTTTGATACGAAGGATAAGCTCATAATAATGAATCACATTTAGGCTAATTAAATCATATAATACGTTAATGAAACCAAAGTTATACACTTTTATCTATAGCAATCTAGCGAGTTAATCCAGGTTCTATTTCGGCATCAGGTAAACCTGTTATACGATTTCTCAAGTCGCGACGTGTAAGTTCCATTGTCCATGTCCAAAACATATGACCAAATAGCTCAGAAAAATGTTCCGCAAAAGGCTGATCCCATGGTGCAGGTACCGTTCCTAATAAAGGCAATATCACAATGTGGAAGGCAACCCAAAGAACTAAACCATAAAATGTGCCCTGCCATAATTTAATTTTGTTGGTATATTCTGCAAGAACACAGTAAATAACACCAAAGGTTATAGAAAAACCAAAATGGACAATAAAACTAATAATTGGGCGTGCATTTTCATTATACAGATATGTTAAATGCGTCCACGTATAAGGCATACCTAATTGTTCTAATAATTGCTGTGGAGGATTTGTTGCATCTCTTACTGGTGTTCGGGGTGGGAAAGGGACTTCCCAACCAAACTTAATAAATGCGCCAATAATACCCACAATTACGCCAACGATAATGGCGACCATTATTTTTTGTCTGGTTGTATTTGAACTCATAACAATTTCCTTTTTTTTACTTTAATTCATATTTATAAATTGATTTCTACAATGCATAGAAGTTAGGCATGCGTATATAACTTTATTCTTGATATCTGCATGTAATTATTTATAAAAATCACCTATTATAGAGAGTTATCTAAATGTAGATATTAGTAACGAATAAGAAAATATAATTTCTTTGTGTAAATAATATTTATATATAGCATGAAAAAAACAATAGTAAAAATAAATTAAATCAGGAAAGTAAATGATGTTTTTACACTATTAAGAATGATAGTTAAATGTTATTGCTATGTAATATAAATGTTAATGAAGATTAATTTATTATGTATTTATTTATTGAACATAAAGATAAGATAAATGATTGCTATAATAAAAATAATCTAATTATTTAATAAATTACTTTAGTTACAAAAAAACTTTATTAACATATTACACATAAAAATCAAATATAAATATATTATGATACTTTGATTTTATTTGCTTTATTTACTACTAAATAAAGTTAATAGATTTTTTAAAAAAGGAATAAACCTTATAAAGACAACTATGCTATAGTTCTCGATTAGTGATTTTGTTAATAGCTATTTATATTAATAAATTAATTTATTAATTATTATTTCTAATAAACTATACTATTAATAAATTACTTGGTTATATGAGTAAGAGTCCGACTCCTCTTAATTAGTCTCTTATTTTTATTAAAAATGTTATTTTTTTATTATTATAGCCATTAAAATTAAACTATAAGTTAGCATTTGCTATTTTCCACTGAGAATAGATAAATAACAATAATACTAATACCCAGTATGCAAAATATTGGGTTTTATATAGATATTATTTTCAGGTAGCACTAGACGAGTTATTAAGCCTTGTATCTGTTGGAAACAATGATAAGCTAATGAATAATAATCTGGTGAAATAATATCAATATCATAGAGTAAGAAATTTAAATAGACATTATAATCATAACTACATAAATAAATCTGGTCTTTATCAATATGATGTTGATATAAATAGTTTAAAACTCCTTCTAAAATGTTGCCTGAAGAGGTAAAAATAGCTTGTGGTAACCGGCATTTTTGATTATAGATTTTTTCAACTAAATAATAACCTAAATTAGGTTTATAATTGTCATAAACTATCCAATCAAGATTTAGATCTAATCCTGCTTTTTCAAGTCCTAATTTATACCCCATTAAGCGTTCATTTATTGCTGATAAATTAATGTCACTGCCTAAAAAATAAAATTCATCAAGATAACGCGCTTTATGTGAAATAAGCTGACATACCGAGTTAATAGATTCACTAGCGACAAAAGGTAATATACTATTAGTGAAATAACGATCAAACAAGAGTACTGGCACACTTTGATTAATTTGCTGATAAAAATCATCACTGTCTAATGAGGTTATCGTAATCAAGCCATCAACTTTACGCTCAAGTAAATTATGAACGGCTTGAATTTCTTGTTGTTTATCATAGTGGCTGCAAGCAATTAATAATTGTAGTTGATTTTGACGTAAAATAGATTCCAGTTCATGTAAAAAAATAGCTAAATTATAATTGGACATATCAGGTACGATAATACCAATAGTTTGCGTTTGGTTTGCTTTTATAATCCAGCGATTAACATGATCTTGATTACGGTATTTTTCTGCTATAGATAAGACTTGTTGTGTTGTTATATCTGCAATACGATATTTTTTATTATATCCGTTAAATATATGGCTCACCGTGGTTGGGGAAACTCCAGCAAGGCGGGCAATTTCAGTAATAGTAATTTTTCTATCCGCCATAGCATTATCCTAGAATTATCGGGGTAGTCGTTCTGATTGACTTGGGAATAATGGATTACGATTATTACTTGGATTTTGATACCAGTAAGCGACAGTAGCAATATCATCTGATCGTTCGTACAACTGGATATCATCATTACCAATTTGTTGAAAGGTTACTTTTATATCTTGATGGAATGCAATAGGATCAGGTAAATGCCAACGATAAAGACCATGCATCGGTAATGCATCGTCACCAAATCCATGAACAGGATTTGCTTCACCCGTTTGAAAAAAGTCTCGAGTACTATCACGATTGGTTTGATAAGGGTAACCCATAAACAGGGTTTGAAAGCATTTAGCAGAAGCTCGACCTTGCTTATCTCTCTGATGGAATGCCCATGCACCACCAAAATAATCTTCTGAACCTGTTGAATTTTGGGTTGGGTAGTTTGTATCACCATCAAGATAAAACTTGAATTCACCTTCACCCCACCAGTAACGTTCTAATGCGGTTAATGCTAAATAAGTGCCAACATAATAACCATATCCTTGAATATTATCTAATAATATATAATCTTGTGCATATTGTGTAATGCGCTGGCGACGCCATTGAGCATGAAAGTAGAGTGGATCAGTAAATGCTTTTGCTAGTAGCGCATAGTTAATAGTGAAGAAAAAATGCTGTAAATCGGTTTCATGTTCATTAGTAATTTCAATGCGTGCTTTCTTATTAAAAGGCATACAAAAATAACAATTGAATCCACCAGTAGGGTTTACGACAATAGGTAATGAATTAATTTCACAACGTGCACCGAATCCATTACAAAAGAAATCGCCAATAGGGGATTCAACAGAAGGAACTTTTTCATCATCCCAATAGATGCGTATAACTACATCGCGTAATACAAAACTACCTCGATGTGTTTTATCTGTGAGTGTAAACCACATATGACGAATTTCTCCAGGCCCATCGATATCTGCAATAGTGACAGTTTCGCCATGTTTAATTGAAATAAAACCTTGCCCTTTTCTACCAGGACCAAGATGGCTTGCTGACATACATGAACGACCTTTTTCTCCTGTCATATTCTCTGGTGAAATCGAGCGTGTTTGTTCGTGAGAAAATGTTGTAATAGCATTGAGAAAGTTCATTGTTTTATCTTTCCTTTTTTATATTAATGTGAAGCGGCATGTAGCGTACTACTTGCTCCCTTTTTTTCTGCTTTTAAAAAAATCAAAGCAAAAATCATAAATCCAATAACCACGAGGCCTAAATTTTGGAAGGTTGCTTTAGGACCTATTTGATCATAAATTTTTCCGACCCAACCAGAAAAACAAATAACACCAATAGAACCTGCAACTTGATAACCGATAAGAAATACGGTAGCAGAAAGACGCTTATCAAAATTAATTGCAATATATTTAAAGACAGCAACCAAAACAGTTGATATTTCTAAACAATGCATTAATTTTATAATGGAAATGAATTCGATTGTTGTAGCATAACTAGTAAATAGAATACGGACAGAGGAAATGAAGGCGGCAAACAGTAAGGCATTTTTAGCCCCAATACGGTTAATGACAGATGGTACGATAAACATTACGCCAGCTTCTAAAAACACTTGCACTGAATTTAATTTACCATAAATAAGATAGCTTTCACTATTATCCTGAAATAAATTAGTGAAATACACAGGGAAAAGCTGTTGATCATAAATATTATAAAGGCTATAAGTTCCTAATACATAGATAACAAAAAACCAAAAATCTTTTAATTTAAAAACGAGTAAAATATCTTGCCATGCCAATGGATCTTGTTTCTTTATATCTAAAGAAAGCATTGTATTCTTTTCAGGTTTAAATGTGATGTTTAATATAATAAAGAAGAGTCCGACAACAGAAGCGCCCCAAAAACTTAGATGAGGATTGATACTCATTAATTTTCCAGCAATCAATGTACCTATTGCATAAGCGATACATCCCCATGTTCTTGCTTTTCCAAATTCAAAGTTAAATGCCTGACTAATTTTCTCACAGTAAGAATCAATGAGACCCATCCCCGCAACCCAACCAAAACCGAGATAAAAACTACCAAGGATCACACCCAGATAAAATTGATAAGTTAATAATGGTTCATAGATGTAAATCAAAAAAGGTGCCGCACCAGTAATAATTATGCTTTGAAACCAGACAAGATGTTTACGTAAAACTAATTTGTCTTGTCCAATACCATAAATGAACATGATGCATAATGCGATAAAATAATTGCAGGAATATATTTGGCCTGTTTGTTGTGCAGATAAACCAATTTGTTTACTCAACCAAATGGCATAAAAAGAAAAAACCAAGCTACCGGCTGCGTAATAAACAATACTATAAGATGAACTAAACCAATAAGCCGACTTTTTGTAAAATGCCGTTGTCATTGTTTATTACCTCTTGTGTTTATTATTAACTTAACCCTAGCTGGCTAAAAATTTAGCTTTAACTTCTTTTTCTCACAATTGTGATCCTTTACACATATTTTGAGTCGAGAAAAGCAGATTTACTTAATAAATAAACTGATGCTAGACTTTGGCTTATATACTTATTATGCTATTTATAGTAAATAAATTGGCTCATTAACCTAAACTAATAAATATTATTAATAATAAAAATCTTATTAAGATAATATAATACGTAAAAGAAAATAATTATAAATTAATAGCATTATTCCAAAATAAAACTATATAATAACTTTATTAATATTTGATTATTTAAATTATTTTTATGTAAAAATAGAAATAGCCTTCAATATATTATTGAAGGCTATTTAATAGCTATATTATTTTATTGTGTGATTAGTTTCTAATAATCATTTGTACTGGATAGTGATCAGAATAGTTATCTGTGAACTCATCTTTTAATACCTTGACATCAATTATATCTTTTTTCATCACCGGTGTTACATAAATATAGTCGTATCTTAATGGTGTTTTAGCCTGATCATAAACAACTTTCGTAGGCGCTGTTGCGATAAATGTATCAGGATATTTATGCTTAAGGACGTCAATGAAATTACGTGATAATATATTGTTTTGTACAGTATAATCGAGTTTTCCATTTACCAAATTATGAAGTTCAGGACGTTTAGCTTCTTTTTCTTTCAAATCATTTATCATTTCATCTTCATTATAATGATCTAAAGGTGAGAAAGAATTAAGATCGCCCGCTATGATCCATTTACCATTTGGATCACTACTGTATTTTATAGAATCTAAAATTAGATTTATTTCATTGATACGTTGACTGGTACGAAATGGATTCATATGTGTTACGACAAAGTGGTAATTTCCTACGTCAGCAAATAATGCTCCATGCCAAAGATTGTCTACGACTTTTTTAACATTAACAATAGGATATTTTGAGGTAAGTGCGGTGGGAAAAGAGTTCATGTCACCAGGCACTTTTGGCTCTTTTAATAAAACAGCATATTTATGACCAAAGCTATGCGCAAATCCCTCTAATGTTTCTTGTGTGAAAAGATTCATCTCTTGCCAGGCGATGATATCAGCATCTTGTTTTTTAGCCCATTCAATATATTTCTGTTTTCCAATAGATGTATCAAATTTCATTCCATTGTATACATTGTAGCTAATAATTTTTAGTTCTTGTTTATTTTCAAGAGATTCTCTAGCAATAGAAAGTTGAGAAAAATTGGCTAGTCCTAATATAATAGCTGCGCTAATAATAGATTTCATTTTTTTTCCATTTAGTTAAGATAATAATATATATAAGTTAGTAAAATAATAATTTTTTTATAATTTAAAATTAATCTTTTAAATTTATTTATGAGAATTAAATCACATAAATTATTTATCTTTTCAACTAAATATTATTAGTATTTAATCAACTTAATATTATAAAAATCATTAACATTAATATAAAAGTGCACGTTATGTTAATCATTTTATATTTTTAAATATTTTATCTTTATAATGTAGAATAATACTTAATAAAAGTAGTATAAAATTTACGACATATTTAAATTATTTTGGTATATTTAAAAAAATTAATCGATTAATAACGTTAATAATATAGTAATGAAAAGATAATAATGGAATATTTGACGTTCTCCTTATTATGATGATCTTGATTATTTCAACTATTTTTTCACCATATAAACAGACTATTGTCATGATGGCTTCGTGCCTATTGTATATGATATGAGTTTAATCAAATAAAAAATAGGTAAAGATATTTGCTACTGAATCTATTCAGGAAAGAAAATCAATAAAATTTATCTCATTATTCTGAATAATATAAAGTGATGGCGGAAAATCACAGGAGTTGAACCTGCCCGGGATCGCTGGCGATCCCAACCGGATTTGAAGTCCGGCCGTCCCACCGGGAACGATGATTTTCCAATTATGGTTATTGGAACAAAGTATACCTGTAATTACCCTAATTGCGAACCATAAAACACGATAAGTGCTTATTTTTTGATATTTTTATTGGCATTTTTTATCTGGAAGACCATTCTCCTTAATCTATAAATAACGCAGCATCACGAATTATACGATCATTACCTTTTCGTCGAGTAAAACCACAGCGATCAAAAAATTCTAAAATTTGAATGGCAAGTTTTCGTCCACATGCAACGCGATCACGGAAATCGATAGTTTTAATTAAACCGTTTTCCATTTGTAGTTGTCGCAATAAATCAGCATATAGACGTATTTGTTTGCTACGATAATAGCGATCTTTAACAATAGCAATAATTTCGCCTAGCTGTGCCGCTTTGCGTAATAAGTTTCGGATTTCTGCTTCATCGCCGTTGATGGCTTGAGCAAGCTCACGTACCCATATGGCATTATTTTTAAAAAAGGGCTCAAGTTGTGACCAGATCGCGTATTCTTGAGGCGTAAAAGTAAGTTGGTAGCCGGGGAGATGTAACCAGCCATGATGTTGTAATACTTTGCCCTCAACTAATAATTGTTCTATTAATTGAAAAATAAGCGATTGTGGCTGGGAAGGTAGAGCCATTCGATGTAACCTTGCTCGACCTATACCGGGTTGATCATTATGGTGTTGATGATAATTAGCTAATGTATCAAGGAGTTGTTGGCGAAATTGATTTGCACATGTTTTGGATAAAGCAATATCTTGGACAATTATGCCATCAAAATTTGCTAATACTGTTTTTAATCCAGCCAAAGTAAGTTGTCTTGCCCAAGCAAAATTAGTTAAAGATAAAGGCGCGGTAAGTAAACGTTCGTTAAATGCTTGTTGATCAGATTGTAATTTGCTTAATCTTAATAATGTATTTAGGTAGCATGTTTGACGTTTACCTCGCCGAGGCGGTATGAGTTCAATGACTTTGGCTCGTCCTAGTGTCTGGTGAGCACTAATATGGCGGATAATAATAAGATCGTTTTCTGCAATATAAAGAGGTTGATCAAAGATAATCTCAGCTAATATTGTTTGTGTTGATGATAGTGATTCTTGTTGTAAAAGAGAAAGACGGCCAGTAATGTGTTTAGCTGCATGGTAAAGATGAACTGATTGCCAATGAGCAATGGGCGAATCGACAGTTAATTGAGCCAGTACACTATGACAAATAAACGGCGGTTGTTCACAGAGCAGCCAGTCACCGCGATGAATATGCTGTTTTTCAATATTTCCGGTAATATTTAGTGCGATACGCTGGCCTGCATAAGCATGGTCCGTTTGTTGATCTTGTGCATGTAAATTACGGACTCTAATAGGTTGCTCACGACCAGTTAACCACAAATTATCACCAACGGCGACTTTTCCAGCAAGCGCGGTTCCCGTAACGACTAAACCATTGCCTTTTATTATAAATGCGCGATCAATAGCGAGTCGAAAACGATGCTGATTATCAATCGTTGGCGATGCTAATTGCGTAAGATGCATGCGTAGTGACTCGATACCTTGACCTGTAAAAGCAGATGTAACAAAAATTGCATAGTCATTCCAGCCTTGATATGTTAATTCATTATCGATTTGTTGTTTGACTATCTTGATTTGTTTCGTGTCAACGCGATCGGCTTTTGTTAATGCGACAGTAATTGAAGGGCGCCCCGCTAAACGTAAAATGGTTAAATGTTCTAATGTTTGTGGCATTAAGCCATCATCACAAGCGACAACCAATAAGGCATGTTGAATGCCACCGATACCCGCTAACATATTTGATAGAAATTTTTCATGACCTGGTACATCAACAAAACCTATGGTTTGTCCCTTGTCTAAAGGTAAAAATGCATAACCTAAATCAATCGTCATACCACGTTTTTTTTCTTCTGGTAATCGATCGGCATTTGTTCCGGTCAGAACTTGTAACAATGCGGTTTTACCATGATCAACATGGCCTGCGGTGGCAATAATCATTGATATATTTGTTCCAAAAACAGAGCTTCGTCAGTAAGGCAACGTAAATCTAACCATAGTTTACCCTCTTGGATCCTACCGATAATTGGTATACTTGCGTGTCGCCAGCGTTGTGCTAAGGTTTCAATATGGCTACCTCGACCATCTTTCGCCTGAAATGTTAGGGCATAGCTAGGCAAACGATCTATAGGTAAAGAACCACTACCAATTTGTGATAAACAAGGCTCACTTTGTACAATAAAATGGTCAGCATAATGCGCTTGAAGTTTTATTTTGAGTTTGTCGGCTATTTCACGAATTTCCGCTTGAGATTTAGTTAATAGCTGTAATGTGGGTAATTGTTGTTGTAGTTTATCTGGTTGCAGATATAAGCGTAGTGTGGCATCAAGTGTTGCCAGTGTCAATTTACCTACACGTAGTGCCCGTTTTAAGGGGTGTTGCTGAATTTTGTCAATCCATTTTTTTTTACCAATAATGATACCAGCTTGAGGTCCTCCCAAAAGCTTATCCCCAGAAAAACTGATTAAATCAATACCAGCTGCAATTAAAGGCTGAGGCATCGGTTCAGCCGGTAGACCAAATTGTTGTAAATCAACTAAGGAGCCACTGCCTAAGTCAACCACTACCGGTAAGTGATTTTTTTTTGCAATTTCTACAAGTTCGGTTTCATTAACGCTTTTACTGAACCCTTGTATGGCATAATTACTTGTATGGACTTTCATTAGTAAGCCAGTATCTTCAGTTATCGCTTGTTGATAATCATGGAGATGAGTTCGATTTGTAGTACCTACTTCAATTAACTGACATCCAGCTTGTTGCATAACATCTGGAATACGAAAAGCACCACCAATTTCAACTAACTCTCCCCGGGATACGATAACCTCTTTACCTGGCGCAAGTGTTGCTAGCATTAATAAAACGGCTGCTGCGTTATTATTTACGATACAAGCAGCTTCAGCTCCGGTAAGATCACACAGTAATTGACTAATACCATTATCTCGATGACCGCGCTCCGCACCCTCTAGATCATATTCTAATGTAACGGCATTACGCATTGTAGAATTGATCGCTTCTATAGCCGATTCTGCAAGTAAAGCACGACCAAGATTAGTATGTAAAACGGTTCCAGTTAAATTAAATACTGGGGTTAAACTATTGCGCAGTTTTTGTTGTAAATAGTCAGCAAGTTTTGTATCCCAGCATGCGTTCCACACAGGTAAACAATTTTGTTTAGCGATAATTTTTCGAGCTTCAGCTTGTAGATGACGTAATGCACTAACAACCAGGTGTTGGCCATGGTGGTTTATCTGTTGTGCAATAGCCGGTTGTTGAAGTAAACGGTCAATTGCTGGAATTTGGCTATAAAGTGAATGTTTTTGCTGGTTCATTGTTTAACCGGTTATTATTATATCGCATTATTTGTTACCCGAGAGGGATCTAAGTTAGAGTAATTGTAACATCTTCTTTGTTGAAAGTGATGAAGCATTTACTATTGACTGAATAGGATATCCATAGCTTGTTATTTTTTATATGAGTATTAACATTGTTTGTTATCAAAAATTAACGAACAATATAGAGATGCCGGCATCCGGCTGATACAAATTTATTATTATCGTGTTATACGGTTATGTATATTCTATTAACTAGTGTAATTTTTCTCATGAATTTATATCGTTAAATAATATATTTTATAGCCCCATTACTATACAGATGCTAGCGGTATATTCGGCAGATGAACTACTGTGGTTGCCAGAGTTGGTGTATTAATGCGCTTTCGTTGATTCAATGAAGCATCATTAGGTTTGGCAGTGCGAATAAACCCTCATTGCACTATGCAGCTTTTCTAGAGTACTTCCTCGCTTTGCCGTACATAGTTTATAAATTCTGTTAAAATAAGTTAAAAGAAAGCACATTTGTACTTGATATAAATAGTGTTATTACTGCCTCTTTTTTGCTTTATTTCAATTCGAGTTAAGTTAATATTACTAATAAAGTCATTCTTGTCAGACACCTTATAAGACGAAAGAAAGGATGACGCTTTATTTTTGCTGTATTGATTAAGTAACATATTTATCTTAGTTAACAAAAGCAATATGCATTATCTGTATACTTTATACAAATATAAGCACAAGTTATGCGTTGTTAGTTTAGTAAAATAAACTCGATTTATGTAATTATCAATAATTGACGAGCTAAGATATACGATTATAGATAAACGGCCCCTATTACATGTAGGTAGACCGTTTTTATCCTATTGTCAACAATAGAAGAAGAGTATCTATTCTATAACGCGTTAAGGACTTTGTTGATACGATTTATCTTATCTAGGGTTTTATGTGTAGGTTGGGATAGCATAGGGTAAAGACATAACTATTGATATAGAAGAAGTAATATTAATAGACGTTATGTTGGGCATCCATGGCTAGATTTAGCTATGTTATCAAAATAAATGTATTAAAATTTGAAAGGTGCTAAAAACATGGGAGGATCGTATCATTGGAAACTCACCACCCCATATTATATCAAGCCGCTCCTGGAAAGAGATAAGGGTTAATACCACTACGTAAAAAATTTTCTTCTTCCATTTTAGCGTCAAGGACTAATGACGCAAGATCATCGGCAACAACGTCAAGATAAGGATCTTTTTCTTGGTAAAACACCTTTAAATAGCTACCGCAATCACCACAACTTTCTGCTTTAATTGCTGCATGCTCGCTATCAAGTGACCAATAACCAAGATCATGGCTTTGTTCACAGTTACTACATTTTATGCGTACCATATGCCATTCACTTTCACATAGACTACAGTGAAGATAGCGTAAGCCGTTTTCACTCGCCATATGTATAATACTGGCCACAGGTGCACTTCCACAAATCGGACAAAAATGGCGTTGTTCACCAAGTTCTGCTTTAGCTTTACCTGGTAATAATGCAGCAAGTTGAGCCCAATAAACAGATAATGCGGCCCATAAAAATAACGATTTATCACTTCTTACTTTCGAATATTCTCCGGCTAAGAGGTAATTAGCAAATTGCTCTCGTTCATCTGTAGAAAGTTTCAATATATTTTCTAAGGCAGGTTGCACATGGCTAGGTGCATTTTTCTGCAAGTCATTAATAATATGCTTGAATAATAATTGCCAATGCGGTGAACGCACTAAGTGTTGAGCTGAGAGTGGCAAATGTTGCTTTTGCTGAAGAATAAGATTATTTGCGGTTAATTGTAACGGATTCGCTAATAAGGCATTTTGTTGGGCAAGAGCAACATTAGCAATAAATTTTAAATAATCCGCTAACGGATGTTGTTCTGCTAATTTCAGTAACCGCTCTGCTCGATTACGGTAAATATGTTTTAAATTAGGGAGTAATAATGGCGGGATAACTCCCGCCGATGCTGTAATTTCTTCTTGAGGAACAATACGTATGCTACTCATTATGATTTTGATCCTATTTCATTGATTTTATCATGCTGAGTTTGTTCTTTAGCAATGATAGAACGATACCAGCGTGGATGATGCTTTTTAGCCCATTCATAGCTGACTTTTCCTTCAATCATTCCTTTTATTGAACCTTTAATCCAAAATGCCATATACATATGAACAAGAATTGCATGAATGAGCACAATGGCAGCGGCTGCATGAACTAAAAGTGCTCCACGAACTAACCATATTGGAAAATAATGAGCAAAGTAGGGCCGCCAGATAATAATACCAGACACCGTCAAAACAGCCATTAAGCTCATAATACTCCAGAACATCATTTTTTGTCCCGGATTATATTTGCCTACGTCAGCAACTTTATGTTCATCACCTTTTAAAACGTCGATGATATGTAAAAACCAACCAATATCTTCACGTTTAGGAATATTATGATGAAAAAATCTAAAAAACATGATGATAAGTAACACCATAATCAGGATACCAAAGAAGGGATGTAAAATACGTCCCATCTGAGGGGTACCAAACGTTTCAGTCAACCATTTTAAGGTAGGAAAGAACATTGCTATACCGGATAATGCAACCAAAAAAAAGCTAATGGCAACCATCCAGTGACAGGCTCTGTCAATAAACGAGTTTCGTTGAATTATTTTATTTTTCTTCATGATGCTCGTCCTCTTCATCTTCATTAATAACATTAGGGCCAATACCAACATAGTGGAAAATTAATCCAACAAATGTAGCGATGAACCCAGCAGCTGATAATGGTTTGAGAATGCCTTTCCAAAAACCTACAACAGGACTGATATGAGGATCATTGGGCAAATTATGATAAAGTTCTGGTTGATTAGCATGATGTAATACATACATAACATGTGTACCGCCTACACCCGCTGGGTCATATATACCCGCATTAGCATAGCCACGTGTTTTTAATTCGCGAACACGTTCTTCGGCCAGAACAAGCATGGCTTCTTTTGAACCAAAATGAATTGCGCCGGTTGGGCAGGTTTTTACACAAGCTGGTTCCTGACCAATACTGACCCGATCAACACATAATGTACATTTGTAGGCGCGATTATCCTCTTTGTTAATACGAGGAATGTTGAATGGACACCCGGCAATACAATAGCCACAACCGATACAATTTTCTGATTGGAAGTCTACAATACCATTGGCATATTGGATGATGGCACCGGCAGAAGGACAGGCTTTAAGACAACCTGGATCTGCGCAATGCATACAACCATCTTTACGGATAAGCCATTCTAATTTACCATTGGCTTCTGTTTCATTGAAACGCATCACTGTCCATGATTTTGCTGTCAAGTCAGCAGGATTATCATAAACACCAATTGTGTGACCTACTTCATCTCGTAAATCATTCCATTCAGAACAAGCAACCTGGCAAGCTTTACAGCCGATACATGTAGAAACATCAATGAGTTTTGCCACTTCATCCTGATGATGCCGCACTTGTGGCGGCGGTGTCAGTGAATTGGTGGCGGAACGTTTAATGATGTCTTGAGTTTGTAATGACATAATTTTACTCCGTTACACCTTTTCAATGTTAACCAGAAACGCTTTGTATTCTGGTGTTTGTGTATTGGCATCACCCACAAATGGTGTTAAGGTATTTGCAACAAAACTTTTTTTCGTTTGGCCCGTAAATCCCCAATGGATAGGAATACCAACAGTTTCTACATTTTGACCATTAACTTTCAGTGGGCGTAGGCGTTTAGTCACTACAGCTTTAACTTCAACATAACCACGTTGTGAACTTACCCTCACTTTATCCCCTTGCTTAATACCACGTAGGGCAGCAAGTTGTTCACTAATTTCAACAAATGCTTCAGGTTGTAATACGGCATTTAAATGAGAATGCTTAGTCCAGAAGTGGAAATGTTCAGTTAATCGGTAAGTCGTTCCAACAAATGGGAAGTCATCAGCTTTACCTAAACGTTTTAAATCGGTTTGATAAATACGTGCTACCGGACTTGATACTACCTCAGGGTGCAATGGGTTCGTCCCAATAGGTGTTTCAAAAGGTTCATAATGTTCAGGGAATGGACCTTCGGCCATTTTATTTAAGGCAAACAAACGTCCTAAACCTTCAGGTTGCATAATAAACGGTCCAGCATCTGCACCCGGTGGTGTCGTTGCTCCATAATCAGCAACATCCATACCAGCCCAATGTGTACCTTCCCACTCAATTAATTTACGTTTAGGATCCCATGGACGACCTTGTGGATCGGCAGAGGCACGGTTATAAATGATCCGACGATTAGCAGGCCATGCCCATGCCCAATCAGGTGTATTACCTAGACCAGTTGGATCCGCATTATCACGTTTGGCCATTTGATTTCCAGCTTCGGTCCAGCTACCCGCGTAAATCCAACAGCCACTTGCCGTACTACCATCATCACGTAATTGTGCAAAACTACTGAGTTGTTGTCCTTTTTTGACGATAATATTGCCATTATTATCTGTCAGATCTTGCAGGGCAATACCATTAGCTTCTTTGGCTATTTCTTCAGATAATGGGTGATGTGGTCTGAAATAATTCCAGCTCATATTCATCACGGGATCGGGCTGTACACCACCTTCTTCATTATATAAATGGCGAATTTTAGCTAAGAGTTCACCCATGATTTCGCCATCAGTCATAGCCTCACCGGGAGGTTCAGCGCCTTTCCAGTGCCATTGTAGCCAACGACCAGAGTTAGCAATAGAACCATCTTCCTCAGCAAAACATGTTGTGGGTAAGCGGAATACTTCCGTTTGTATCGTTGCAGGATCAACATCGTTCATTTCGCCATGGTTTTGCCAAAATAAAGAGGTTTCCGTTTCTAGTGGATCGGCAATAATCAAATATTTGAGTTTAGATAAGGCTCTAACAATCTTATTTTTATCTGGGAACGATGCAACGGGATTAAAACCTTGGCAAATGTAACCATTGACTTTACCCTGATCCATCATTTCAAAATATTCCATCGAATCATAGACACGATCCCATTTAGGCAACCAATCGTATCCCCAATCGTTTTCTTTTTGTGCTTTATCACCATAAAAACTCTTCATTAAGCTAACAAAGAATTTTGGATAATTACTCCAGTAATTAATTTGACCAGGTAATAAGGCTTTTGGCGTATTTGCGGCTAGATAGCTCTCTAACGTAGGTTGCTTATCTGAAGGTAATGTCAGATAACCTGGTAATGATTGTGATAATAATCCTAAGTCTGTTAATCCTTGAATATTAGAATGACCACGTAAGGCATTAACGCCACCTCCTGCCATTCCCATATTACCTAATAGAAGTTGGATCATTGCCATAGTACGAATATTTTGTGCGCCGACCGTATGTTGCGTCCAACCTAATGCATAGAGGAAGGAGGTAACTTTGTTTGGTGCACTGGTTTCAGCTAAAATTTGGCATACTGTCAGAAAATCTGCTTTTGGCGTACCACAAATTTTTTCAACCATTTCAGGCGTATAGCGACTGACATGCTGTTTTAATAAATTCCATACACAGCGTGGGTGGTTGAATGTTTCATCGCGTTTGGCGTGGCCTTTATCATCTAATTCATAGAACCAGGATGATTTGTCATAGCTACGTGTTTTAGCATCATAACCACTGAATAAGCCGTCATTAAAGTGATAATCTTCTCTGATCAATAAGCTGGCATTAGTATAGGCCTTAACATATTCTGTCTGAATTTTATTATTGGTAATCAAATAATTGATTACACCTGATAGAAAGACAATATCTGTACCAGAGCGGATTGGAGTATAAAAATCAGCTACCGAAGCTGTTCTTGTAAAACGAGGATCGATTACAATCAGCTTAGCATTATTATGCGTTTTCGCTTCCATCGCCCAGCGGAAACCGACAGGATGCGCTTCTGCGGCATTACCACCCATGACGACGATAACATTGGCATTCTTTATATCAACCCAGTGGTTGGTCATGGCACCGCGACCAAATGTTGGAGCAAGACTTGCTACCGTTGGTCCGTGTCAAATACGCGCTTGGTTGTCTACTGAAAGCATGCCTAATGCGCGGGCAAATTTTTGATCAAGTAGCCCAGTTTCATTACTGGCTGCCGAGGCACATAACATACCGGTAGTGAGCCAGCGATTTACTGTCACACCTTGTTCATTGGTTTTTATGAAATTGGCATCACGATCATCTTTCATTAAACGCGCAATGCGATTTAGCGCGTCATCCCAGCTAAGACGTTGCCATTCTGTTGAACCTGGTGCTCGATATTGTGGGTATTTTAAACGATTAGGGCTGTTAACATAATCAAGAAGTCCCGCACCTTTTGGGCAAAGTGCCCCGCGACTTACTGGATGATCAGGATCACCTTCGATATGAAAGATATGGGCACTGGCATTTTTAGCCCCATCACCTAGACTATACATTAATAAACCGCAGCCGACGGAACAATATGTGCATGTATTACGAACTTCTTTGGCGCGTAATAATTTATAATTGCGTGTTTCAGCCAATACTTCGGTTGGCATAAATCCCAAAGCGGCTACCGTTGTTCCAGCCATACCGCCAGCACAGATCTTAAAGAACTGTCTTCTGCTGACTTGCATGTAAATCTCCTTTGTTATTTCTATATTATTATAAATAATAATGACACTACTTTAAATTTTATATAATTATAAATGTTGCTATGATAAAGTTTCTTGATTTAGATCTTATTGTTATAGAATTGTAGATAGTGTGAATTATTTTGGTTAAATAACACCCTTTTTGTTTCATTAAAAATAATTATTGCTTTCTTATGAATAAGCCAAATAAAGATAACACTAATATGTTAAATACGGTAGGTGTTAAATCGTTAACACTTTTACAATACAATGGATCATTCTCCGAAAAAACGGATTGGGTTGCTGAAGAAGTTCCTGTTGTTTTAGTCTACAATGGTATTGCGCATGTTGTTATGATGACAACGCCTAAAGATTTAGACATTTTTGCGTTAGGTTTTTCTTTGGCAGAAGGTATTATTACTAAGCCTAACGAAATTTATGGTATAGATGTTTTATTTGTTGAAAACGGAATAGAAATCCATATTGAGCTAGCGAGTCGTTGCTTTATTGCGTTGAAAGAAAAGCGTCGGGCAATGGCGGGGCGTACCGGATGTGGTGTTTGCGGCATTGAACAATTAAATCAAGTTGTGCGTCATGTTGCGCCATTAACATTTACGCAAACATTTAATTTAAATCATCTGCGTTCAGCTATCCCTCAATTACGCCATATGCAAGCTGTCGGCAACCTAACTGGCTGCACACACGTTGCTGCTTGGTTTTCTCAAGAAGGTGGACTTCTTGGTGGATGTGAGGATATCGGACGTCATGTCGCGTTGGATAAGCTGTTAGGTCTCCGAGCAAAACAGAAATGGCAACAGGGTGTAGTGATGATTTCCAGCCGTGCCAGTTATGAAATGGTACAAAAGGCAGCAATGTGCGGTGTTGAAATTTTGATTGCAGTTTCAGCTGCAACGTCACTGGCAGTTGAAGTGGCACAGACGTGCAATCTCACCTTGGTCGGGTTTAGTAAACCAACTCATGCCATCGTATATAGTTGTCCTCAACGGCTGAGATAAAGTTTATTGCTGCGACATTGTTTTTACACTGCAATGTCCTATATTGTTATTACTTGATTAATGATCTTGTCCAACAAAAATAGACGATTAACTATAATAAAATCCGCAGGGAAAATAAAACCATATCATTCACAAGATCGCTATTATGCTACTTTTCAAACTTACTTTGATGTTTATTCCTCTAAAAAAGTAGCACAGTGCTTTTTAGTCTTATTTTGTTAACGATGTATGACTTAATTCTGTTTTTCCAGCGAATCATTGATTTGTTGCCTTTTCATTATTTTTCTATACCAACGTGGATGGTGTTTTTTAGCCCAGGCGAGTGAAACATACCCTTCAATCATTCCTTTAATTGATCCTTTTATCCAGAAAGCCATATACATATGCATTAAAATTAAGTGGCATAAAAGGATAGCAGCAACCGCATGGATACAGAGTGCAATACGAATTACGGAAATAGAAAAATAATGGGCAAAATAGGGTCGCCACATGATAATGCCACTCGTGGCTAAAGTTACCATGAGTCCCATAATACTCCAGAACATCACTTTTTGACCTGGATTATAAATATCAACATCCGCAACTTTATGCTCATAGCCTTTCAGCACAGCAATAATATGAATAAACCAAGTTAAATCTCCGCGCTCAGGTAAATTATGTCGTGCAAACCGAACAAAAAGAATAGCGAGTAAACACACAATTAATAGGCCAAAAAAAGGATGTAAAATTCGCCCCATTTGCGGTGTACCAAAGGTTTCAGTTAACCATTGTAACGTTGGAAAAAACATAGCAATACCTGAGAGTGCGACCATAAAAAAACTAATCGCAACGGTCCAATGACAGGCACGATCAATAAATTTATAACGTTGGATCATATTATTTTCTTTCATGATGTTCCTTTGTTGTATCATATGGTTGATCATTAGTCTTGTCAGTCTTGTCAGTCTTGTCAGTCTTGTCAGTCTTGTCAGTCTTGTCAGTCTTGTCAGTCTTATTAGGACCAATCCCAATATAATGGTAAATAAGTCCTGTAATAGTGATCAAAAAGCCTATTGCTGACAGTGGTTTCAGAATGCCTTTCCAAAAACCAACGACAGGACTTATATGAGGATCGATAGGTAAATTATGATAAAGCTCTGGTTTATTAGCATGGTGTAAAACATACATGACGTGCGTGCCCCCTACACCTGGTGGATCATAAAGGCCGGCATGTTCAAAGCCTCTGATTTGTAATTCAGCAATGCGTTCAGCGGCTAATCGTTTCATTGCTGTTTTACTACCAAAATGAATTGCTCCTGTTGGGCATGTTTTTACACAGGCTGGTTCTTGACCTACATTTACTCGGTCGATACAAAGAGTACATTTATAAACTCGATTATCTGCTTTATTTAATCTTGGAATATTAAAAGGGCAGCCAGCAATACAGTAACCGCACCCTATGCAATTTTCCGACTGAAAATCAACAATGCCATTAGCATATTGAATAATTGCACCTGCTGATGGGCAAGCTTTTAAGCAACCAGGGTCACTACAGTGCATACAGCCATCTTTGCGAATTAACCATTCCAATTTACCATTGGTTTCTGTTTCACTGAAGCGCATTACTGTCCATGTTTTGGCAGTTAAATCGCAGGGATTATCGTAGATCCCTTGATTATGACCCACAGTATCTCGTAAATCATTCCATTCAGCACAAGCCACTTGACAAGCTTTACAACCAATACAAACTGTTACGTCAATTAGCTTAGCCACTTCTTCTTGATAACACCTCACCTGTGGTGGTGGCGTAAGTTTATTTGTTGCAGAGCGTTTAATGATATCTTGGCTTTGTAGTGACATGTTGATTCCCATTACTCTTTTTCGATGTTAACCAAAAAAGTTTTGTATTCTGGTGTCTGAGTATTAGGATCACCAGCGAAAAGGGTTAATGTATTACTGATAAATCCTTTTTTTGCTATTCCTTTAAATCCCCAGTGAATCGGAATACCTACCGTTTCTATTTGCTTGCCATTGATATTGAGTGCTCTTACTCGACGTGTTACAACCGCTTTTGCTTTAATAAAACCACGCTGACTCGTTACTTTAACGCGATCGCCTGGATGAATACCTTTGAGATCAGCTAGTGTTTCACTAATTTCGACAAAGGCTTCAGGTTGTATGATGGCATTAAGCTGGGAATGCTTTGTCCAAAAGTGGAAATGTTCAGTTAAACGGTAGGTTGTTCCAATATAAGGAAAACGTTCGGCAGAACCTATCCGAGAGAGATCTTCGTCAAAAATACGGACGACCGGATTATTGACAATATTAGGATGAAGAGGATTTGTTCCTATAGGGGTTTCAATGGGTTCATAATGTTCAGGAAATGGACCTTCGGCCATTTTATCTAATGCAAACAAACGAGCCATTCCTTCGGGCTGCATAATAAATGGTCCCGCTTCTGCATTAGGTGGTGTCGTGGCGCCATAATCGGCAATATCAATTCCTGTCCAGTGACTTCCCTCCCATTCGATAAGTTTACGTGAAATATTCCATGGGTTTCCTTGGGGATCTAATGATGCTCGATTATAAATAATTCTACGATTAGCGGGCCATGCCCACGCCCATCCAGGCGTGTTTCCTAATCCACTCGGATCGGCGTTGTCGCGCTTAGCCATTTGGTTACCTGCTGGCGTCCAGCATCCGGTAAAAATCCAACAACCGCTTGCTGTTGTACCATCATCGCGTAACTGAGCAAAACTCTGTAATTGCTCTCCTTTTCTAACGACTATATTGCCATTATTATCCAGAATATCTGTAAGTGCTATACCATTGTATTCTTTAGCTACTTCTTCGGCACTAGGGATCTCTGGAATTAAATAATCCCAGTTAATGTTCATAATAGGAGCAGGCTGAACACCGCCCTCTTGTTGATACAATTCTCTCAATCGCATAAGTAAACGACTAAGAATTTCACCGTCCGATTTTGCTTCACCTGGTGGTTGAGCACCTAGCCAGTGCCACTGTAACCAACGTGCTGAGTTTACAATCGAACCTTCTTCTTCAGCAAAACAAGTTGTTGGTAAACGAAATACTTCGGTTTGGATAAGAGCAGGATCAACATCATTCATTTCACCATGATTTTGCCAAAACTCAGATGTTTCTGTTGCTAAGGGATCGGCAATAACTAAGAATTTTAATTTAGATAAAGCGCGTACTACTTTATTTTTGTCAGGTAAAGACGCCACTGGATTAAAGCCCTGACAGAGATAACCATTAACTTTACCTTCATCCATTAAGTTAAAGTAGTGGAGTACATCGTAAACATTATCCCATTTAGGTAACCAATCATAACCCCAGTTATTCTCTTTTTGAGCATGTACGCCAAAAAAAGATTTCATCATGCTGACAAAGAATTTTGGATAGTTAGCCCAATAATTTATTTGGTTTGGCAATAATGCTTTTGGCGTATTGGCAGTTAAGTAACATTCTAATGTAGGTTGTTGTTCTGAAGGTAATGACATATACCCGGGTAAGGATTGCGATAAGAGGCCTAAGTCAGTTAATCCCTGAATATTAGAGTGGCCACGAAGCGCATTAACACCACCACCTACCATACCAATATTACCAAGTAATAATTGGATCATAGCCATTGTCCGGATATTTTGTGCACCAATAGAGTGCTGTGTCCATCCTAATGCATATAGAAATGTGGCGGTTTTATTTGCAACGGAAGTATCAGCAAGTAATCGACAAATTTCCAGAAAATCTTGTTTTGGTGTACCACAAATGAGTTCAACAACATCGGTAGTATAGCGACTAACATGATGTTTTAGTAGATTCCAAACACATCTGGGATGAGTCAATGTTATATCACGGCGCGCGAAGCCATTTGCATCTAATTCATAATGCCAGGAAGATTTATCATAATGACGTTGGTTAGCATCATAACCACTAAATAATCCATCCTGAAAATTAAAATCAGATCTAACAAGCAGGCTTGCATTGGTATAATTGATTACATATTCGGTAAATATTTTATTTTCATTAATAAGATAATTAATAACGCCCGATAAAAAGGCAATGTCCGTTCCTGAGCGAATTGGTGTATAAATATCAGCAACAGATGCTGTCCGATTAAAGCGTGGGTCAACGACAATTAATTTTGCGTTATTGTGTATTTTAGCTTCGATTACCCAACGAAAGCCTACTGGGTGAGCCTCTGCAGCATTACCTCCCATGACGATAATAACATCAGCATTTTTTATATCAACCCAATGATTTGTCATGGCGCCGCGACCAAATGTTGGAGCAAGACTTGCTACCGTAGGTCCGTGTCAGACACGTGCTTGATTGTCAACAGCCAGCATACCAAGTGCACGGCTAAATTTTTGATCAAGATAACCTGTTTCATTATTAGCTGCTGATGCACAAAGCATACCAGTGGTTAACCAGCGATTAACTGTAACGCCTTGATCATTCTTTTCAATGAAATTGGTATCTCGATCATTTTTCATCAATTTAGCTATTCTATCAATAGCGTCTTGCCAACTAATACGCTGCCAATGAGTTGAGCCCGGCGCCCGATATTCAGGATAACGAAGTCGATTCTCACTATTAACAAAGTCAATCAAGCCTGCCCCTTTCGGGCAAAGTGCTCCGCGACTTACTGGGTGATCAGGATCACCTTCAATATGATATAAATAAGGAGTAGCATTTTTAGCGCCATCACCAAGACAATACATGAGAAGGCCGCACCCAACAGAACAATAGGTACAAGTATTACGGACTTCTTTAGCACGTAATACTTTATGACTACGTGATCCTGCTAAAACCGTTAAGGGAGAAAAACCTAGCAGTGCAACTGTTGTACCTGCCATGCTACTTGCGCAAAGTTTGAAAAATTGACGTCTGTTCATTTGCATATCTTATTCCTCATTATTATTAACATAACGATATAAGCAGCATTAATAATTAATTCTGGAAGTTAAGGTGATAAGCAAATACTTTTAAAATGAATAGAGTATTTATAAAGTGATTATTCCAAGGTTATAAGGATAAGTAATTTGCGTTAAGCTGTTTTCACCTTAAGCGTTCTCTAAAAATGGAAAAGACACGCCGGACTAAGGACTGGTTTTTCCGGCGTGTAAAAACTCGAACGTTCACAATGAGTATAGGTAAAATTCTTAGAATTTCTGGTAAGTTAACAAATTGACACGCTTTGTTTTGCTTTTTAAAGGTCAAATGTAAATAGAAATGGTTTGATAATAAGCTAAAATATAAAATTTAACCTTTTAACTCTTTGATTTTTAATCGAAAATTGTAATAACGTCAGTAAGATATAAATATGTCTAATTTGCGCGTATCTCATACTTTCTTACATTCGCATAATAATAATTTTAAGCGTTTAAATGATAGCGATAATCAATATTAATTGGGTGTATACTATAATAAAGGATTTAAAGTTTATTCATTCATGTTGAGGAGATAACAATGGCTTTTGTTTTACCTGAATTACCCTATCGTTATGATGCCTTAGAACCTTTCTTTGATAAACAAACAATGGAGATCCATCATACAAAGCATCATCAAACTTATGTTAATAATGCAAATAATGCATTATCTGAGTTACCCGAAGAATTGCAAAGATTAGACGCAGATCAGTTACTTGGTCAATTGGATGACATTCCTGCAGAAAAACGTGTCGTTATCCGTAATAATGTCGGTGGACATGCTAATCATAGCTTATTTTGGAAAGGACTAAAATTAAATACAACATTGCATGGCAATCTTAAAAAGGCAATTGAACAGCAGTTTTCTACAGTAGATGCATTTATCGATGAATTTGAAAAAGCAGCAACCTCGCGATTTGGTTCAGGATGGGCATGGTTAATTCTTAATGATGAGAATAAATTACAAGTGGTATCAACTGCAAATCAAGATTCACCTTTAATGGGTGCTAAATACGCAGGTGTATCTGGTTTTCCTATTATTGCCTTAGATGTATGGGAGCATGCATACTATCTTAAATATCAAAATCGCCGTCCCGACTATATCAAGGCTTTTTGGTCAGTGGTAAACTGGGATGAAGCAGAGGCGCGTTATAATTTAATAAATGCAAGTTGATTATGTCTAATGTATGTTATTAGCTGGTTTTAATCTTTATAGATTGCCAGCTAATTTAATCTTTACTATTTTATAAAAAAATCAATTATCTTTTTATTTATCAAGATACTATTATTTTTTCTCTTTTTTTTCTAATGTTCTATGCCGGATCTGAACGTTTTTACCTCTTGATAAAAAGTAATCAGCCAACTGTTGTGTGACATAGACAGAACGGTGTTTACCGCCTGTACAGCCAATAGCAACTGTTAAATAACTTCGGTTATTTTTTTCAAGCATGGGTAACCATTGTTCTAAATAATTACGAGTTTGGTAAATAAAATGATGCACTTCAACATGACGTTCTAGAAAAGCAGCAACAGGTTTATCTAGTCCGGTCAGAGAACGTAATTTTACGTCCCAATGTGGATTAGGTAAGAAACGAACATCAAACATATAATCGGCTGTCATCGGAATACCATGTTTAAATCCAAAGGATTCAAAAACAATGGTCAACTCACGTTCACGTTTTCCTAATAGATTGGTACGTAACATTTCTGCTAACTCATGTACAGACATTTCGCTAGTATCTATAATTAAATCGGCTTTAGAGCGCAGGGGATCAAGCAACTCATTTTCTAAATCTATTGCACTTTCTAATGAAAGATTATGAGTTGAAAGTGGGTGTAGTCGTCGACTATCGCTATAACGACGGATTAATGTATCTCTATTCGCGCCAAGAAATAATAACTGAATCGAAAAATCATTAGGTAGTTCAGCTAATAAATTATCTAATATTTCTGTATTATCAGGCAAATTACGTACATCAATACTAACTGCAGCTGATTTTCCTCGTGTTGCTAAAGTATTTGCCAATTGGGGTAAGAGTACTACCGGCAAATTATCAACACAATAGAATCCCATATCTTCTAAAGCACGCAACGCAACTGATTTACCTGAACCAGAAAGACCACTAACTAACATGAGAACCATGGCTTAATTGCTCCCTACAGCCTTGGAGAAGTAAAATGACTATCTACTTGGATCGTAGACGTTATATTTTGAAATAACAATTGACAAAGTTTTGCATGACTTTTTGCAGCGCGAAGTTCCCGACAAAATGTCTTATCAGATAACTGTTCAGCGATATTTTGCAACACATCTTTATATTGTTGTTCATTTTTTTCTGGAATAAGCAGCGCAAAAAGCAGATCGATGGGTTGATTATCGATAGCATCGAATGCAATTGCCTTTTCAAGGTGTATAAAGAGTCCAATCGCTTTTGGTAATAGTCCACTTGCTAATTTTCCATGTGGTAATGCAATACCATTAATACCGGTACTTCCTTTCCGTTCGCGATTACATAATGTTTCAAAGATGATGGTAGGTGAAATCGCTAAGTCTTGAGCTAATACCTCGCTGATTAGCTCCAATATTCTTTTTTTACTTGAGCAGTGTACATTGTATTGAATAGTTCGTTCAGTTAAAAATGTTGTTAACTGCATGATTTCCTTCCGTTACTATTAACTGAGTTCCTTACGTAAATTTGAAGAAGGAATCGCAAGTGATTCGCGATATTTAGCCACAGTACGTCTAGCAACTATAATCCCTTGTTCAGCTAATAAATTAGCAATTTTACTGTCGCTTAATGGTTTTTGAGGTGGTTCCGTCATAATAAATTTTTTTATTAATGCTCTTATTGCGGTTGATGAGGTTGCACCACCACTTTCAGTATTTACATGACTAGAAAAAAAATATTTTAATTCAAAAATACCACGAGGACAGTGTAAATATTTTTGTGTTGTAACTCTTGAAACTGTAGATTCATGCATTTCTATAGTATGGGCTATATCTGCTAATACCATAGGTTTCATATATTCTGTACCGTGTTCAAAGAAATCTTGTTGTTGTTCAACAATACAACGAGAAACTTTAATTAAGGTATCGTTACGGTTTTCTAAACTTTTAATTAACCAACGGGCATCTTGTAAATTATTACGAATAAACTGGCTATCACGTGGATTTTTTGTATTTGCTAATGCAGCATAATATTGATTTATTTTTAATTTGGGCAAAATTTGCGTATTAAGTTTGGCTAACCATTGATGATTGTGTTTTTGTACAATGATGTCAGGTATTACATAGTCAGGCTGTTGGGAAGTAAAGGATAATCCCGGTCGGGGATTGAGTGATTGAATTAATGTAATAGCAATTTTTAGATCATCTTCTGTTAAATGCGTTTGTTTTAATAGCGTTCTAAAGTCGTGATTCCCCAATAAAGATAAATACCGCTCAATAATCATTATTGCTACATCGCGTAAAGGGGTTACAGGATCAAGTTGTTTAAGTTGTAACAATAAACATTCTTGTAAATTACGCGCACCAATACCAATAGGCTCAAAATGTTGAATACGCTTTAAAACAATATTAACCTCATCTTGGTTAATTTCTAGTGAGGTTGAGGATAAATTATTAAAAATATCTTCTGTTGAGCAGGTGAGATAGCCATATTCATTGATACTTTCAATAATAGCCATCGCAATGATGTAATCAACATGAGAGAAATGGCTTAAATTGAGCTGCCACATTAAATGGCTTTGTAAGTTTTGTGTTGTTTCGCCTAAATAAAGTGTATTGTCGTCGCTAAGAAAATTTATTGTATCGCTAGTTGTTGCAGTATAATATTCATTCCAGTTAGTATCTAAAGGGAGATCTTCTGGAATGATTTGTTTCTCCATTGCTTTACTGCTATCGATAACATCAAATGGGGTAGATTCTGGCGTAGCAATTTCACCATAAGTATTATCAAGCTCAAGCAAAGGGTTACTTTCCAACGCTATTTGTAATTCTTGTTGTAATTCAATCGTTGAAAGTTGCAGCAACTTAATTGCTTGTTGCAATTGAGGTGTCATAGTAAGTTGCTGACTGAGTTTAAGCTGCAGGCTTTGCTTCATAATGATAAACGTACTTTTCCTTTTTAATTGTCTAGCCTTTTCCCTAAGAAATAGCGAGATTATAAACGAAACTCCTCACCTAAATAGACTCGTTTAACGTTTTTATCTGCTAATATTTCATTAGGGGTACCATTAGCAATAAGCTGACCTTGACTAACAATGTAAGCGCGTTCACATACATCTAATGTTTCGCGTACATTATGATCAGTAATCAAAACACCCAATCCTCGTTCTCTGAGATGTTCTATGATCTTTTTTATATCACTAATTGAAATAGGGTCGACACCAGCAAATGGTTCGTCAAGTAGAATAAATTTTGGATTAGCCGCTAAAGCACGAGCTATTTCCACACGGCGACGTTCACCACCAGAAAGTGATTGACCAATACTATCTCTAATGTGTCCAATATGAAATTCATCTAAAAGATCATTTACTTTATTTTGGCGTTGCTCTTTACTCAAATCTTTACGTATTTGCAATACAGCCATTAAGTTATCATAAACTGACAAACGGCGAAATATAGATTCTTCTTGTGGTAAATAACCAATACCACGTTTTGCTCTCGCATGTAATGGTAATAGGCTAATATCATCACCATCAATAGTAATTTTACCTGCATCGCATTGAACTATGCCGACAACCATATAAAATGTTGTTGTTTTACCCGCACCATTTGGCCCTAATAATCCCACAATTTCACCCGAATTCACCGAAAGGCTAACATTTTCTACAACTTTACGATTTTTATAGGTTTTAGCTAACTTTTCTGCGGTTAATGTTGCCATCTAACTTCATCCTCATACTTACTATTTTTAATCCAACATTATAATAATTATTTATGGACTATTTGGCGTGATCTGCCGGATTGATAATTGTGATCACTTGGCTTTTACCTTGTGATGATGCGACCATTTGCTGTTCTTTTACTTGATAAGTGATCATATCACCTTTGGTACTACTATTGCGTTGCTCAAAATAAACATTAGAGGTTAATACTAATCGTTGATTTTTGAGGTTATAATTTAAATTGTCACTATGACCTTTTACTATAGAACCATCTTCTTGCTGTTGTGAAAATCTTACAGGTTGACCAAATCCCTCAATGTAATCAGCGCTTCGCTCACTATTTGTACCATGGATAATAACTTTATTTGCAGTAATTGCAATTGTTCCTTGATTAATGACAACATTGCCACTAAAGGTAATCGTATTTTTTTGCATATCAACAGATTGTGTATCTGATGATATATGTATAGGTTTTGAAGTATCACTCTTAAGAGCTAGCGCAGATTGGCTTATCGTTAAGACAAAAAACAGACTAACGAGTAAAATACGTATCATATTTTGTGATCCTGAGTGATTATGGTTGAACGGGAGTATAAATAGTTAATGTATTTCCTATTATTTCAGCGGATTTTTTCTCAAGATTACCTTGTAAGCCATTACCACTACTATGGAGTTGTGTGGCATATAAATCAACTTGGGAATCAGACTGAATATTTTTTGTAATTAAATCAATAAAGGCATCAGTCGTTGTAATTTTTTGTAACTCGGATGTTGTTGACAAATTATTTACTTCGACATGTCCCATTAGATAAAGTTGACGATTGTTTGTTAATTTGGCTGTATCTGCAGAAATTAACCATAATGGTGTAATATTTTCATCATAAATTGTCATAACTGGATGAGTAAACATGGTTTCTTTTAATTCAGCAAAATGGTTTACATTGTCAGCAACTAATTGATAACCCAGCTGACCAGTAGGTTCATATGCTAGCGTTATCATTTGATCACTTTGGTAATTAGGCAGTGTTCCTTTATCTTGCTGCTGACTTGTTTTATTCCATTGAGTTTCAGTTTGTTGTAAGCCTATCAGTATTAATGCAATTATTGCCAAAACAACAATTAATAGTAACCTGATTTTGCTCATATTGATAAACCTCTAGCGAATTCAAGTTTTTCCTGGGAAAACAATATGATGTCGCATAACTCACGAACAGCACCACGACCGCCAGCTAAACTTGTAATATAATGCGCCTTATCCCGTAATAATGGATGTGCATCGGCAACAGCAACGGCAAGCCCACATTCAGCCATTACAGGCCAATCAATGAGATCATCCCCAATATAAGCGATTTGTTGTTTTTGTAATGATAATGATTTTGTTATGGAATTAAAGGCAACGCGTTTATCCGATTGTCCCTGATAAACATGCGAGATACCTAATGTTACCGCCCGATCTTCAACAATTTTTGAACGGCGTCCAGTAATAATAGCAACGTCAATATTTGAGGTTATTAGGCAACGAATACCATAGCCATCACGTACATGAAACGCTTTAAGCTCTTCACCCTGATTTCCCATATAAATCAAACCATCAGATAAGACGCCATCGACATCACAAATTAATAATTTAATTTGACTGGCTCGTGACAAAACGTCATTTTTAATCAGACCATAACAACTTTCTTTCACTATCCCATAATCCTGTATAACGTTTATTAAAAGAAGAATATTACAATAAAAAATAATCATACGTTAGTAAGTTAACAGTTGTCTTTTTCTTATTAATATGACTATAGCGTATAATATGTAAATATTTCTGTCAGTTATTTCATTTTTATCGGTTATTTTAATTTAATAATTAAATTATTACTGATACCACAAAAAAGTAGCATTATTTATTATATAGATCACCTTAATATAGCACTTTACTTATCGTTATAGTTAGTGAATAAAGCAGCGATAGTGTCATTTCATTATTTATTCATTAGTCGATATGTATTTGTTTTAAACTGTAACACTTATTGATAATTATTATTATGCTATATAGATATAAACTACGCATTGCTGTATTTTCAGACAAATATTCAGTAATCATGTTATATTATTTATAATATAAACTTATTATTGGTTATTATTAATACCAATAGATTATTATTAAATGGTAAGTATATGAAATTATCACCATCGAATTTGGTTGAAATTCATAAGATGTCTTTTTCGCGAAATACGCGAAAAATTTTTGAAGATATCAACCTGACTGTACCAAAAGGAAAAATCACCGCAATAATGGGACCATCAGGTATTGGTAAAACAACGTTGTTACGTTTGATAGGTGGTCAAATTCTCCCTGATAGTGGTGAAATTTGGTTTGATGGCGATAACATCCCATCATTATCACGACAGCAGTTATATCATGTTCGTAAAAAAATGAGTATGTTATTTCAATCAGGTGCGTTATTCACTGATTTAAATGTATTTGAAAATGTTGCATACCCAATACGTGAGCATTTGAATTTACCTGAGCCACTATTAAAAACACTAGTATTAATGAAACTAGAAGCGGTTGGTTTGCGCGGAGCTTCACAGCTTATGCCTTCTGAATTATCAGGTGGTATGGCAAGGCGCGTTGCACTTGCTAGAGCTATCGCGCTTGACCCAGAAATGATTATGTTTGATGAACCTTTTGTTGGACAAGATCCTATTACTATGGGGGTTTTAGTTGAATTAATTTCTCGACTAAATAATGCGCTAGGTATTACCTGTATTGTCGTTTCTCACGATGTTCCAGAAGTGCTGAGTATTGCAGATTATGCTTATATTATTGCTCAGCAACATATTATAGCAGAGGGAACTCCAGAAGCGTTACGTAATAATGAAGATCCTAGGGTTAAACAATTTTTATATGGCTATGCTGATGGGCCGGTTCCTTTCCGTTATCCTGCAAAAGATTATCATAGTGAGCTTGCGGAAATATGAGTCATTTTATGTAGTTAACGATTAATGACAACTGTTTGATTTAAACAAACCATGGAGTGACTAATTGATGTGGTTAAATTTACTGGCATCAGCAGGAAAACAAAGTTTTGATATATGTAGTGCCTTTGGTCGTGCCGGCTTATTACTATTCCATTCTCTTATTGGTAAGCCTCAACCTGCTAAACACTGGGTATTATTAAAGCGACAGCTATATAGTGTTGGTGTGCAATCGCTACTCATTATAATGGTATCTGGCTTTTTTATTGGCATGGTATTGGGATTACAAGGTTACATTATCTTAACCACTTATGGTGCTGAAAATGCGGTGGGGATGTTAGTTTCTCTAGCATTACTTCGCGAGCTAGCACCTGTTGTCGCTGCTCTCTTATTTGCAGGCAGGGCTGGTTCAGCATTAACGGCTGAAATAGGCTTAATGAAAGCGACAGAACAGTTATCTAGTATGGAAATGATGGCGGTTGATCCACTTAGACGTATAGTCGCACCTCGTTTTTGGGCGGGAGCAATTAGTCTACCTTTGTTAACTATTGTTTTTGTTGCGGTAGGTGTATGGGGTGGATTTATTGTTGGGGTTGACTGGAAAGGAATTGATAGTGGTTTCTTTTGGTCAGCAACGCAGAATGCTATTGATTGGCACTACGATATAGCTAACTGTGTGATTAAGAGCGTAGTCTTTGCAATTGTTGTAACATGGATTGCGTTATTTAATGGCTACGACGCGATCCCAACATCTGAAGGGATTAGTCAGGCGACTACCAGAACCGTTGTCCACTCATCCTTAGCGGTATTAGGGTTGGATTTTATATTAACAGCACTGATGTTTGGGAACTAAAACAATGCAAAGTAAAAGAACGGAAATTTGGGTAGGGTTGTTTTTATTGATAGTATTATGCTCAGCCCTCTTTATTAGTTTACGTGTAGCTGATTTATCTGCATTAAATAAAAAATCAACTTATCAATTAATTGCGTCTTTTCAAAATATTGGTAGTTTGAAAATCCGTGCACCTGTAAAGATTGGTGGTGTAGTTATTGGACGGGTAACAGATATATCACTTGATCCTGAACATTACCAGCCGCAAGTTACGATGGATATAGATCAACGTTATAATAACATTCCTAGTTCTAGTTCATTATCGGTAAAAACAGCGGGTTTATTGGGTGAACAATATCTTGATTTGGTAATTGGATTCGATGATCCTGACTCAGATGAAACCTCTATATTAGGACCTGGGGGACGGATACAAATAACCCACCAGGCAATGGATTTGGAATCGCTTATCGGTCAGTTTTTATATAAGAGCGATAATAGTACTGAAACGAAAAAAGATCAGTAGAAACATTAAAGGTTGTTATTGATCCATTTTCTTTAACTGTTGAGATAGCCATAATGATTAAACGTATATTTGTTGTGTGTGTATTATTTTTTACTTCCTTCATGTTAGTCGCTCAGGCTGCGGAAGAAAATCCTTATACACTTATGTCCCAGGCGGCAGACAAAACTTTTGGTCGTCTGAAAAAAGAACAAGATCTTATTAAAAAAAATCCAGATTATCTACGGACTGTTGTTCGTGAAGAGCTTTTGCCTTATGTACAAGTAAAATATGCAGGTGCATTAGTACTTGGTACTTACTACCGATCCGCAACACCTGCGCAACGTGACGCTTATTTTAAAGCATTCGAAGATTATTTAGTACAAGCATATGGACAGGCATTGACGATGTATACTGGGCAATCGTATCGTTTAGCTAAAGAACGTCCGTTAGGCAATAATGAGGTTATTCCTATTCGTATTCGCATTATTGATGTCGGAGGCCGTCCACCTATTAATTTAGATTTTCAATGGCGCAAAAATACACGTACTGGCGAATGGCGTGCGTTTGATATGAGTGTTGAAGGTGTCAGTATGGTAACCACAAAACAAAATGAGTGGGCAAAAACTCTACAAACTTCTGGTGTTGATGGTTTGACTAAATTACTAATTAATGCAGCAAATCAAAAAATTTCGTTGGAGAAAAAATAGTCATGGCAGCTGAGCTGGATTGGCAACTTGCTGAAAAAGTCTTATCGTTAACAGGACGTCTTACCGATAAGACATTATGTTCACTATGGGCGTGGGTACAACAAACTCAACCAAGATTAAATGTTATCAATGTTAATCAGCTTACACATGTTGATTCAGCAGGATTAGCATGGATTATTTATACAATTAATCAAGCAAGTAAACAAAACATAACTATTACTTTAGCTGGACGTAATGATAAATTAAATACGTTAATAGCATTATATAATCTAGATAAGGTAATCTCATCCTAATATGTCAATAACAGATTGAATCTGTTAATATATTAAGCAGCAATATTATACTGCTGCTTAATTTTTTATCTTATATTTATAATATATTACATTAATAACATAAAAGTTATGACAAATACTGAAATAGAACATATTCTTGGTAATGCACTACAACTTGATGAAGTACATGTAAGTGGAGACGGTAGTCATTTTTATGTAATTGCTGTCAGTGCATTATTTCAAAGTTTAAGCCCAGTAAAAGCGCAACAGCTAATTTATGGTCCACTAATGGACTATATTGCAAATAACACTATTCATGCATTATCAATAAAAACATTTACACCTGTTCAGTGGCAAAGAGAACGGAAATTAAACGGTTTTTAACTACTTAACATTATAAGCTAATACAAACGACGACGCGCGTTTATGGATTTTATTGGATTTGTTAGAGAGTGATTTAATGGAAAAATTTCGTATAAAAGGGCCAACTCGACTTAATGGTGAAGTCGTTATTTCTGGTGCAAAGAATGCTGCATTACCTATTCTATTTTCTGCTTTGTTAGCTGAAGAGCCTGTTGAAATAACCAATGTTCCTAAATTAAAAGATATTGATACTACAATTAAATTACTTTCTCAACTTGGCACTAAAATTAGCCATCAAAAAAATAAAATTGCCGTTGATGCTAGTAATATTACCGAATTTTGTGCTCCCTATGATCTGGTCAAAACGATGCGTGCTTCTATTTGGGCATTGGGTCCTTTAGTCGCACGTTTTGGGCGGGGGCAAGTTTCATTACCTGGGGGATGTGCAATAGGTGCTCGTCCTGTTGATTTACATATTAGTGGTCTTGAGCAGTTAGGTGCAAAAATTGTTCTTGATGAAGGCTATGTTAAGGCGTCAGCAGATGGCCGCTTGATTGGTAACCATATCGTTATGGATAAGGTAAGTGTTGGCGCAACTGTCACTATTATGAGTGCGGCTACTCTTGCTATAGGGCAGACAATTATAGATAACGCTGCATGTGAGCCTGAAATAATTGATACAGCTAAATTTTTAAATGAACTTGGCGCGAAAATCCGTGGAGTAGGAACTTCCCGTATTATTATCGATGGTGTAGAACGATTAGGTGGCGGAAAACATGACGTAGTACCTGATAGAATTGAAACCGGTACCTTTCTTATTGCTGCAGCTGTTTCTGGAGGGAAAGTCCTTTGCCGTAATGCTCGTCCTGATACTTTAGCCAGTGTATTAGCTAAATTACGGGATTCAGGTGCAGATATTGAAATAGGCGATGATTGGATAAGTCTAGATATGCATGGTAAACGGCCAAAAGCAGTCAATATTACAACTGAACCACATCCCGGTTTCCCTACGGATATGCAAGCACAGTTTTCTTTATTAAATATTGTTGCTGAAGGAAATGGTGTGATAAAAGAGACAATATTTGAAAATCGTTTTATGCATATTCCTGAACTAATTCGAATGGGTGCACATGCTGAAATCGAAAGTAATACGGTAATTTGTCAAGGTGTAGAAAAATTATCGGGTGCGCAAGTTATGGCGACCGATTTGCGTGCCTCAGCGAGTCTTGTCATTGCGGGATGTATCGCTGATGGGATCACGACAGTTGAACGGATCTACCATATCGATCGTGGCTACGAAGATATTGAAAACAAACTTAATGCGTTAGGCGCTAATATAGAACGTATCAAAAATTAATTCCTTTTTAATAAGTGCCACGCGCGTTATTTGTACTGTGGCATCTTGATGAAATTCGATTTACTTCATGATCAAATTAAATACATGCTGTTAGCTGCCTTAATATACAGGTGGCATTTCTGCTACGGTGATATTGAACGTCATTTTTTTGTCATGACGCTGTATTTCAATGGTAATATCAGTACCAGGGGTTAATTCAGCAACTTGTTCAGTAACATTAAATACGGATGTAACAGGAACATCCGCTATTTTAAGTAGGATATCGCCACGTTTAATGCCTACACTTTGCGCTGGACTACCAGGATGGACATTAACCACCATAATGCCTTGCGTATTATGCAATGCAGGTTGTATACCAAGATAACCACGAATAACGCGACCATCACGAATTAATTTTTCCATAATTTTAGTTGCCATATCTGTGGGAATGGCAAATCCTATACCTTCTGGTGTTTCACCATTGGCACTTTTTTCCATAGATAATGTATTAATTCCTACTAGCTCACCTAATGTATTAATCAGCGCACCCCCTGAATTACCTTTATTAATTGATGCATCCGTTTGTAAAAAGCGTTGTCGAATATCTGGGAAGCGGTTAACTGAGCTGATAATACCTTGAGTTACACTCTGAGTAAGACCGAAAGGATTACCTATTGCTAGTACAACATCACCTACTTGAGGTTTTCTATTTAGATTAATTGGAATTATAGGCAAATTATTAGCATTTATTTTTATTACCGCTAAATCAGTCAGCGTATCATAGCCTATTAGCTGTGCCTCATAAATTTGCCCTGATTGTAATGTCACAATAATTTGTTCAGCCTTAGCAATAACATGCTGATTTGTTAAAATATATCCACGTTTACTCATTATGACGCCAGAACCTAGCGAAATAATATTAAGTTCACTGTTTGAGGATGAGCTAAGGCTACGATTATAGACATAAACGACTGCAGGTGCTGCACGTTGCACCGCTTTTTTGTAGCTAACTGGACTATTATTTATTGGTAACCAACTGTCAATAGCTAATAAAATACTGCTATTCCGCAAAGGCGGATAAACATTTAACAATAATATAGCGACAGCTAAACCAATTAAAATTGGGCGCAAAAGCTTCATGGCTAAGCTACCTAATAATAAAAAGATGATTAAATGTATTAATTGAAAGAATAATAGCATGAAAAAACCGGAAGCAGTACCTTCATATACTGTTCCGGTTATGTAGATTTAGTAAGATTTAACGAATAATTAAATAGATATTATTGCCATTACGCAAAATATTAAATGCTAATATACTCGGTTTACTTTCAATAATTTTACGAACATCCGTGATCGTTTTAACGGGCTCACGGTTAATATTTAATATGATATCGCCTTTTTTCAGGCCTGAACGAGCAGCAAGACTATTTGCTCTGACATCTTCAATGAAGACACCTTGCTCATTGCTATTTAATATAGCACCTTTCAATGCAGGAATGAGTGATTCAGCCTCTGTTTTACCTTGATCGGTATTTTGTAAGGTGACAGAAAGCTCTACAACTTTGCCATCACGAAGCACACCAATTTTTATTGTGCGACCAGCACCTAATGTAGTGACTTTCGCTCTTAATTCAGCAAAACTTTTAATTTCTTTACCATCAACAGAAACGATGATATCACCGGCTTTAATACCAGCTAGTTCTGCCGCCGATTTAGGTACAATTTCGCTAACAAAAGCGCCACGTTGTGTATCAACTTTTAAAGCTTTTGCAACATCAGCTGTCAGTTCACTACCGATAACGCCAAGCATACCACGTTTGACTTCACCAAATTTTACTAATTGTTCTGTTAGGCTCTGTACCATTGTGCTTGGGATAGCAAACCCGATACCAATATTACCACCACTTGGTGCTAAAATAGCGGTATTAATACCAATTAACTCACCTTTTAAATTAATGAGAGCACCACCCGAATTACCTCTATTAATGGATGCATCTGTTTGTATGAAATTCTCTATTCCTTGAACGCTTAATCCACTACGACCTAATGCAGAAATAATTCCAGAGGTTACCGTTTGCCCAAGTCCAAATGGGTTACCAATAGCTACGGCGAAATCGCCCACTTTTAATGAATCAGAATCCGCCATTTTTATTGCTTTAAGATTCTTTGCGTCTTTTAATTGTAATAATGCAATGTCAGATAATTCATCTCGGCCAATTAATTTTGCTTCGTATTCTTTACCATCATTGAGTTGAACACGGATTTTTTCTGCATTATTAATAACGTGGTTATTTGTCACCACATAAGCTTTTTCTGCATCAATAATTACACCTGAACCTAGTCCTTGAAATGGGCGAGTACTTTGTAATTCACCTGGGAAATTGTCGCCGAAAAAGTAACGAAATTCTTCCGGGATCCGTGAGTTCTGAACAACTTGTTGCCCTTCGACGTAAACACTAACGACGGTGGGTAGCACATTTTCTAACATTGGTGCAAGACTAGGTAGTTTTTCTCCTTCGACAGCGATAGGTAAAGAAGCTGAAATAACTGGAGTTGCAGAAAATGTCAGTCCGAGACTAAGTGTAAGTGCGCTTAAGAATAAGGATTTTTTTGTCATTGTCTTCATTTTGATAATAATGCTCCTAATTCTGAATAATGTGAGGTTAGAGATAGTTAAAATAATAAAACCTAAAATATGAACGACTGTAGTTTTCAGACAAATAACGCATAGCTAAGTTCCTAGTCAATAAGCAACTATATTACGTATTATCAACTCATCCTCTAATAATAGGAAGATTAGCATATTGCTATATTAAACTACGCTACTTATTTTCTTCCTCTTTTGAACGCAATAACCCTGATGATTCTTCAGTATAATCGCGTGGTGGATGCTCCTCTTCGTCTGATTGATTTTTAATCGATGTATTTATAATAGTTGGGATAGCTTCGTTATTTTCAAGGGGCTTAGCCTCATTTCCTTCTGTTGAAAGTAGAATTGATGAACTGCTTACCATATGTTGGTGTAATTGATGATAATCATTAGCCATGCTTTTTAAAAGTTCAGCACTCCGGGCAAAATGATTAACTAATTCTTGACGATAAACATCTAACTCATTTTTTGTTTTAGCCAATTCTTGTTGCAATATTTTTTGTTTTTTTGACTTTTTTATCGTTGGATACATGGTAAGAATACCAAAGCTAAAACCTACAATTAGACCAATTACTGCATATTGCCAGGTCATAGTAAAAACTCCTAATCAATAATAACGGGTAATACATTAGTAAAGTAATATTATATTAAAAGGTAAGAAAACTATCTTTTACTTATTTTTGACAAAGAAATTATGTAAAAGTGTAACATGTAATCAATAAGATTATCAGATTTATCCTAATTAAAAATAGTTATAAATATTGTTGATAGGTTTTGATAAAGTGAACAAATAAGTATAGGCATCATAAGGTGGTTACGCCTCTTAATAAAAATTAGACTAAAAATCAGTAAGTTTACATTTTGTTAATATATTAATACTGAGTCTACTTTTTTTAATCAATGGGCTGCTATACTGTATTCTTGTCGATTTGATAAGAGAAATGCCATAAGATTTTAATCTATTTTTCTATTAGAAAACTAAAAAATATTCGATCTTTGCCAGTAATTTCTCTATAATCTTGCCACCCCACGTTACAACAAAGTTTTCCCCAAAACTTTAACTCTGCTGACAGTTCTACTCGAAGGGGTAGTATGTCGTAGCAAAATACTATGCGGATATTCTTATCATATAAGAATATTCATAAAACGTGAAACTTTTTTAATTGGGTAATCTTTCAATGAAAACTTTTACAGCTAAACCGGAAACAGTAAAACGTGACTGGTATGTTGTGGATGCAAGTGGTAAAACATTAGGCCGTCTTGCTAGTGAAGTCGCTCGTCGTTTACGCGGTAAGCATAAAGCGGAATATACACCGCATGTAGATACTGGCGATTATATTATTGTTCTTAATGCAGAAAAAGTTGCTGTTACAGGCAATAAGCGGAATGATAAAAAATACTATCGTCATACTGGCTACGTAGGTGGTATTAAAGAAGCAACTTTTGAAGAGATGATTGCCCGTAGTCCTGAGCGTGTGATTGAGATCGCAGTTAAAGGCATGTTACCAAAAGGTCCGTTAGGCCGTGCAATGTATCGTAAATTAAAAGTTTACGCAGGTAACGAGCACAATCATGCGGCACAACAACCGCAAGTTTTGGACATTTAATTGGGATTATAGGCAATGGCAGAAAATCAGTACTACGGCACAGGTCGCCGCAAAAGTTCTTCAGCTCGCGTCTTTATTAAGCCGGGCAGTGGTAATATCGTTATTAATCAACGCAGCCTAGATCAATACTTTGGTCGTGAAACTGCGCGAATGATTGTTCGTCAACCTCTTGAGTTGGTAGAGATGTCCGATAAACTAGATATGTATATCACTGTTAAAGGTGGTGGTATATCTGGTCAGGCTGGCGCAATTCGTCATGGTATTACGCGTGCACTGATGGAATATGATGAGGGTTTACGCTCAGAATTACGTAAAGCTGGCTTCGTTACTCGCGATGCTCGTAAAGTTGAACGTAAGAAAGTTGGTCTGCGTAAAGCACGTCGTCGTCCACAATACTCTAAACGTTAATTATATTGCGTTTGGCAATAAAAAACCGCTGATTTCAGCGGTTTTTTATTATTTATGAAGTTAAATTAAAATTTATTTGAAACCATTTTATTAGTTGATGTCGGCTAAACTAAAGTAACATCATTTTAATGATACATTTCCTTTGGCACATATTCATTGTGGTGGCATTTTATCATTATGCTTTTAGTCAAAATACGCTTTTAAGTATCTTCTTGCCACCACGATATTAATAATACATTGTGACTATTTTATGTATAGGCCAAGATAGGATTTCATTATTTATTCTTTTTAATTTCCTGTTATGGCTGCGCAAGTTTGTTAAAATCTGATAAACTATTCGCCAGTTGACGTACAATTATTTAGTTGACAAGTGTTAACACTGATATTAAGTAAAATTATGCTAGCAGTATTAATACATTGTTATATTTAGAAAACTTGGAGGTTTTTATGGCTGTCGCTGCCAACAAGCGTTCGGTAATGACACTATTTTCCGGGCCAACTGATATATATAGCCATCAGGTACGTATTGTATTGGCTGAAAAAGGTGTGAGTGTTGAAATTGAGCAGGTAGACTTTAGTAATTTACCACAGGATTTAATAGATCTTAATCCTTATCAAAGTGTTCCGACGTTAGTTGATCGTGAGCTTACGCTGTACCAATCTCGTATCATCATGGAATATTTGGATGAACGTTTTCCTCATCCTCCATTAATGCCAGTTTATCCTGTTGCCAGAGCATCTAGTCGCTTAATGATGTATCGCATTGAACACGACTGGTATTCATTAATGCATAAAATTACGCATGGTGGTGTGAGAGAGGCAGAAACAGCACGTAAACAATTACGCGAAGAATTATTGTCGATCGCGCCCATATTTAATGAAAATCCTTATTTTATGAATGAGGAATTTAGTTTAATTGATTGCTATCTTGCACCTTTATTATGGCGGTTACCTTTATTAGGGATAGACTTAACTGGTACCGGTTCAAAAGAAATAAAAGTTTATATGAATCGTGTTTTTGAAAGAGACTCATTCCTGTCATCTCTTTCTGACGCAGAAAAAGAGATGCGGTTACACGTTAGAGGTTAATATAAATGGAAACGTCGCATATGTCACCGCGTAGACCTTATATACTCCGCGCACTTTATGATTGGTTATTAGATAATCAATTAACGCCTCTTTTGGTCGTAAATGCTGAATATATCGGCACTATTATTCCAACAGAGTTTGTTCAAGAAGGTCGTATAGTATTAAATATAGCGCCAAACGCGACTGCTAATTTCTCAATGAGTCAAACTGAAATTGAGTTCAGTGCACGTTTTAGTGGCGTTCCACGTCAGGTATATGTACCAATGGGTGCCATTATGGCGATTTATGCTCGTGAGAATGGTGCCGGAATGATGTTTGATACTGAACCCGGTTATGAACAAGAAGAACATGCGTTGGCCCAGAAAAATATTAAAACTCCTCTCCAATTGTTAGATGACACAGCAAAAAATAATAATAATTTAAATGGGAATGATAAACCGCCAACACCGCCTAAAGGCCGTCCTTCTTTACGTGTAGTAAAATAATAAATAAACATTCGTTAATTTAATGATAACGTGAGCAAAGTGCATCTGATGTGTTGATAATCAACAAGTAAGGTGCATTTTTGTTCTGATTGATCTTATTTGTGTGATTTTCTTATTAATTTTTATGAATCAGATTAAATAAGAAAAAATATATTTATACTAACTCAAATGGTTAACTGCTAAGGTGAATAAGTACCTTTTGCCTACCTATTTTTATTTTCATTCATTAAAGAACACTGTGTAATCAGACTCACAATATAAAATGAATATTATTTAACTAAAAAGAATATAATCTGTTTTTGCTATTTTTTATAATAAGTTGCTAATTAAGGCCTAATACACTATGTTAGATAAAAATTTTTTAATAATAATTATTAAGGCAAAGTGAGTTAGGTATTATGAATCTTAATCATTCATTACATAGTCCTTATATGCAGTTTAGTCGGAAACAATGGGCTAAATTGCGTAATACCGAGCCATTACCTCCCATTGAGCAACAGTTGCCTCGCTTGCAGGGTATTAATGAAGAATTATCGCTTAATGAAATAGAGGAGATCTATTTACCTTTATCACGGTTAATCAATTTTTATGTTCATTTAAATATTAAACGGCAGACCGTTTTAGATCAATTTCTGGGGGCTTCTAGTCCACATATTCCATACATTATCAGTATTGCAGGCAGTGTTGCTGTAGGGAAAAGTACAACGGCAAGAGTCTTGCAAGAACTTTTAAAAAGTCGTTCTGAATATAATAAAGTAGAACTTGTTACGACAGATGGTTTTCTTCATCCTAATGCCGTTTTACAACAAAAAGGTTTGATGAAAAGAAAAGGATTTCCCGAATCTTATGATATTCGTAGTTTATTACGTTTTGTATCTGATATTAAGTCAGGTATACCATGTGTTACTGCCCCTGTCTATTCACATCTTATTTACGATATAGTGCCCAATAAAACACAAAAAATAGAGCAACCCGATATTGTTATTCTTGAGGGGTTAAATGTTTTGCAAAGTGGTATGGATTATCCACATGAACCACACCAAGTTTTTGTTTCTGATTTTGTTGATTTCTCTATTTATGTTGATGCTAGTGAGCAAAATTTGCAAACATGGTATATAGAACGATTTTTAAAATTACGGCAAAGTGCTTTTAATGATCCGGAATCTTACTTTCATAACTATGCTCAATTGGATGAACACGACGCTATTACTCTTGCAGAACAAGTTTGGCGAGAAATTAATTTATGTAATTTGCATAAGAATATTTTACCTACGCGAGAACGTGCTAATTTGATTTTAATGAAAGGAAATTGTCATGAAGTCGAATCAATAAAATTGCGTAAATAAATCAGCGCAATAATATATCTTTAATAAGCGTAGATTTTCATAACGTTACACAAAACATATAACATTTAGAATTATCTATAATAAAGAATAATTTTATTTCAAATAAGGAGTGATAGCACATCCAGATTATAGGGATATTGTAATTTTTTAGCATAGAGCGATAATGATAATCAATTTCAAATTGCATATGATTAATTTTATCTAATGACATTACTCACAAGATCGTCGTGATATGAATAATGTTAGGGTATGAATATTACTAATATTCAATGATAGGGGGGTAAAATGGCTGCTACACGTATTGAAAAAGACTCTATGGGCACAATTGAGGTACCAGAAAATCAATTATGGGGAGCGCAAACTCAACGTTCTCTAGAACATTTTCATATCTCAGTTGAAAAAATGCCAAGCGCATTAATTTATGCATTGGCGATGACCAAACGTGCTGCTGCCCGTGTTAATATGGCGCTTAATCTGCTCGATACTAAAAAAGGCGATGCAATTATTGCTGCTGCAGATGAAGTTTTGGCAGGTAAACATCCAACAGAATTTCCCTTATCAATTTGGCAAACGGGTTCGGGTACACAAACTAATATGAATATGAATGAAGTATTAGCTAATCGTGCCAGTGAAATTCTTGGCGGTGCCAGAGGTAATGAACGCTTAATACATCCGAATGATGATGTTAATAAAAGTCAAAGCTCTAATGATGTTTTTCCAACTGCAATGCATGTTGCCGCAATTATCGCAATTAAACATTCATTATTACCTTCATTGGAGGCATTACAAAAAACCTTGGCTAAGAAAGCAAATACTTATAAAGATATTGTAAAAATTGGTCGTACGCATCTTCAAGACGCAACACCATTAACTTTAGGCCAAGAAATTTCTGGTTGGGCCGCAATGTTAGAATACCATTCACACAATATTGAACATACCTTGCCACATTTAAGTGAGCTTGCTTTAGGGGGAACTGCAGTAGGAACGGGCCTTAATACACATTCAGAATATGCGGTACGTGTTGCAGAAGAGCTAAGTAAATTGACCAAACTTCCGTTTAAAACAGCGCCGAATAAATTTGAAGCTCTCAGTGCATGTGATGCATTAGTACAAACCCATGGAGCATTAAAAGGGCTTGCAGCGTCATTAATGAAAATTGCTAATGATGTTCGCTGGTTGGCTTCTGGTCCACGATGTGGTATTGGCGAAATAACTATTCCTGAAAACGAGCCGGGCAGTTCAATTATGCCGGGTAAGGTTAATCCAACACAATGCGAAGCAATGACGATGTTATGTGCCCAAGTTATGGGTAATGATGTGGCTATCAGTTTTGGTGGTGCTTCAGGTAATTTTGAACTGAATGTATATCGCCCTATGATCATTAATAATTTTCTACAGTCTGTCAGATTACTTGCAGAAGGTATGGAAAGTTTTAACAACTATTGTGCGATTGGTATAACACCTAATCGTGAAAGGATCACAAAATTACTCAATGATTCGCTTATGTTGGTGACTGCGTTAAATACACATATTGGCTATGATAAAGCGGCCGAAATTGCTAAAAAAGCCCATAAAGAAGGGATCACTTTAAAGCAATCAGCATTGAAGTTAAATTATTTGACAGAGAAAGAATTTGATCAATGGGTGCGACCTGAAGATATGGTTGGTAATGGAGCTAAATAAACTAAATGACCACTATCTTTATTGTTGATTAAATTATGAGAGGAAATAAGTTTATTTTCTATGCTTATTTAAAATAAAAAATTTATTCTTATTAATATATCATCGAAAAAATAAAAATGATCTTATATTAAGATCATTTTTATTTTTTTTGCTTTAAATTTCATAGGATATTTATTAGCATATATCTCCTATGTTATATTTATAATAATAAGAATTCATTATATAAATATTATATTTAGTTATTTCCCATCAACCATAACACAAGACATTTTGCTAGAAATAACATTATTAATGAAATATTATGCCAAAAAACTTATTTATTTCAATTAAAGTTATCATATTAAGTTTATTTTAGCTGTCATAATAATAGATGTTATACAGGTAAGGAGTAGGATGAAAATTTGCTATGTAATAACAAAAGCAGATGAAATTGGTGGGGCGCAAATTCATGTTAAAGATCTCTGTATAAGATTGCAGAATGAAGGTCATATACCTGTTGTTATTGTTGGTGAAAACGGTGCGCTGGTTAAGCTATTGACAGCACAAAATATCACCGTAAAAATTCTTAATTCTTTAGTTAGAGAAATATCACCAATTAAAGATATTATTTGTACATGGCAATTACGTAAGTTAATTAAGCAATTAAAACCTGATTTAGTGTCTTTACATTCTTCGAAAGCAGGAATTATTGGCCGATTAGCGTTAGTCGGTTCTAATATTCCCGTTATTTTTACAGCCCATGGTTGGTCTTTTGCAAATGGCATCGCTGAAAAGAAAAGAAAACTTTATATCCTGATCGAACGTATTTTTGCACATTTGACCGATAAAATTATAACGGTTTCTAAGCAAGATAAATTACTTGCTATTAAGCATCGTGTTGCCGATAAACAAAAACAAGTCATCATTCATAATGGAATGCCATTACCCATAGTGGCACCTGATTATACGATGCGCCAACAACATACTGTTATTCGTTTAATCAGTGTTGCGCGTTTCTCAGAACAAAAAGATCACAAAACATTATTGTTGGCCTTATCGCAATGTCATATCAAAAACTGGGTATTAGATTTGGTAGGCAAAGGTAAAATGGAGAGTGAATTAAAAAAGTTAGTTGCTGAATTAAAACTAGAAAATAAAGTTAATTTTCTGGGAGAGCGCAGTGATGTAGAGATGTTATTAAATTGCAGTGATATCTTTTTATTAATTTCTAATTGGGAAGGATTTCCCCGTAGTATTTTAGAAGCAATGCGTGCTGGTTTGCCTGTTATAGCTTCCGATGTTGGAGGGGTAAGAGAATCTGTAAGAGATAATCATACCGGTTTTATTGTCCGTCGAGGAGATGTTACGCAGCTTGCTGAAAAGTTAGATCAACTAATGGGTTCATCGGAAAAAAGGGAATGCTTTGGTCGCCAAGGTGAAGCTATTTTCTTTAATGCTTTTACTTTCGAAACAATGTACCGAAAAACTAAACATGAATATAAAGCGTTAATAAATAGTAGGTAATAATATGAAAATTGCGTTGATAGGCGGTTCAGGTTTTATTGGAAGTCGCCTTGCTAAAAGATTAACAGATGAAAATAGATCATTTGTTATTTTGGATAAAAATAAAAGTGATACATTTCCAGAACTATGGCGTTATTGTGATGTAACGAAACCAGAAACATTGATATCTGCATTAGAAGGATGTCAAATTATTATAAATTTGGCGGCAGAACATAAAGATAACGTTAAACCTATTAGTCTCTACTATGATGTTAATGTAACTGGCGCAAAAAATGTCTGTGATGCTGCACATACATTAGCGATCAAACATATTATTTTTACTTCGTCAGTCGCTGTATATGGTTTTGTTGAAAACGAAACCGGAGAAGACGGTAATTTTAATCCTTTTAATGATTATGGTAAATCAAAATTAGCCGCCGAGCGTGTTTATAATAGTTGGCAACAAGAAGCGAATGATCGTTCGTTAGTTATTGTTCGTCCAACCGTTGTTTTTGGTGAAAATAATCGAGGTAATGTCTATAACTTATTTAGGCAAATAGCGAGTGGCCGCTTTCTTATGATAGGTTCAGGTCATAATAAAAAATCGATGGCTTATGTTGAAAATGTAAGTGCATTTTTGTCATACGCAACGACGCTATTAGAAGGACTCCATATTTTTAATTATGTTGATAAACCTGATTTTAATATGAAAGAGTTGACGGGAGTCATTTCTACAGCGTTAGGCCTGAAAAAAAACAATATTCGTATTCCTTATATCTTTGGTATGTTTGGTGGATATTGTTTTGATTTATTATCTAAAATAACAGGAAAAGAATTTACCGTTAGTTCTATTCGTATTAAGAAGTTTTGTGCTCGGACGCAATTTAAATCAAACAATTTACCAAATTGTCCATTTGTAGCACCTGTGTCATTAGATGAAGGTATTACCAACACAGTAAAAAATGAATTTTATCGAAAATAACTAAAATGAGAAGTTTGTTATAAGGGGATCCTCGATCCCTTTTTTTATTTTGTTTAATTTATTGATCGTTATTTTTTCTGCTCATAGTCGATATTAGCAATAGTATTTTATGGCTATAGTATAAAGTATATTGCTAATATACGTAATTCTACTTATTAAGTCTTAATTGCTTTTCTTGTCCTATACTTCATTTTAATAAAATATCTTTTATATGAGCTAAATAATTAAAACATACTGTGAATTTAGCATTAATTTATCGTTTAATTAGGAAAAGATCATGTCAAAAATTATCATACTATATTATTCAATGTATGGTCACATCGAAAAGATGGCTTATGCTATAGCAGAAGGTGCGGCTAATGTTCAGCATAGTGACGTCTATATAAAACGAGTACCGGAAACAATGCCTCCAGATGCCTTTATCAACGCTGGTGGCAAAACAGATCAGAAAGCAGAAATAGCATCACCTAAAGAGCTAGTTAATTATGATGCGATTATTATTGGTACGCCAACACGTTTTGGTAATATGGCGGGTCAAATGAGGACATTTTTAGATCAAACGGGGTCTCTTTGGGCAAAAGGTGAATTGCGTGGTAAAGTAGGCAGTGTATTTAGCTCAACAGGAACAATGGGAGGACAAGAACAGACAATTATTTCAACATGGGTTACGCTTGCTCACCATGGTATGCTCATTGTAGCGCCAGGCTATGGACATCCAGCAATGAATAAGATTAATGAGATTCGTGGAGGAACACCATATGGTGCGACAACTATTGCAGGTGCGGATGGTGCTCGTCAACCTTCAGATGTTGAGTTGGATATTGCCCGTTTTCAAGGGAGGTATGTTGCTGAAATTACGAGGAAATTAGTGTTTTGTGCCGACTAAATGCTTTTTAACCTTACTAAATTAAAAGGAGTAAATCGAGGTTAATCACAATTTAAATTTATAATAGTATCGTTACATCTGAAGGGAGTGTTTATTATACTTATTTATTTGCAATTATCTAAATCTCTTTATTATCAAATAAAGTTTAAACATCTTAACATTATCAGAATATCAGCCTTAAAAAATAAGCACTAAAATGGTTATACTGGCTGATATAGTATCTAAGTAACTCGAAATTAGTCACGTTATTAAAAATTATGGGAAAGACATTCTCATTAGATAAGCTAAAGATAACTTATTAAAAAACGATTATTGGCGTATTGCAGGATTACATAATTCAAAGTTATTCGTCTTTTTATTTTGCTAACATAATACCTTATTTAATTTACTTATCGTGTTAATGGTGTTTTAGGCATTGTTAACCACTGTTTTAGACGATCTACCGTCTGTTGCATTAATGAATGAAAATCATGATTATTAGCAAGTGTCGAAAAGAGTGTTTTATCAGTAATGTAGTGTTCTAAAGGATTTACTGAAGCAAATATACGTTGGTAACTATTTGTATTCATTAGACTGTCTTGATAATGGTAGGGTAATTTTCCTTCATACCAATGTTGTAAGAATAAGAAAAAAAGTCCAGGTAATATTGCCGTTGCTTTAGGTGTTCGGCCTGTCTTATAACAATCAAGTAATGTCGGCGTTATAAATCCAGGTAATTTAGCCAAACCATCAGCAGCAACACGCTGATTAGTATCTTTAATATAAGGATTACCAAATCGTTCTAGGATGATGTCTCGATACTCAGCTAGATTAAGAGGGCTTGGCGATAAAGAAGGTATAACATCCTGACTAACATAGTTCCAGACGAATTGTTTAATAGCGGTGGAACGCACATCTTCATAAATATAGGTTAAACCTGTTAATGTCCCAGCCCAAGCAAGACAAGAATGACTTGCATTTAATATGCGAATCTTGGCTTCCTCCCAGGGTTGAACAGAGTTAACCATTGTTACTCCTACATTTTCTAAAGCAGGGCGACCCGCAATGAAATTATCTTCTATAACCCATTGAATAAAAGACTCCGCCATAACAGGTACGCTATCATCGATACCTATTGCTTTTTTTACCCGTTCCGCAATTTCAGCCGTTGGTCGCGGTGTGATCCTATCCACCATAGCATTGGGGGATGTCGTATTATCATGTACCCAATTATACAGCGCTGTACTACCAGCATGTTTTAAAAATGTTAAAAATCCCGTACGAAAGTGTTTTCCATTATGACGAACATTATCACAACTGAGTAATGTTATTGGCGACCCATTTTGCTTCATACGCTCGGCTAATATTACATGAAGTGCACCATACAATGTGTTGTTTTTACCATGTAAATCAGCTTGAATATCAGGATGTTCAAGATCGAGCTTATGATCGTGTGTTAAATAATAGCCTGCTTCTGTAACTGTAAACGCAATGACTTTCGTTTTTTTATCACTGCCTTGTTTAATAATTGAAGTCAGCTTTTCATCCCAACTTAGGATCTTACGTATTGATGTTATCTTTTCATAATGTCGTTGACCTTCCGGAGATACGGTCTCAAGAACATATTCGCCGTTTTGTTTACGTAAAGTATCAAGAAGGGGAGTGGCATCATTTCGAATATTACCAAGGGCAATAGACCAACGTTCATCGCCTTGTTCAATTAATTTGTGTAAATACCAGGCTTGATGTGCACGATGAAAGGCACTTGCGCCAAGGTGCATCCATATAGAAGTATCATTTTGCATAGCACTCACCTATTGATAAATATAGCGAGGTAAAAGAAACTATGTGAGTATTGTTAGGTTTTATCGCTAATGATTATCTTTTGATAAGAAGGATTAATAGCCCTATTAAGCCACATTTTATCTAATAAGTATAATTGATTAAAAAAGAATTTTTGCTTAATACACCGATTTCGTTAATTGTTTATAATGCGTCGCTGTTTCCTGTGCAATATATAGTGTCATACATTATAAGTTATCATACACATGTATACGCGTTCTGTTATGACACTATTTAACATTGATAACAGGTCGTTAAATCGATATATATTAATCTAACTCTGCTTACATATAGATTATCTTTCAATATCGGAGAGACACTTTTGCATTACTCATGATGGATTATGAAACAAATAAAATTACTCTATCTGATGGCGAATAGCACGATTAAATATCATGTCATACGATGTAATTTATTATTTCCTTGTTGCTCGTAACCCGTTGGCAATAACCAATAAACTAGTACCCACGTCAGCAAATACTGCCATCCACATAGTAGCAAAACCAGCTAAAGTAAGGATGAGAAAAATAATTTTAATACCTAATGCTAAAGCAATATTTTGGATCAAAATAGCATAGGTTGTCTTTGACAGCCTGATAAAACGGGGAATTTTATTAAGATCATCATCCATAAGTGCAACATCTGCCGTTTCAATAGCGGTATCGGTACCTGCCGCTGCCATAGCAAACCCGATATCAGCTTTTGCTAAGGCAGGAGCATCATTAATACCATCCCCTACCATACCAACTTTACCTTTTCTAGCTAATGCTTCAATAACAACAAGTTTATCTTCAGGTAACATATTACTTTTAAATTCATCGATATTAAGCTGATTGGCAATGCTTTGTGCAGTATATTCATTATCACCTGTCAACATAATCGTTTTAATGCCTAATTTTTTTAATTCAGTAATTGCATGAATACTTGTTTCTTTTAAGGTATCAGCAACTGCAAATAAGCCTTTGACCTTGCCATCACAAACCAAACCAACAACTGTTTTTCCTTGTTTTTCAAGAGAAAAAATAAGCTCCTCAATAGCCGTAGTATTTTTATTGAGTTGTTTTAACATTCGATAATTACCCAGATACCATTGTTGTTCTTGAAAAGTACCTTTTACACCTTGGCCGGGAAGAGCCATAAAACTGCTTAACTCATAGAGTGTTACTCCTTTAGAAATAGCATTATCTGCAATCGCTTTAGATACTGGATGATCTGAACGCGCTGCTACACTGGCTGCAATTGCAATAATTTCATTTAATTCTGTCGAATCGTCTAGAAGAACTACATCAGTTTGGTGTGGCTTACCTAATGTTATTGTTCCCGTTTTATCCAGGGCTAACCATTTAATTAATCGACCTTGTTCAAGAAACTGTCCTCCTTTCACTAAGATACCTTGCTTTGTGGCCGCAGCCATGCCACTTACAATACTGACTGGCGTAGAAATGACTAGTGCGCAGGGGCATCCGATAACCAAAATCACCAGTGCCATATAGATCCATTCTATCCAATTGCTATTTGTATATAATGGCGGAATGATCGCGACTAGAAAAGCACATAAAAAGATCATTGGGGTATAAAATTGGGCAAACTTATCAATAAAACGTTGTATCGGTGCTTTATTTCCTTGCGCTTCTTCTATTGCTTGAATAATTCGGGCTAATGTTGAATGAGTAGCTTCAGCAGTGACTTCAAATTCGAACGATCCAGATTCATTGATAGTCCCAGCATAAACAGTATCACCTTTATTTTTTTCTACGGGTAAACTCTCACCTGTAATAGGCGCTTGATTTATGAATGAATGCCCTTGCATCACAATACCATCAAGCGCAATGCGTTCACCTGGTTTAACGCGAACTCGACTACCTATTTTAATTTGTTTAATATCAACATCCTGCCATCTACCTTCTTGGTTTAAAAATGTAGCATACTCCGGCGTAAGGCTTAGCAGATTTTTTATCGCATTACGGGCATGATCTAACGATTTTGCTTCGATCGCTTCTGCCAAATTAAACAAAACCATTACCATGGCGGCTTCCGGATATTGTCCAATAATAACAGCTCCCGTTACAGCAACTGACATTAATGCATTAATATTAAGATTAAAATTCCGGATAGCAATCCATCCTTTTTTATAAGTGGTTAACCCGCTAATAAGTATGGCAATAATAGCGAATGAAAAGGAGAGGCTATTTATGATAGATACACCATGGATTGATAATTTATTGATATCAATACCAAATGGCGCAATAGGCCATTTATGTAATAATTCACTTATTTCAGCAAGTAACGCAATGACGCCAGCCAATGTTAATTTTTGCCAAGGGATCTTAGTATCCAAAAGGGATTGATTATTATTTGTCGTACTGTCTATTCGTGTCGCACCTAAATCAAGTGATATTAATGCCGCTGAAATATCTGGAAGTATGTTAGGATCATGTTGAATCGTCAAAATCCTTTTCATTAAATCAAAATCAAGGCGATCAATACCAGACATACCCGCGAATTTTGCTTTTATTAAAGATTCCTCCGCTGGACAATCCATATCAGCAATGAAGAATTGTGTCGTGGTTCCATTATCTAAAATAGTCTCTGGTTGCATATCAATTGAAATAAGGGCGGCTTCTATTGACTCGGTTGAAGGCAAATTATGGTATACTGTCAAAAGGCGTTGCATAAGGTTAAATTCAATTTTATCAATACCGGCTAGCCCACTTAGTTTTTTACGAATAAGTGTTTCTTCTAGGGAACAATCCATATTATTAATACGATAGATGACCTTAGGTGCTGACATATTGTCGGGTAATGACGTATCTGTTTTGATAGTGAAATCATCTGTGCTACGACAGCAAGAAATATTAGTTGAATTTATCTTATTATCTTTTTTGTCATCATGATGCGTGTGAAGATGATCTTGTAGTTGAACATGCTCATCTTTAGAAAGGTGTTCAGGTACTATAGTCGTTTCTTTTAATGTGGCATTATGTTCTGGAGTCTGCTTATCAAGTTGATGTTGTTTAGTATGATCGTGATTAGCATCAGACCCGTGTAAAGTATTATGACTACAACAACCCGTTGCCTTTTTCATTGATGTTCTCCATTTAATAGTCATGTAGAAACGTATGCATGATGTTGCGCTATTAATTACTCTAATGCCTATAGTAACTTTAGGGTCAAGTGATAAAAAATAAAATAATCATTTTTTAGTTAAGAAAAGAACGGCTGTTTAGTCAATAAAAGTACGAAATGGTGACCAAGATTATCATCAAAAGACACACTATATATGTTTATATTCTGAAGCGTCACTAAATAGTGCCACAGAGTATGATAACTAGGTAATACACTTTTCTATTATTTTTCTTTTAAATTAATAAAGGTCAATGGATCTTAGTAAGGTATGGCTATGGTAACTGAATCTAAATAGGCTAAAATGTAATATGTTTGATGAGCATGTGGTTAACATAACATTGATTACAGTAAAACAGAGGAAAACAACAATGAAAATCACTTTATAGCGCTGAACTAATAGGTCCAGGGCTATTAATAAGTGTGTGTGAAATAACTGAATGCCATTGGCATAATAGTTAGTTATTAGTTATATGAAAGCATGTCTTCTCTTTATTTTAATGCTGCGTGAATAACGTGACCAATTCGCTTAATACCTTCAATAATATTCTCTTCGGACATATTGGAAAAATTTAAGCGTAATGTATTATGGCCACCTCCGTTAGGGAAAAAGGCAGCACCTGGCACAAAAGCGACATTTTCTTTTAAACACATTGTCAATATTTGTCGTGAATCTATATATGTCGGTAATTCGACCCAGGCAAACAATCCACCTTCTGGCTGACTAAAACGAATATTTGTAGGAAAATAGCGTTTAATACTGTCAAGCATAGTATTACGCCTATGTCGATATATTTCACGGATCTTTTCAATATGTGCATCTATATCACAACATTCCAAATATTTAGCAATTTCCATTTGGGCTAAAGTGTTACATTGTAAATCTGTGCCTTGTTTAGCAATAACAAATTGGCGAATAAGTTCTTTATCCCCTGCGACCCAAGCAATTCTATAACCCGGGCAAAAAATTTTTGAAAATGTACCAGTACATATTACATAACCTTCTTTATCAAAAGATTTTACAGAAGGTAAAAAAGCACCTTCAAAGCGCAGTTCGCCATATGGGTTATCTTCAATAACGGCGATTTGATAGCGGGAGGCCAACGAGGCCAATGCTTGGCGACGTTCAAGGTTCCAAGTATTGCCTGTTGGATTTTGAAAATCAGGAATAACATAAATTGCCTTAATGCGATCATATGTTTGCAATGTTATTTCAAGCTCGTCAATAAGCATTCCATTGTCATCTGTTGGTATTTCAATGAATTGACAACCATAAGCGCGAAAAGCAGTAATTGCAGCCAAATAAGTAGGACTTTCACATAATATAATATCACCTTCATCTAGCAAGAGTTTTCCTGATAAATCCAACGCTTGCTGAGAGCCATTTGTTAACATGATATTATCTTCATCAAATTGTGTACCAAGTCGGCAATTCATTCGGTTTGCTATCCATTTTCTTAATGGTGCATAGCCTTCGGTTGTCGTATACTGAAGAGCCCTACTGCCAGACTCCTGTAAAACAAGTTGATTAATTCTTTTTATATCATCAATGGGAAAGGTTTCTGGAGCTGGCAAACCTCCTGCAAAAGAGATGACATCAGGACGCTCTGTGATTTTTAAAATCTCTCTAATTTCAGAAGCTTTAATATTTGACATGCGTTTTGCCAGCTTTATATTCATTTTATTTCTCCATTATTACTAATTATTCATTCTGGTAAAAATCGCATATTAATATCCTTTCTAATGAAGAAATTATTGGATTTACTACCGAGTATTGATTGTATTATTTTATGTGTAAATTGGTTTTATCACATGATTAAAAAGAAAATATTAACTAATATGTAAAAAATGTACTATATAACTTTATTATTTCATTAAGATTAAACAATCTTTTTGTCAGATTAATTAGCATTATTACATATCTAGATATTTAACTAATATCAGTGAGTTATTTACTAAAAATAAGATAAAATCATCTAGTAGACAAGATATTGTGAGGAATAATAGGAAATATATTATGATCACTTAATTAAACTAATATTAACTCATCTGACAAAAAGCTAACGATAAATTGCAGTATTCAGGCGATAAGAAATAACAATTACATACAGTTAATACTACTATTATTGTTTAGTCACTGTGTATAACCAGTAAAGCGCGTACCATGATTATGACCGTATAATGATTTGTTCTATTGACAAAAAGAAATATGAAAAAAATACACATGTTCACCTTAAAATATCATGACTCTTTTTGAACTTATGTGGACAGTCGCTATATTATTTGGCAATCAAAAAGCTATTTAACAAAAGCTAATAAAATAACGCGAATTCTATACCTTGAATAGGTATGACATCACATTAATATCACAATAATTATTTATAACAACCTGACATTTACTATGCTTAGTATGGTGTCTTGTTATCTGCCAATAAATAATAAAATAGGTTAATTGTGTGCAGTTATGATCAGATGGAGAAAATGTGTTGTATCTAGTCTCTTAGGGTTTGTTGTAATGCTATTGATAGCATGGACTACTCTTACTCATTGGTTACCTTGGCTAGCGCACTACTGGTTACCCACGGGCATAATACTTTCTATTAGTCAACCTAGCTGGCACAAGGATCAATTACAGTTACCAAAATTTACGCTTAATGTTAGAGAATGTAAATTAGTCGACTTATCAGGTATCACAATAGCTTATCCTCAGGCAAAAAAAATGCGTAAACATTATTGGATGATACATATTAAAGACGCAAGCTTTGATAAAGCGTGTTTGACTAACTTACCAACTAATACGCATAAAAATCAAAAACCATTTGCTATTCATAAAGTACTGTCCGCCATTCCCGCTATAACATTAACTATCGATAGATTAGCACTTGCTTCTTGGCAAGAGATTGTGGGTAAATTAGCGATAGATACTACAAACAAGCAACAATTATTTAATTATCAAAGTAAGAATTTAACACTGTCGGGAAAAATTATTGATTACCATGAATTAATCCTTAAACAGTTTTTGATATCTTTACCTGAGCAATCAATAAACCTACAAGGTAAGTTAATATTACCTGAAAATACCCATCAGTTTCCTGAAAAGGGACAATTTACTGCGGATGTCGCTATTCAACACTATGCCAATCCATTAATAATGACCATTAATTGGCAAGATAAAAAAGGCTATTTAATACTAAAAGATAAAACCAAACGTTATTCTTTTATTGAATTACCTTGGTATTATAATAATCAGCAGATGGAGATTAAACATGGTCACTGGCAATGGTTAGATAAAGAAAAGCAATACACAGGAAATATCGACCTTACTGTTGAACAGTGGGAAAAAAGTCTTGATACAACACGATTTACTGGGCGTATTAATTTACTGACACAAGGTAAACGAGGTAAAGGTAACCTCGTATTATCCGTTAATCCTAGTGAAATTCATTTATTTAAAACAGGTATCCCTTTTCAATTAACAGGCAATATTAATATTGCTGATATGATCATATCACTATCATTACCTATGCGTATTAGTGGTCCACTGATGTCGCCCAAAATCCGTTTTCAATCCGGTTCACTCGTTAGAGCTGTAGGAAAAATAACGGATAAATTAGCCATTAAGGAGATCCGTTTACCATTAGCTGGTTCTTATTTAACACTTCGTGGGTTTAGCGGTCGATTACAAAGTATCGTTTCTATTGCAGATGATTATTGGGGAATATGTAAAATTTATTTTGATGGTAATGCAGATAATTTTATACCTGATCGTGGCAATTGGCAGTGGCATTATTGGGGAAGGGGTTATTTATCTCCCTTTGACGCAACTTGGGATATTGCAGGAAAAGGTGGGTGGCATAATAGCTTGATCCATCTTGATTCACAATCAATAGACTTTAATCAAATAAAATATGGCATCATGACGATGTTATCACCACGTTTACAGTTAACACAGCCATTATATTGGCAGCGAAATAATATGATAGCTAATTTTATGGGTGACGTCTTATTAACTACACAACAGACATGGTTTAGACAGCATGGTTATTTTCCTCCAACATCAGCTAACATCGTATTACGTGGAACAAACCCTCAACATTTTATTATTAAAGGTCAGATTAAAACTAAGCAAAGTCAGCCAATTATTTTTTATAGCCGTTGGGATGGAAAACGGTTACGTGGACAAGCTCGTTGGCCACAACAACCACTTAATATTATTCAAACAGTTATACCTTCAACAGCGCAGATAAAAATTCGTAACGGTACATTCTATGCACAAGCCGCTTTTTCCGCAGCAATTGGACAGGGTTTTATTGCTGGGGGACATTGGCTTGTTAAAGATGGTGCAGCCTGGCTAAAAAAAGGTGATATCAAAGGTGTAGATTTTATTTTACCCTGGCGTCTCAACGAGAGCTTATGGCATCTAGGCATAAATCAGCCAGTCCAGTTGCGAATTAAACAACTTAATAACTTATTTACTATGAATGCGATTTCTGCTGATTTGCAAGGTTTTTATCCACCGACACTAAAAAAACCCCTTATTTTATCAAATATGAAGATGAATTTACTTGGTGGTTGGATAGGTATCGATCAATTAGCATTACCACAAAAAGATGCATCAAAATTATTTCTTCATAAAATTGAGTTAAGTTATTTATTGCAGGCTTTAAAAGTAAAGCAATTAGCTTTATCTGGAAAAATTAATGGCGAATTACCTCTTTATTTAAACAAAAAGGAAGGGATTATCCAACATGGCTGGCTAGAAAATAATAGTTATTTAACATTACGCTTAGATAAAGACACCGCTGATTCGATCGCAAAAGATAATTTATCCGCAGGTATTGCAATAAATTGGCTACGTTATTTAGAAATTAAACGTTCACGTACGAGCGTTAATCTTGATAAACAAGGCCAGTTATTGCTTAATGCGCAAATTTATGGCGTTAATCCATTGATAGATAAACGACGCGAAGTCAGATTACATCTTAATTATCAAGAAAATATTTTTCAATTGTGGCGTAGTTTACAATTTGGCAGTACATTAGAAGCGCGTTTACAACAATATTATGAAACTAGAAACCAGGAGTAAAATGCTATGAATATTCTTAGATTTACAACAATATTGTTTATTTCTATAGCATTAACTCACTGTATTCGTCTCGAAGTCGCTACACCAGATAAACCCATAAATATTGATATGAATGTAAAGATTGACCACGATATTCGAGTTACAGTCGATAAGCAGCTTGATGAGAAAGTGAAAGAGTAAAAAAGTATCTATGCATAATAATACTATTATTCATAGCATGAAGAATAGTAGAGTAATTAACGCAATATGAAATTATATAGTGAATATTTTATATATAAAGGTTAATAAATTCTTAATTACTCAATATTTCATATATAAATAACTATCTAAAAGAGCAGGAATAAAAGTATAATGATTGTACATCTAATAAAGATGAAGACCTTTATGATCTTGCTTAAGATATTTATGCATTATAAAAAATAATACCATTTTAAATAATGTTTTATACTATTAGCATTCATATTACTATAAAATAGTATATATAATATTTTTGTCTATTTTAATTGCGATTATTAAATAATTTTATATATTCTTAGGATAAACTAAATTTATATTTATACACTATCTTATTATTAATAAAATTATTAAAAAGAGATAATAGAAATAACAGTTTATTTAATTTTCTTAAATAAATTAATTTGCTTTTATATTATTAAAATAAATTATTTTTATAAAAATAATTTATTTTAATAATTAACCCACTAACAAAATAATATTTTTATATAAGATAAATAAAATAATTATCTAATAATTTTAGAAATTTAAATAAAATAATTTAATAAAAATTTTTATGTTATCAATAATAAAATAATTTTATTATTAATACAATCAACTAATATTTATTGTATATCTTAAACATAATATTATTCTTAAATTATTGTATTAATATAAAAATAGTCATATGCCAAATTAAAGAAAAGCACTATTGTTTATTTTTATTATGAATAGTTAGTGTATTTTCTTAAATAAACAGTGATTAATGCTTATCCACGACGAGATTACGTTAATGTAAATACTATAGTAATTGTAAATAATATAAGCCACCTTTTGTTTTTTTATATAAAATTGTTGATTTTTCCATCATTCGCTTGCCTTTTTTAAGGAAAATAGAAAAAATCACTTGCATTATTTGGTAATAACGACATAATTAGCGATGTTTAAGTTAAACCTATGATAAATAGGTTTATAATATCAAATCGCCATTCTAAATGCGGGAATAGCTCAGTTGGTAGAGCGCAACCTTGCCAAGGTTGAGGTCGCGAGTTCGAACCTCGTTTCCCGCTCCAATATTTCGTATACAACGTTCCAAGAACATCTACTCTTTAATAAAAATATCTTTATTAACAACAGGTTTGTAAGTGTTTATTGTCTTTTGATTTCTACTAGCTTCTTCCGGAAGCTTGTTCAAAGTGATACATTTCAAGGTATATCGAAATATAACAGTGATACATTCGTATTTTTGATAGACAATTTTTTTCCTTCCCATAATAGGAATTACCTTGAAAACTCGCAGGAGAAATCCATTATGGCATTAACCGATGCAGTCATAAAAAATAGTAAACCCCAGCTGAAAGCCTATACCTTAAAAGATATTCAGGTCCCGAATTTGTTTATTGCCCCGAGCGGCAGTAAAATCATAACACTTTCGTTGTATCTTACAGGGCAAGCGGAGACATATCTCTTTAAGTCAGTACCCCATATCAGCCTGAAAGAGGCGCAGTGACGCTGTGAGGATGCTGATCTACTGGTAAAAAAGGTACGCAACCCGGGCTATGTAACGATAGCAACAGTCATTATCAAACACCCTTAGTCAGACTGCGATTACTGGCTCTGGCGATAATATAATTAGCCCGTCAATCGTGGAAACCTTTGTGGCGTTTAGCCTGCGCTGGAAAACGGTTAAATACCGTAAACTGGGGCTAGATAATCAGCATAAGCGCCACATTCAAATTGAACGTTATATAGCTTCTGCTGCCGTGGCTTGGGTCATCTGCCTCTTGACCGGATGACGAAAGCCGATGTGTTAAAGGTGCTACGTAATATTGAGAGGCGAGGCGCGTTATTTATCGCCGAAAAGTGCCACAGCTGGCTTAATGAGCTATTTTGCCACGACATAGCTGAAGAAGGGGTTATTGAAGCTAATCGGAAGAGTTAACCAGCCAGCACGGACAAATCGCCAAGTAGGGAAATTATCCGCTTTGGGGTAAAAACAGCTATGGAATCAATATTCTTCAGCTAGATCTAAATACTTGAATAATCCCAAGTATACATTAATGTTGAAGTAGGACTTTCGGATAACCTAACGAATTCTAATCCTAATCTCATGGCTATAGATAGAACATCTGCTAATATAGTTGATCTTATAGATGCTAAAAACGGTAATTTATCTTTTATAAGTAATCAGAATTTGTTAAATAAAAAAAAGTGTGACTGATCCTCTCTAAAATATTAAACAGTATTAACCTCAATAAATGTGTTGTTTTGATGATACTATTTTTCATTTTGCTGTGGTGCTCGCTTAATTGAGATCGCTTTAATTCCTAAATATGGTGTGATACATTCTAAGTTCTTTTATTCACTAGACCAAAGAAGACATAAGTAATAACGGCAATAATACCAAACACAAGAGATACGAAAAACATTACCTGATAAGCATAGTTTGCTGAAATTATTTGAGTCTGCGTCAGATGAATCAGTATCCCTAATAATACACCACTAAATGCGCTACCAATTTGCTGTATAATACGCGTAATAGCACTAGTGTCCTTAATTTGATTTTTATCGCGAAACTCAAATGGAGAAGAGAGAATGGCAATTGTTGCAATGCCCAATTATGAACCTCTTACAATAAAACCAATAATTTCTGGTAAATTCCCACCAACTTGAATTATTAATATACTTATTGCGGAAAATATTAATCCCACACCAATAATTAAAAATGAATTTATCTCACCTAAATTTTGGTAACTAAATTTTCTAGCTAACCAGGTACCCACACCTTGCAGAGCGAGCAGCATACCAATATATGTGATAGAAATATTAATTGCTTGCATTAAAGGAAAAAATCATGAAACTAAATAAAGATAAGTGATATAAGAACCCCCATACTTATTGTAAGTGAATATTGAACACAACTAAATGCACTTAAATCAACGAGTTTATTGTCTGATTTATTATTAACTACAAGCGAAACTATCATCAAGCTAGCCCCTGAAATGAGTATAATAATGTTAAAAATATCAAAAAATGCCCGGAAGCAATATTTTTAATAGAAATAAAAAATAGTATTAAAGCAATTAGAAATGTAGCAAACACTTAAGTATTCATATTATATTTAGATGTTTTATTATCAGAAATTGTTGTCCTGCTAAAGAAAAAAGCCAGAAGCACTAAAGGTATATTGATAAAAAACGCTATTCTCCAATTTAGTTGTTCAGATATTATTGTCCAAAAAGCGGTCCTAGCGCGGGGGTAAAGACTGAAGGAGTAGCAACCAATGCCATAATTGGTTTTAGTCTTTCTTTACCAAAATAAGTTACTATTATGGATTGAGTAATAGGAATTAAAATCCCTGCACCAAGACCTTGTAGACACCTAAATAAGATCAAAGAAAGCAGATTATATGACAAACCAACCAACATAGAACCAAGGAAGAAAACAAAAATTGAGTATATCCATGCTTTCTTGAGTCCAAAATTTTCATGTATATAGGGAGAGAGTAATATGCCTGTAGCACAGGCGAGCATATATACAGTAACAGTCCATTGTGTATATAAGCATAAGAGGTGTTAATGTCATTCGAAATTGAGGATAAAAGAACATTCACAATACTGTTATCTAGTAATGGCAATACACTAGATAGTGTCATAGCAAACATTAATTTTCTTTCTGAGGTTGTCAACTCAATTGATTGTGTCATATAAAACACTCTCCAGACTATATTTAGTTGCCCCTCGTATATATACCATCAAATGTTGGTGGTGTGACTTCTTTATACTTTCTAAGTATTGGTACTAATTTTTGAAGGGCAATATTTAATTGCACATTTGCGAATTGAGTACCAATACAAGCATGAGTATCTATCCCATACTTATTTTTTGACTGTTTTTTTATTTTATCTCCTTATCTCTTTACTATTAATGTCTTCTGAGTTTTTCTTTGTGAAGAGTGTATCTCTGGTTTTCTTTGATTCCTTCAAGCCATAAATCGTAATTTTTTGTTTTACCTTGACGGATAAAGAGTTATTTTTAGTAAACAGTTATTGTTTTTGATTAATCTTATTTTAAAGATAAATTACAAAAATAGAGTTCAAATGGGCGTAATAATAATGAAGCTATGGATATCGTTAAATTTTTATATTTAGGTAATTCTGTTAAATAGCAATCATAAGTTTTAAGCCTACATGTTGTTAGCTCATTAATATTCCGAATAAAAATATTTTGTATGCTTGTATTTAGACCGCCACCTATAAATTTGTATACAGCTTCTTTACTCGTCCAACATCGTAAAAAATACTCTGATGACACTACGGTGGGCCTTTCAACATCTTGAGTAATCCAATAAAACAAGTCCAACCATTTATTTGGATAGCGTAAGTACTCAATATCAATACCAACATTTCGTTGACTAAAAGCAATAGCCAAATAATTCGCACTATGGCTGAGACTAATAGCTAAACTACTGTTAGGAATATAGGGTTTTCCCTGTTTGTTTTTTTTAATTACAAGATCCTGTTGAGTTAGTTTTCTTAACAGTAGGATAGCAAGTAACATGCTGTTCTTTCTTAAAAAATTTGCTGTTCCTTCTATTAAAAAAACATAACTATTTGATGAGTTATAATTAATGTCACTTATACCAGTAAAAGGTATAATAACCCATTTTTTATGCATATTATCTTTGGTTTTCTTTTTCTATTAGCGTCTTACAACGTAATACTATTTGATTAACAACGGCTTCATTTGAAAGCGATAAAACGAAATCAATAGTTTTACATAAATCTTCTGGTTCTATCATAAGATCACTCGGCATACCTGACGGAATGGCCATATCGGTATTAACCGTATCTGGACAGAGGGATACCACACTAACATTATGATTAATCACCTCTTTAGCCAACGATTGGCTATAGCCAACTATTGCATGTTTACTTGCAACATAACCGGCGATTGGCGCAAAGCTTTCAACGCCTGCGATTGACGATAAATTAAAAATATATGTTTTATTTAAATTAGCCTTAAGCAAGGGTAAACATAAGGTACAAATGTGATGTGTTGCCTGCACATTTAATAAAAACATTTCATTAAGATCAGAGAGAGGAAGTGTACTTGAACCAAACTTGAAAACGCCTGCAGAGTTTACAACAATATCTAACTGTTTAAGTTCACCTAATACGCTAGTTAATTTAGTATTTATTTGTGCTGCGTCTGTCAAGTCAATACTAATAATCTGTATATTTACACCATACGTTAAGTTCAATGTATTCTTTAGATTTTCTAGAGTATTATAATTTTTAGCTATGAGTATTAGATTATACTCCTTGCTTGCAAAATAGGTGGCAATAGCTTTACCTATACCTCTACTCGCACCAGTAATTAATGCCGTTTTTTTTATCTTTTCCATGACCTATCCTATTATTTTGAATTTAATGGTGTATAAAAGGCTATCCGCTCACAAAGAGAGGCATGTAATCGATAAGCTAAAGATCGTTCTTTATGCGGTTCATATTCTTTTTCTTCAACAGCCTGCAAAAATTGTTTTGCATCTCTCCATTGTGCGATATTGACTAGACCATAAGTTGCATTTTTATCTAAAGCTTTAAATAGTCTTGCGCTTACAAAAGTTGGTTTTATGATGAGATGATCTTTGGCTTTATCCCACATATCAATTACATCTGGTAGTTGCTCGTGCGTTACCTCAAATGGGTTAATTAACCAACAATATGTGGTATCGTGATTATCAATTTCCCCAAGTTTGATTTCACATTGATAGCTTGCATGTATTTCTATATTTTTATCAATGAGGTTATTGGCTATTTTGTTTGACGTTAAATAATCTTGCTCTGACAACCAACTACTGAGTATGGTAAAATCATAATCAGCATCACGAATATTTGTATGTTTTTCAAACAATTCGACTGTGATGAGTCCTTGAAGAGAGAGAATAGAATGAATATATTTGTGCAACTGTTCACGAACTTCAGCTTTTTTATTACTTTGCTTGATAACTTCTATCACATAATGCATTGTTTAGTTCCTGTTTTAGTTCAAACTAAATTTTCTGCACAACAAACTTTCTCAAAAATGTAGTATGATTTTGAGAATAGTTTTTTAGATTAATAAGTTAGTTAGGATGTATATTTAGCAGGTGTTTTCGTTTACTGATATATAATGCAAAGTCATTTTTATATTCACCTAAAATAGCTATAAATTCTTCATTATTTAAAGCTGTATCAAATACATCAAAAGACTGCCATTCAGCAATATTGATAAATTTCATTTCATTAGATGAATCTATTGTTTTATAAAGGCTGGCATTGATATATCCTGATTTATGTTCCATATATGCCTTAGCTTTATTCCACATATTGATATAACCATCCATTCTTTCAGGAGGTAAATAAACAATATCTATTAAAATCATTTCATCTTTTGGCTGTTTACAATGAAAGCCTTTTCCTGCAATCAGTTCTGCATAAAAAGGATGAAACTTACTTTCATTTGAACCTAATAATTTGATAACTTCTGTATTTTGTTTAACTTTGGCTCTCGCATTTTGCCAATCATCATTGTTTTCCCAGATACAAAAGCTCGATAGTTTATAATCTTTTCTAGGATGAATACTCTGTTGTGTTTCTAGTAATTGTCCACCTAAAAAGCCTTTATTAGCAGATAATAGCTTACCTATCGAACGCCATAGTTTAATTGTATTTTCCACTTCTGGTGTCGTGATAAGGTCAAAAATATAAATCATTATTACTCCCTATTGTTTAATCTATCCTAGTTAATTCATGCAAAAAGCAAATTGAAAAAACTTTTTCAAATGGTTTTATAATTTGTTTAAAGTCTTTTCCTTCAAATTGTTTCATAAACATTTCTTCTGTACGCCATTCAGCTTGGCTAACAAAATAATACTCACCTTTAGCGTCGGTACATTGATAAAGCCTTGCCCGAATAAAACCATCCTGATTTTGCATATGCTTTTTTGATATGTCCCACATCTCAGCATTTTTTTCGGCATCGACGGTTGAAATACGATAAGGATTGGTGACAATAAGTTTAGTCTTATCATCTACGCCTCTCTCTATTTCTTTCTGATTATCTGCCGAGTTGATAATAAAAAATGAGTTACTAAATAATGTGCAGTGTTGTTCTTGAGTTTTTTTTACTTCGTGTAAGGCATTATGGTAGTTATCTGCTGTATCCCAAGCGACTATACTGACATAAGCATAGCCATCAATATTAATTTTCTTATAAACTTTTTGTAACTTAGCTTCTTTAAATCCAGTAAACTTACATTGCTTATCTATAGCATTTTTCCAATTAGTAACGACGATTTCATCTTTTATAATATCAATATTATATAGCATATTTGTCCCTATATTGATTTATCAGAATTTTAATTTTGAGATAGTAATTTGGTTACGCATACTCAACTCGCTATCTAATTTTTCTTGGAACTTTTTGTTGTTGAATGTACTCATGAAATAATCAAGATTTTTCCATTGGGCTATATTAATGTAACGATAAGGTCCCTCTTTAGATAGATTTTGTAATAGCCAGAACCTAACAAATCCTTCTTGATTAGTTATATATGTTAAAGCCGTATCAAATTGTTTTAAAAAACGAATTTCTTCAATTTGATTATCAACTTTACATGCTGTAATAAGAAAAAAATCCTTTTTATTTTTTTTTGAAATGCCCTTTTTAAATCCATGCTTGGCAATTTTATAGACGTGTCCATTTTTGCTAAGGTTAGGGGTAGCCTTTGAAAGCAAAGAGACAACAATATCTTTACTTTTATTATATTGATAGTTGCCTAAAGATAACTCAGGAATATTTGCTGAAATGAAATACCATTGTCGTACTCGTTCTATATCCTGAGTATATAATAACGGTAAACCTATTTTGTTATTTTTATCAATAAAATCAATATAAATATGCATACCCCTTCTTCCTCAATTACTAGTGTTATACAAGCTCTTTAATAGAATTGATAACATCTCTTGGTGTTTTTAAACTACTAAACGAAACCTCCTTCAGGCTTTTACCGATCTTTTTTTCTATATCAACAGCAATACAAACCATTTCAGTAGAATCTAAGTTATATTCTTCATCTAATAAAGTGTCGAGGTTGATATTGGCGTTTACGGAACCTAAATAATTCTTAATTGATTCTAAAACAATGTTAGTTAATTCAGTCATTTTGTTATTTCTCTATAAGTTACTTAATAATAAACTGCTGACACTCCCGCCAACAGCACTAGAGTTAATCAGTACATTGTTAATGGATTGATTAATATCATTTTTTTTCAAAAAGTTTTTCTGTTTATTGAGCATTAAACAAGCGTAGGCGATATCTAATGCTCCTTCAGTACCAAAGCTATGACCAAACTTCAATTTAGGGGTAGAGATAGCAACATCACCGCATACTTTTCTCACAGCATCAAGTTCAGCTTTATTAACATCTGGTAAACTTATTGCATCCGTTAAAATCACATCAGGTTTAATATTAGTGAGTGCTAAAGACATTGCTCGCTCATAAGGTTGAGCCCTTGTACCATAAAGATTGGACTCACAAGGCAAGTTTGAAATAGCTAAGTTGCCCAGTCTGGCGTATATTTTTCGTCCACTCGCTTTAGCTGTTTCTTCGGTTTCTAAAATAAAGAACACAGCGCCTTCAGATATTGGAAATTTACTCTTTTTAATCAAAAAACTATTCGAGATTAATTTAGATAAAGCGGCCACTACGAATGGGCAGTTAATACTTTCACAGCCACCTGCAATAGCAAAATCTAATCGACCATTTTTAATTTGATCTGCTGCTGCAGAAACACTGTGTAAACTACTTGAACGATCAGCCATAAAAGTTTTACTAAATCCTTTTATTCCATATTTAATGGTAATCTGACCTTGCGGAGCAGCAGGAAACCAGCTTGTCGCTTGAAATGGGCTGACGGCTCGTGGTCCTTCTATATGTAATTTATATAATTCACGTTCTGTAAATCGCCAGCCACCAAAACTATTACCAACAAATACACCACAACGTTTTTTATCAATGGTGTCTAAGTTTAGTTGAGCATCATCTAAAGCAAATTGAGCTGCAATCAATGCATAACAAGTAAATTCGTCTAGTTTTTTAGCGAGTCTAGGGGCAATATATTGACTAATGATTTCTGTGTTAATTACTGTGGCAACAATATCGCCATTTTTTTTGATTGAGATCTCCTTATCTAAAGAGTGAATATTATAAAGCTGTTCTAATGAGTTAACTTCCGGTAATAGAGTGCCAACGCCTGTAATAACAACATTTCTTGTCATTTTTATATCCTTATAATGTTAATCTGAATATTCTGACATTGTTATATAGCCTTATAGTGTTAGTCCGAGATATTTCTTGCGAGGATTAATGAACTATGTATGCCTGAAAATCCACTTGCATCTTTTAATAAGTAGTCTATTTTTAGTGGTTTAGCCTGATTAGGAACATAATTTAAATCACAATTAGGATCTGGAACTTTATAATTGATGGTGGGGTATACTTTTTGCTCGACTATAGATAACACACCTGCGACGAGTTCAATCGCATTAGCAGCCGCAAGTGCATGTCCCATTATTGATTTTAACGAGCTTATCGAGATTTTATAGGCATGATCCCCTAAAGCTTTCTTAATCGCATTTGTTTCATTGACATCATTTTGAGGCGTAGAGCTTCCATGAGAATTAATGCAATCAATTTTATCGGGACATAAACCTGCATCCTCTAATGAAAGTTTAATGGCTCTAGCTAAGTCATCACCTTCAGGAGATAAATCTGTCATATGATAAGCGTTACAAGTTGAACCATATCCTTTAACTTCTGCGAGTATTTTCGCATTACGTTTTTGTGCATGTTCTTTTGACTCTAAAATAAACAAGCCACATCCTTCACCTAATACAAAACCTGAGCGAGTTTTGTCATAAGGGCGAGATGCCTTATCTGGATTATCATTACGATCACTTGTTAATGCGCCGATGATATCAAATGCAGCCATTGCAATTGGCGTAATAGGCGCTTCACTCGCGCCGGTAATAACAACATCTGCCTTACCAGTGCGAATGAGTTCTAATGCTTGTCCAACCGCATCTAACCCTGCTGTGCACCCCGTTGTTATGGTTTGTATTGGCCCCTGTATATTGTATTGTTTAGCTACTTCTGCGCTTGCCATATGAAAACTAGCGCCTGCAAATATATTGGGCGAAACCAATTCTGGATTTAATTCTTCATGGCAATTATTAGTTAATCTTAAAAACTCTTCCTCCATATATTTTGTCCCACCAATGGCTGTTGCAATACAGGCGCCGATTCTAGTGGGATCCATATTATATTCGGTTAATCCAGACTGTTTCATCGCTTCTTGAGCAGCAACTAGCGCGAATAAAACATAACGATCAAATGTATTAATTTGTTCTTCGGTGACGCCATATTTTGTGGGGTCAAACTCTTTTACAATACCTGCAATTTTTGCATCAAATTGGTCAGTATTAAAAGTGTCTATATTAGAAACACCACTTTGGCCTTCTATACATTTTTCCCAAAATTGCTTTATACCTATTGCTCCAGGCGCAACAATACCTAAACCTGTAATAACAACAGGCTTATTATCTAATCTAGCCATAAAAAATCCTGATTAATGATTTAAAAGTAAACTAACAAATTACGAATTAATTAATAGTTACCCAATCCACCACAAACATTAATCGCTTGGGCGGTTATTCCTCTAGCTTCATCAGAAGATAAAAAAGATACCATCGCTGCAACTTCGGATGGCGTTATATAACGACCTATGGGGATCCTATCTTCAATACGTTTTTTCACTTCACTGCTTGTGGTATTCCACAATTTAGCGTAATTGCCTCTGACTTCTTCTGCCATTTCTGTTTCAACGAACCCTGGGCAAACTGCATTAACTGTAATTTTGCTACCATTTCGAGCAAGCTCTAATCCCAGTGCTTTGGTAAAACCAACAACACCGTGTTTAGAGGCACTATAAGGCGCTCCATGGATAACGCCTTGTTTTCCACCAGTACTTGCAATGTTAATAATACTGCCACCTTGACGAATGAAATTATTTTTTAAAGCGGTACTCGTAACAAAAAATACAGAATTTAGATTAGTGTTGATAACATCTAACCATAGTTGAGTTGATAGGTCTTTTGTTATGCCTCCACCACTACGACCAGCACAATTAACTAATACATCAACGCAATCAACTTTACTCGTAATTTCACGCCAGGCTTCTGCAACTTGCATTGGTTGTGTAACATCACAGACAACATAGCTAACCTTAACTTCATTGTTTTTTAATTGATCAACGGCTAAAGAGAGCGCCTTTTCATTTCTTGCCATTAATACACAGTTATAACCGTCTGAGACTAATCTTTGCGCTATTGCTTTACCTATTCCTTTGCTTGCGCCTGTAATAACTGCATTCTTGGTCATTAAACACCTCCTTGTAGTTTATTTAAAATGGCCTTCATAGTATTAAGACTTGCGCGATTAATTCCCTTTTCAAATTTTTCTTTTTCTTTTTGTATATCTTGTACTTCATTAGCATACTGCTCACTTAAAACAATTTCATGCCACGAGATAACCTCAACACCTTCAGGTACCTCTTTAACACTCCATTGACCACGATGCTCTTTTAAAACTGGGGGAGGGACGGGTTGAAAGTAGCGAATATAGTTATCGCCAATATAACGAATGGATCTTAAATGCTCTGTATAATCTGGTGTGGAGACGGTCATTTCAAACTCTTGATTATACTCATCCTCATATAGCATATTAATGGCTTGACAATGAGATAATAAATCTGGCCAATGCTGGACATCCTTCAAAAACTTAAAAACGGCTGACTTACTGAAAGGAATAATTAATTTTTCACTAAACTTATGGTGATTATTTAAATAATTCACATACTTTCTAATAGCTTCTAATTCTTTAGTACTATTTTCATCAACAGATTTTCTCATAAAGGCAATTGCTTCAGCTTCTGTATTTACACCAGGCACGAGATTTTTAATATCATTTTTAATATCAAATGTATGTTTTAATACAATTTGACTGCCATTTAGATATTTATTGACTTTCCATTCTCCTGTCATAAATTTAACTAAAGGTGATTTATGCGTTTGTTCAAAGCGTATTGTTTTATTTACTACATCAATATCGCGTTCAGACTTCCAACTAAAAACCTTACCATTTGCTAATGCGGTTAGAGAAATATACTGTTTATCATTCGATTGCTTTATTATTTTAGCATCTAAACAAGGGGGAAAAATGCGTGGCCAAATTTCGACATTTCTGCATAGATCAAATGCTGAATTAACGTCAATGGGAAGTGAAACTATATGTTCAGTATACATAACATATCCTTGTACTAGTATGAAATATAAATTACCAAGACTACAAAGATTGACTAAATAAGATCAATAGACTGTTTGGTATTCGAATGCTTTATTATCAGCATCTAAATAGGAGGAGAAATCTGTGACCAAACTTCAAGGTTTTTACATAAATGAAATAAAGAATTAACATCAATAGGAAATGAAATTATATATTCAAGTTGCATAACATATCCTTATATTAATATGAAATATAAATTTTAAAACTTATAAAAATTAACTAAGTAAGAATAATATACTATTTATTATTTAATTGTTTTTTATTTTAATTTTTAAATAAGGAAAGGAAATATATGACCGAACGTTACTATTTTCATTTTGAAAAAATAGTAAATTAATATTAATAGTTAATAAAATCATATGTCCAATATACATAATATATCCTTGTAGTAGTATAAAATATAAATTGTCATAGTTATAAAAATTAATGAATTAAAGATTATATTTTATTAGTTATTTATTCTTTTATTATATTTGTATTAAATAGGAAGGTAAAATTTTTGACCAAATCTCAATATTTTTATTGAGATGATCAAGCGAAGTATTAACGTCCATGAATAGTGAAATTATATATTCAATATACATAACATATCCTTATATTAGTACTAAATATAACTTATCAAGACCACAAGGGTTGACTAAGTAATAAATTTTATTTTTTTTTAATCCAGATCCCATCTCGAATATTTAAGATTATTAATACACAGTTAATAAATCCTGCACATATCTCTAAGGTTTGAACTAAATAAAAAGTACTATCTAACGTATGTGTTGAAAGATATTTTAAATATAAAGCACATGGAATGAGAATGAATATTCCATTTAAAGCAATAAATGGCATTCTCTTTTTCTTTTTTAAAATATAAACGTTTTTTGATTGTCCAGCAAGGCGAAATCCAACAGAACCTGTAATAATTAAGCTTGGAATTAAAATAAATAAACCTGGAAAGACTATTAGTGATTTGACTTTTTGAATTAAAATAACATTTCCATTTATTTCAATATAAATAGAGCTTGTTATAAATATTAATATTAATGTTAAAGCTAAAAATCCTGTAACTTTATGTAAGGTCGATATAATATTCATAACTTCTCCTAGTAAACATAAATAGTCCAAATTTAAAATACTTGTACTACGTTATTTAATATATATTTATTCTTTTGTACATAAATTATCTTTTATAATTAAAACAATAAATATTGTATTAAGCGTATTTTTTATGTTAACTGCAATTATAAATAGTTACATGCTTTGATAATTTTATTATATATATTTTTTTATTTTTTATTTTGATGAAAAATAGCATTTAAAATTTCGATAGACAAGATATTTTCAACGGTAAGAATTATTTTTTTTGTCAGTATTTATTATTATCAATAATTATTGATATTCATCTTTCTAGTAATTTAATTATATTCTGTTTAGATAGGTTAGCAAGTCAAATATGATCTGCTATAGAAATTAATAATTAACTTTTTTTGTATAGTAGCCATATATATCTTTCTTGATCATCGAATGTTTTAAATCTATCAATATGTTAGTAATAGTATCTTATTCGATAAATTTTTTTATATTCAGGTATAAATAAAAAAATAAATATCCTATTGCAACTAAATTGCTAGCGAAGTATTAGATTGCTAACTAATTCTTAAGTAAATGATGCGATTAAATTAAGTCAAACACAAGAATAGTTAACTCATTTTTGATGCAATCTAATTTAATAATCAAGGCGTAAACAGCCAAAATAAAATTCACCTGTTTTTGCATTTTGTTACGACCGATGAGAATAGTGTCTGGATAATGATTATCCGATGCTACGGCAGCGGTATTTTTATAATATTGGTTTATATCATTCTAAGAAAGAGTATCTTTTGCTTTTGAAATACAGATGTTGCGCCGATAGATTTTGCAAACTCATCCATGTTCCCTTTAGCAGGAGCAAAAAAGTATGAACCACTATCACGTTGATATCGAATAATAGGGGTTGAGACATTTAATCTAGTCATTGGTTGTAAAAAGTCATATTCCAGATTGATAAGAGCGTCTTTATCAAGTTTTACTTTGATTTTTCTAGCATTAAGCCGTATTACTACATTACTATTTCGTCCATTAATAGAAGCAACTTTACAGAGTAGCACCACTTTAAAGCGCACTTTTAGTGAAATTATAAAGTAAGATAATGCTTTTATTATATAAGCAATCCTTTGCTTATTTATTTAACTTATTTTATTTATTTTTTGTTTTATATTCGGCATAGTACTCTTCGGCTAATTTACGCATTGAAGAGCCAATAGCAGCATATTGATATTCATTTAAGTTAGCTAAAGAAGCACGTGCTGATGGATGTTGAACGGCAAAGCCTTTACCTGGTAACAGTACAACCCCTGCCTCATCGGCGATTCTAAAGAGCAATTCAGTTGGATTTTTATTTTTTAAGATCCATTGAGCAAATTTATCATCATACAATTCTCGACAAATTTTTTCTAAATCGATTAATGTGTAATATTCAACACTATTTTCATCCGTATGATTTGTTAGTCCTAAATGTCGATAAAGTGCTTTATCGCGCCGACGAATTACTGATTTTAGCATAGCTTTATAACTTTGATCGGCATCCATCATTTCACTTAAGGCAAACAATACCATCTGGATTTGTTGTGGTGTCGATAAGCCAGATGTATGATTTAATGCTACCGCGCGACTGTCTGCAACTAAACGATCGATAAATTTTAGTTTTTCAGGTTCAGTGACGATTGAACTATAACGTTTATTTAAAATTTGTTTTGTTTTTTTAGGTAATTCTGTAATGATTTTATCTAATATATTATCACGAGTTGTAGCGATAACACCTAAACGCCAACCTGTCGCACCAAAATATTTTGAAAATGAATAAACTAAAATAGTATTTTGTGGGCAAATAGCAAATAATGACTGGAAGTTATCAGCAAAAGTACCATAAACATCATCTGTTAGAATGATCAGATCCGACCGCTTTTCAACAATATCAGCAATAATCTTTAGGCTTTTATCATCTATTTTTACTGATGGTGGGTTAGAAGGATTGACGATATAAAACGCTTTTATACTAGGATCTTCTAACTTACGTAATTCAGATTCTGGATATTGCCAACCTGATTCAGGATCAGCATTGATTAAGACTTCAACTAATTGATAATCATTCAGACTAGGGATCTCGAGATAAGGTGTAAAAATGGGCGCACCAATGGCAATTTTATCGCCTTGTCGAATTAACTCATTCTCTTTCATTGAGTTAAATACATATGTCATTGCCGCTGTACCACCTTCCGTTGCGAAAAGATCAATATCTTCACAATTAAGTGCCTGTGCTCCCATTTGTTGTAAAAGATAGGATTTGATAATCTCTTCACTGAAACGTAACATTCTATCTGGATATGGATAATTACAGCCTAAAATGCCTTCCACAATTTCTTGTAAAAATGCATTTTCATCAAGTCCAAGTTGATCACGAATATAAGAGAATGCTTTACCTAAAAATGGTACACCAGGCGTAGCATAGTGACAACGAATAAAATCTTCAAAACGCCCTGTTAAACCAGGTTTAATAGGTAATCCACCTATACCTTCATTCATGTAGGAAAACGACATTTCAGATTCTTGAATTGCAAATAGACCAAGCTGGAAAAAAGCTTGACGTGGCCAGGTAGCAAGAAAGTTAGGATTGCCTCGTCCCGCATTCAACATAACACGATCGGTACGGCTTTGCGCTAACTTAATTAAATTATCTTTTAATTCAAAGGGACTTAAATTAGCGTATTGCGCATAATCTATTTTGTTTTTCATAATCAGGATCCTTAGTATGAGGTTATCAATTAAGCGAACGCAATAACTAATGGACCTAATAAAGTAAGGAAAACATTAGCTAAGGCATAGGTAATGGCAAAGGAATTTGTCGGTGATGCATTTCCAGCTTTATTTAACACTTCACCAAAGGCAGGGTTGGCACTACGGGCCCCAGATAGGGCACCAGCAAAAATAGCACTATTTTTGTAGCCAAGGATATATTTACCAAAATAAATAGCAAGGATCATCGGAAGTAATGTAACTACTATGCCGATTAAAAAGAGTGAAATCCCTTGTTCTCTAATAGTATTAATGGCTTCTAGACCTGAACTTAAACCAACGACAACAACAAAACCGGCTAAGCCAAAATCTTTCAATAATTGCACTGCACCTGTTGGAATGTTACCGCGGGTTTGATGACGAGAACGATACCAACCAAACAATAAGCCAGAGAGAAGAGCACCTCCACCAGCACCAAGGGTGATCGGAATATTGGCTATACGAATAACGATAAGTCCAATAACTAAACCAACAACCACGCCCAAACCATGGAAGATCCAATCTGTTTTTTCGCTTTTGGTAATAGGTGCACCAATTTTATCAATAACGCGTTTTAGATCACTATCGGACCCATAAATCGTTACGACATCACCAAGTTTTAACTGAACATCGCTATTGAGTGGTAAGGGTTGGCCATCACGATGAATAGCGATAAGATAAATTCCATGTTTAAGTTTCATCACTTCATCGGAAGAAAGTATTTGCGTTAAACTTTTCCCAACATAATGGGAATTACGCATCTCTACATCCTGTGTATTCATAATAATATCCATACCATTAGTAGTACTTATTTCTGTGCCAAGCTGGTCAGCTGCATGAATAATGGCATTACGATGACCTACAATTAAAATAATATCGTTTATTTTTAATGTGGTATCAGGTGTAGCCTCAATAATTTTATTATTACGTTTGATTCGCTCAACACTGATCCCATTAATAGCATATTCAATCTGTGAAATGGTTTGATTAATTTGGTGGGTTATACGATAAAGTCGACCACTAATTTCAGATAAGGCAAAATTTTGGTTATTACCTAAAATAATTGAACCATGAAGTTGTTCAGCTTGTGCTTGCATAGCGTCATCACGAATATCTTTACCCATGATTTTCGGTAAAATATTGACACAAACAATAATGGCACCTAGTGATCCAAAGATATAAGTTACTGCATAACCAATAGTCACGTTTGCTTGTAGTCGACGTAATTCATCCCCACTAAGTCCTAGTTGAGTTAATGCGTCAGATGCGGTACCCATAATTGCTGATTGCGTTAATCCGCCGGCGGCTAATCCGGCAGCAAGCCCTTTATCTAGGTGGAAAAGTTTAGCTAATACAATGACTGTCATTAAACCTGCCACGGCAATAAATAATGCTAAAAAGATTTCACGTAATGTTTTAACGCCTAATGAACGGAAAAACTGTGGACCACTTTCATAACCCACGGCATAAATAAACAAAGCAAATAGAATGGCTTTAACGCCGGCATCGATGGTAACACCAAATACACTTAATGCGACCGCTACCAGTAATGAACCGGCAACGCCACCTAACTGAAATTTACCCACACGAATGCCACCAATTAAATATCCTAAGCTTAACGAAAGAAATAAAAGAATTTCTGGAGAGTGTTTAATACCTTCCATTATCCAGTTTGAAAGCCAATGAAGCATGTTAAGACTCCTCAAATACTAAAAATAAAGAACCATCATTGACGGTGACTAACGCTATCTTGATGAATCTTTTATAAGTATTTGTTTAAGTTAGAACTAAATTAAATAATAGATAGTAAAGCAGAAATTTGCTGAAAATATGGCATGAACTACGAACTATTTTACAAACAAGATAAAAATGAAATAAATGGGTCAAATAAGGGAATAAATATGTAAAAACCCTAACATTGAGAAAATTTTTTAGTTACATATAAATCTAAATATCTGGCAGACTTTGGCATATTATTTGTTAATTATTAAATAAGAGAATAATAGGATATAAGGGGAAATAATAAAGATGAGTCATAGTTAATATACAGAATCAATTTTGCATTATATTTTATGCATAATTATTAAGAAAGAGAAGTATAAAAACACGTCTTACCGAGAAATAGGCAGCAAACAACGAATATAAGGTTAAATATAATATTAAAATAAATTTTTATAAAAAGTCAGTTTGTTTATTATATTTTATTGTTATATATAATATTTAATAAATTTAATTGTTTTATTTATAATTTAATATTGTTAATTAACATATAAATAATTAACAATAACTATAATACTATTAACTGTAGCATAATTGACTTGTTGTTTAATAAATCATAGTTAAACTAATTTATAATAGTGAATAAATTATTTAAATTACTATCTAATTATTAATATTAATTTTTATATTATTAAAACTAAAATTAATAGATTAAAATTATATTTTATAACTAAATTAATTAATGTGATATTATTCTTTATTCTATTTTATTTAAGCAAAATATGATCAATATACTATTCTATTTGTTTTCTATTAAAGCTTATTTTCTGAGATACCATTATGGCCAGACTAGTAATTGCACATACCTCGCTGGCAGATAAATTATTATTTTGTTCGTTACGGGGCAAGGAAGCGCTCTCTATTTTATTATTTAATATAAATGGTAAGTCTTGACAGCAATATCGATTTAAATTCTCTATTGGGACAATCTATCTCTATTCAGGTTAAACAACTTTATGCCTCTGACCATTGGCTTAATGGTGATATTATTTCCATAAAATTAAAAGGTCAGGAAGAAGGCTCATCACGCTATTACATTTATCAAGCAGATGTCTATCCTCGATTATGGTATTTGAGTCAAAATAAAGACTTTCGCATTTTTCAGGAGTAACGTGTTCCAGATATCATTAACACGTATTGCTGAATTATAATATTACGGTTGATAACCGTATTTTTGGTGATTACCGCAAATGGGGTTATTGTATTCAATATAATGAAAGTTGGTTAGCATTTATTTATTAACCGCCCAATGGAGCATAAGGGCATTTATTACCACTTTACTCATCAGCAAGGTCAGCGTACTCTAGTATTAGCCGATTACCCTGAAGCTTATCAGCCAATTTCCTATCCCTTCATTGCTTATCATGATCCTGGTGCCTCGGCAATAGTCGATGAAATTTGTATTAGCTATTGGCAGGTTAGTAGCTCTGTCACTGCCAGTAAAGTCAGTATGAATGACTATTATCCTAAACCCTGCACCACGCTCTTCGATGATAAAAATAATGCAGTATCCCATAAACTTAAATTTACTGAAGTCTTTTGAATGGTCAGGGCGGTTTATTGACTGTGAACAGGCTTATGCCTATAACGAAATTCGACAGCAAGAACAAGTGGCACAGCAATTAAAAATGCTCGGTAGTGCTACGACGTGTATGGCTCTTCCTAGCGGTAAACTGACCGTCGTGAAGTCCGCTCGTAGTGATGATAATCAGGCGTATCTTATTATTCAAAGCACTTACTCTATTTGGGATAATACTTATGCTAGTAGCCGTGATGTTGACCGCAGTCAGGCGAGTGATTTTTATGCTATTCCCACTTCCACGTCTTGACGTACACCACGCACGACGTCATGACCTAAAACCCAAGGACCGCAAACTGCCCGGGTAGTTTATCCTGAAGGAGAAACGATTTGGACGGATAAACATAGCAGGGTAAAAGTTAAATTTCATTGGGCTCGCTATGTTAAAGATGATGATACTCGTTCATGCTGGATAGATGTTGCTAGTAGCTGAGCAGGTCAAGTTTTGGCGCTATGTAAATTCCGCGATTAAATGATGAAGTTGTTATGGATTTTATGAACGGTGATCCAGATCAACCTATTATCGTTAGCCGGGTTTATAACGAAGCCAATATGTCATCCTGAGAGCTTCCAGCCAATGCGACCCAGATGGGTTATCATGCTTTTTCTTTATTACTAATAGAGTTAACTTAAAGGAAGCCAAAAGAACATACTAGTATATTCGCAATAATAATATAAAAGCCAACATCAAAAATAGGTGTTATTACCACTTATTACGACTAATGCATTAGCTCCTATTCAAGAAAATAGAGATATTTGTTTGTATTATTTAATTGTCTTTATCTTTTCAATGAGATGCATCTTTAGCAACCCATTTACCGTTTTTATCTTTATAATATATCTTTTCTACTGCTGCCCAGGCTACTTTGAAAGCAATTTGCTCTGCGTCACTATTATCACGTCTTTTTTTCGGATCCTGATACTCTTTTATCGCATTATTAAATGCTTCTTTAAAAATATCTTGTGCATGAGATGGTAAAACGTGGCGTACTGAATCTGGCAATTCATCTCGGGTTTGATAAGGCATATTATATTTCCTCTCTAAATTAATTATAACGTATTGATAATGTTAAAGGGTAATTACGAACTTGATTTTCAAAACGAGTTCTTTGATGCTGGCTCAAATATTATCTGATAGCTATCGTTGTTTTATTGCTCTTTTAATTAATACAAATCATTACTCTAACGACTTATTAATCCATAAAAACAATGCTTAGTTACTATAGTATAGAAATAAACCGTAGATAGAGTTTAACTAATGTATGAACAAAATAGTGTCATAGTTTAGCTGACATATTTGATATATTGTCATTAATCAATAGGTTATTCTTTCTCGAGAATAGATGAGAAATAGTAAAAGGTATTTTTTCTGTAAAAAACACCTTTCTTAATAATGAGGGGCTATCGGTTGACTAATGGCGCTAGGTCATGACGAAATGTTGATAAGTAAGTTGGTTTCTCACAAATTTTTGCTTTGTTTATTAACATTAAAATGTTCTTTGATCATGTACATTTTTACCTGGACATTTTTTTAGCACTTGCTAATGCTAAATCAAATGAAAATAATACAAAAAAAGAGCTAATTTTATCTAACTTAGAATAATAATCTGATCATTATTCTAAGTTAGATAAAATGAGTTGTATAAAATAAGGAAAAATATATCAAAATAAGTAATGACACATTAGTGTCGATAAGAAAAAAATTGAGCAACATATACTACGGGAAAAGTATCTTATTAATAAGATATCACTATATTTGAACTGGATCATTCTAACTTAAAATGTTATTACTTTAAAATTTTAATCGTTAATATGATAAAACTATTAATAATAAATAAAATAGGATAAAAATTATGGATAAGACGGTATTAACTCTATTTTTATTATTTATAAGTCAGTTAACATTGGCAAATGAGGTTATTTGGCGATTGAATGTTGATGAAAAAATTAGTTTACCTTATATTCTGTTAAATATTGCAGATGAAAAAATTAAAGTAATGCTTGATACTGGTGCTAGAGGCGGATTACATCTACCTATAGATATTATTAATAAATTACCTAATAAAACAGAATATGCAAAAAAAGTGAGCTATATTGACTTAGCAGGTAAAATTAATGAATGTAGAAAATTTACTGTTAACCGTCTAGAATTAAATTCTTTTATATTTAATAAAATAGATGTTATTGAATATAAACAATGGGGTAAGGTATTATCCAAAGGACGAAGTATTGAGGAAATCGATCATTTACCTGTGATTGGGTTAGATCTTTTCGATGGTTATTTGGCTACATTTAATTTTCCTGAAAAGAAATTAGTCATATCTGATGAAAATAATAGCTATGCGGGATTAGATTATACATGGATTTCTATCCCTTTTGTTTTTAGTCATGAAGGTATTATTATTGATGCATCAGATCATAGAAAAACATATAAAATGGTTTTAGACAGTGGAGCCACTACGTCAATAATAAAACGCTCATCACTATCACAACAAACGCTAGCTAGAATGAATAATAAAGATGATTATCAATATGTATCGCTTAATATTCATCGGGTACCAACAAATAACATTCAAACGATGGTTTTAGATTCTCTTTCACCAAAATTTCATGCTGATGGCGTATTAGGGATCGATTTTATGAATAAGCATTTAATTAAAATTGATTTTAGAAATAAGAAAATATGGATTAAAGCTGTTATTTAGTGATTGTCACAATATTATACTATAGTAATATCGCTTTTAACTACGCGATCTATCTTATTTATTTTTTTATAGTATATAATATCAATATCAATATCAAAAAATTTTATATGCGATAAATTTATAGAAATAACC